>DATKPJ010000139.1:0-33192 GCA_035524195.1 Occallatibacter sp.
AGCCGGCCTTTTCCTATCCCACCCTTTTCGCGAAGGCGCGAAAAGGGTGGGGCACGGAAAGCAATCTATTGGCTGAATCCGCTCACCGACGGCCGCCCGATGAGCCGCTCGATGCGCTGCGGGATCGGCGGATGCGTCGAAAACAGGCTCGCCCAGCTCTGGCCCGACAGCAGCGGCGCGACGATGAACAGGTGCGCGTTGGTGGGCGAGGCGACCAGCGGAACCTGCCGGCTCACTCCTGAAATCTTTTCCAGTGCAGTGGCCAGCGCATAGGGATTTCCGGTAAGATGCGCGCCCGAGGCGTCGGCCTCGAACTCGCGCGTGCGCGATACCCATAACTGAATGAGCGTGGCCGCGAACGGCGCCAGCAGCAGCATGACGAGCGCGCCGATGCCGCTGTCGCGACGGCGGTCGCCGCCGCCCCCGCCAAAAAACATTGCGAATCGCGCCAGGATGGTGATGGCGCCGGCGAGCGTGGCGGCGATCGAGCTGGTCAGGATGTCGCGATTACGAACGTGCCCCAGTTCGTGTGCCAGCACGCCTTCGAGCTCCTCATCGTTGAGCAGGGCGAGGATGCCATGCGTCACCGCGACCGAAGCGTGATTGGGATTGCGCCCGGTGGCGAAAGCATTCGGCGAGTCGGTGGGGATCACGTAAATCTTCGGCAGCGGAATGTTGGCGCGCCCGGCGAGCCGCTCCACTACCGCGTAGACGCGCGGCAACTGCTCGCGCGTGACCGGCTGCGCGCGATACATCGAGAGCGCAATTTTGTCGGAGTAAAAATAGCTGGCGAAGTTCATGCCTGCGGCAACGATGAGGGCGACCACCGCGCCGCTCGGCCCGCGAAAGTACTCGCCCGCCAGAACCAGAATTAACGTAAGTCCGGTAAGAAGAAGGGTGGTCTTGAACGCATTCATCCATCTGCCTCCCCGCCTGCGATTATCTCATTACGATCGTTCGCACGCCGGTCATGTCCAGCCTTCGTCCGGGGCAGGAGTTCTTTGGATTCATGCAGATGCGAGCCATGAAGCTGCTTCGGCCCCACCTCGTAAGCAATCCTGCGCGGTTTCGAAGAGCGCTCGGCGCGGTAAAATAAAGGTGAATGGATCTCCCGCCTGCAAGCTCACCCGGACAACCAGAGACTTCAGCCATCGCGACCGACGCGAGGCGCGCGGCCGCGCTCTTTGAGCAGGCGGTGACGATCATGGCACGGCTGCGCGCGCCGGGTGGCTGCCCGTGGGATCGCGAGCAGTCTTTCGACTCCATTCGCAAGTACACGCTGGAAGAAGCCTACGAGGTTTTCGACGCCATCGAGCGGCGCGACTGGCCGCATTTGGCGGAGGAACTCGGCGACCTGCTCCTGCAGGTGCTTTTCTATGCCGAGATGGCGGCCAACGAGGGGCGATTCATGATCGCCGACGTCATCGACCACTTGAATCGCAAGCTCATCCGCCGTCATCCGCACGTCTTCGGCGAGGAAGCATCGCGCGCTGCGGGCAACCGCGCCCAGGTCGACGCCGATGTCGAAGGCTCTGCGACTGCGGTGCTGCGCAACTGGGAAGAGATCAAGGCAGCTGAGAAGAGCGCGGCCAAAGGCGCTGGCAACTCAGAGGGCGCCAAGACAGTCTCGCGGTTGGACGCCGTGCCCCGCGCTCTGCCCGCGCTGGCTGAGGCGGCTCAGATCGGCGGCAAGGCGCGCAAGGCTGGCTTCGATTGGCCGAGCTGGCGCGATCTGCTGCCAAAGCTCGCAGAGGAGATCGGAGAGCTCGAAGCCGAAGCAGCGTCGGGCGATCCCGCGCGCAAGCCCGCTGTCGAAGCCGAGCTCGGCGACCTCCTATTCACCGCAGTGAACCTGGGCCGGCACCTCGATGTGGACGCGGAGATGGCTCTGCGCGGCTGCAACCTGCGCTTTCGCCGGCGCTTCCGCCAGATGGAGCTCGATTCTTCGCGGCCGCTGGAAGATCTATCCCCCGAAGAACTTGAAGCTCTCTGGGTGCGGGCGAAGCAAACGCTTTCCGCGCAGCGGGTTCAGGAGATTGCGAGATGATCGTGATCCGTTCCTGTGAAGGCTTCGACGAGTTCGAGGCGTGCGTTCAGCTCGAAATTGAGACCTGGGGTTACGACGAGAGCGACATCATTCCTCGCTAGTCGTTTCTGCTGGGGCAAAAGATCGGCGGACAGGTGATCGGCGCATTCGACACCAGCCTTCCCGGCGCGGCTCCCGGGGGAGGACCCCAATCGCTGGTAGGATTCGCTTATTCTTTGCCTGGGATCAAGTCCGGAGCAGGCGGCCCGTGGCCTTATCTGCACTCCCACATGCTGGCTGTCAGGCAAAGCCATCGCGATCGTGGCCTGGGCGTGCAACTTAAGCTGAAACAAAGGGATGAGGCTCTTTCGCGCGGCATTCGGCATATGGAGTGGACCTTCGATCCGCTGGAGATCAAGAACGCGCATCTAAATATCCACAAGCTGGGGGCAATCGTTCGCCGCTACTATATCGATTTTTATGGTGTATCCTCATCTCGACTTCAAGCAGGGCTGCCGACGGATCGCCTGGTGGCCGAGTGGTACCTCGATACTCCCCGGGTTGTGGAAATTCTGGAAGGCCGATCACGAGACGAAAAATGCAGTGTTGAGGAACGCATCCTGATACCTGCCTCCATTTACGAATGGAAGGCTTCAGACGCAGGCCGGGAGCGGGCTCTCGAAGTGCAGACAGAGAACCGCAGGAAGTTTCAACAGGCTTTTTCCCAGGGTCTTGCTGTTATCGGATTCTCCCGAGATGTGAAGGGAAACGGGATCTTCGAGCTGGCCCCCCTCAACCAGCCGGAGTTGGTTTAAGGAGCACGAATCGGAATTCAGGCGATCCATAACCATGGAACACGGTTTCTACATATGCTCGTTTTTTGAGGATCAGACAAACCATGAAAATTGATGGAATCATTCTGCGCGAACTTCATCTTCCCCTTGTTCGGCCGTTCGAAACCAGTTTCGGCGTCACACGCGAACGCAGAATTCTGCTGGCCGAAGTGCGCTCTGAAGGACTGATTGGCTGGGGGGAGTGCACGGCCGGTGAGCGTCCCTATTTCTCGGGCGAATCGACCGATACGGCGTGGCAGGTGCTGGTCAATGAGCTTGGACCGATGCTGGCATCGGAAAATCCCGAGCACGGCGGCGAGTGCCCGCGCATTTTCAAGCAGGTTCGCGGCAACCACATGGCCAAAGCGACGCTTGAAAACGCGATCTGGGATCTGGAATCGCAGCGCGAAGGCGTTTCTCTGTCGCAACTTCTCGGCGGCGTGCGCGAGAGGATACCTTGCGGCGTGTCGCTGGGCATCCAGTCATCGATTCCGGAGTTGCTCGGCATCATCGAAAAGGAACTGGCCGCGGGCTATCAGCGCATCAAGCTGAAGTGCAAGCCGGGGTGGGATATCGAGGTCTTCGAGCGTGTGCGCAATCGGTGGCCGGGCATCATGCTGAGCTGCGATGCGAATTCGGCATATCGGCTGCGGGATGCCGATCACATTGTGACGTTTGACCAGTTCGATCTGCTGATGATCGAGCAACCGCTGTGGCACGACGATTTCTACTACCACTCCATGCTGCAGAAGAGGCTGAATACACCCATCTGCCTTGACGAATCGATTCGCAACCGGCGCGATGCGCTGGCAGCGATCGAAATGGAGTCGTGCAAGATCATCAATATCAAGCTGGGGCGGGTGAGCGGCTTCTCTGAAGCGATCGCCGTGCACAATGCTGCGCAGGAGCGCGGCATTCCAGTATGGTGTGGCGGGATGCTGGAATCGGGCATCGGCCGTTCGCACAACATCGCTCTCTCGACGCTTGAAAACTTCCTTCTTCCCGGCGACGTTTCAGCGTCGGGGCGTTACTGGAAAGAAGACATTATTGAACCGGAAGTGACGGTGTCTGCCAAGGGCGAGATTGCGATTCCCGATTCTCCCGGCCGCGGGTACGAGGTTCGAACGGGTCTGGTGGAGCAACTGACGGTGCGCAAAGAGGCGATTCGGACGTTCGAGCTAGTGGGCTAGATCAAAACGCACGACCGGGCCAACTGCATGCTTGATCCGCTCAGGTTTATTGGCGCAGGGGAGTTGCGCGACGGCGATCTGACACTTGAGTTTCTGGAACTCGCCATCCACGCGTACCATAAGGTGCCCACGTATTTCTTTCGCATGAAGACTCTGCCAACGGGAGCCGAAGCGGGCACCGTGAATTTGCGTGTCGGCTCAACGCCGCACCTGGAGCTCTACGCGGGACACATCGGCTACGGTGTGCATGAGCCGTATCGGGGTCATCGCTTTGCGGCGCGTTCTGTTGTTCTGCTGTTGCCGTTGGCGGCGGAACTGGGGCTCGATCCCTTGTGGATCACGTGCGATCCGGAAAACATCGCTTCGCGGCGCAGTCTGGAGATTGCCGGAGCGGAATTTGTGGAAATTGTGGATGTGCCGGAAGACTGCGGAATCAGGAAATTTGGGGGAAAGACGCGCAAGTGCAGGTTTCGGCTGCAGATTTCACAAATCGGAACCCGGCGGCCGATGACCACGCGGTGATTTTCGACGAGCAACTTTGCGGGCGCGATTGGCTTAATCCTTTGAGGCGGCGTGGCCGGCAAATCGATTGCCGCGGAGGTCACCTCCCCAGGAAGAACAGCTTTTGAACGCGCTCGTCGATCACGGTCTGTCATCAACGATGGGGTCGTTTCTCCAATCTATCGAGGAAGGCGAGCCTGCTTACCGATCATCCCGAGTGATATACTGCACAGGGCAGGCGCGGGTTGCGCCTGCATTTTCACGATCGCAGAGGTTCCCATGTCCGGCCATTCGAAATGGGCCACAATCAAGCACAAGAAGGGCGCGCTTGACGCGAAGCGCGGCAAGATCTTCACCCGGCTGCTGAAGGAAATCGCGGTAGCGGCCAAGGGTGGCGGTAATCCCGACACCAACGCACGGCTGCGTACCGCAGTTCTAGCGGCGAAAGCCGAGAACATGCCTCAGGAGAACATCAAGCGGGCCATCCAGCGTGGTACCGGCGAGCTCGAAGGGCTGACCTACGAAGAGATCACGTTCGAGGGTTACGGACCGGGTGGAGTGGCAATTATTGTCGAGGTCACGACCGATAATCGCAATCGCACGGTAAGTGAAATTCGTCATACCTTCTCGAAGAATGGGGGCAACCTGGGTGAATCTGGTTCGGTTCGCTTCCTGTTTTCGAAGAAGGGCGTGATCGCGGTCGAAAAATCGGCAGCCACCGAAGAGCAGCTCATGGACATTGTTCTTGAGCATGGCGGCGAAGACCTGAATGATGAAGGCGATACCTGGGAGATTCTGACCGACCCGGGCGCCTACGAGGGCGTTCTGGCTGCTATCAAAGCGGCCGGCATCAAGCCGACCATGAACGAGGTGACGATGATCGCCTCGACGTATACAAAGCTGGAAGGGCCGGCGGCGAGCCAGATGATCCGGTTGCTGGAAGCTCTTGAGGACTTCGACGACACGCAGAACGTTTACTCCAACTTCGACATGGACGCCGAGCAGATGGAACAGGTTGCGGGCTGAATCGGGGTCGAACGGGCATCAGACGAGGCCGACCGGACGGGTCGGCCTTTTTGTGGAGCCATAGAAGAGAAAGGAAGAAGATTGATCGGAAGAGCGATTGTTTTCTGTTTGATTGTTGCAGCCGGCACATTGGCGATGGCCCAGGCTCCGGATCGCTCACCGGAGCGCGGCGACTCAGCCGACAATCCGGTGGCCCAGGTCCGCGATGCCCGGAGTTGGGAATACGGGCCATTTGTGAATTGGGGCACAGGAGTTGGCGACCGCTCTGATTTCAAGTTCTTCTCTCTTGGCGCGCAGTTGGGCAAGCCTTTGACACCGGTTCTGCATGCCGGCATCCTTACAGGACAGTTCGAGTTGGGCGGCAATCTCATGCCGCTGTGGCAGGCCTACACGCCTGCGCAGCACTATCAGACGTACCAATGCGGGGCCGTATCGTGCGAGCTGCCGATAGGGGGCGGGACCTACACGGGCTTAAGCCTGACGCCGCTCATTCTGCGCTGGAACTTCTTCACCCATTCGCGGCGCTTTCAGCCCTGGTTTCAAGGCGCCGGCGGTCTTATCTACACGACGCACAAGTTTCCTCCCGACGTTCTTGTAAATCACGGCATGGCAGGCGGCACATCTGTGTGGAACTTTTCTCCTCAAGGCGGGATCGGAGTACACTTCTTCACCCGGGCGAAACGCTCGATCGATCTGGAGGTGAATGCGGTGCATATCTCCTCGGCCTCACTTGGCGACCGCAACCCGGGCGTGAACGCAAGCATGCAGGTTCAAGTGGGATACACGTTCTGGAGATAGCATGACCGTCCCGTTAGTTGCGTGCGTTCCCAACTTCTCTGAGGGCAGAGATGTTCGTCGTGTCGAGTCGATTGTGGCGGCGATGCGTGGAGACGGAGTGCACCTGCTGGACTGGTCAATGGATGCGGACCATAACCGCTCCGTGGTGACCATTGCGGGCGATCCAGCCGCGGTAGTTGAGTCGGCAGTTTGCGCGGCGGGCAGGGCGGCTGAGCTGATCGATCTCACCAGCCAGCAAGGAATGCATCCGCGCATCGGCGCGGCTGACGTGATTCCTTTTGTGCCCATCGCTGGAGTCAAGCTCGAACAGTGCGTCCTGTTGGCCCGCCAGGCGGGGGCGGAGATATGGCGCCGCTTTGGCGTTCCCGTTTACTTTTACGAAGCTGCGGCGGCCCGGCCGGACAGGGCTAACCTCGACAATGTGCGTCAGGGCCAGTTTGAGGGGCTTCGCGATGTGGTCCGCAAAGAGGCCGCCCGGCGTCCGGACCTGGGCGGACCGGATCTGCATCCCACGGCGGGAGCGTGCGCTGTAGGCGCACGTAAGTTCCTCGTAACATATAACCTATATTTCGATTCGACCGACATTGCCGTGGTGCGCGCCATGGCGCGCGAGATTCACGCAGCTTCAAGCGGATTGAAAGGCGTGAAGGCGATGGGTCTGCTTGCTCATGGCAGAGCGCAACTGAGCATGAACATCACCGACTTTCAGGCCACGCCGATCTCGAAGGTGTACAGCACCGCGTCGAGGCTCGCCGAGCGCCACAAGGTTGCGCTAGTCGAGGGCGAGATTGTCGGCCTGATTCCCGAGGCCGCCTGCGAGCGGGAAGGGGAGTGGATGCGTCAATTAAACGGATTCGATTTTCAAACCAAGGTATTGGAACAGCGTCTTGCTGCTCCACTGAATTGGCCGGAACCATAGTACCCAACGTTTGAGAATTGCGACGGTCTAATAAAAAGTTGCCCGATAGTACAATGGAGGGGCAGGAAGATGGGCCGTTTCGCTCTCCCAGTTCGATCGAGGCGCGATAGAAATGCCTGCCTGGCACGGCCGATTGCAGACGCCCAGATTCCGGGCCGAGCGAGAATTGAATCTCGGAATTTCCAGCCGACATTGGGTCCTGGCGATGGCTCGCAGCGGGTGCGATGGTGCTGCGAGAAGTTTGTGGAGGAAGGATTTGTTGAAGAACGCAGTTAGAATTTCGGTGCTTGTCCTGTTTTCAGTGCTGGTGATGCGTGCCCATGCCGCCCAGCTGACAGGAGACGCTCGCGGGGCGATTCCGCATGACTTGCAGCAACTTGTTGTGATTGATTACCGGGCTATGCAGAACTCCGACACGGCCATGCAATTGCGCGATCGGGTGATGCCGCCCGACCTGAAGCAATTCGACGATGCGCTGCGCAAGTCGGGCATCAATGACAATCATGACGTGGATGAACTTGCCTTTGCTCTTTTCCGCAGCAGTGGATCGAGCGACAACCTGGACACGGTTGGGATTGCGCAGGGCCAGTTTGAAGAGGATACGATTCTCGCCAACTTCCGCACCGCGAAGGTTCGGCCTACCCTTGTTCGCTCAAACCGGATCTACCCCATGGGCAGGACGGGCATGGTGTTGTGTTTTGTTGATCCCTCCACCATGGTGTTTGGAAGCTCTGAGGCGGTGAAGCAGACTTTGAATGTGCGCGATGGTTTCGCACCGAGTATGTTAACCAACGGGCCGATGATGGATGCCATGAGGACCATCGACTACGAGCCCCTGTGGAGCATTCTCGACCAGAAGGGCACGCAGACGATGATGCGCCAGATTCTGGGGCAGGCCGGCTCAGTGGCCGATTTCGATTCGGTGCGCAAAAGGCTGGCGTCGTCCTGGTATGGAATGGACTTCCAGCATGGCGTGAAGTTCGATCTCACGATTGCCACAGGAGACACATTCGCCGCGGCAACGGTTTCATCGCTGTTGAATGCGGCCGTGCTGTACCGGAGGATGAGCGGCTCGGAGACCGAGAAGGCTGCGCTTGCTGCCACCGACATCTCTGCCAGCGGGGGCCAGCTTTCCATCCATTTCGCTACGTCGGACGCAGGCTTTGACAATCTGCTGAAGTCGTCGCTCTTTCAAAGCATGGTGCGCTGAGCCGGAATTCGCGCGGAACCCTGTTCCGAGCGAACATCTTTAGAGTTGATGGGCGCGGCGAGCGCGAGGAAGGCAGGCGCAAGGGATCACGCGATCAGCTTGCGTGCGAGACCTCGAGTTGCATTTGACCTGCATCTGCGTTGCAAACCTGGTTGCGCCCGTTTCTCTTCGCGGCATAGAGCGCGTCATCGGCCCTCTGAATCAGGCTTGCGGGCCGGCGTCCCATCGCAGGCATCGCGGTGGCGCACCCCACGGAGATGGTCAGGATTCCCAAGGGATTGGAGCGATGTTCCAGCTTCAGTTGGAAAATCGCAGCACAGATCTGTTCCGCAAGTTCCATCGCACCCTTGTTTGGAGTATCGGGCAGCACGACCGCAAACTCTTCACCGCCGAACCGCGCGACGAGATCTCCTGACCTGGTGACGGCCCGCAGAGCGGCATCCGCGATCTCCTTCAGGCAATTGTCGCCGCGCAGGTGCCCGTAGGAGTCGTTGTAGGACTTGAAGAGATCCACATCGATCAGCAACAGGGAAAGCGGGAGGTGCGAGCGCAGAGCCCGCCGCCACTCGGAGGCCATGTATTGATCGAACCGGCGCCGGTTCGCGAGGCGGGTGAGGGAATCGGTTGCTGCCAGCGTCTCGAGGGCGCGATAAGCCTCACGCAGTTCCTGCTCAGCTGCCTTGCGTTCGCTGATGTTGCGCACAATATTGAGGAGCCCCTTCGGAGCACCAGTTACAGGATCGCGAATGGCATGGAGATTTGCTTCCACCCACACGGGCTCGCCGTCGCGGTGGCAAACCCTGCACTCGATCAGCAATCCATCCTGGCCGTTGTGCAGGTCGCGCAGGGCCTTTTCGACTTTTGGCCGATCTTCCGGGTGAACGAGATCCAGGCTTTTGTGTTGCCGGATTTCGTCTGCTGTCCAGGCTCCCCATTTTTCCGCCGATGGAGAGACGTAACTTCGATTTCCGTCGAAGTCGGCGAGAATGATGATGTCGCGAGAGTTTTCGAGCACGAGCTGGTGCAGTGAAGCGATTTCGCTGATCTTGTGTTCGGCAGAGCGCAGGTTTTCGAGAACGACCGATACGGCATAGAGCATGAACATGCCCGATGCGATATGAAGCTGAAGCAGAACCGAGGGGCCAGCCTTTCCGAACGATGTTTCCATCGCAAAGGGGCCTACCCCTCTGAGCGTGAACCAACTTCCTGAGGCCGCGACAAAAAGGGACGCGAGCGAGGCCCATCCCAGGCCGAAGCGCAGGAGCACGAGGATGAGCAGCGGATAAAGAAGGAACAGCATCGGTACACGCGTCTGCGAAAAAGCCGCAATGGCAGCCACGACGAGCATCGCCGGGTAAACCCAGTGTTTTCGCAGCTCCGCCGCATTCGCGAGACGCGTTTGAAAGATCGCAACACAGGCAGGCGTCGCAATGGCCGTGCCGAGTCCATCGGCTGTGACCCAATCGCGCACGGCGGGCCACTGCGCGCTGTGCTGCATGATGGAATAGACCAGCGAAAAGAGAATTCCGGCAGCAAGCGGGGCGGCCAGGACGGCGTATCCAATAAACCGAAAAAGGTAGGCTCGGTCGGTGAAGCGAGGGAGCTCGACTGATCGACGCCGGAGGAGCCATGCGGCGAAGCTCACTTCGAGAATATCCAGCAGGGAAAGCAAAAGGCCAATACGCCAGCGTTCCGGATGGAATACGCATCGGGCCGTCAACTGCGCTGCAAAGCTCGCGACCAGGTAGGCATTCCACCGCCATCTCGGAGCCAGCAGGAGATAGGAGAGCAATATTCCGTTTGCCACCCAGATCAGGTTGTCGTCGAGCCCCAGACCGACGAAGATGGTGGCTCCGGCAGTCAGGAGGAAACACTCAGCGAGACAGATGAAGCATCTTTTGCGCCGGACCGATAAAACTGTAGCTGCCAAGTCGGAATGGGTGGAACGAGGTTCCATGCCTGTGCCTCTGATCTTTTATCGGCACAAAGACGAAGGAAAAACAGGCGGAGTTGGAGCTTTTGAAGTATGAGTCCAGGCCAGGTTTTCTAAATCATTGACGGGGAACGAGCTGAGGCTGGAACTCAGCCTTTCCGTCGGGCAGGAGCACGATATCGAGCCTGCCAGTCTGCCCCTCGGAGAGTTCGGGACCAGTCATCTGCCTGACCTTGTGGGTTGCGCTTTCTGTATACGTCACTTTGACCGGCCCGCTGAGTCTCACCTGGATGCGGTAGCGGTAATTGGCGCCCGGTGCGATCGTGTCCGTTCCGAAGCTCGCGCTTGGATAGTCGACCTCAACAAGTTCGATAGGCGATCCGGTGCGATTTTCGACGGTGATGTCGATATGGGCAGAGCGACAGCCGGCGGCAAAGGCCAACAGCAAAATCAGCCAGAAAGCGCGGGCGCGGGAGGTCTTCATTCCGCATCTCCGCTCTCGTGCGAAGCAGCTTCGTGTGCCGCGAGCTCCTTTTCGACGCGATCGAGGCGCTTGAGCAACTCGGGAAGCCGCTGAAAGATGGCAACGGCGCGAAGCCAGACGCGGTTATCGAATCCAGGTGAACCGGAGATCATCTTTCCTGCTGGAACGTCGTGCGACACCGCGGACTGTGCGGTCAGGATGACGCCATCGCCGACCGAGCAGTGGCCTGCGATGCCGGTCTGTCCGGCAAGAATCACGTTGCTGCCGACGATCGACGATCCGGCGAGGCCGGTTTGAGCGCAAAGGAGGGTGTTTTGCCCGACCCTGGACCCGTGGCCCACCTGAACCAGGTTATCGATTTTGGTGCCGCTGCCGATTTCGGTAGCCCCGACAGTGGCCCGATCGACACAGGCATTGGCCTGCACGTCGACGCGGTCACCGAGCCGAACCGGTCCGGATTGCGGAATCTTTTCCCACTCGCCCTTTCCGTTTTTGGAAAAGCCGAAACCGTCAGCGCCGACGATGGCGCCGTTTTCGAGGGTGACGTCGTCGCCCAGGACACAGCCTTCGCGGACGATGGCGTGCGCATGGGCGAAGAAGTTCTTTCCCACGGCCACGTTTGGATAAATGACCACGTGCGGCAACAAAGTTGCATGCGTTCCGAGCTTCGATCCAGGGCCGATGACGACATAGGCGCCGATGTGCGCTCCCTCAGCGATCTGAGCCGAGGGATCGATGATAGCGGTCGAGTGGACGCCCGCAGGGTATGCAGGCGGTTGATAGAACATCGCGAGCGCGCGAGAGAAAGCGTGATAAGGATTCGCGATGCGGAGAGTGGCCGGTGCGATGTCGGGGAACGCGGGTTCCACCAGCACGGCAGCGGCGTTGGTTTTCCTGGCCAGCCCGGCGTAGCGAGGATTGGCTACAAAGGTGATCTCACCCGGGCCCGCGTCTTCAATTCCTTTTACACCTGTAATTTCCAGCTCTGCGTCGCCGCGCAGTTCGGCTCCCAGGCGCGTTGCCAACTCACCAAGTTTCATCGAGGAAATTGTACCGGAATGAGCTGAGGGCTCATTTGAGGACTCCTGCTATTCGTTTTCTCGCGCACCGGGAAACAACTCCGGCTGTGGCGTCTCGGCCCGTCTGTGGTGTCTACCCGCGCCGATCAGGCTCACCACTTCGAGGGTTTGAATGGCCTGACGGGGAATGTAGATTCGCTGGGTATTCGAGCGCGTATCGGGCGGAGTGAGCATCAGACCCGCTCCGTCGACCAGGGTTCGGTCGTTGGCCGCCAGGCCTTCGAACTCATCGCCATCGGTCAGGGTAAGGCGCAGCCACAAACCCGACGAACGGGGCCGGACGGAGAACCTTTTATGCAGCAGCCGTTCGGGGTTGGTGCGGTCACCGCCAGGGGATGGGAGATCGCGCACATAACAAACCCACTTCACTGCCTCCCAGGCAATCAAGAGGGTCTTCCCCGCGACATCCAGGAGCTCAAGGGAAGTAGCATCCTGATCGAATCCGGCGGCTGCGTAGCCCGCAACCCAATCCCGCGAGAACTTACGCACAATCACCGGTTTACGAAGGGAACCCATTGCTCTGGATTGTCGCACGATGGGTAGCTCGATGGCGGCTGAAAAGCAACAAATCCAGTGCAGAAGGCCTAGCCAACGGCACCCGGTTGTGATAAGGTACTGCTTTGCAACCTCTGCCGTGGTGCGTCCTAAGCTGAACAACATCAGGTATTTGGCCCGGATAGAGGATGGGGGAAGCAGGAGCCGGAATGCCTGATTACGTTTACCTTCTTGAGAGCCGTCTTTCGGCCGATCAGCAGAATGCATTGAGGCAGATTCGCGAGGTGGCGCGCGAGGCGGGAATGATCCTGTTCCTGACCGGCGACGCCGTCCGCGACCTGACCAGCGGCCATGCCGTCCGCGGCCTTGAAATCGCGGTTCACGGAAATGCTCTCAAGCTGAAAAAAGCTGCCGGTAAAGCCGGCGGCAAGGTCTGGGGAGAGGACGAAGCTTCCCGATCGCTTTATCTCTGCTTTCCGGGCACCGTACGAGTCGATGTTGTGAGCACCCACCGCACCGAGTATCCCAAGCCCGGGAAACCGGTCTTTCACTGGGCCTCGATTCAAGAAGACCTGCGCGACCGGGACTTTACCGTCAACGCGATGGCGATTTCTCTCAACGAGGGCTCATTTGGTCTTCTGATGGACCCGCTGAACGGAGTTGCGGACATTGAGGCGCGCGTTCTGCGCCTGGTGTCCAATTACGGTTTCCTTGAGCATCCGGCTCTGCTGATTCGCGCGACCCGCTACAAAACACGGCTGAGTTGGGATCTGGATGAACGAACCCAGACCCGGTATCAGAATGCCCGCGAAGAGGGAGTGATCGAGCATCTTTCAGCGATCGAACGCAGCCGCGAGCTGGAGCAGATTGGCCACGAGGATGATGGCTTGAGGGTGCTGCAGGCTCTTGAGACCGAAGGATGGATGAAGGAGCTGTTTCCGGCATGGACTGTGGCAAAAGCCGATGAAGACAAACTGCGGGCACTGCACGAACTGGCGGTGGCGCTGCAGGTTCAGGGCGTGCACCCTGACATGTCGGCGGCGCAAATGCAGTTGCTGACGGCCAAGCTCTCTTCAAAGGACCTGGGCGCGCTGAAGAAGTTGATGCTTCGTCCGGGCTTTGTAGAGGAGTGGAACAGCCTGGACGCAATCGCTGCTGGATTTGCCAAGGTGCTGCTGGCAAAGGAAAACCTGAAGCCCTCGGCAAGTTTCAAGCTTTTCACGAGCTATGATCCTGAAGCGGTTCTCTGGCTGGGGCTTACGACCAAGTCGGAGGCAGTTAAAGAACGCTACGAACTTTTCCTGAAGACGTGGCCCGAAGCGCGCCAGCGCATTCCTCACGCATTAATGCAGGAGATGCGGATTACACCTGAGCTGCCCGCATACGCCTCCGTGATCCACGCTCTCTTTTTGGAGCTGATAGACGGGAAACTCAATACGCCCGAAGAACTGCGTGCGTTTCTTGAGCCGCATTCGCCTCCCGCTCCGCCGCCGCAGGTCACGATCAAGCGGTCGCGTTCGAAGCGTGGAGCGGAGGCCAAGATCAAGGAACGTTCGTTTGACGATGAGGACGAAGAGGCAATCGAGGACGAGGATCTCGACGACATCGGGGCAGATGATGAAGAAGCTGACCTTGGCATCGTCATCCCGAAGAGCGATCTGGAGGGCGAACTCGGCGACGATGGCGAAGAGGAAGAAGCCGAGGAGCCCGAACAAGAGGAGATTGTTTCCGCAAAGGGAGGTAAGAAGCAGGATGCAGGCCGAAAGGCCGCCAAGCAGACCGAGCCAGAGCCTCCGGCGAAGGCGGCCAAAGGTGCAGGAGTGAAGCCGGAGGTTCCAACGGCTGCGGGAAAGACAGGGAAAGAGGAAAAGACAAAGACCCCACCGAAACCGGAAGCCAAGGCAGCGGCAGCGAAGGCCGCGCCTGCTGCAAAATCTCCAGTCCCCGCGAAGGCTGCGCCGGTGAAGGCGGGGAAGGTCGCGGCAGCTCAAAAGCCCGCGGTCAAGACGGCGGCAAAAGCTGCGGCGAAACCGGCTGCGAAAGCGCCGGCAAAGGCGGGTGCGAAGGCGCACATGAAGCCTGCAGCGAAAGCGGCGCCGGGAAAGAAGAAAGCCGCAAGTCCGCATAAACCAGTGAAGGCGGCGCAAACGGCGAAAAAGCCCGCTGCGAAAAAGACTGTCGCGAAGGTTTCGAAAAAGAAGTAGCAAGCTGCTGGAGAACCGGTCAGGCCTCTGGTCCGCGGGGCGGTCGCGAAGATGTTTGTCTGAATCTTGCAGGCGCGGGATTTTGCCGTGTTATCTTCAAGCCATTCTGAAGGAGACATCATGTCCCTCTCACTTCCTCGTGCGCGTTTCTTCTACCTGCTTTCGCTTTTGTTCCTGCTGCCGATGTCTTTCGCTGCTGCCGCGCCAGCGGCCAGCGGGGAGGACGCGGCTCTTCATGGCGCGTATCGTTTTTCGCGCGGCGGCTGGACGTATGTGCACCTCGAAGGCACTCCGTCTGAAATTGGCTACGAACATGGCCGGCTTCTCGCCACAGAAATTGCCGACCTTACTCATGTAGACAGCCTGGAAGACGCGCACTCGACGCATCGGAACTGGCAGTTCTACCGCGAAGCTGCACGCACGATGCTTTGGCCACACATCGAGGCGCAGTATCAACAGGAGCTGGCGGGCATCGCCAAGGGAGTGCAATCGAGGGGAGTGAAGCTCGACGTCTGGGACATCGTCGCGCTCAACGGGGATATCGAGTTGTCGCAGTATTACGTGCCGTGGCTCAACAAGCAGCAGCATGCGGCGAATGCACCGCCTATTCGCCCCGAGGGCCGCTGCTCGGCATTCATCGCGACCGGCAGTTATACGAAGGACGGGAAGATCGTGATCGCGCACAACAACTGGTCAGGCTACGCGGACGGCGAGCGGTGGACGATCATCTTTGACATCAAGCCGGACCACGGCCATCACATCATCATGGATGGGGAACCGGGCGTCATCACCAGCCAGGATGATTTCGGCGAGAACAGCGCGGGCCTGATGATTACCGAAACCACGATCACGCAGTTCGCCGGCTGGAACAAGGAAGGCATTCCCGAGTTTGTCCGCTCGCGCAAGGCGCTGCAGTATGCCGGGACGATTGACGAGTATGCATCGATCATGCGCGAAGGCGACAACGGAGGGTATGCGAACGACTGGCTGATTGGGGACCGGAAGACCGGAGAGATCGGGTATCTCGAACTGGGTTTGAAGAACACGCCTCTGTGGCGCAAGAAGGATGGCTACTTCATCAGCTCAAATTTTGCGCGCGACCCGGAACTGATCAAAACAGAAACAGACGGCTTCGATCCCAATAATCTTGGCAGTTCACCCAACGCGCGCCGCGTGACGTGGCAAAAACTGATGGCTGAGTACAAGGGGCAGATCGACGTGAAAATGGCCGAGCAGTTTTTGAGCAGTCACGCCGACAGCTATACGGGCAAGACCGACGCCGATCAGCGCTCGCTGTGCGGGCACGTCGATACGGCAAAGCAGGGTGTTCCGGAGTGGGATTGGGGGCCGTATTATCCCGGAGGGGCGGTCACGGGCAAGGCAAGCGACTCCGATATGGCGGCGCACATGACGCTGGTTGCGCGAGCCGGACATCCGTGCGGAGAGGATTTTCTGGCCGCGCCGTTTTTTGCCGCGCACCCCGAGTACAGTTACCTGAAGCCGATTCTGAAAGACATGAAGGCGGGGCCGTGGACGACGTTTTCTGCGGGGGAGACGCAGTAGAGGCGCGCTGCTGCTGCCAAACAACTAAATGTTTGCCGATCCAGGCAAAGCCTTGCCGCGCCCAAATTTCGTTTTACCAACGAAACCGCAGATTCGGAAATTGGTATTTACCGGCGACAGCTTGCCGATCTTCAGGTGCTGGAGCCCAAAATCGCAGAGGTACAACGTTTGCCAACCTATAACTACCGAGTGGCCCACAATGCGCTCGCGATGCGAGCAACCGGTATCGAGCCATATACTCGCAGCAAATGACCTTCCTGAAGAAATGGTTTTCGTTGCCGGATGAACCAGCGGCGACAGTCGGTCAAAGCGTGAAGGGTGTCGTAACACGCTATCTACTCGTCCGGTGGAAAAAGAGATGGCCGATTGTGACCGTGACCCCATTTGTTGTCCTTAGTTGGATCATGACAGCCGATCCTAGCAAAGTTCATCAACTGCTTCGCAGAACTCTTGTTGGTGCCGTGATCTTCGACGTTCTTGCGATTGTGTTCCCTTTTCGATGGGGAGGCGAAGATTGGGAAGAGCCCAAAACGTGAACCTCGAAAACGCACTCATTCCGTTGTTCTGGTCAGATACCGCCCGCTACCGAGACCGGGCGAAGAACGAGAAAGGGAATAGTAGGCCACCACTCGCTCCGAATTCGTCGTCGACCCGCTGAAAGCATGTCGAATCGCTCAAGAGCAATGATTTGACACGCCATCGGCGTCGCGTGCTTCACGTCCCGTCGCATCCACATCGCATCCGTCCAAGTACGACGAGACTGCTGGGTCCGTTTCGACGATGTAATCAGCGATGGCCCAGATCTCCTGAATCGCTTCGCTGGCACGCGCTTCATCCGGCGTCAATGGAATGCCGCCACGTGCCCAAGGATAGAAGTTCGACTGCTGTGGGTCGCGCAATGCCATGTGGGTTCCATCTTCCTCAGGCCAAACCTCAGCGTGAATCCACTTCCTGTCGGATGGACTCGTATCTCCCCACCATGGCCCGACGCTCAACGTGAGCCCAACTCGGGGCTTTTCTTCGGTGACGTTGAGGAGAGCGTAGTAGACCGAGTGCGCGTCACCATCCTTGCTAACGAAGCCAAAAACACGCTTTTTTGCATGATTACAGCAGCCACATCGCAAGTGATAGATGTATTCGCCAACTTCAAGTGTGTAGGGGTTCATCCTGGACAATTCTATTTCTGTGCGGGTTCCGGGCGTATCACCGCCTATCCAGAAGTTACCTTGCAGTAAACTTCAATGCAATTGCTGGCCCACCGACCCAGTACCCTGGAGTTATCTCCAATTTTTTGGAAACAGGCAACAGCTTGCTGTTTTGGCAAAGTCTTGCCTGTTCAGGCAGCCGCAGTAGCGCGCTGCGCCGGGCCGCTTGAGCATTACATGGAGCGGGCGCGGGCCAGTTCCACGATTTTTTCAATCATGTCGGTGTACGAGTAGCCGGCCTTCTTGGCTGCCATGGCGAATTCGGCCGCGCTGGCGAGCCATGGGTTCGGGTTCGCCTCGATGACGTAGACCTCGCCTTTCTTGTTCAAGCGCATATCAATACGACCGTAGTCACGCAGCTTGAGGGCGCGGTAGGCAGCGAGCGCGGTCTCTTGAAGATTTTTGGTTGTCTCCTCGTCAAGATCTTCGGCCGGCGCAGATTTTGTCACCTTGTACGCCTCGGTCTCGAAATCGAACTTCACGTCCTGGCCGGCGATCCGCGGTGTTCCCTTGGGAAGCTTGGAGAGGTCGAGTTCAATGAGCGGGAGCACCTCGGGGTTGTCGTTGCCGAGAATGGGAGCGTAGATTTCGCGCCCTTCAATGTACTCCTCGATCAGCGCAGGGCTGTCGAATTCCTCGTGGATGTAATGAATGCGCTCCATCAGCTCTTTGACACTATCGACGACGGAGCCGCTGTCGATGCCGATCGAACCGTCTTCTGAGACGGGCTTCACAATGAGCGGAAATTCGATGTCGTGGGAGTGATCGGTGCGCCCCTTATAGGAGGTTGCGAAGTCCGGCGTCTTGATCTTGTGAAAGTCGAAAATCTTTTTTGCGAGCGACTTGTCCTGGGCAAGATAGAGAGCCTGCGGGCCGCCGCCGGTATAGGGAATGTGCAGGAGTTCAAGGTACGCGGCGATGTTCTTGTCCATGGTGTCGTGGCCGGCGTACGACTCGGTGAGGTTGAAGACGAGGTCGGCGCCGCATTTCGCGAGCGAGAGCAGCGATGGGTTTTTGCCGTCGAGGACGTGGTACGAAGGTTCGTGCCCGAGCTTCGTCAGCGCCTCGAAAATCTCTTCGCGGTCGTGGAGCGGGTCTTTTTTCTTCTTCGGACGTTTGCCATTCTTGCCGCGCGGCGCCTTGACCGGCTCCGGCTCCGGCTCAGGCGGTCCCTCTTCCCAGACGTCGTGCAAGATTGTTACTTTCAGGTTTGCCATGATGCCCCTACACATAAGTATGACCCGCAACGGCGGCCAAGGCGAGAGTGAAGCAACGATCAGGGCAAAATGAACTTGCCCCGCGTAATGTAGTTCATCGCCAGCGCGGTTGCGTACACGGCGACTTCGGTTAGAGATTCTCTTTCACATTTTATGTCGGCGCGCAGGCCGAGATCACTTACTTTCGCCTCGATAGTTTCCACCAGTTTTTTAACCAGTGGACGCTGCACGCCCGTCCAGTAATTTACTTTGTCGACGAGAACCTTGCGGTTCTCGCGAAGAAGGTCGACCGCGGGACGAACATTATTTCTGCGGCGTTTCGATACGTTGAAGATGTCGCGCAGATCGGTATCGAGAGGAAGATCGCCGGGAGTGATCTGCTGATCGAGCGCACGCTGATAGAACTCGCCGACCGTCACATCCATCTCATCAACGGTGATGTCGGTATCGCCGTGCGCGACCACGGGATCGGTATTGCCGAGCTTGCGGGCAATTCGATCCATGTAGAGGAGCTTCCTCATCGCATCCCAGCCTTTGTACCGCTTTCGCCAGTTGGATCGAGGCGTGAGCCATACTGCGAAAGTTTCGGCAAAATCCTCGTCGGGATGCTTTTGCGCGTACCAGCCTTCCATGTGGCGAACGAACTGGCGCGAGAAGGGAACCGGCATGTAGTTGTCGCGGTAAGTGCGCCGGAACGGTCCGAAGAGGTCGCGACATTCTTTTGTTTTATAGAGCGCGTAGGCGTAATTGAAAGCATGACCGGCTTCGTGACGCATGTACATCATGATCTGCCGAGCGTCCTCAATGTCATTCATCTCGGATTCAAGACGCTGCAGTTTTGGATCGGCCAGGTAGAACGGGATTCCGATGACCGGCTCCATATTCGGGCAGCCCCACTCATCGGTGAGGTAGCACAGAGGGCGGAAGCGATTGAGCCCCTTGGCTTCCAGTTCTTTGTACAGTTGCTGGACGAAGCGTTCGATAGGAGAGCCTTCGAGTTTCAAGCCGAGCTGTTGAATCGGCTTGGAGAGGATCTCCCTGACCTCCGCCGGCGCTTTTTCGAAATTGGCCACAGATGGTCGAAGCGTAGCACAGGCAGGCCAGGGTTCGACCGAACGCAGGTCACCGGGCAATCTCTTTCGTTTCATTGCCGTGAGCCATTCCTGACGTGCGGGCTCAATGGCGGCTGGCGGGCGGGTACAAATGAAGCGCGGGGCGGCTTAGTGTTCGTCTGGGAAATTGGTGCTAACTATAAATATTTCAGTTGGTTATGCCGCCGATGGGCGGAAATACGGAAGTTGTTGACCGGGAAAACAGAAACCGTTAGCATCGTCGCTCGGGTTCCCCACTTCGATTTGAGAGGTTTCACATGGAACTTAGCAAGGCATTGCCGCGTCTGACTGGACGCGTGCTCGTTCTGTTGGCTTTGGCTGCGACCTCATGTATTGCTGGCCGGGCGCAGGAACCCGGCGCGCCCGCCGCGCCTCCGGTGGCGCCGATTCACCCGGTGACGACCGACTATTACGGGACCAAACTTACCGATCCGTATCGCTACATGGAGAACCTGAAGGATCCGGAAGTGGAGGCATGGTTCAAAGGGCAGAATGCGTATACGCGCGGGGTGCTCGCGAAGATTCCTGGGCGGGATGCGCTGCTGGCGCGCATACGGGAACTCGACAGGTCAACGCCGGCCAAGGTCAGCAACGTGAATATCGTTCCCGGCGGAAGATACTTCTACGAAAAGATGCTGGCCAGCGAGATCGTGCCGCGACTGTATGTTCGCGACGGTCTCGACGGAACGGAACGCGTGTTGCTTGATCCTTCGAAGTATCCAGCTCCGGCGGGCTCGCACAATGCCATCAGCTACTACAGCCCGTCGCTGGACGGGAAGATGGTGGCGGTGGGAGTTTCGGCAGGCGGCTCGGAGAATGCGATCATTCACATTCTCGATGTGGGAACGGGCAAGGAATTGCCGGAGACGATCGACCGCGCGCGATTCGGCGCGATCGCGTGGCTGCCCGATAATCATTCGTTTTTCTATAACCGGCTGCAGAAACTCGCGCCCGGGCAGCCCTTGACGGATGAAGAGCAAAAGAGCGTTGACTATCTCCACGTGATCGGGACCAGTGTGGATGATGATCGCCCTGTGTTTGCGTTCGGGCTTTCTCCGCGCGTAAAGATTCTTGCGACGGATATCCCATTCACTTTCGCCACGATCGATGGGCGCTGGGCAATCGGCCTCATCGCGCATGGAGTTTTAAATGAAGCGACCATGTACAGAGCTCCGCTGGACACGGTCGGCAAACCCGATACGCCGTGGGAAAAAATCTGCGACGTGCCGGACGACGTAACGAGCCTTGCGACCCATGGAGACGCACTGTATCTGCTTTCGCACAAGGGAGCGCCGCACTTCAAGGTGATTCGCACCAGCATTGCGCATCCCGATGTGGAGCATGCTTCGGTGGTGGTGCCGGAGAGCGAGCGCGTGATCAAGAACATCGCAACATCGCAGGACGGCTTGTATGTGCAGGAGACGGACGGCACCATCGGCATCCTGGAGCGGCTGAAATATGAGGGGGGAGATGCGGAGACCATACCGCTTCCCTTTGAAGGAACGGTGTCGATTGGGGCAACGGATGAGCGCGTTCCCGGGGCGCTGGTTGTGCTGACGTCGTGGGCGCGGGCGCCTCGCATCTATGCTTTCGATCCCCAGGCCCGCACGCTTACGGATACGAAGTTGCAGCCTCTGGGGCCGAACGATGATCCGCAGGATATTGTTTCGGAAGAGGTGAAGGTCGAGAGCTGGGATGGCACCATGGTTCCGCTGTCGATCATTCATAAACGGGACCTGAAGATGGACGGTTCGAATCCCACATTGCTGCGCGGATACGGAGCCTATGGCATCACGATCGATCCTGAGTTCGACCCGGTGCTGCTGGCGTGGCTGGAAAAAGGCGGCGTGTATGCATGGGCGCATCCGCGCGGCGGCGGCGTCTATGGCGAGGACTGGCACAAGTGGGGCGAGAAACTGACCAAGCCGAATACCTGGCGGGATTTCATTGCCTGTGCCGAGTACCTGATCGATCACCATTACACGACGGCGGCAAAGCTGGCCGGTTCCGGAACCAGTGCAGGCGGAGTGACGATCGGAAGGGCATTTACGGAACGGCCTGACCTGTTCGCCGCTGCGCTGGATCGCGTGGGCATGTCGAATGCGGTGCGCAGCGAGGATACGCCCAATGGTCCACCCAACATTCCGGAGTTCGGTTCCGTGAAGACGCAATGGGGGTTCGAGGATCTGTACGCGATGGATGCGTATCATCATGTTCGCGACGGAGTAAAGTATCCGGCCATTCTTGTGACGACGGGCTGGAACGATCCGCGGGTTGCTTCGTGGGAGCCGGGTAAGATGGCGGCGCGCCTGCAGGCCGCCACGAGCAGCGGCAAGCCGATCTTGCTGCGCGTGGACTATGCCGGCGGCCACGGCATGGGCTCAACCAAGGAGCAAAACGAGGATCAGATTGCGGATGAGTGGAGCTTTCTGCTTTGGCAGTTCGGCGTGGCGGGTTTTCAGCCGTGAAGCGGGCTGACTCGAGTCGGATGACCGATTGCGCTGCCTGGCTGTGTCCGTTTTGAGCGGGCAATCACCCTGCATGCTCGGATGGCGTCTGCATGGCCGTGGCCGGCAACCGCCGGTAGTATCCTCTATGTGGCGATCTCGATGAGGATTGCCGCAGGATAAATACCATGACCACGACAACAACGGCCCCGACGATTCGTGCGCCGAGGGGAACGCAACTGCGCTGCAAGGGCTGGCAGCAGGAGGCGGCGCTTCGCTGCCTGATGAACAATCTCGATCCAGAGGTGGCGGAGCGTCCGGCAGACCTGGTGGTGTACGGCGGCATCGGCAAGGCGGCGCGCAACTGGGATTGCTTTCACGCCATCGTGCGGGAACTGGAGCAGTTGGGAAATGAAGAGACGCTGCTGGTGCAGTCAGGCAAACCGGTCGGCGTGTTCCGGACGCACGAGATGGCTCCGCGGGTGCTGATTGCCAACTCGAACCTGGTGGGCAAGTGGGCCACGTGGGAGCACTTCAATGAGCTCGACCGCAAGGGTCTGATGATGTATGGGCAGATGACTGCGGGAAGCTGGATTTACATTGGCACGCAGGGCATTCTGCAGGGGACGTTCCAGACCTTTGCGGCGTTGGCTGAGCAGCACTTCGCCACCTCGAGCGGGCCGGGTTCGCTGAAGGGCAAGCTGGTGGTGACCGGGGGCATGGGCGGCATGGGTGGCGCGCAGCCGCTGAGCGTGACGCTGAATGATGGAGTGCTGCTTTGTGTCGAGGTCGATCGCACGCGGATTCAGCGGCGGCTGGATACGCGCTATTGTGACCGGATCAGCAAGAGCCTGGATGAAGCGCTCGAGTGGTGCGAGGCGGCGCGGCGCGAGGGGCGTGCGCTGAGCGTGGGCCTCGTGGGTAATTGTGCCGACGTTCTGCCGGAGATTGTGCGGCGCGGCGTGCAGGTGGACGTGATTACCGACCAGACGAGCGCACACGATCCGTTGAATGGGTATATTCCGCAAGGGCTCACATTGGCCGAAGCGGCAGAGTTGAGAAAGCGCGATCCGGAAGAATATGTGCGGCGCTCGACGGCGAGCATGGTGGTGCACGTGAACGCGATGCTGGCTCTGCAGCGAGCGGGGGCAGTGGCGTTTGATTACGGCAACAATATTCGCCGGTTTGCGTTCGATGCGGGATGCGGGGATGCGTTTCTGATTCCTGGGTTTGTTCCGGAGTACATCAGGCCGTTGTTCTGCACGGGGCAGGGACCGTTCCGCTGGGTGGCGCTGTCGGGTGACGCAAAGGACATCGACCGCACGGATGAACTGGCGCTGGAGTTGTTTCCAGAGAACGAGATTCTTACGCGCTGGCTCCGGCTGGCGCGGGGACGGTTTGCATTCCAGGGATTGCCGTCGCGAATCTGCTGGCTGGGATATGGGGAGCGCGCGCGGATGGGGCTGGCAATCAACGAACTGGTGCGCAAGGGGGAGATTTCGGCGCCGATTGCGATGGGACGCGATCACCTGGACACCGGCTCAGTGGCGAGCCCGTATCGCGAAACGGAGAAGATGCTGGATGGCTCGGATGCGGTGGCGGACTGGCCGATTCTGAATGCGCTGCTGAATACGGCGGGCGGCGCGACGTGGGTGAGTTTCCATCATGGCGGCGGCGTGGGCATGGGTTACAGCCTGCACGCGGGGCAGGTGACGGTGGCGGACGGTACGGATGCGGCGGCGGAGCGGATTGGCCGGGTGCTCAACAACGATCCGGGAATCGGGATTGCGCGGCATGCCGATGCGGGCTATAAGTTGGCGCAGAAGACAGCCCGCGAAAAAGGGATTCGGATTCCGATGGCGGGAAAGTAGCCGATGGAAGGGACCCTCGCGGTAGTCAACATCGGACAATTGGTAACGCTTGCCGGTCCGCGGCGTGCGCGTGCGGGCGAGGAAATGCGCGATCTCGTATTGCTGCACGATGCCGTGCTGCTGGTGGAGAACGGGCAGATCGCAGCGGTGGGAACTTACGCGGATTTGTGCCCGCAGATTTCGCCTGGCGCCATCGTCGTCGATGCGGGCGGGCGGTGCGTCACTCCGGGATTCATCGACGCGCACACGCATCTTGTGTTTGCGGGGAATCGCGCGGAGGAGTTCGAACAACGTGTGGCAGGTGCGAGTTATCAGCAGATCGCAGAGGCAGGGGGCGGCATTCTGCGCACCGTGAAACTGACGCGGGCGGCGAGCGAGGAAGACTTGCTGAAACAGGCACAGCTGCACCGCGACTGGATGATGCGCGGCGGCACAACGACCCTCGAAGCGAAGTCGGGCTATGGGCTAGATCGCGACACGGAATTGAGGATGCTGCGAGTCATTGAGCGGCTGAACGCGGAGGGTCCCGTGCATCTTGTTCCCACGCTGCTGGCCGCGCATACGGTTCCTAAAGAATATGCCGAGAAACGAGACGAGTTCGTGCGCTGTGTTGCGGAGGAACTCATCCCCGAAGTGGCCGAGGCGCGGCTTGCGCGGTACTGCGACGCGTTTTGCGACGATCATGCGTTTACGGTGGAAGAAACGCGGACGGTGCTGAGTGCGGCGAAGCGCTCCGGGCTGAAGCTTCGGATCCACGCGGAACAGTTCCGCCCCGAGACGGGAGCGGCATTGGCGGCGGAGTTGGGCGCGGCAACGGCAGATCACCTGGAGATGGTGACGCGCGAGACGCTGGAACAGTTGAAGGCCGCGGGCGTACAGCCGGTGGTGCTGCCGGGATCAGTGTTTGCGCTGGGAAGAACGCATTATCCGCCGGCGAGGCAGATGATCGAGATGGGGCTGGCCGTGGTGCTGGCGACGGACTTCAACCCGGGCTCGTCGCCGATTGCGTCGATGCCGTTTGTGTTTTCGCTGGCGTGCCTCTACATGGGCATGTCGCCAGCCGAGGCGCTGACCGCCGGCACGGTGAACGCGGCATGGAGTCTTGGGCTGGGCGAAAAGATCGGTACGCTGGAAGAAGGCAAGCAGGCGGATTTTCTGATTCACGAGTTCGAGGACTATCGCGAACTGGCGTACTACATGGCCGCGCCGGCGCGCCCGCGCGTGTACATCGCGGGCAGGGAAGTGATGGCGTAAGGCGGTTTTCCAAGTAACCATGTGGCGTCTGTGGGTTGGTTAAGGCGGCTTTTTGATGAAAAGCCACTTAGCGATTTCCCTTCGCTTGACAGCAATTGGAAAACCGGCGCAGCGGGCGGTCTTCTGCCAGGCACACATTCAAAACAAATCAGGCGAGGGGCGCGTCGATCGCGGAGCGCATTTGCGCTCGGGCTTTGCGGCGCTCAGCAACAAAGACCATGACTCCGAGTCCAAGAAGCACCGCGGTTCCTCCAAGCACCTTGGTGACGGCCAGCGCCTTGTTGGTTTCGTCGGCGCCGGGGATGGTGGAGAGAACAATCGTAATCGAGGTACTGAGCAGGCCGAGCGTGGCCAGCGCAATGGCCACCGGCTTGCCTCCGGGAACGCGTCGAATTCCAGCGCCGACCGGGCGACTCTGCAGACGGATCATTGCGGAAAAGAGAAACAGGTAGGGAGTGAAGAGCGAGATGACGCCCATGCTCACGAGCACGTCGTAGGCGCCGCGAACGGTGGTTCCCGCCTGGCCGAGAAGCGCGACGATCATGCCGGCTGCACCGTAAACAGCAAGCGCGACCCAGGGTGTACGAAATCGCGGATGAATCGCTCCGAAGGCGGAAGGAAGATAGCGGTCGACGCCGGCGACGAAGGGAAGTCGTGCGGTAGCGGAAAGATTCCCGGCTGCTCCGCCGACGGCGTTGAGCGCGACGAGCAGTGCCATCGGAACAAGCAGCCAGCCCATGCCGAGGCGGCCGGCGAGGATATGGATTCCGTTGACGAAGCCATCGGGCCCGCCCACAGCGTTGCTGGGCAAGGCCACCAGCAGCGCCGCGGTTCCGCCGATGTAGCCGATGACGAGGATCGAGCCGCCAACAAGAATCGCCCAGGGAATGGTGCGGCGGGGATTTTGAATTTCATCTCCCATAGCGGACGCACATTCAATGGCGCTGAAGGCGAAGAAGACGCTGGACCAGAAGACGGCGTTGTCGAGCGACCAGTGGGGAACCATGTTGGCGCGCGTGAAGTGAGTGGCGGGGCCGAAACGCCACCAGGAGACTGCGGCCATGAGAATCAGGAGGGTGAGCGGCACAATGCTGCCCAGGGCGCCGATATTGTTGAGCCACTTGCCGGTGTCGATGCCGACGATGTTGAGCAACGTGATCATTGCCAACCAGAAAACGGCGAACGTGACGTAATAGAGCGGGCTTGAAGAGAGCGATTGTGCGCGCGGTCCAAAGGCGAACAGCGCGGAGGCCGCGCCGAAGTAGAGCACGCTGGCGAAGAAGGGAAGATTGCTCATCCAGTAGGCCCAGGCGGCGATGAACGCGGAGAAATCGCCGAAGGCTTCGCGCGTCCAGACATAGATGCCGCCCTCGTCGGGATGACGCGACGAAAGTTCCATGACGCTGGCGGCCAGCGGGATGAAGAAGAAGACAAGAGCGGCGACCCAGATGACGAGAATGCTGGGACCGGCGGCGGCTGCGGTCGCCGTCCAGCGCACGCTGAGGACGATGACCACGTAAAGCAGCACCAGGTCGCGAAGGCGGATGCTGCGCTTAAGTGCTGGTTGGGAAGCCATGTAGGGCGGAGGATAGCAGAGGAAGCAGACCGGAGAAAAACTATATCTTGCCCAAATCCTTCAGCACCGCCATCGCCGCATTGCGGCCGTTGATGCCGATGACACTGCCGCCCGGGTGGGTGCACGCTCCGCAGAGGTAGACGCCGGTCATGGGCGTACGCGCGGCAAGCCGGTTGCCCCACATATACTGCGGCAGGCATTCGCCCTGAAAGATGTGACCGCCGGTGAGGCCGACCTTCTTCTCGATGTCGGGCGGACCGAGCACTTGTGTGTCGATGACGGTTGACGGGATATTGGAGCAGAAGCGTGCGAGTGAATTGAGGGCCAGCTTGCGCACTTCGTCGCGGCGCTCGTCCCAGGTGCCATGGGTGAAGTTGTAGGGAACGTACTGCGCAAACACGCTCATGGTGTGGGTGCCGGCTGGAACGACGGAGGGATCGTGGGCGCTCTGGAAATACAGTTCGCACCAGAGGTGTTGCGGCAACTCGCCACGGCGGGCGGCGGCGTAACCGGACTTCCATTCGGATTTGGTGAGCGGGGCGTTGATCTGGCCGAAGTGATGCGGTTCGTTGATGCCGGGTCGGGCGATGAAATTGGGCAGTTCGCGAAGATGCACGTTCAGCTTTACTGTGCAGCCCTCAATCGGGATCTGCTCGACGCGGGTTCGCCACGCGGAGTCGGTTGCGGAGCCGAGGAGGCGCAATGTCACGCGCGGATCGGCGTTCGAAATGACGATCGGAGCTGCGATGCGCTCGCCGCCCTCGATCAGAACTCCTTCGCCGGGAAGAATGGCAGCGACGGGAACGCCGGAGACGACGGTGGCTCCGGCTTCGCGGGCAGCATCGCAAAAATAGAACGAGACCATCCCCATGCCGCCCTGCACGTAGCCCCACATGCCGGGCATGCCACCGAGCCGGCCGGAAGCATGGTGAAAGCGGATCGACGCAGTTCCGGGGTCGAAGGGGCTGGCGTTGGTGCCAATCACCCCCTGGCCGAGATAGGCGATCTGGAGACGTTCATCGGTGAGATAGCGCTCGACAAATTCAGCCATCGACCAGTCGAAGAGCAGGGAACGGGCTTCGTGGTCGTTGCCGAGGCGCTCTTCAATCTGCTCGCAGGTGGGCGCTTCGCCAATCCAGAGATCGTCTGGACCGGGCGGACGAAGGGCGTCGCGCAGGCGGCGAATGACATCACACATGGCGTTGAAGCCTTCGACATCAGCGCGGGCAAAACGGCGAATCTCCGCCGTGCAGCGGTCGTCATCGTCCCAGAGCTGCACGCTGGAACCGTCGAGGAAGGGGACGAACAGGCCGTTGACGGCGGGGGTCCACTTGTAACCACGGCGAGGCAAGTCGAGTTCTTCGACGACGAGAGGATGGAGAAGACCGGCGAGATAGGCACAGGGCGACATGCGCACGCCTGGGAATGGCTCCTCGATGGTGCACGCGCCGCCGACCCGCAGACGGCTCTCGATAACCAGTACGCGCTGGCCGGCGCGGGCGAGATATGCCGCGCAGGCGAGACCGTTGTGACCGGCTCCAACAATGATTGCGTCCCACGTGCGTGCAGCGAGTTCGCGGATGGGAACTGGCAGTCCAATTTCGCCGAGTAGGGCTGCTGTAGGCGAAGACATATCGGTATTACGGTAGCATCCGCGCGGGCCCGTCGATCCGTCGCCGACCGGTGAGCGAGAAATGTTTCACTTCACGCTCAGATCGCCGTCGACATCGACGACCAGAGAATCGGACTGAATCTGAACGGAGTGGATCTTGAGCCGGTCGAGCGTGACCTTGTAGCCGGAAGAGGCCGTCGACCCCTCAAGAGCCTTGCGCAGCAGTTCGGCGGCATTCACCTTCATGCTGGAGGGAACCTGGTGGCTGAGGAAGGGCGTGAGCAGAAAGTTGAGTTCCCGCTGATCACTCACCTTGAGCAGCTGGGCATCACGAAAGCCGATGATTTCGCCCTCGCCGTAGGGCTCGAGTGACACTTCGGCGGTGGGAGCGAGCGCGATGCCAAGGCAGGCGCCACCCAGGCCTTTGCCCAGCCGCGCATGGGTTTTGACATGGACAATGATGCGGTTCTGGACGAAGGTGACGTCTGCGGATTCGGCATAGACGGAGCAGGCCGAATGGGAGTTACCCTTCAGATAATAGCGCCCATCGGGTGCGCTGAAGAGCTGGGTTTTCAAGGTTCTCTGCAGCGCGTCGCGGCTGACTTTCAGTTCGACCGCATGGCTTTGGGGCAGACCCAGGGCAAGAAAAACAAGGCTCAAAAGAAGCAGCCGCGAATGTATTGTCATAAGAGTATCTAGGATTATGGTGCCATGTTACCCTGCGCGGGAGGGCAATTTTTCTGGACCGACGAAGGGGAGCGGCGGCCTGGAGGAGACGAGTTGCGCTAGTAAGCTATTTAGAATGAGCTTGTTGCGCCGCGATTTAGCGAATGAATCGGGGCGCTTTGGTTTAGGCCGGCAAAATCGGTTTGCTATTGATTTTTGAAGAAAAAATACTTAAAATAGAACACATGCAGCACTTATGGGCTTGAAGGTTCCCCGCCTACGCCCGAGGTTGTACCGAAAGACAATTCCTTTCTTAAGGACAAAAAAACAGATGGCAAAGCGTCGTGGAAATCCGAATTGGGGCAAACCGGAGCCCATTGGGCCGGTTGTGCCTACAGTGACCTCCTTCGAGCAGATTGTGAAGGAGTTCAAGCTCACGCCGGATCAGTACATCCGGTCAACCCGGTTGCGGGAGTGGGCTCGGCGGAACAAAAACTCAAAGTACATTCCAGAGGCTCTGTTGGAAGCATGGGGCTTTGAGATCGAATCCACGTTGTAAGCTCCCTGGAGTTTTGCTTGCAGAGGCGCCGCTTTCGAGCGGCGCTTTTGCTGTTTAGGAGAGATTCGGCGAGAATAAGGTGACCGCCATGCCGGAAAATACACGCGCAATGGAGCATCCGTTCACCGACGTCCCCGGGGCGCTAGGCGAGATCCGCGCCGGAAGGATGGTGGTGGTGGTGGATGACGAGGATCGCGAAAACGAGGGAGACCTGACCCTTGCGGCTGAACATGTTACGCCAGAAGCGATCAATTTCATGGCGCGCTACGGGCGGGGGCTCATCTGCCTCACGCTGACCGAGGAACGAGCGGACTACCTGCGCCTGTTTCCGATGACACAGCACAACTCGTCGCGATTCGGGACGGCATTTACCGAAACGATCGAGGCACGGGAGGGCGTGACGACGGGAATCTCTGCGGCGGACCGGGCGCACACGGTGCGGACGGCCATTGCGCCGGCGACAACCCCCAGTGATCTGGCAAGGCCGGGACACATTTTCCCGCTGCGGGCGCGCAAGGGCGGCGTGCTGGTGCGGGCCGGGCAGACTGAAGCTTCGGTTGATCTAGCGCGGATGGCAGGGCTCAATCCTTCCGGAGTGATCTGCGAGATCATGCGCGACGACGGCGAAATGGCGCGGATCCCGGACCTGATTCCGTTCTGCAAAGAGCATGGGTTGAAGATTCTCACCGTGGCGGAGCTGATCCGGTACCGGCTGCGACACGAGCGCTATATCGTGCGCGCAGGCGAGAGCCTGATCCAGACGAAATACGGCGAGTTCCGGATGATCGCGTACGAGAGTGAAGTGAACGGAGGCGAGAGCCATGTCGCACTGGTGCGTGGCGATCTCTGCCCCGGCTGCCCGGCTTTCCACGACGGCCCTGCGGGCATGCCCGGTGAAAAGGACGGTGGCCGGCCACCCTGCACACATCCCGTGCTGGTGCGGGTTCACACGCGGTGCACTGCGGGCGATGTGTTTGGGGCCGATTGCCATTGCCGGGAGATTCTCGACACGTCGATGCGCATGATTGCCGACGAGGGTTGCGGCGCCATACTTTATCTGCACAATACTTCGCGGGGATTTGAGACGGTTCATGAGCCGCTGGAGCCGCCCCATTTTGGGCCGGAAGGGGCGGCAATCCCGGCGGTAGCCCCGGAGGAGACGGTTCCGCATCTGATTCTGCACAAGGAAAAGCGTGAGCGCGAAGGGGTTCGAGACCGGAGCGGTCGAATTCTACGGGCGATTGGGTTAGGCGGGCAGATTCTGTCGGACCTGGGCATCCAGCGCATCCGGCTGCTGTCGAACACGCCCATGCACATACCGGCATTGGAAGGATTCGGCCTGGAGATTGTGGAGCAGGTTCCCATCCCGGTGGAAGAGTGCAGCCAGGTAGGTTAAGCGCATCTGCTTTACTCCCAAAACCCAGTGTCTGTCTGCCTTTTAAACGACCCATCTTGTAAATTTCTTCGAGAAAAGGGCGCGTCCTGCCTTAAATCTGTATGCTTATTGCAGAACTCCCACGGGACGCCTCGCGGTCTGCAATCGTGCTCTTTGCGTAGACGCTCTACGATTCCAACGCACTCGCACGCGCCAACCACCCGCACGAGGAAAGGGTTCTGTGAGCGTCCATCTTGTAAATCCGAGCGACAATTCTTTTGGCACAGCCGTGATCACGCCGCGCTGGCTCTTTGTGCTGGCTGCAGCCACGCCCCGTTCAGCCGGAAACCCGATCCTGGTCGATGAATCCCTTGAGCAGATTGCGCCCGAGACGATCAAGCCCGGAGACATTGTGGGAATCAGCGTACATACCGGCAACGCGTTGCGCGGCTATGCCGTGGGCAGAATGGCGCGCAGCCGAGGCGCGTGGGTTGTGTATGGCGGGATTCACGCCACGCTGTTTCCTGAAGAAGCATTGGAGCGTGGCGAAGCCCACGCAGTCGTGAAAGGCGACGGCGACGTTGCCTGGGGCAGGGTGGTGGCGGATTGTCTGGCGGGCAAGCCGGAGAAGGTGTACGAAGGCGGAAGGATCGAAGGCAGCGAATTCCTGCCTGCCCGATGGGACCTGATGGCGCCGGGGAAGTACATGTGGGCCTCGGTGCAGACCATTCGCGGATGCCCGAAGCACTGTTCGTTTTGCAGTGTGTGGCGCACCGACGGACAAAAGCCGCGGCAAAGAAGTCATCAGAGAGTGATCGACGAGATCGTCGAATTGCGGCGAATCGGTTTTCGATTTGTAGCTCTCGCCGACGACAACTTCTATCCAGTTACTCTGACTGATTTGAGGTTGGCCCGCGAGCAGAAGAACCTGGCGAAAGTGGAGGAGCTGACAGCCATTCGCAGGGAGCGCTTTCAGTTGATGGAAGAACTGGCGAAGCTGCCAAAAGACATGGTGTTCTTTACGCAAATCACGATGGAAGCAGGCGAGGACGGCGACTATCTGGATGCGATGCGGAGGGCAAACATCAAGGGCGCGCTGGTCGGCGTGGAAGCTGTCACGCCCGAGGGACTGAAGGCTGTTTTCAAAGACTGGAATTATTCCGGCGAGGCGCTGGCGAAGCAGTTGCAAACTTTCAAGGCACATGGAGTTCATGTTCTCGGCTCATTCATTTTCGGATTGCCCACGGACAAGCCGGCAACGTTTGATGCGACGGTCCAGATGGCGCTGAAGGCGGGTGTCACGTTCGCACAGTTTGTGATGATGACGCCTTTTCCGGGCACGGTGGATTTTGGGCGCTGGGAAAAAGAACAATCGAAAGACCCGACGATGGTGGGCGATGTACCCATCACACGGTACTGGCTGATTCCGACTGAGGTTCGCCCGAAGATGTTCACTCCACATCCAACGATAAGCTCGGATGAAATTCGCGAGCGCACACAGAAAGTGTGGGACAGGTTCTATAACTGGGATGCGATTTGGGAGAGATCGGGGTGCTGCCCGAACATCACATCAAGGATCGCGTTTATCTTTCTCTCCAAGCTTTATCGGCAGATGTATGCGGGAACGGGCATCTCAACCGACAGCGCACGGCGCAAGAAATCAAAGAGATGGGCGCGGTGGACGGCGCGCCAGTGCAAGCGTCTTTTCCAAGCCAAGCCGATGCCGGATCTGGAATCGCCTGACTGGGGTATGGGGCTGCCGAAGCTGGTGCAGGCGGCGCAGGCGTTTCCGATTGTTGGGGATTGAAGGACCGGAGGCCACCCAACCCGTCGTACAAATGCTGTGATTCATCCGAGGAGAAACGTGAGCATCCTGCCTGAGGGGATAGCCACATCCGCAACATTCCCCTTGCGCTTCGACAGGGCATTCGTGTAGAAGATCATGTAGAAGTGAAAGGGGAAATGCATGTCCTCCCGTCGTATCGATCTCCCGCAGGGTACGCTCGACCTGCTCATCCTGCGGACGGTAGCCCTCGG
>DATKPJ010000140.1:0-80211 GCA_035524195.1 Occallatibacter sp.
TCGGCCAATACGATGCCGTCGTCATCGTCACCGACCACAGCAGCTACGACTACCCGGCTATTGTCGACCAATCGCAATTGGTCGTCGACACGCGCAACGCCACCCGGGGCATCCAGTCCCCCAAAGTTGTTCGCTGCTGAAGATGATTTACGAGAGCAGTTCCCTAACTGCCTGAATCAGTCCTGGGATATCGTGCGGATCGGCCTCCACCGCGGGCGGCCAGCCAAGTTCACGCAGCGTTTGGCTCGTGATGGGCCCAATTGAAACAGCCGGAATCTCCGGCAGCGGGAACGGGATGTCAGCGGCATGGGCGGCTTCCGCAAGATGCGTCACGCTTGACGAACTCGTAAACGTCGCGGCGTCGATCGATTCGCTTACGGCTTTTCGCAGCTTCGATGGTGCGTCAAAGGGCAATACATTCTGGTAGGCGTCCACCACATCTACGCTTGCACCCGAAGCTCGCAGTGCGTCGGGGATCACGTCGCGGGCGACCGCAGCACGCGCAAGAAGAACGCGCTTTCCTGAAATCTGATCCTTGAGCGCCGCTACCAAGCTTTCAGCCACGTACTCTTTCGGCGTAAGAGACACCCGCAAATGCATCAGCGTCTCAAGCGCCTGAGCTGTAGCTTTGCCCACAGCAGCGATTTGTGGCTTGAGATCGGTGAGCGAGATTCCAAGGTTCATCGCTCGACTTTGAAAGGCCGCAACGGAATTGGTGCTCGTGAAAAGCAGCCAATCGAAGGTGTCGAGTTGCCGGAAAGCGCTATCGAGGCCGTCATAGCTCTCGGGCGGGCAGATTTCGATCACTGGAACTTCGATTGGAACGGCGCCCAACGCGCGAAGTTCGTCGCTCAGTTTGCTGGCTTGCCCCGCGGCCCGCGTCACCAGCACGCAGCGCCCTGCCAGCGGTCCGGAATTCACCGGCTTCCTTCTGCGAGCGCTTCCAGCAGCGATGCCGCGCCGGCATCGATGAGTCTTTTCGCGATCGAGCGGCCCAGTGCGACGGGATCGCTTCCGGCTTTGGGTTGGACATGATACACGCGAACCGCCTTTCCGGTCGCTGGATCGGCAACGACTCCAAACACTTCCGCCTGCTCTCCCAATATCTCTCCGGCATCGAGCTTCGGGCGGCAATGCACTCCGATCGGCACCTGGCATCCGCCGCCGAGTTCCGCCAGTGCCGCGCGTTCCACGGTCACGGCAAAACGAGTCGCCTCGTCGTTCAGGAATTCAAGCGCCGCGATCGTCGCCTCATCCTCCTTGCGCGTCTCAATTCCCAGTGAGCCCTGTCCCACGGCAGGACAAAAATCCTTCGGATCCAGCCTCACCCGAACCCACTCGGCTTTTTCGAGCCGATCGAGACCCGCTGCAGCCAGCAGAATGGCGTCCACTTGCCCCTCACCCAACTTCCGTAACCGTGTATCCACGTTGCCTCGAAACTCGATGGCGTCAATGTCCGGTCGCAGCGCCTTCAGCTGGGCTCGCCTGCGCAGGCTGCTCGTGCCAACTTTGGCCCCCTGCGGCAACGATTCCAGATCCGCATACTTTACTGAAACCAGAACGTCCCGCGCATCCACACGGGGCGGCGTCGCTGCCAATGCAAAGGGCGCGGGCAGTTCGGTCGGCAGATCCTTGAGCGAATGCACCGCCAGGTCCACGCGGCCATCCGCCAGCGCCTCTTCAATTTCCTTGGTGAACATGCCCTTTGAACCAACCTGCGCGAACGTGACTTCCTGCATCCGGTCGCCGGTGGTCTTGATGATCTCGATATCGACGGTATGGCCCTGACCGCGCAACAGCCCGGCAATATGACTCGCCTGCCACAAGGCCAGCTGCGAGCCGCGGCTCCCGATGCGCAGATTCACTTGCCACCCGCTACGCTGATTTCGCCCATGCGCTCTCTCTCAACCGGCTTGGGTTTGTCGCTGCCCGCGTCTGCCGCACTCGCATCCGGCGGCAATTCTTTCTCGCCCGCAACCGGTAGCGACCACGATTCGCACAGCGCTTCGATCCGGGCTGAATCGTTCTCGCGTGCTGCCTGCTTGAGGGCCTGCATGTGGGGGTGCAGAAATTTGTTCACGATTCCCCGCGTCAGCATCTCGATTGCGGCAGCCTGCTCTGCGTTCAGCTCGCCCAATTTCGCATGAATGCGCTTCATCTCGTTTTGCCGAATCTCCTCCGCATATCGCTGCAGGGCTACGATCGCCGGCGCCACATTCACCGTGCGCTGCCGCTCGTGGAACCGTGCTACTTCCGCTGCAACAAGTGCCTCCGCATCGCCCGCCTCGCGGCTCCGCTCCGCCATGTGCGACGCGGCCACGGCCTGCAAATCGTCAATGTCGTAAACAAAGATGCCTTCGAGTTGATTCACCGCCGGGTCGACATCCCGAGGCACCGCAATGTCGATAAAAAACATGGGCCGATTGCGGCGGCGATGCATGAACGCCTGTCCGTGCTCGCGGCGGAAAATCGGGTGCGGCGCGCCGGTAGAGCTGATCACGATATCGGCCTCGCTCGCCGTCTCATAAAGCTGCTCGAAGGGAATCACGCGCCCTTTGAACGGTTCCGCAAGCTGCTTCGCGCGCTCCTGGGTGCGATTGGTCACCAGGATCGTTCCTGCTCCCTGCTGCACCAGATGCCGCGCCGCCAGTTCGCTCATCTTGCCCGCGCCCACAAGAAACACCGTCCGCCCGTTGAGCGAACCAAAAATCTTCCGTGCAAGGTCCACGGCCACCGAGGCGATGGAAACCGAATTTGAACCGATCTGCGTTTCTGACCGGACCCGCTTTGCGGCGGCGAATGCGCTCTGAAGCAAGTGATCCAGTTGCCCGCCAACTGTTCCGCTGGCCTTCGCGACCGTGAAGGCCTCCTTCACCTGGCCGAGAATCTGCGGCTCGCCTACCACCATCGAGTCCAGACTTGATGCAACGCGGAATAAGTGACGGACAGCCTCCTGATCGCGATGCTCATAGATGTGCGATGCGAGCAGTGCCGGGTCAATGCCGAAATGCGAATGCAGGAATCCCGCCAGGTCCACACCCTGGCCTTCTACGACCGCCAGCATCTCCACTCGGTTGCAGGTCGAGATGATCATGCACTCGGTAATGCCGGGAATCGCTGCCAGGGCCTGCGTCGTCTCCGGCAGGTCCTCGCGCGAGATGGCGATCCGTTCGCGAAGGTCGATCGGCGCCGTCTTGTGATTCACTCCAAGCAGCAGCAGATTCATGGGGCACCGAACCTGTGAACGTGGCTGAATAGATTGGCGGCCCAGACGGCCAGCATAATTACCAGCACTGCCCCCGAGAGATAGGCGGCTTTTCGTCCGCGCAGCCCGGCAGACCTTCGCAGAAACAGCAGCAGGACATACAACACCCACATGGCAAACGAGGCAAGCACTTTGGGATCGAGAAAATACGCCGCGCCCAGTGAGGTTTCCTGCACCAGAACCGCGCCCAGAATCAGCCCTACCGTCATGCACGGAAAACCGAAAAGCAACATGGCATGGGCAATCCGCTCCAACGTGTCAAGCGGCGGGAGCCAGTCCAGCGGCGCCCACCAGGAATCCTCTCCCGCCTTGAGCTTCGCCTTCAAATGACGCTCCTGCACCAGGTAGAGCACCGATGCAAGCAGGCTGAATCCCAGCGCGGCATACGCCCCCAGCAACGCCGCGATGTGCGCAATCAGCCAACTGGTGCGCACGCCTTGAGACGGAAAGACATAGCGGCCCAGTCCCAGCGACGGCACAAACACCAGAAAGAAAGTCACCGGCAAGGCGAACACGCCCAAAGAGATAGCGCCGTAAATCCACCAGGCAAGAAAGAAAAGGCAAACCACCAGGAGGCCAAGCAGCGACTCCACCTCGCGCGCCCCTACCGGAACCCAGCGATGAGCCAGCGCCAGCATCTCGACTGCCGAAACAAAGTGAAAGAAAAAGGCCATCCCGGCAAAATGCACGCACCACCGGCGCCAGCCGTCCAATTTGTATAACACGGCCGGAAATACGGCGACACTTGCTGCCGCGTAGAGTACAGCCGCGACTCTGAGCCAGAGGAGATGCATCCGTAAACAACCTTAAGGCCTTAGGAACCAGTATACTGTGACGCAAATCACTAAATTGGAGGGTTGTCCCTTGCCGTTTGAGGCTTCTAAGTCGTGTGTCATCATCGGAACGATCGGATTCTTCGTTCAAAGACCGGGCTGCAGAACTGCGAGTCCGGAACGCGATATCTGCACATCGTCTTCCGACTTGCCTCCGCTGAAGGCAACGATGATGTAGCCCGTCCTGGCGCGCGCGATCACTCCACCCTGCCATCCAAACTCGCCGATCAGCGGAGCGCGTCCCGAAGTACCGCTGTTTTGCAGGGTGTCGGCCATTTCAGAGGCTTTGGCATACGCAATGCCCAGAAGATTGCTCCCCTTGCCCGCAGGGTCTTTGATACGGCCCACGACAGCCATCTTCGAGGTCCAACCTTGGATGCTGTCGCCCGGAGCATAGGCGACCACGGCAACGCCTTCGACCTTGAGGGTCGCAGCTCGGCTCTTCATGACGGCGAGAGCGGCATTGGCCAGCGTGTCGAGTTTCTTTGCACTCGGAGGTTTTTGAGCGCTCGCGGCGCCCACATGCCCTTCGCCGGCTGCGAATGAAAGGAAAAAAAGGATGGCAATCGCAAGCAGGCGCGTCTTCACTTCTTTCGTCTCCACTTGGCGAGGGTCGACATGGGCCTCATTCGCCTAAGGGAGGATTGTACCCCGCGCCGGTTCGCCCGCATCCAGATCTGCGGCAGCCCCAGCGCCGGGTGCTCATGATGCGTCGCAGGGGCTGGAATCTCTGCTGCCCCTGCGTCAGGTCGATTCAGGTCAACCCCGCGATGATTCTTTGGTTGCGATAAGGGTCGATGTCCGGTCAGATGGCTTGCTCGTTTCGACGATGGTCATCCTTTTGCCATCAGGCGCGACGGTCATCTTCACAACGTCGACCACCTTGCCGTCCCGTTTGTCGGTCTCCTCAATGCTGCGCCCATCAAGCTTCTTGAGAGAGACCGTGTCGTAACCGTACGCTCCTTTGACGGAAGCGTCGGAGCCATCAAGCTTCGCGGTATACGACTCGCCCGTGGGAGTCGTCATCGTAAGTTCATCGCCGCTCCATTTGAAGGTGGTGGTCAGTCCGTTGTCACTCTGCTTTACCTTGTCGATCTTCCAGTCGCCTGAAGCGGCCGGAACCCCGGCGGGCGCTGTGCCAACACGGGTGGCTGTCACTTCCGTTACAACGTCAGCTCCGCCACTTTCCGGATGAGACGTCGATTTGACCGTAAGCATCTTGCCATTGTCTGAGACGGTTCGAGTCTGATCGGAAATGACTTTGTCGCCTTTTTTTGCTACGAGCTCAATGGTCTTGGCATCCACTTCCTTCACGCTCAGCGTGTCATACGGCTGACCGGTTACAGCATGGTCCCCACCATCGGCCTTGACCACGACCTCCGGAGTACAACTGGTGCAGTGGTACCATCCGTCCCCGATATAGAAATCGACCGGCTTGGGTGAAAACTTCGATTCGTTCATGTTGACGCGCCAAGTGCCGTCAAACGCACTTTGCGCAACGCAAACCGCGGGAGCCCACAGCACAACCAGGGAAATGAGCGCGCAGGCGAAATACTGCTCCATCTTCTTCATTGTTTTTCCTCCATGGGGAATCATCGTTGTTCTTCCAACCTGGAATGGGAGAGAGTTCCGGCCAGAGTGAGGGCCTGATCGAGCGGATCGGCCCTGGGTGGCCGCAGAAATTGTACATCGCCAGGCGGTAGGCGCGGATTCGGTTTGTTGATAGTGCCGAAACGAGTTGCACACCAATCCCCGACCAGGGCACGGTAAGCTTGTACTTAGTTGTGATCAAGCAGGAAAGCCAACCCGCTGTACCGCCGATTGACCCCGCTCCTCCGGTTCCCCCTGTGGATGAGATGCCGCCTGGTCTCCCTTTTGCTGCCCGCCCCAAGCCGTCCCCCGCCGACGCGGAGATGACCCCGTTCATGCGCCAGTGGTCGGCGGCCAAGCGGGAAAACCCCGACGCGCTCCTGTTCTTCAGAATGGGAGATTTCTACGAGCTCTTCTATGACGACGCTTCCATCGCCAGCCGGGAGCTGCAACTCACCCTCACCGCCCGCGACCGGGAACGCCAGGTGCCCATGTGCGGTGTTCCGTATCATGCCGTTGAAGGCTACCTCACACGCCTGCTTCGCAAGGGCTATCGCATCGCGCTATGCGACCAGATGGAGGACCCCAGGCTCACAAAAAAGATCGTTCGTCGCGAAGTCACGCGCGTGCTGTCTCCGGGTACAGCTCTCGACGCCAGTCTGGGGCAGGAGCAGAACAATTTCCTTGCTGCGCTCTTTCAACTTCCCTCATGCGAACGCGGCAAGGGCCTTGCTTGCTTTGGTGTGGCGCTGCTCGATGTTTCCACGGGCGAATTCAGGACGTCTGAATTCGAAGGCCCGTCCGCACAGCAGCAGGCAACCGAAGAAATTCTACTGGCTGGCGCAAGCGAGGTGCTTCTCCCTCCCCATGTCGAGATTCCGGCACGGCTGCAACAGATCGGGGCGCGCACCCGTGTCGAAGAATGGGTGTGGACCCGCGACTATTCCGTGCCCCTGGTCGAGCGGCAGCTCAACGTGCGCTCCCTTGAAGGATTCGGACTGGTCGGTCACGATGCTGCCGCGATTGCAGCCGGCGCTGTCCTTCACTACGTACGCACCACCCAGAAAAATGAAGCCTTGCATATCGATTCCCTCAAATTCCAGGAGCACTCGACCGCGCTCGAGCTCGACCAGGTAACGGTCCGCAATCTTGAACTTGTGCAGCCGCTCTTCGTTGGCCAGGACCCGCGCGCAACGTTGTTTCATACCCTCGACGACTGCCGCACCCCCATGGGAAAACGGCTGCTGCGGGCAACCATCCTTCGCCCCTCAGTGGATGCCGCAGCCATTGAAGCCCGATACGAAGCGGTCGCCGAAGCGGTCGCCGATCTCATGAAGCGCGAAGAGGTCCGCCGCGCTCTTTCCGGAATTCTCGATCTCGAAAGGTTACTGGCACGAGTCAGTCTCGATTCCGCGGGGCCTCGCGACGTGCGGGCCATCGCCGCCAGCCTGGCAAAGCTGCCGGATTTGAAGACCGCGCTGCAATCGATGGCCGCATCACTGTGGACTGAATTGACGCAGCGTCTCGATCCGCTCCAGGACATCACGGCCAGGATCGAAACCACCCTCGCCCCTGAGCCGCCACTTACCATCGCGGATGGCGGCGTGATTGCCGCCGGCGTGGACGCGGAACTCGATGACTTGCGCACGATATCGACTACCGGGCGCCGCCACATCGCCGCCATCGAAGAGCGTGAGCGCGCCCGCACCGGCATCGGCTCGCTGAAGGTCCGGTACAACTCGGTGTTTGGGTATTACATCGAGATCACCAAGGCGAACCTGTCCATGGCGCCGGCCGACTACGAGCGCAAACAAACTCTCGTGAATGCCGAGCGATTCACTACGCCGGAATTGAAAGAGCATGAGCGAAAGATCCTCACCGCGCACGACCGGTCCATCGAAATCGAAAAGCGCATCTTTGCAGAATTGCGCCACGAGGTCCTCAAGGCCTCTGGCCGCATCAGGCAGACCTCCGCGGTGGTAGCCGAGGCGGACCTGCTGGCGAACTTTGCGCATCTCGCCGCCCAGCGCCGCTACGTTCGACCCACCCTGGCTGAAGAGCCCGTCCTTGAAGCGGTCGCGGCACGCCACCCCGTCATCGAGCAGTGGATGGAAGAGACGCGCGAAGGACGATTCATCCCCAACGATGTGTATCTCAACGCGGGCGACGATGGGCCAAGTCTTCTCTTGATTACCGGCCCCAACATGGGTGGTAAGAGCACTTATCTGCGACAGGCGGCGATGCTTGCTCTCATGGCGCAGATGGGAAGCTTCGTTCCAGCCGACAGTCTGCGCCTCGGGCTGGTCGACCGAATCTACACCCGAATCGGCGCGAGCGACAACGTGGCGCGCGGCCGCTCCACCTTCATGGTGGAGATGACAGAGACAGCGACCATTCTCAACACGGCGACAAAACATTCCCTGGTCCTGCTCGACGAGATGGGCCGAGGCACCGCTACCTTCGACGGCTTGAGTCTTGCCTGGGCCACGGTCGAATATCTGCATGCGGAAACAGGCGCGCGCACCCTTTTTGCCACCCATTACCATGAATTGACCATGCTCGCCGAGAAGCTGAAGAAGGTGCGAAATCTCCGCATGGGCGTGAAAGAAACGTCCCGCGGAATTGTGTTTCTGCACAATATCGAACCGGGCGCAACAAGCAAGAGCTATGGCATTGACGTCGCCAAGATGGCCGGCCTTCCGCCTGCGGTGATCGAGCGAGCGCGTCACGTGCTGCGCCAGCACGAAAAACAAGAACGGCAGAGCGTACAGTTTGAGACTGTGGCGGAGCCAATGCAGCTCACCATCTTCACCCCGCTTTCCCAACGAATCGTCGACCGCATTGAAGCTGTGGATGTGAATGCGCTGACGCCCCTCCAGGCGCTGAATTTGCTCGAAGAGTTACAACAGGAATTGAAGGAAAAAGCACTGTGATTTCAAGTTCGTGGGCAAAAATTGGCTTTGTGCCAGGGCACGAGTTTAGCCGTGCTGCCACGAGTGCAGAAAAATCTCGGGCTTTAGCCCCCGGGAGATGTTCCGCAGCAGCCAGACAAGACTCAAGCATCCGGTTCTAGAATCTGGAGTGAGAAATCAAGGAGCACGATGAGCGAGAGTCTGCGACAGGCAGCGGGAAGCATGCTGGTTGTAGGGCTGAACGGCACCGAACTGACCGGCCTTGAACGCGCGTGGCTGCGTCTCGTTCGCCCCGGCGGCATCATTCTCTTCAAACGCAACATCACAGACGCCCGTCAGACTCGTGCCCTGCTCAACGAAGCCACCGGCCTCGGAGCGCGCCATGCTGTGCGCTGTGTCGATGTCGAAGGCGGCACCGTCAATCGTCTTCGCGATGCGCTGGCGCCGATGCCATCGGCACAAGCGGTTGGCGCGGCTTTGCTCAAGACGCGGAAATCTGCCATCGCCCGCGAGCACGGTGCGTTGGTCGCGCGAAGCGTAAAAGCCTTCGGGTTCAACACCACGCTGGCCCCCGTGGTGGACCTTGCGCTGCCCGCCTCCGCTGCGGTGTTGGGCTCGCGGCCGCCCGCTGCGGCTGCCGGCGATGTCATCGAGTTCGCAAGTGGGTTTCTCGCCGGCCTTGCGGCCCAGGGGGTTGTGGGTTGCGGAAAGCATTTTCCCGGTCTTGGCGGCGCGTCGAGCGATACCCACTTTGAGACCCCTGAGATTGAGCGCAACTGGGATGCCCTGTGGGCAGAAGACCTGCTCCCCTATCGCTCCCTTCACACCCAGATGCCCATGATCATGACCAATCACGCGGCCTATCCAAAAACTCGCGGAAAGGAGATGCCCGCCAGCGCATCGACCTATTGGATCACCACGGTGCTGCGCAAACAGATCGGCTACCGCGGCATCATCCTTTCTGACGATCTGGAAATGGGCGGCATTCTCAAGTTTCTCCCCGTCGATGAAGCTGCGGTAGCTGCCATTCGCGCCGGTTCCGATCTGCTTGAAATCTGCCATAGCCCCGAATTGATTCTGCGATCCTACGATGCTCTCATCCGCGAAGCCGAACGATCCGCTGCATTCCGCAAATTGCTCCTTGCCGCGGCCCGCGTCACCGCTCAAAAACGTCGGCGGCTGTATGCCTCGGGAGTCACGCCTCCTTGTAGTGAAAAGCAGTTGAATGCGCTGCGTGTGTGCATCGACCAGTTCCGCCACAAAATCGCATCGATCATCGCAGCCACAGATGCAACCAGCCCTCGCGTCGCGTCGCCGGCGGAGATCCGATGAAGCTGCAGACCATGATCGTTGCCGGCGTGATGAGCGGAACCTCCGCCGATGGCATCGACGTCGCCGTGGTCAAGATTTCTCCGGTGCGCCGATGGCCCCGGCTCACTCTGCTGGCACATGAAGCCTTCCCCTACTCCGCCGCTCTGCGCCGTGCCGTCCTCGCAGCCATGAACGCCGCCTCCACTTCGACAGCGGAACTTGCACGCCTCAACTGGCGCCTTGGCCTCGCCTACGCCGACGCTGTGGCCGTGACGACCAGGAAACATCGCCTGAAGATTGATCTCGTTGGTTGCCACGGCCAGACGCTCTACCATCAGGCACAACCGCAGCCTTACACCGGGCGCACATTCGCCTGCACCTGGCAGGCTGGCGAAGCAGCCGCGATCGCCGCAGGCACACGCGTGCACGTGGTTTCTAACTTCCGCCCCGCCGACATGTTTGCCGGCGGACAGGGAGCGCCTCTGGTACCCCTCCTCGACCACTTCATGTTCGCCGATCCAAAGCGCAATCGCGTCCTCCAGAACATCGGCGGCATCGCGAACCTCACCGCCATTCCCGCCGGCGGCCACGGAAAGCAGATCATCGCCTTCGACACCGGCCCCGGCAACATGGTCATCGACTGGCTCGCGCAAAAGCTCTTCCACAAGCCATTCGATCGCAACGGCGCTATTGCTGGTCGCGGCACGGTGCTCGAAAGCGTTCTGAAGGATCGTATGCGGCATTCATTCTTCAAATTGAAGCCGCCTCGTACAGCCGGACGCGAGGAGTTCGGCCGCGAGTACGCCGCGACCTTTCTGGCTCTATGCCGACGCCAAAGCCGCAAACCTGAAGACGCGCTTGCGACCGCAACCGCCTTTACCGCCGAGAGCATCGCGCAGGCATATCGGCGCTTTGCGGCACTCCGCATGAAGCGCGGGCCCGTCGACTACATCGTCTCCGGCGGAGGCGCCTTCAACGCCACGTTGATGCGGATGTTGGCCCAGCGCCTTGAACCGATGGGATGCCTCGTCCGCATGATCGATGAGTTCGGCATGCCCGCCGAGGCCAAGGAAGCGGCGGCATTCGCGCTCATGGCCTACATGACCTGGCATTACCTCCCGGGCAATGTCCCCTCCGCAACCGGAGCAAAGAGGCCCGTAATCCTGGGACAAATGGCGTATGCGGCATATAAGTAGACAGGTGAGCCTCCTTTCCTCCATTCCCACCAGAACACCTTCGAGCGCGCTCGTCCTCCTGCTCGCAGTCGCGCTGCTGGGCGGATGCCGCCAGACCTCGCGCGATCCCCATACCGTCGTGTTTCTCATCGAGAGCAGCCCCGCCAACCTCGATCCCCGCATTGGAATCGATGTGCAATCGCAGCGCATCGATGCTCTGCTCTTCGACGGCCTCGTCGCACGCAACGCGAATTTCCAATTCACTCCTGCGCTCGCCGCAAGCTGGGAACAGCCGGATCCGCTTACGCTCATCTTTCATCTGCGCAACGGAGTCAGGTTCCACGACGGCAGCGAACTGACCGCCCGCGACGTCGTATGGACCATCAATTCCATGCGGACCGGCGTGATCATCACCCCCAAGGCCAATGCCTACGCCTCTGTCGACCGCATCGAGGCCCGCGACCCGCACACCGTCGTCTTCCACCTCAAGCACGCCGACAACTTTCTGCTCACCAACCTTTCCACCGGCGCCATGGGTATTGTGCCCTATGGTAGTGGCCGCGAGTTCTGGCGCCATCCCATCGGCACCGGACCGTTCCGTTTTGTCAGCCAGCAGATCGACCAGGACGTTGTGATTGAGCGCAATCCCCTCGCCTGGCATGATGCTCCGCGCATTGACAGGGTGCGATTTGCGGTTGTGCCCGATGCCATCACCGAATCCCTGGAACTTGAAAAGGGATCGGCGGATATCGCCATTAATTCCCTACCCATGGACGCTCTGCCGGTTCTTGCCCGGCGTCCGGATCTCGAAATAGAAGATGCGGGCGGCACCGAGGTTCAATACCTCGCCTTCAATCTGCGCGACCCCTTGCTCAAAGACGTCCGTGTCCGTCAGGCAATCGCCTGCGCCATCGACCGGCCGCTCATCATCAAAACCCTCCTCGGCGGACACGCGCAGATCGCATCGAGCCTGCTTCCCATCTCGCACTGGGCATGGACCGGCGATGTGGAGCACTACAACTTCGACCCCGCGCGATCTCGCCGCTTGCTCGACGACGCTGGATATGCCCCCGGACCTAACGGCGTCCGCTTTCACGTCACAATGAAGACCAGCACCGATGAGGACACACGCCTGCTGGCCGCAGTGCTGCAGCAGCAACTGGCTGAAGTGGGTATCGCGCTCGATCTGCGCAGCTATGAATTCGCCACTTTCTATTCAGACGTGACGCGCGGTGCCTTTCAGATCTACTCCCTGCGCTGGATTGGAGGCAACGAGCAGCCCGACATCTTCACTTACGTCTTTGCGACCAAAAGCTTCTCCCCGAAAGGCGCAAACCGTGGTCATTACTCCGATGCCCGCCTCGATGGCTTACTCGACGATGCTGCCACCAGTACCGACAGGTCAAAACGCCGCTCCGATTACGTTGAAGCCCAGCAGATCCTCGCTCGCGATTTGCCCGAATTCAACCTCTGGTACAAGGACACGGTGATCGTTCACAACCGGCGCCTCACGCACGTCGTTCCCGCGCCATCGGGAAGCTACACCTTCCTTGAATCAGCTGAAATCGCCAACTGAGCTCTGCGGCGTCCATCGTGCGCAGTCAGCTTTTTTCCCCGAACGCGACAAACGCTGCAAGACCGATCATCCCAATACCCGAAGCCACACGCTGATTGCGGCGAAAGCGCGCGTTCGATCTCATTGCCTGGCCGAGTGGACCCGCAAATGAGATCACGACCAGGTCGGCCGTTGTGTTCAGCGCGACGGAAGTAATACCCAGGACAAGGAACTGAAGCATTGCGTGGCCGAGGCGCGGGTTGACGAACTGCGGCAGGAACGAAAGGAAGAAAAGGGCAGTTTTTGGATTGAGAACCTCGGTCAAAACTCCCTGGCGGAAAACGTGTAGCGACGGAACAGGCGGCGCGTCCGCATCAAAATGCACGTTCCTCGCGCGGATCATCATGATTCCCATCCATAGCAGATAGAGGGCGCCGGCATATTTCACCATCGAGAATGCGGTTGCCGACGCAGCGAGAATCGCTGAGAGACCGAACGCCGCAGCGAGCACGTGGATCAGGCCACCCAGAAATGTGCCAAGCGAAGACAGGATACCCTCGCGCCGTCCCCCCGCCAGGGTCCGCGCCAGTACGTAGAAGATGCCCGGCCCCGGAGTCACTGCCAAAACGAGGGCTGCGACGAGGAAGATGAGAAACAACCGCTGATCCACCATAATCGGCATTCTAATGCGGCTTTGAATCAGCACCCCACGGCGCCGGAAACCTTAAGACAAGCTGAAGGAACGCATCACTCCCAAGCGACTGAAATCAATGGGACTACAGCCACGGCCGAATTTCCCACGGGAACTGTCCAGCACATGAGACAACCTCTCAACCTTTTGCGCCGTTGGCTCGTCTACCGAAATGGGTAACGTTTGCATTTCGGCCTCGATTTTGACAGGCGCAGGATTGGAATCCATGAAAAGTTCGACATCAGACAGCTTCGGCATCCGATTTCCAAGAGCAATCTGGGCCGTTGCGGCGGCGATTATGTTTTTCGCACTGCAAACGCCAGCCCAGGCTCCGTCGGGGCGGTTTGTTGGAACAGTCACCGCCATCACTGCAGATTCGCTCACGGTAAAGACTGACGCGGGTGAGGTCAAGCAGGTTGAGGTGCCCGCGACGGCATTGGTGCAGCGCGTCGAGCCGGGACAGAAAAGCCTGAGCGGTGCGGCCACCATCAAGTTCAGCGACCTCGAGACCGGCGATCGGGTACTTGTCAGGCTCGATCCCGATGCCACAGGGCCAACGCCCCAGGCTGCGCAGGTCGTCACCATCAAGGCCGCCGACGTTGCGCAGAGGCAGCAGCAGGAGCGGGAAGAATGGCAGCGAAATGGTGTCGGCGGGCTGGTGAAGAGCGTAGATCCGGCAGCGGGCAACATCGTGATTGCAAGCGGGGCTGGACCCACTCTGAAAACCATCACCGTGCATGTCACCAAATCGACTGTGATCAAGCGCTATGCGCCGGCTTCGGTACGATTTGACCTGGCACAGCCCGCGCCCATTGATGCCATCCATGCCGGCGATCAGCTTCGTGCGCGCGGGACAAAGAATGCCGACGGCACTCAGCTCGACGCGGCCGAGGTAGTGTCGGGCAGCTTCCGCAATATCGCGGGGACAATCTCCTCCCTCGATCCATCGACCTCAACCATCGTCGTGAAAGATCTCGCTACCAAGAAACAGGTCACCATCCATATTCCTGCCGATAGCCAGATGCATACGCTTCCCGAGATGATGGCGCGCATGATTTCCGCTCGCCTCAAAGGTGGTTCGCAGGGCGGCCGTGGAGCTCCATCGGCGGGCGCAGGAGCGCCGGCCGGAGCGCAGCGCAATTGGAACGGCCAGGGAAGCGGCAATGGGCGCTGGGCCGGCAACGGGCGGCCCGGGGGTGCCGGTGGCGGCGACATGCAGCAGGTGCTCAACCGCGCCCCGGTGATCCAGTTTTCCGATTTAAAGAAAGGTGAGGCCGTGATGCTTGTCTCCACGGCTGGAACCTCCGACGTTACATCGATCACACTGCTCACAGGCGTTGAACCATTGCTCGAAGCCCCCGAGGCAAGCCAGAACCTGCTCTCCAACTGGAGCATGGGTTCGGGCGGCGCAGCAGAAGCTGAAGCACAGTAAGCCCGGATGAGTTTTCTTCACTAGACAAGAGAGGCAGAAGTGTATTTGCGATTTCATTCTTTGATTCATTGTGTGGTCACGCTGGCGCTGGGACTCACCCTGGCAATTGCAGCGCATGCGCAGACCGCAGCTCCGGCAGGTGAGCCGGCCACGTTGCACGGCCACGTAACCGATCCTTCAGGTGCGTTGATTCCCGGCGCAAAAGTTACCATCACTACCTCGGCGGGAACCGCTGTGACCAGCACGACAGCGGACGCCAGCGGCTCCTATGCCGTCCACGGACTAGCTCCGGGCGATTACATCGTCAAAGTTGAATGCGCCGGATTTGCGCCCTTCCAATCGCAGTCGATATCGCTTGCCGCCAGCCAGGTCAAGCGCGTGGACGTGGCCATGGCCATCCAAACCGAGCAGCAGAATGTCGTGGTGACCGACGAAACGCCGACCGTGAACGTCGAGGCTGGGGGAAACGCCAACCAGGTCGTCATCAAGGGAAAGGATCTTGACGCTCTTTCCGATGACCCCGATGAATTGTCAAACGAGTTGCAGGCTCTGGCTGGTCCTTCCGCCGGCCCCAACGGCGGCCAGATTTACATCGACGGCTTCACAGGCGGACAGTTGCCACCCAAGTCCGCCATCCGCGAGATTCGCATCAACCAGAATCCCTTCTCCGCCGAGTACGACCGGCTGGGATATGGCCGCATCGAAATCCTCACCAAGCCCGGTACCGACAAGCTCCACGGCCAGGTCTTCGCCATGGGCAATTACAGCGGCTTCAACACCGGCGACCCGTTTGTAAAAAACATTCCGCCCTACAATCGCTTTCAATACAACGGAACAATCAGCGGTTCGCTGAACAAAAGGACCTCTTTCTTTCTCAGCGCGGAGCAGCGCGACAACCACGACCAGCAGGTTTACGACTTCACGCCTGCTGTCCCCGACACCTGCGATTTTGGATATGGCGTGTTTTCCAGCTCCTCGGGCATTTGCTCCGGCACAGAGTCCAATCCGCACAATCGCATCAATGTTTCGCCCAGAATTGATATTCAGCTCGGCCAATCCAACACGCTCACCCTTCGCTACCAGTTCTATTACGACTCGGAGTCGGGCGACATCAGCGCCCAGGAACTTCCCACACAATCCGTGAATACCACTTCAACGGAACACACATTCCAGTTGAGTGATTCACAGATCATCAACGACCATATGGTCAACGAGACGCGCCTCGAATACCGGCGCGCCCTCAGCACCGATGCGCCCTTCAGCACCCTGCCAACGATCACAGTGACCAGCGACTTCACCGGCGGAGGCACCGCGAGCCAGACCTCCACCGATCATCAGGACCATCTCGAACTGCAGAACTTCACCACCATGAGCCTCGGCAGGCACGCCATCAAGTTCGGAACGTGGCTCCGCGACAACCGCGACGCCAATGCCTCTTACTCTGATCGAAACGGTACCGTCATCTTCACCCTGCCGGGCTACCAGGACGCGGTCGCCAAACTCGCCGCCGGACAAAATCTCAACACCCTGGGCGCCGACGTGGTTAAAGTGCAAGTGACTGCCGGCCGCGCCGCGTATGTCGCCAACGTCTTTGACGGCGCACTCTTCTTCCAGGACGACTGGAAGTTCAACCCGCGCCTGACCCTCTCCGGCGGCGTCCGCTGGGAGACGCAGAACCACATCGCCGATCACAACGACTGGGCTCCCCGCGTTGCCATGGCCTATGCCCTTGATGCAAAGGGCAACAAGCCCGCCAAGACCGTGCTTCGCGCCGGTTACGGCATCTTCTACGACCGCGTGCAGATCGCGAATGTGCTGGCCGCAACCGAGCAGAGCGCCAACTCCGGACAGGTTCAGGTAACGACATCGTCACCCTCGTGCCTGAGCGCGACAAACCTCACGAGCATCGATTTCTCCGGCTGCCTCCCGCCCGCGCCCTATCATGCCGGTCCCGACAGTACCACCGTAGAAATCGCGCCGCATTTCCACGCGCCCTACACGCATCAATTCGGCGCAAGCCTCGAGCGGCAAGTCACCAAGACCACCACCGCGACCATCACCTATCTGCACTCCTTTGGCGTCCACCAGGTCGTCACGCGGAATGCCAACGCCTATGAGCCTCTTCCGGGCACCACGTACTACAACAGCAGCACCGGCCCGCGGCCTGATCCATCACTCGGCATCGTGAATGAGTATTACCCCGAAGCGGTCTACAAGCAGAATCAGATGATCGTGAACATCAACGCGCGCATCTCGCCCAGGTTCAACGTCTTTGGCTTCTACAATCTCTCCTTCGCCAATACCGACGGCGCCGGAGGTACTGTATCCAATGCATACAACCTGAACCAGGATTATGGCCGCGCGAGTTTCGTCTCCCGGCACATGGTCTTCCTTATGGGCAACTACATGGGACCGTGGGCGCTCCGATTCAATCCCTTCATTATTGCCCATACCGGCCGTCCATATAATGTCGTGGTTGGTGACGATCTCACCGGCGACAACCTGCTGAACGACCGGCCTGCCCATGCCGATTCATCCGAGTGCGCGGGAGCGCCGAATCCCCAATTTGTAACCACCACGCAGTATGGCTGCCTGAACCTTGATCCCGGCCCGGGCGATCAGCTTCTGCCTATGAACCTTGGCAACAGCCCGGCGTCCGTGGCGGTCAACCTGCGCTTGAGCCGCGCCTTCGGCATCGGTCCCAAACTCGAAGAAGGCGCGCAATCCGGTCCACAAGGCGGCGGCGACGGGGGACATCGCGGCGGGCGTGGTCCCGGTGGTGGCTTTGGTCCCGGCGGCTTTGGCGGCGGTGGCCCACGCGGCATGTTCGGACCTCCGGGCAGCGGCCGCAAATACAGCCTGACGTTCAGTGCGCAGGCCCTCAATTTGTTTAACAATATCAACTACGGAACGCCAACAGGCACAATCTCAGCTTCGCCGGTCTTGAACTCGTCTGGAGTGACGACGGGATACGTGCCGGACAGCCTCTTCGGCCAATCACGCGCGCTGGCTGGACAGATCTTTTCAACGGGCGCGGCATCCCGGCGGGTTTATCTTCAGGCCGTCTTCACGTTCTAGGCAGCCAATCGGCAGAAAGAGCTGGGGCAAACCCCAGCTCTTTTGCTTTCCCCTCACCTTCCCGCCGAAATCGTCGCCGTTACCGGCGCTGTCGCAAAGGCGTCCGTCAGTGAGATCACGTGCAACTGCGCCTTCAGCGCATCGAGATCAGCCGCGCTCGACACGGATATTTCTCGCGTCTCGCCCGGCAGCAGGTCGAAGTAGTTATCGGAAACCTTCGCGTCCAGATCCCCGAACGAAAGGTATACATCCCGCGCCAGTACAGGCGACGTGACCCGAATTTTATAATTGCCGTTCCCGCCCGCCGCTTCCACGTTAAGATGCGCAGGCTTCAAATGCACTTCCTTCGTCGGAGCAAGATAGGTCAGGTTCCGCGAAATCTGTGTGCCGCCTGACATAAGTTCCGCAACCACGAAAACCCGCGACGTATCAGCGCCGCCCGATTGTGCCAGCTTCGCCAGCGGCCAATCCAGGTACACCTTGCTCGCCAGCGGATCGACGCTCACATCGTGCTTCTCTTCCAGCAGTACCTTGCCGTCAAAATCCATCAGGCGTACGTCGAGTGTCGCCGGCTGCGCAACCGTTTTGTCCGACACCACATACACCTTCACCGAGCCGTCTTCGACGTGCGGCGAAACCAGCACCGGCGCATAAAATCGCCGCGCATAGTACTGCAGCGCTTTCCAGCGTCCGTAGTAGTCAATGCTCGACCACGAGGCCACCGGCCAGCAGTCGTTCAGCTGCCAGAAAATCGACCCCATCGTCTCCGGCATGCTGCGCCGGAAATGCTCCGCGCCGATCTTGATCCCTTCAGCCTGCAGCACCTGGCTCACATAAAGGAAACTCGCAAAATCCTTGGGCTCCGGATAATCACGCAACAGGTAGTCGTGAATGATGGAGTTGCCTTCGTTGTTCTTCTGGTGCGCCAGCATCACCGGCGTAAAGATGCTCTTCCGGTCCTCGGGCTGCGTAAATGCTTCAATGGTTCGCATCTCCGGAAAGGACTGAAATCCGTACTCGGTCACAAAACGCGGATGATGCGTTTCATACGTCGAGAACGGAACCCGCCCGTGCCACGCATCCCAGATGTGCGCATCCCCGCTTTGAAATGTGTCGCTCAGCTGCTCATAATCGGAACTTGGCGACGACGGCCAGTACGGAATCTCCGGCTCCATCCGCGCTACCACGCGATTCAAAATCCCGCTGAACTCAGTCAGGTAATCCTGCCACATCTGAAACTTCACATCCATGGGCAGGTTGGCTCGATCGCCCCAGTTCAGCGCCACCTCCGTCTCATTGTTGCCACACCAGATAATGATGCTGGGATGATTGCGCAACCGCCGCACCTGGTCCTCGGCTTCCGCTTCAATGTTCTGCTTGAACGCATACGTGCCCGGCTGCCAGTCATTGCCGAACATGAAGTCCTGCCACACCATGATGCCCAATTCGTCGCAGATCTGGTAAAACTCATCCGTCTCGTAGTAGCCCCCGCCCCAGTGCCGGATCATGTTCATGTTCGCGTCGCGTGCCGATTGCAAAATCCTCCGATAATCCGCCGTCGTCACACGGTTCGGAAAGCTGTCAAACGGAATCACGTCCGCTCCCTTCGCAAACACCGGAACGCCGTTCACGACAAATTCAAAGGAACGTCCCCACTTGTCCAGCTGTCTCCGCAGCACAATCGAGCGCAATCCGGTTTTTACACTGCGCTCATCCGTCATTTTCCCCGCGATACCCACACTCGCCTTGAATTCATAGAGCGGCTGGTCTCCGTACCCCGCCGGCCACCACAACTTCGGCTGCCTGATTTCAATCGGGAAATCAATAAAATTCTCGCCCGCATGCAGCATCGGCTTGCTGGTCAGCGTCGACGGTTTGCCATTGTCCCCGTACTGCACCGTCACAACCGCCTGCCCGTCGCTCGATGCATCCACTTCAACTTCCGCATCCAGGTGCGCCACGTCCTTGCTCACGTCCCGCTGGTGAATCGCGAAGTCCGCGATGCGCGCCTTATCCCATGCCTCGATTTGCACCGGACGCCAGATCCCGCTGGTCACAAACCGCGGTCCCCAATCCCATCCATACTCATAAGCAGCTTTGCGGATATATGTCTTCGCCGCCGTCTTTGTCCGCATCTGCCACGGGTCCGTCGCCGCCACTTTTTCCGCGGCCTTGATCGGTGACGGAAACACAACGCGCAGCGTATTGCTTCCCGCATGCAGACGACCTTTCACCGGCACGCGCCAGGTCCGGAACATGTTGTCTGCTTCGAGAACCCTTTCCCCGTTCAGGTAAACCTCGGCCGCGGCATCCAGGCCGGCCAACACGAGATCCACATTCGAACGCGTCAGAAACCCCGGGGGCGCGTCGAAATTCACGCGGTATTCCCAACTCTCGTTTTCAATCCACTGCAGGCGCGATTCGTTGTCGCGATAGAAGGGATCTTCGATCTTTTTGTTGGCCAGCAAATCAAGGTGCACATCGCCCGGAACCGTGGCCGGGAGCCAGCCCGCGTTCGCATCCTGGGCTGTGGAAGCAACCTGCCGGAACTGCCATCCGTGATCGAGCGTCAGCGTGGCGTTTCCGCCGGCTTTCGACTGCCCCTTGGCCGCGCTGCACACAAACAGGTTTGCGGCCATCAAAAGAAAACACACAACGACGTTGCGAATCAGGCTTCGCATCGTTACTCCTTTCGGCCGTCAATGGGAATGAAAATGAGACAGGAAAGGCGGCCCTCAAAATTCCGGTGATAAGGTTACCATGCTGGCATTCGGGGCATTCTCAAGCGGATGCGCCTGCCAGCGATCGGTAAAACGACTCCCATTCGCGCGCGCGATCCTCAATATTGAATCTCGCCTGAATCCGCTTCCGTGCAGACCGCCCCATCGTCGCGCGAGCCTCCGCCGATAGCCGCATTACGCTCAGCATTCCTTCCGCAAGCCGCTCCGCATTCTGTGGGGGAACAAGTTCATAGTCCTCGCCGGCCAGTTCGCGCACGCCGCCCACATCGGTCGCGACCACGGGTCTTTCCATCGCCATCGCTTCGCCAACAACGAGCGGCATGCCCTCCCACGCCGACGAGAGCACGAAACCATCAGCCGCATCGAACACGGCTGGCATGTCGCGCCGCAGTCCGAGAAAGCGCACACGGTCCAGCGTGCCGCGCGGCGTTGCCAGTAGCGAGTAATGCTTTCGTTCTGATCCAGATGACGCTCGTTCTCCCGCAATCCAAAGCTGCGTCTTCGGGAATGCAGGCCATACCTTCGCGAAGGCATGCATCAGGTTCGGAAAGTCCTTGGCGGGCACGTTGCGTCCTGCGCTCAGCCACACGAAATCGTCGCCTGCGCCGAGAGCCGCGCGCATCTGCGCCCGGCGCTCTCGGTCAGGCGCAAACTCTTCCAAATCGATCCCGTTCGTGATCACGCTGCACTTGAGTTTGGAAACAGCTCTCATCCCGACATAGCGTCGCTCCGCAGCTTCGCTCACCGCAGTCGTCCGCAAGCTCAGCGAATCCGTCAGCCGGTAGGCCAGCATGCGCGGCCAGCCACCTTCGTACACGTTGTGAATCGTCGAAATGACAACCGGCGCGGCCCCGCTCAGCCGCAGCATCCGCGCCGCCATGTTGGCTGGATAGGTGTGGCTGTGCAGAATGTCCTGTCCAAAGCCGCGAAGAATGCGCCGCGCACGCAGCAGACCAGCCGCAACGCTGCCCGGCGCTTTGCGCATCTTGAGATGTACAACGTCGAGAGTCGTCTGCCACTGCTCGGTTTGCCGCTCCCTCAGAACCACCAGAAGCACGAGGTGCCCGCGCACCGCCATGCGCTCGGCCAGCGCCACAACCTGTTTCTCCGCTCCGCCAATCCCCAGCGAAGTCAGCATGTAGGCGATGCGCATGGCCACCATCTTTCATTCAATCTGAGGTGGCACGATCATATCGCTTCGATTCAACTCGCGCTGTGCTCCATAACACGGCGCTTGATCAGCGTGTCCACCGCGAATAAACCCGGCCCCAGGATCAGAATCAGCAGCGCGGCAAACCAGTATGTGTACGGCGTCGCGTTATAAAAATCGTCCGGCTTTGAAAGGATGTGCGAGAAGTTCACGCGATCGTCCGGCACGCTCAAATACGCCATCGTCATGTTGATAAACAGCACCAGCGAGGTGAGCCGCGACGCGATGCCCAGGGTAAACAGAATCCCGCCGAACAGCTCCACCGACGCAACCAGCAGCGCCGTCATGTGCGGCGCAGGCAGACTCAGGCTTGTGAAGTAGTCAGTTACCTTGTCCAGATGCGTCAGTTTGCCCCATCCGTCCTGCATGAACTGCCAGCCCCAATAAAGCCGAATGGCGAGGAGCAACGGGCTTTCCATCCGGCTCATCAACGAGGCAAACCTCTCGTATGCGCCTTTTACAACGCTGAACATGTTCATTACTTCCCTTTCTATTCCTTGATCAGCGATTCGAGATCCGGTGCGCAAATCCAGCCAAGCTCGGCCCAGTTGCCGAACCATTGCTGCACCAGCTTGGCGCGGCTCTTTTGGGGGATGCGCGAGCCAATGAAGCCGGTCTCGATGGCGTCGGCCAACGGCACGCCCTCGCGAATCGCCGAGAGCGTAAGAAACTCCTCGCGTTTCAGGCGCAGATAAAACACTGAGTAGTCCACGCGATGCGCAGCCAGCCACGTGGCCCGCCGCCGAAGCCGTGGCAGCTTCGCCGGACCCGGTTCCGCGTCGTCCTCATGTTCTACGCCGGCTTCGCTTGTCTGGCGCTTTTCGCGCTGGTGCAGTCCCAGCACCAGGTCATCGGCGGGATACTCAAGAGCAATCAGTTGCAGATGCGGCTGCAGAGCCAGCTTCGAACCCGCGTCCAGCGTGGCAATCTGATCGAGTGTCAGCGGAGTGTGTTCGGTGCTATCGAAAACCTCAACGAACGCCCACTCGATGCGCGCCACGTCCAAGGCCAGCCGGTGCCTTCTTCCCGTATACTTCGGATTCGCCGCCAGCCATTCAACAAGCTTCGATCCAAGATTGCGCAGTGTGAACGATCGGCTCGGATGCGCCGTCAGATACGCGACAGAAAGCGCCTCAAACGCTCGCGCTCCCACCACGGTCCGCAATCCTGGAAAATCCTCGGCCAGCGCACCGAGCACACGGAACCAGTACTGCCTGTTGTAAATCTCCAGGCGCTCAAACGCGTTCAGCCGGCTGTTGGGCGCAATAAACGACTCCGCCACAGTTGCCATGTCGCGGCCATCCGCGGTCGTCGCGCGCATCTCTTCATCCGGGGTGAGCGGTTGCATCACGGCCGCTGCCATCTCGCGCTGCAACTGCGCCAGATCCATCGGCCGCTCGGCGCGTTCATCGTTCATCGCGCGGCCTCCAGGTGCAGGTCCAGGCCCGTGGGGTGAAGGTACCGTTCCGCCTTCTTCGCTTCGTTGTGAACTTCGTCAAAACTCGGAATGTGGTCGTCCCACTCCAGCAGCGTCGGCGTCGGCCCGCACCGTTCGATGGCCCGCGCATACAGTTGCCATACCGGATCGATCACCGGATGGTCGTGCGTGTCGAGAATGTACTTCTCATAACGTGAGTGCCCCGCAATGTGAATCTGCGCCACCCGATGCGCCGGCACCGCATTCACGTAGTCCATGGGATTGAACTCGTGATTCATCGCGGAAACGTAGATGTTGTTCACATCCAGCAGGATTCCGCAGTCGGCACGCTCCACAACTTCGGTCAGAAACTCCCACTCCGTCATCTGCGAAGCCGTAAACGCCGCATAGGAGCTCACGTTTTCCACGGCAACCGGAATCTCCAGATAGTCCTGCACCATGCGCACCCGCTCTGCAGTGCGCTCTACCGCTTCCCACGTATACGGCAGCGGAAGCAGATCGTGCGTGTACGTGCCGTCCACCGATCCCCAGCACAGATGGTCGCTCAACCACGGCGTCCGCGTCCTGCGCGTCAATTCCTTCAGCCTCCGCAGGTGCTCCGGGTCAGGCTTGGTCACCGACCCGAAGTACATCGAGACCCCATGTTGCACCACGCGATAGCGCTCCAGAATCTGATCCAGCGTGGCCAGCGGCCGCCCGGCGTCGATCATGTAGTTCTCTGAAATAATCTCGAACCAGTCCACCACCGGCTTGCGCGAGAAAATATGCTGGTAGTGCGGAATCCGCAGACCGATCCCGACACCATGATCTTGAAATGCATTGAATCGATTACCCGCCATGACAGCCTCTGGTCGATGACTGATTTCTGAATGTGCCGCCAGCGAAAAGATTCGCAGCCTCAAGAGGGGACCACTGTTAGCCCCTGCGGAACATCAGCTTCGAAAATTTGGACTTCCGGCGCAGTCTTATAAGCTGCAGGTCTCCCGCCAACATAAGGTTGGGATCGGCTGCGGCGAATTCAACAACCTTCACTGTGAACTGCGCCTGCCGCCGATCCCGATTGGGTTTAGACGAGTTTCGGCATCTTCGAGCCGTCGGTCGCGCAGCCGCCCTTGCCCTTGCAGCTGTTCTTGCCCTTGCAGCCGTTGTCGCTCGACTTGCAGCCGCCCTGGCCCTTGCAGTCATTCTTGCCTTTACAGGAGTGCTTCGGCGGTTTCGACGTGGAGGTGTAACGCAGGCCGGCTTTTGCCACCTTGGCCAGGTGCGCCGTCGCCGGTCCCTGTGTCGTGGACGCGTGAGCCGCAACAGTGGTGCCGCCCATGAGACCTGTGAGAGCAGCGGTCAGCAGCAGTGCATTGAACTGGTTCTTCATGTATTTGACCTCGTTTGGGGGTTGGGGCGGATGGACATCCGCCGGTTGCGACAAAACAGGACTGGGGAGTCAATCCTGCGCTTTCCGTGGCACGCACTCTATGAGTGCCGACACGCGCCAAAGGTTACAAGGAAAGGGGTGGACCTGAAAATGAAATTCTTCCGATCGCTCCGTCCTATGAACGAACGTATGCGTCAAATGGAGTGCCGGTGGACAATCCTCTCATCCCCTCAATGCGATAGGCTGATTCTGCTCCTGATTCCGCGGCGACGCGGAACCGGTAACCGGAGGTTGCGGTGGATATCAAAAATTGGCGCGCTCTGGGTTTTGCCACGGTGATCATCGCGCTCGCACAGAGTCTGTGTACCGCTGTGTTGACTATCAGCGGCATTCGCGTGGCCATCGGCCTCTCTGCCCTGGCCGCCGCCAGCGGCATCTATGCGCCCGCCACCGGTTGGCACCAGGATGCCATTCGCATTCCTATGCTGTGGATAGCCGCCATCGGCGCCATCGTCAATCTGGCCGTTCTCGCCTGGATCTGGCGCCTTCGCGCCCAGCCTTCTGCGCAGTGGCGCCGCCGCGAACTCACCCCGAAACAAAAGCGCTCCGAGCGATTACAGGTGGTTATGGCCATTGTCACTTTGGTCCTGGTCGGCCTTGAGGTGTGGACCCATCCCATGGTTCACCGCAAAGGCCCGCCGCCTCCTTGCGCCGTCAAGAGAAACTGCATCTGAATTCTGAAACCTGAGATTCCCTCTACCATCTGAATTGATCGGGCGCCAAGGTTTCGCTCTCATCCAACCCAGGTCTTCAGCGATGCTCCAGCTCCTTCTCGATCCGATCATGCAGCCGCTCGCTGTAGCCTGCCGGCAGCTCGAACACCCGCTCATCCGCAACCAGGATCACCACGTTTCTCGTCGAGTCCAGCACCGCCGAGCAGATCTCGCAGGTCTCCAGATGCCGGTCGATTTCGGCGCGCAAAACCGCATCCACCTCACCGTCAATGTAGGCCGAGATGTGCTGCCACACGTGTTTGCAGTCAATCCTCATGCGCGCCCCCAAAATAGGCCTTTGCGTTTGGGCGCAAACGCTTTCAGTTGTGGGGCCAACTCCTTTTGCAGCATGGCGCGAGCCCGGTGCAGCCGGACTTTGACTGCCCCTTCGCTGATGCCGAGGGCCGCTGCCGTCTCGCGGATATCCATCTCTTCGATGTCCCGCAGAAGCACAACGTTACGGTAAATCTCCGGCAACCCATTGATCGCCCTGCGTAAAATCGCTCCCAGTTCCTCCCGCTCCAGCGCCTCCAGCGGAATCTCCCGCCAGCTGGTCAGAATCGCCGGGGTGTAGTCGCCCGTCTGCTCGTCCGTCTCCGCATCCAGCGAATCCTCCCGCCGGCTGCCCAGTTTGCGCAGGCGTCCCAAGCCCTCATTGCGCGCAATCGACAGCACCCAGGTGCGAAACTGCGCGTCGCCCCGAAAAAGATGCAGGTTCAGGTACACCTTGATTGCGGTCTCCTGGGCCGCTTCTTCGGCATCGGCTTCATTCTTCAACAGGGCGTACAGCAGGAAATAAATGGGGCGCTCGCAGGGACGGATCAGGTCGTGAAACAGGTGTTTCTCGCCGGCAAGGATACGGCGGATGCAATCGGCCTCGAATTCTGGATTTGTTGCCGTCATCGCGCCTGCGCGAAACCAGGGCGCCGTTCCTCCGGCTGCCCCTCCCCGCTCAGAGCCACTATAGCCTGTCTGGCTCGGCCAAATAACAGCAACTTAGGCAGCTTTTTACATTGGAAATCTAACTTTATCCTTTCTAAACAGGCACCTTTGGGCTACAGTCATACTGGACAGTATTAGACAATTCCAAGGAGAACCATGGCCGGAGATATTCAATTAACTTGCAGCGATTGCGGGCAGGAGTTTACCTTCACCGCTGCTGATCAGGCGTTCTTTCAGGAACGCGGTTATTCGACCCCAAAGCGTTGCAAGCCTTGCCGTATGGCAAAGAAAAACGATCAAGGGGGGGGAGGCTCCGGCTACCGTTCGGCTCCAGCACAGGGTACGCCTGTGATTTGCTCCGGGTGCGGCCAGCCTACAACAGTGCCTTTCGAGCCTCGTGGCGACCGGCCCGTCTTTTGCCGGGACTGCTACCAGGCGCGCAAAGGCAGCGGGGGCGGCGGAGGCGGAAGTTCGCGCGGTCGTTCACGCTACTAGGTTCCCAAAAGGCCCGGCATTCGTTATGAACGCCGGGCTTTCCATTTCTCACCTCGCTCATCAGCGCTTTCCCAAACCAGCGCAACGCTTGAGGTCTGTACCGCAAAGCACTCGCCTCGCATTCTCAGACCGAATCACAACCATTCGCCGCCATCCACGCTTCCGGGGTTTCGTTGAGGTCCGCCGTTTAGCCAACCAATTCTGGAGCAAGCCATTCCACAGAAAAGACAGTGATGTCGTCTTCCTGTCTGAAGATTAGGGCTGCGACGGAAAGGCCCGCTGCGGTGCCTTTTCGCGCAGCAACCGGCCAATACGACCGAATCCGAGTAGCGGACGATGGACGTCCTGACGTCGGTTTTCGCCCCGGGCAGGGTCGAGCGCAAAGCATGACGACTGCCGGGTTCGGTTCCAGAGCGCTGCGGCGATTCCGATTCCATTCGTGTCGCCATAGGAGACAGCTACCCTCATCTCCCTGAGCATCCAACTGAACAAGCGTCCCAGCGCCGTTCTTTGCGCAACTTCCAACTCCAGGAGACGAGGTTGATTCAATATTTCGCGCACAACTGGATTCCCCTTCTTTGGTCTGCGGGCATTCTGTGCGGAGCCGTGGTCGTCGCGTTGATCGCACATTTCATCGTGTTTCGAGTCCTCGGGCGCATTGTCGACCGCAAACACGGCGCCATTGGACGCTCCATCCTGAGGCATGGCAAGACTCCGACTCGATGGGTATTTCCGCTGCTGGCGGTGCTTGCCGTTCTACCCGGCGTTCCGTTGCCGAAGATCGCGATGACGGCGCTGGAGCACATCACGGGACTGGGACTGATTGCTGCGATTGCATGGTTTGTCCTGCTTTTCATCGACATCGTGCAGGACGTTTTCTCGGGACGTTATCGCGTCGACGTCTCGGACAATCTGCTGGCGCGACGCGTGCAAACACAGTTCATGTTGCTGCACCGCGTGGCGATGGTGCTCGTGATTCTCGTTGCAGTTTCCATCATGCTGATGACCTTTCCCGTCATTCGTCACATTGGCATGAGCCTGCTGGCTTCTGCCGGATTGGCAACCCTCGTCGTCGGCATCGCCATGAAAGGCACACTCTCCAATCTCATCGCCGGCGTGCAGATCGCTTTCACCCAGCCCTTCCGGCTTGAGGATGCCGTCGTGATCGAAGGCGAATGGGGATGGATCGAAGAGATCGGCACCATGTATGTCGTTGTCCGCATCTGGGACTTACGCCGGCTGGTACTGCCCCTTTCCTACTTTCTTGATCACCCTTTTCAAAACTGGACGCGCAACAGCGCCGATCTCCTGGGCAGCACCATCCTCTATGCCGACTACACCGTCCCGATGGACGAGCTGCGCGCCGAACTGAAACGCATCTGCGAGTCAACGAAGCTCTGGAAGGGAGAGGTCTGCGTTCTGCAGACAACCGATGCGACCGAACATACCGTCCAGTTGCGCGCGCTAACCGATGCACGAAATTCCAGCGACGCATGGGATCTCCGCTGCCTGGTCCGCGAAAAGCTTCTCGCATATCTGCAAAAGAACCACCCCGGCAGCCTTCCGCGATATCGCGGGGAACTTCGAGAAATTCCCTCACGCGACGGCTCCAACCCTCAGTCCGTCGCTTCCACCGCTCCCGATTTTCGCCGCCAGCGCGAGTCGAGGGAACATGAGACCGTCGCACGAAACTCTGCACAAGACCGCGGCGCCCCGAAGAGAATACGCCCTCTGCTGAAATAATCAGGAACAATGAAGCTGCGCGCCTACTTGCTTATGTTGTTCGTGGTGGCCGTGTGGGGATCGACCTTTGTACTCATCAAGGGCGCTTTGGCAGACGCCACTCCGGCCGCTTTCAACCTGATTCGGATGGCGCTGGCGTTCACGCTGCTGGCCGCGGCTTATCATCGCTCCTGGCGTTCGATCCGTCTCTCAGAGCTGGTCTCGGGAGCAATCGTAGGCATGTGTCTCGCCCTGGGCTACCAGTTCCAAACTCTGGGTCTCGCTCGGACCACCCCATCAAAATCCGCGTTCATCACCGGGCTCCTGGTCGTGCTTGTGCCCCTTTTCTCAACCATTCCCGTGCTGCGTCCGCCGGGAGCAAGACCGCCGCGCTGGAACGCTTACTCCGGCGCCGCTCTAGCTTTTCTGGGCATTGTGTTCCTCACCGCTCCCACAGGCGGGCAAGCCGGCCTATTCGACGCATTCAATCTCGCTTCCATCAATTCTGGAGATGTGCTCACCTTGGGTTGCGCCGTCGGATTTGCGCTCCACTGCATTGCTCTGAGCCATGTTTCGCCGCACATCGGCTTCCGTCGGCTGGCGCTGCTTCAAATCGGCTTCTGCACCCTGTTCATGGCGATCAGCCTTCCCTTCATCGAGCATCCGCACGTCGTGTGGAGGCCCCGCCTGCTTGTGGCGCTCGTCATTGCCGCCGGTTTAGCTACCGCTGCGGCATTCTCCATTCAAAGCTGGGCACAGGCGGTGCTGCCTTCAACGCACATTGCGCTGCTGCTCACCATGGAGCCGGTGTTTGCCTGGCTAACCGCATTCCTGCTCACCGGCGAACGCCTCGGTCTGCGTCCGGCCTCGGGAGCCTTGCTCATCCTCGCGGGTATTGCGCTTACCGAGCTTGTTCCCCAGCCGCATGTTCCCAGCGCGCACGAAGCCTGATGAATTGAGAATGGAAAAATCGATTGGATTTACTTCCGATGTGTTGCGGCCGTCAATCGGTGAACTCGCCCGCACGCAGATGGAAACGTCGCACTGCGATCGAGGCCATCTCCTGCGCTTGTGTCTGCTTCTGCGCCTGCAGCCAGCATTTCCACACACGCTCGCCGTCGGAACCCTCAATCGGAAGAACGTTGAAGCCAAAGAAGCAGAGGTTTGCCAAGCCGAACGTCGGGCTCCAATGCCACATCAACAGCAATGCCAGATTCAAAAGGGGACCCGCTAGTGACACGATCGCATTGTCTCTGGGCGAACCCGGATCGCGCACTGTATACAGCCCCTTCCATCGCAGTCCCACTTTCTTCACCCGGATCCCCACGAGCCGCGCTGTCAACAGATGAGCCACCTCGTGCAGAGTCATCGCCAGCAGGCCGAGGAAGATTCCTTGAAGAATCGGCAAAAACCATTCCAGGTTCCGCATAGCGACCTCCTCCTAAACTTGGATGCCTTACTGCTTCCTCGGTTGCGTTTCCGCTGAAGAAGAGCGTTCTACGCCGCGTCGCACCTGCGATTTCCCGATTCAGCCCAAAGCTCAGTTGAAAGCCCGAACCGGGACTTGATCAGCTTAACCTGCGATCATGCTGTGGAATTCCGTGATTTCGCTTTGAGCTGTTTCTGCGACTCTTGTCTCAGGCTTGCGTCTAAGAGACAGAAGATCAACCGGCGCGGTCAGAGCAGATCGAATTGTGTGCAAGACCCGGATTTTGCGCGACTTGGATGCAACCGGAAGTGCAAGGAGAGGAATCCAAAGTATCCAAGCGGACGGCGCGGCCCCGACTATACTGGTTATTAAAGGAATTTGAACGTTCCAGCCTGGCGCTGGCAACTTGAGGTCATCGAACCCATGAAATTGCTCTTTGAACGGCTGCGTACGCGCCGTCTCGCTTCCACCTTCGTGCTGCTTGCCACGCTTTCGGCCGCCATTGTTGCCGGGTCTTTTGCAGCACACGGGGTTCGGGGCCAGGAAAAACAAAACGACAGCTCCGATGCCACGCCGCTGAAGGTGGTCAATGGCTCCGCGGTTCCTCCGAATGCTTTTGTCCGCATTGCCAAGGAGGTCGGGCCGGCGGTCGTGAACATTAATACTGAGACCCTGCCAAAGCAATCGACGCTGCGCAAGCGTACCCCGGGGAACGCTCCGTTCGAGCAGCAGAATCCCGACGGCGGCGACAACGGCGACCAGGGACAGCCCAACAACAATTTTCAGGATTTCTTCAACCACTTTTTCGGCGGGCAGATTCCCGACCAGGGCGATGATGGCGGAAGCGTCCAGGAATCTCTCGGGTCGGGGTTCATCGTTGATCCGAAGGGCTATATCATCACCAACAATCACGTCATCGAAAAGGCCGACAAGATCTACGTGAAACTTTCAACGGATCCTGACACCCAGGATCTCGGCCGTCCCGCGCGCGTGATCGGCGTCGATAAAGCCACCGACCTCGCGGTGATCAAGATCGACACCAATACGCCGCTTCCCACGGTCAAGCTCGGTAACTCCGATGAAACCCAGGTGGGCGATTGGGTTGAAGCAATCGGCAGCCCGTTTGCCCTGGCACAGACGGTCACGGCCGGCATCGTCTCCGCCAAGAACCGCACCATCGACCAAGGTGCCCCAGGGCAATTCCAGCACTTCATTCAAACCGATGCTGCCATCAACCCCGGCAACTCGGGCGGACCTCTACTCGATATGAATGGCAACGTGATCGGTGTCAATACGGCCATTTACACACAGTCGGCGGGCTACCAGGGCATCGGATTTGCCATGCCATCGAATACCGTCGCCGAGGTCTACAACGACCTCGTCAGTCCGAGCCACAAAGTCATCCGTGGATCCATCGGCATTTCGTTCCGCGAAGGCCTCTCAGGCGCGGTGAATCGCGTCTACGGATTCAAGAATGGCGTGCTGGTGCAGGAAGTGCAGCCCGGTGGTCCGGCAGATAAGGCTGGCCTGAAAGCCGGCGACATCATCACCAGCGTCGATGGCCGGTCGATCAAGGATGGCGAAGACCTGGTAAACGAAATTGCCGCACGCCACCCCGGAACCAACGTCCGGCTCGGATTTATTCGCGATGGAAAACCGACTGACGCTACCGTCACAGTCGGCGACCGCGACAAGGTGTTTGCCAATCTGGCCGGGCCGCAGAACTCCTCTGAACCGGAAGAGCAGGGCGATGCGGGAGAGACCAAGCTGGGTATCGTGGTGCGCGAAGCCTCGCAGGCTACTGTCGCCAAGCTTCACACACCGGGCATGGTCATCCAATCAGTTCGCACAGGATCGTTCGCCGACCTGCAGGGGCTCGAGCCGGGCCTTGTGATTACGCACATTAACAAGCAGCCGGTGGGAACGAAGGAACAGTACGATGCGGCCGTCAACAAGCTCAAAACTGGCGATGACGTGGTGTTTGAAGTGATGGATCCGCATCATCCCGAGGCCGGAATCAACTACGTCGGAGGCACGTTACAGTAGTCGAATCAAGGGCCCAGCCGGGAGCGCCACCAGGGTTTCCGGCCGAAGAAATATCGCGCAGAGCGGGATTCTGTTGCCTTTACGGGAACGGATTCTATACATGGGTGGGAAAAACCCGCCAAAACCCGGTAATGGGGACTTACCGGAGTACCCTGCTACTCCGGTGGGCCGGATATGTTTTATTGGCAGGATCCCGTTGGCTCGTTTACGATGGTTCATTCATCTCAACGCCGCCCGGGCAATCTATCTCACGGGGTACACCAGCATGCTTTCATTTCGAGCAAGCCTGGCAATTTTGTTATCAACGGCAATCATCGCGTCACCGGCCCTGGCGACGACGACGCACCCTCATCATGCAACGGCAAGCGTCCATTCGCACCGGCTTCATCACCACCGGGCGGCGCGAAGAGCGCACCGCGTCCGTGGCCAGCAAACCATCGATCCGGAGCGCGCCACCCAAATCCAGGAGGCTTTGATTCGCGCCCACTATCTAAGCGGCGAGCCGAGTGGAAAATGGGACGCGGAGACCCAGGCTGCCATGCAGAAATATCAAGCCGACCAAGGCTGGCAAACCAAGCTGATGCCCGATTCCAGAGCCCTCAAGAAGCTTGGCCTTGGTCCTGACTATTCCGATGCCATTAATGCCAAGAGCGCGACATTCAGTCCTCCACCGCCCGTGAGCACGATTCCCTCGCAGCAGGCATCCGGATTTGCAGCGGCATCTGGTGCCAACCAATAGAGAGCCACCAGCAAGAACTCTTTGCACTCTGAAAGCGCCGCGTTAGGTGGTTCTTCTGCTTTCTTTGCAGGCCCTCGAAAGCAAGCCGCCGCATCTCGCCACGTAAGGAGAACGCTCCATCCGCTCCCTGATGGCCGCCTATCGGGCGTTCGCCGCCTGGGGCTCTTGTCGCTCGTACCAACGGAGCGCCCGCATCGCTCGGAGCGTGTTCCAGCGACTTGGCTCACCTGCCGATTCACCGAACGGAACGGCAAGCGCCTCGTCGTACGCGCGCTCATTGGGCCATCGGCCGTCGGCCTGCCGCTTGCTCTCGACCAGATGCACCGCATCGCTCATGCGCGTATCGGGCTGAACGCCGGCGCTTCTGAAGTAGTCGAGCGCACGAAGAATGTCGTAATGATAGCGGGGCGGGAACGCGAGCTGAAGGAACTCGGGATTGGCGACCTTGCCAGTGGAGCGCCGCCGAAAGAGGCTGCGCTCGAGCAAGTACTCCTCGCCGCGCCGTCTGGCCGCCGCGATCGCCTGGCTGACCTCCAGCCCGGTCCCGATGGCGCGTTCGTACGCGATCAGTCCCTCCAGCACGCAGATTGTGGTGTGGAAAGATGACCGCGCACTGGTTGGAGCGTCGCAGTTCCAACCGCCATCATCGAGTTGCTCGCTGAGCAGACGTCGCGCAAGGCTCTCTGCAGGCCGCCCAAAGTACGCGCCAAGTGCGAGCGTGCCTCCATTGATGCACGGCTCCACTTCGCCCTCGAAGAATGTGTTCCCGCCGGTTCCGGTTGGCCGCAACTCCCAACAGCCACCGAGATCGTTCCACCGCAGGCGCGCTTCGAGGCGCGCCATAGCCGACTCGACGGCAGGATCAGCAGAGTCGACGCCCGTCGCGCGCAGCAGCATCAGCGTGAACAGAGTCGTCGACCAGGCAGGAACATCGGCTCTGCGCCACGAGCCGTCCGACTTCTGGCAAGTGAGAATTTCGGCGCCAAGCCCTTCGCGGGGAATGCGGGCGCGCTCCGCCGCGATCGACGCTGCGGAGGCGCCTGTTAGATCCCGCATCGCCTGCCAGCTTATTGCCGGGTCCGAATCGAGCAGCCAATCGATGGCATCCACGCCACTATCGTATCCGTTCCAATCGCCGCCCTTCCAGACATTCCCGATGTCTGCTTCGGTCGGATAACTCCCCGCTTCAAACCTGTCCAGACTGTCAGAAACAAACTAGAAATGCATGGGCGGAATTCCCTGCAGCAGGAATTCATATCGTGCGCGCACCGTCGATGGACCCGAGGAGGTGGGAATGTTGAGATGGATCAATTCGTGATCCGCGCCATATTTCGGCCATTCAGGCAGTCCTGCACCATTCGGATCGCCTGTTTTTGCGAAGTTGGTCCAGTAGCTCATCATCTCGTCGCTCATCTTCCAGTCTTCAGGCCGCCACACCGCGCCAGGCCTTGTGGCAAGCGTGCCAAAGACGTATTCGATGTCGTCAGAGTGGAAAGCAAACGTGCCCGGATGGAACTTGCTCGGCGGTGCTGCAAGCTCAAAATGATAACGGTAGACCGGTGCATCGCCCGTCTTCTGCTGCGCCTCAATCCATTTCCACGTGCCGAATGCGATAAAGGCGTCGCTGCCGTAATCGATTGCTGAGCGCAGCGCCTGCGCATCGGTATCACCTGGATAGAGCTTCAAAAACTCGTCCGCTCGATCCTTGAACATCCTCTCGGCCATCGCCTTCCACTGCGCCACCGTCATGCCGCGCATGGCCAGAAAGCTGCCTTCATCGCGATTCCAGCCCGCCAGCAGCGGAACATGGGCCTGCTTCCCCAGGGCGTAGGTTTCCGGAACCGGCTCAGTCAGCAGCTTTCCGTCCACATCCGGCGCAAAACGGATTTCTGTCTGGTCCTTGGCGGCTTCCAGAATCTTGTCTGTTGGCAGTGCGCGCAGTTCGGCCAGCGATTTCACGCCCAGCGAAGCCACCCATTTGCCATCCTGCTTGGCGCGCACGGCTACGCTCTCGCCGCCAAGATTCAGCGCGCTCGGGAAGGCCGCGCCGCTTTCGCCGATCGCCTTCGCAAATAATCCCTGCGCCATCGGGGAAGCCATCAGCGTACTCACCGCGAATGATCCGGCGCTCTCGCCGAAAATGGTCACGTTCTGCGGATCGCCGCCGAAATTCCTGATGTTGGCATTGACCCAGCGAAGCGCTGCCACCATATCCATCAGCCCGTAGTTCCCAGCCGAACCGTTGGCTTCTTTTGCCAGGTCTTCCGTCACCAGAAAGCCAAAGACGCCCAGACGATAATTGATTGTGACCAGAACCACGCCTTTCAGAGGAAGAAAGTCGCCGTTGTGGCGGGGCTCGGAACTGGCGCCGCTGTAATACCCTCCGCCGTGAATCCAGAACATCACCGGTAGATTGCTATTGCCCTTGGCGTTGACGGGCGTGTACACGTTCAGGAATAGGCAGTTTTCGCTGGGCCCGGCATCTTCAAAAACCATATCTTCAGATTCCCGGGCCGTGGCGCAGTGCGCTCCAAACCTGGTTGCATCGCGCGTGCCCTTCCACCTGGCCGCCGGCTCAGGCGCTTTCCAGCGAAGATCGCCGACCGGGGGCGCCGCATATGGAATCCCGAGAAACGCCTTCACTTTTCCGTCATTGATCGTCTTGCCCTGCACTTTGCCATCTACCGTCTTCACCTTGAGTGAATCGGCCGAAGCCAAACCGCTTATCCCGGCCATCATTCCCACCACCGCCAAAGCGCAAAACAACTGCCTACGAATCCGCATTGAAAAATCCCCCGCGCAACACCTTATCAGGACCAGCCAAGAAAGCGCTCGGATCGAGTTTCACTGGACGCAGTCTCAGTCTTCTGAAACGATCTCCGGTGCAAGAAGATCGGCCACGGTTTCGCGACGCCGGATCAGCCGCGCCTTGCCCTGTTCCACCAGCACTTCGACCGCGCGCGGACGCGTATTGTAGTTCGAACTCTGCGCCATGCCGTATGCACCGGCATCGAGCAGGGCCACCAGGTCGCCCGGTTCGACAGGCGGCAGCCGGCGGTCGCGGGCAAAAAAATCTCCCGTCTCGCACACCGGACCGACCACGTCGACCACGCGCCCCCGTCCTTTGCGATGCCGGACAGGAACAATCTCATGGTGTGCCTGGTAGAGTGCGGGCCGGATCAGGTCATTCATTGCGGCATCGGTGATGACGAAGGTCTTTTTGCCGTTGTGCTTCACCTGCAGCACCCGCGTCAGCAGGGCCCCAGCCTGCGCCACCATAAAACGCCCCGGCTCAAGCAGGAGCCTTCCGGTGAATCCGCCGAGTGCCTGGTTCACAGCAGTCGCGTATTCCCGCACCTTGGCCTCGGCATTGAAACTCGCATCGTGATAGTCGATTCCCAGCCCGCCGCCGGCATCGATCGACGCGAGCGCGACGCCGGCATCATCCAGTTGCCGCACCAGTCTATTTACCCGTTCCATGGCCGCGCCAAACGGCTTGGCCGAGCGAATCTGCGATCCGATGTGCACGCTGATGCCGTGCGCCTCGAGCCAGCGATTCCCCGCCGCGGCTTCGTAGATGCGCAGCGCCTCCCGAATGTCAATGCCGAACTTGTGCTCGCGCAAACCGGTCGAGATGTAGGGATGCGTCTCCGCAAACACATCAGGATTCACCCGCAGCGCAAAGCGGGCCTTGGTCTTGAGTTTCCTGGCGCGGGCGGCAAGCAATTCCAACTCAGCTTCGCTTTCCACGTTGAATTGGAGAATTCCGGCCGTGAGCGCGCGATCGACCTCCGCCGGCGTTTTGCCCACCCCTGAGAACACCACGCGAGCCAAGGCCTCAGGCGCAGCTACCTGTACCCTTTCCAGTTCACCCCCTGAAACGATGTCGAACCCCGCTCCGCGATCTGCAAAAAGCCTGAGAATCGCGAGCGTCGAGTTCGCTTTGACGGCGTAGCACACCAGGTGGTCCCGGCCCGCGAATGCCCGCTGAAACAGCTTCAGCCGCTCCACAATCTGGTCGGCCGAATAGACATACAGCGGCGTGCCAAATTTCTTTGCCAGCTTCTCCATTGAAACTCGGCCGCAGAGCAGAACACCATTGGATGAATATTGAAACGGGCGGGAAAATGAATCCAGAGATCGAGTCAAGGTTGTTTTCTCGTCACGAAGTTGCCTGACTTGAGCCTATCGCATTTGTCTGGTCCCAATTTCAAAGTGTGCTCAGACAATCAAGTGAGTTGACGCACCCGCTTTCAGGCTCCGAACTGCTTCAGCCAGTTTGCCATCAGGCCAGCGACTTTTGCCGGCTGCTCATACGCGGCAAAATGTCCGGCATCGGGAAGCAGATGAAACACGCAGCCGCCCGGTGCAGCCTTGTAGGCTTCCATTTCTGCGCGAGACGCGACCGAATCTTCACCACCGGCAATCGCCAGAACGGGAGCCTCGATTGTTCCCACGGTCGGCACCGAATCGGGGCGCGTCGCCAGACCAGCCTGGACCGCAACGAACGCTTCGGGCGTGACGGTCATGCGGGAACGCAACGCGGCAACAATCTGCGGATTTCGCGAGCGCGCGGTGGCTCCAATCAACGTCTGCACGTTCCCATCGAAGATTGCGCCGCATCCTTCGGCGCGCGCCTTCGCAATGGATTCAGCGCGCTTCACCAGATTTGCGCTAGCATCCGGCTGTGGCTTAGAGCAGATCATGGCCAGCCCGCGTATCCGCTCCGGCGCCTGCCTCCACAGCTCCATCAAAACGTAGCCGCCGATCGAGCAGCCGGCAAAGACCGCTTCGCGCAGGTCAAGGTGATCCAGCAACGCGAGTATATCCATTGCCATCTGCGCCATAGTCAGCACCTGGGCATCTGGAACACGCTCAAACCCACCCGCCGGCAGCCCGGTCCCCAATTCTGATTCGCCGTGCCCACGCAGGTCCGGCACGAGCGCGCGCACTCCCGCAAAGCTCTCCGTCAGCGGTCGCCAGTATTCATGATCGAGTGGTGTGGGATGCAGGAAGACAACGGGCAGCCCGGCCCCCGAAACGTGATACGCCAGCCGGGCGTCCTTCGATAAATAACTACTCTTCATATCTGGGGAGGATACGCGCCCGGAGTTCCATACGGCTCTTCAGGAATCCCGATCCATCCTGCAAGATACGCGACGGCAACGAGCCCGCCAGAGCAGAAGAAGCAAATTACGGTGAGCACGCGGACCAGCGCCACATCCCATCCATAGGCCTGTGCGACTCCGATGCAAACACCTGCGATCATTCGGCCAATCAATGGCCGTACCAGGGGCCTTCCCGGCATCGGCGCTGTTCCGGCTACCACCGTCCCGCAAGTCGAACAGAACCGCGCGCCCGGCGGCAAAGCCGTTCCGCATTGGTGGCAATACAAGCCCATAAACCGACCCCCTTTCCCTACCTTGCAACTCATCGTAAATATACGAAAAGAAGTGCGCTCCGGTTCCCATCGCCCGTCCGCAGCGCGCCCCGCCTGCCCTCACAAACCTCGATAGGGATTGCGCAGGTATTTTCTGGCCGTATCGGCGCGGGAAGTGCCGGGACCGTTGGCAATGGCCGCCTCGTAGTCCTTCATGGCCTGATCGCGCTGCTGATTCACATCGCGGCACTCTCCGCCGGCCAGCAACGACCTGATCTTGAGTTCGGTGCCTGCGCCGGGTGTCCAGGCCGCGTGCTCGTAGGCCTGTGCTGCCTCGGCATAGTGTCTCTGTCCTCTCAGCGCATCCCCCAGACCGAAGTATGCCAATTCCACTCGCGCCTCGGGAAAGTAACCCGGCCTGGCCGCAGTCGCCAGCACCTGCCGGTAACTCTCGACCGCACCCATCCCCTGCCCGGCATCCTTGCGCAGGTTCGCTTCTTCAAGACGGAAGAGATAATCGCGCGGATACTGCTGGATGAGTCCCTGAATCACCTGGATTGCCTGGTTGTATTTGCCTTCGCGCCGCAAAAACAGCGCGATCACCGTCCGCGCTTCCACACTTGTTGTTACCCCGCGGTTGCCGTCGTCATACAACATCTGCAGACCCCGGCTCTTTGACCCTGTAATGCCTGCGAAACCAATCATCAGTTTGAACGGCCACGGCAAAGCGCCCACCACGTACTCGTACACGCCCACCACAAGCTTTGCATCCACGTATTGCGGATCGAGTTGCAACACCCTGGTTTCGTCATCCCTGGCCTTGGTGGCGAGCCGGAATCCCGCGCCAAAGCCCCTCTCGACCATGGCGATATAGGTGCATTTTAGAGCGCGCGTCCAGCCGCGGGCATACAGTGCGTCAATGTCATTCGGATTCTTGCTCAGCCGCCAATCCGCCTCGCGAATCGCCTCGTCGGCCAGCCCGAAGATACGGTCCCTGGCTTTCGGATCTTCCTCGGTTGCGTGCCGGCCGGTGAGAAAACCGTCAGTGGCATAGAAGGTCGTATCGAGCAGATCGAGGCGGTAGAGCTCCTGAAACAGCACCGCGTTTAACAGGAGGGCCGTCGCCTGCGGATCGCCCGGATGCTCCGCGTGGAAGCGCTGGAAACGTTCAATAGCGCCCGGATAATCGAGATTGTAGAAGTGCTGGTAGGCATCGTGAACCAGCGGATCGCGATTCAGCGGATTGGTGTGCACATCAGAAGCCGAGGCAGGAACGAGAAACAGCAGCAACAGAAGTGCCCATGCGGCTGTCCAGATCGTCCGTTTTTTGGGCTTCAACCTCTGCTCCTTCCGCGGTTCTACCACCAGGCTAACCGGCATTTCACATCAGCTCTTGCACATCGGTGGCGCGGCACCATCTCTTCTCTTCAAATTCTAAGGCAACAAAAGGAGAACTCTTCAATTTGGCGTTATAGGCGGATAGAGCATCTTTCCTAAGCTGAGGCCCCGCGAACCGCACGATCAGGTTCCCTGACGCAAAGAACAAGTTAGCAAAAGGAACGGCAAAATGAGTCGCTTCGAATTGCTCGAACTCCTGGTGAATCAGGCGCAGTTTAACGGCTTCGAATTCCGCCGCTGGTTTCAGTCCAGCGTTCGATCGGCATGGCCCGGCACGGAGGAGGCGGTTGCCCTCCTTGCCGAGGAAGGCCGATTCTACAGCCTTCTGTTCTCTCACGATTTCGCGCGGTGCTTCTGGAGATCGGGCGCGCTCATCAGCTTCAGCGTTCCCTCCATCACATATCCGCGCGTCAACCGCAAAGGCGAAGTCATCCAGGTGACTCGGAAGCCTTTCACCCGCCGAACGATCAAGCCCGACGTCTGGAAGTACCATCTTCGCCAGATGGCCATCGCCGACGATCCGGTCGCCTATCTCTGCCGATTCCTGCCCGCGCACATCCAGACGAAGATGAAGCTGCCCGCCAGCCTTGAGCTGGCGCATGCCTGAGCATCTTGCGGATTTGAGCCCGGAATCGGCGTGAGTACTGGTTGCTTGCACCGGCTGGCCAATTTTCCCGTAGCATGGAACCATGGCTCTCCGCGAACAACTGGATCCTCGTGTCGCCTCGCGCCAACCCCGCACTGTCTCTCGTGACGAGGCGCAGAACCGGCTCATCGTCGCGCTGGATGTGCCGGGCACTGAGGCAGCAACGGAATTGGTAAATCGCCTTGAGAACACGTGCCGCTGGTTCAAGGTCGGGCTGGAACTGTTCATCGCGGCCGGACCAGGAGTTGTGGATATGTTGACCTCCCGCGGCTATTCGGTATTCCTCGATCTCAAACTCCACGACATCCCCAATACTGTCGCTGGCGCGGTCCGCTCCGCGGCATCCCTCGGTGCGCGAATGATGACTATCCATGCTTCAGGCGGTCCGGCCATGCTGGCTGCGGCGCATGGCGCGGTGGCCGGAATGACCAATCCCCCGGAGTTGCTGGCTGTGACCGTACTCACCAGCATGGACGCTGATCAGTTGAGAACCACGGGGATGGATCGGTCTCCGGAAGACCAGGTGATGGTTCTGGCAAAGATGGGGATCGAAGCAGGATTTCGCGGATTCGTCTGCTCTCCGCGGGAAGTGGCAGCGCTCCGCTCGCTTACGGGACCCGAGGGCGTCCTGGTGATCCCCGGCATCCGTCCAGCAAATGCTTCGGCTGGGGATCAGAAGCGCACGGCTACTCCAGCAGGGGCTCTTCGCCAAGGTGCCAGCTTCCTCGTCGTGGGCCGCCCCATCACCCAGGCTGCCAATCCGGCGCTCGCCGCCGATGCGATTCTGCGCGAAATGTCCGAGGGCCGCGATTAAAAACTTTTCAATGGACTGAAATGGTCCGATTGACGCCGGAGCCCAACCGGGCTAACGTAGAAAGTACCGGATCCCCTTTCACTGCATTCAGAAAGCCCATCTTGTGGATGGGCTTTCTCGTTTTTGGGCAACTGCGATCCAAAGAAGACACAACAGAAACGGCCCGGCAATCACCGGGCCGTTTCTTGATCTAACGACTGAAGCGGCGCTTAAAGTTTTTCGTAGAAGTCACACACAGAACACGAGATATAGACGCCTCCAGGAACGCCGCGCTCACGATCCTTCACGCGTTTCACAATCCGCGTCGGCTTGCTGCACTTTGGACAATCCGTCGATTTCGTCGTGTCCATCATCTTCTTGCGATCACCTGTTTTGGCAATTTTGGCCATTGGTCCTGAAATTTCTCCTTTGTTGATTGTCTCTGCTCGCGCCCACAGCTGGCGCTGCAAGCGGCTTCAACGGCGCGGTGAACTCCGCTCTTTTCTTCACCCGGATTGCAGGGGATCCTGGAATGCAGGGATTGGTCAAGACGGAGGGCGACTCGCTTCTCCTAGTCTATATGAATTGCAGTTCCGCATCTATTGCTGCTGGGTTCCGTCCGGTGCTGGTTGCGCTGGCTTAGTCGGGGCCGTTTGCGATCCGCTCGCGGGCTGAGCGGGCTGCGTTGTCGCCGGGGCAGGCGTCTGGGAGGCGGGAGTCTGTGCTGCCGGCTTCGCTGCGGGCTTCCCTGCATTTGCCGTGGTCGTCGAGCCACTGGTTGCGTCGGTCGAATCATCATCATCCGGCTTCTGCGTTGGGAAATGGACCGGCCTCATTACGCCGACGCGATCGCTTTTCGTGTCGTCGGTGGGCAGTTTTTCCCCTGGATTGCGCAGGGTTGGCGGAGCCGCAGGCGCCTGGGTATCAGGATTCCGTTGCACATCGCCCAGTTCAACATTGTGCGCGGTTTCCTGCGGTTCCAGAGGGGTGCCGTCGGTCCGCATCATGCCTTCCACTTCGTCCTTGGTGAAAATCTGCAACGGTTTGCCTACCGCGGCAATCTCCACGCGAATCACACGATTCCCGTTGATCCTGACAAAATCCACGTCCTGCGGCGGCTTGCCATAAATCCAGATCTCGACAGGCATTTGCCCATCCATCTCGCGAACCTTGTCGTGCGGACGGCCCAAGGCAAACAGCACCATGTCCGTGCTCATTCCTACCAGTACGTGGTGATCGAGAATGGCTTGTTTCAGCTTCGGCGGCAGCGTGTCGGTAAATGCCTCGATCGGCGTCTTCACTTCGAAGGAGATCAAGGGAGCAAGTAGCGCTTCGACCTGCTTGCCGGTCAGATCAGGAACGCCGTGAGGAAAAACCAGCGTCAGCCGCGCACCGGTGGCCTGGTCGCCGGTATCCTGGACCACCGGACTCGTCATGGGGCCGGTTCCAATCTCAATATGGCGCAGAAACCGGTGCTTCAAATCAGGTCCGCCATTGATCTGGAAGACAATATTCCTCTTGTCGATCTTGACGTCGGTCAACACCAGCCGGTCACCGGGCTTGGCGCTCATTCCGTTAGCCGTCACCATGCTGAGATAATCCTCGCCCGCCGGGATCATCTCCCCGTTTGCTACCAGGGTCAGCCCCTTATGGCCGCGTGGAAACGGCCGCATTGCAAATCCCTGATCCGCTTCAAGGAACCGCTCCAAGTCCAGCCGCGTCTTCGCGTCAAGCGCGTTCTTGGGCAGTGGGATATCTGTGGGCGTGATCTGCCGGTAGCGACGGTCTACTGTGGCTCCTGCCCTGCCGGTGGAATTGATGACGTTCCCATTCTTATCGATCGTGACGACCTGCGCAGAGGCCGACTCGGCCCACAGCATGATCCCGGCAAGCGCGCCAAGGCAGGATAAGCGAAGAAGGCTAGTCCTTCCGCTTCCCCATCTCGCCACGCGACTTCCGCTTGGGATCCAGGTTGAAATCGACCAATTCATGGGATCCTCCCCATGGATGAATGGGCATTGAGCAAACAATAGTTCCGTTCGAGCAGAAAGGTCAACTCAGAATGGCTGCGACGGCAGAAATCAGTCGACGTCCAGTTCCCACGTCAATGCGAATCCACTGGATCGTCCTGTGGGGCCCTATTCACCTCGTTGGATGCCGCCGGACTCGCCGAAGGAAGTATCTGCACAAGAGGGGGAGGCGTATTTTCGTGGGTTGCCATTGCAGCATCATGCTGGCGTTTAGCCGCGGCGTCCATATCCACTGGAATGCCGCCCGGCACGACCACCGGCACGTTGTAATGGAAGTCAAGATCGCGGGTTGTGCGATAGACGACCGGAATCGCCGCCAGGAACAGCAGAAACGCCATCCAGCTTCCGTCCAGTCCGTAGCCGCCGCCTGTGAACCAGAAGTTGCCCATGGGGATTCCCTCAACAATCGAGGAATGGCTGCTCACGCCGCTGACGGTCAGGCCGAAAATCAGGGCGCGGCTCGCCTTCCAGCCAAAGTTCAGTCCCCAACTGAACCAGAGCGCCCGAGTGCGCAGGTAGGCCAATGAGAGCGCCAGGCTGAAGACCATGGAGACCGCGATGCTGGCGTGGCTCGATCCCGGCAACAGCGACTGCACCAGCGCGTAAAACACGGCAAACCCAAGAGATGCCCCAACAGGCCCGACGCACTGAATGAAACGCTGAAATCCGTAGCCACGAAAGGCCACTTCCTCGGCCATGGCGGCCACGGCAAAATACGCGCCGTCGGCCAGCAGCCAGCCCCACGACGAAGGCTGCAGAACCAGCACAATCGCGATTCCACCTGTGATGGTCAAAATCAGCGCGCAGGCGATGGCCGTTCCCCAGCCAATGGCGAGTCCCATCCCCGCTTCGCTTTGCCACCCCTCGCGCAAAGGCAATCCCTGCTCGCTGACAGGATGCTTTTCGCGATCAATCAGCATGCCGAAACAGGCAAAACCTACCAGGAGCAGAAACAGCAGCATGCACTGCTCCACCAGCGGAAGCCACGCATCATTCACGAGTCCTGTCGCGGCACGGTGCGCCATCGATCGAGCCAGGAAGAAGTAGAAGACGGCGGCGACGAATTCAAGATAGGCGCGCAGGCGCCGGCCAACAACCGGCTCCGTGCTCATCGGCGACCCCGCGTGCTGCGTGTCGAGCTTTGGCGGCGTCCCTGCTGATTTTCGAAACATAGGAAACAGCCAACTTGATTCGGAGGTCGATCCGCCACGATCCCTAGCCTTCCGTATAGAACTGTGCGATCTTGCGGAACTTTTCCTGCCGCGCCGCGACCAGATCGTCAATCGACATGCTCTTCAGTGCAGCCAGATGCTTCTTGAGCGCGGTCCCGAGCAGTCCCGCGCCGGCCTCCTGGTCAGTATGCGCGCCGCCCTCGGGCTCCTGGATGATCTCGTCCACACATCCTATCGCCGCCACTTCAGGCGCCGAAATGCGCATGGCCTCGGCCGCAAGTTGTTTGTGCGATGCGTCGCGCCACATGATGGCCGCACAGGACTCAGGCGTAATGACAAAGTAAAGCGCGTTTTCGAGAATCAGCACCCGATCGCTGACCGCGAGCGCCAATGCACCGCCCGATCCGCCCTCGCCGCTGATCACCGAGATCGTCGGCACGCGCAACCGCGCCATCTCGCGAAGATTGCGCGCAATTGCTTCGGCCTGGCCACGCTCTTCTGCTCCCAATCCGGGATAGGCGCCGGGAAGATCGATCAGGCTGATCACCGGCCGGCCGAATTTCTCGGCAATTTTCATCGCGCGCAGGGCCTTGCGGTAACCCTCCGGATGCGGCATGCCGAAATTCCGGCGTACCCGCTCTTTTGTGGTGCCGCCCTTGCGGTTCCCGATCACCAGCACTTCGTCCTCGCCCAGCCGCGCCATGCCGCACGCCACCGCTTCGTCGTCGCCAAAGGCACGATCCCCGTGAATCTCGCTGAAATCCGTAAAGATCCGCTCGACAAAGTCCATGGGATACGGCCGCTGGGGATGGCGCGCCCTTTCAATTCTGCTCCACGCAGGCGATACGGTCTGCGCTTCCGGGGAACTCCCTGTCGCTTGTTCGCTCATCGGTTCCTCGCGTCAACGGAACTTGAGCAGTTTGGCTCCTGCCCGTTAACCGCACAACCGTGATTCTACGGGTCGAGGCCTCTTGCGACAAATCACGAAGCCCACAAGGTCGAGTCCGGAAAGATTGCGGAACCGGATTCCAGCCCGCTCGCCTCACGCAATGGCGTGGATAGTATATTTTCCCTAGCTTCAATTCAGCCCGGTCACTCGCACACTCCTGAAGGGAAAGCATGTACCCATCGCGAAGAAAATTCGTTGCTCTCGGTTCTCTGGGACTGGCTGCCATGGCCCTTCCCGCTGAAACGAATCAGGCTCCCGCACCGCAGGCACAAAATCCTCCTCCCGGGGCACCCCCAGCGTTTGGCACCGCTCCACCGGTTGGCCCCGAAGTCTCTGCAGATACCTTTCGCATTGCAGAAAAACTCGTCAACGTCGAAATGACGCCCGCAGATATGAGCGAAGCTGCCTCCAACTGGCGCATGCAGGTGGCTCCCCTGCTCGAACGCCGCGTAGGCCCGCGCAAAGTCGAACTCGAAGACACTCTGGCTCCAGCCACTCAATGGAATCCCGCGCTGCCCGGCATCGCCATCACACATCCCGCCGGCGAATTCGTTCGCAGCGCCGATCCTCATCTGCCGTTGCCAGCCAATGACAACGACATTGCCTTTGCGACCGTGAGCCAGCTCTCGCGATGGATTCAAAACCGCCAGCTCACGTCGGAGCGGCTTGTTGAGATTTACCTCAGCCGCATCGAGCGCTTCGATCCAGAATTGCATTGCGTCATTACGCTGCCAAAGGAACACGCGCTCGCCCAGGCACGCCAGGCTGACCGGGAGATTGCCGCCGGGCAGTATCGGGGGCCGCTGCACGGAATTCCATGGGGCGCAAAAGATCTGCTCGACACCGCCGGCATTCGCACCACCTATGGCGCGGAGCCCTTCAAAGATCGCGTTCCCACTCAGAACAGCGTTGTCGTCGATCGCCTCAACGCCGCGGGCGCCGTGCTGCTTGCCAAGCTCAGCATGGGCGCGCTTGCGCTCAATGACATCTGGTTCGGCGGCCAGACCATGAATCCGTGGCTGCTCCAGGAAGGTTCCTCCGGCTCGAGCGCTGGCCCCGGCGCCGCAACCGCAGCCGGCCTCGTCGCTTTTGCCATCGGCAGCGAAACAGAAGGAAGCATTGTCAGTCCTTCCATGCGCTGCGGAGTTACCGGACTGCGTCCCACCTTCGGGCGCGTTCCCCGCACCGGCGCCATGACCCTTTGCTGGTCGCTCGACAAGCTCGGCCCCATGGCACGCTGCGTTGAAGACACCCAGTTCGTGCTTCGCGCAATTACAGGACCCGATGCGGGCGACCTCGCCAGCGTTCCCAGCAGCCTTGCGTTCAATGCGGGACGCAGCGTCGCCGGCCTGCGCGTGGGCTACTTTCCTGCCTGGATGAAAGAGCCTCCCGCGACCGATGTGGACCGTTCCGCGCTTGAAACGGTGAAGAGCCTCGGCATGACTCCGGTCGAAGTTTCGCTTCCGAACTGGCCCTATGACTCCCTCACCCTGATTCTCTTTGCTGAAGCTGCCGCGGCCTTCGAAGAGCTCACGCTTAGTCATCGCGTCGACGAAATGAAGGCACAGGTTCCAGATGCCTGGCCTAATGTCTTTCGGCAATCACGCTTCCTCTCCGCGGTGGACTTTGTGCAGACCGATCGATTCCGCCGCAAAGTCGCGGAGGAGATGGCGCGCGTCCTGTCTGCCGCTGACCTGCTGCTTGTGCCGTCGTTGCGCGATGAGATGCTGGTGATCACCAACTTCACAGGCCACCCGTCGCTTACCCTTCGCGCCGGATTCGTGGAAGTGTCGGAAGCGCGCAGCGACTGGGCTCCCGATCCGCATCACCCGCTGCCCAAATTCTCTCCTCCTCGACGCGTGCCGCATGGTGTTACGCTTATCGGCCATCTCTTTGATGAAGGCACAGTCGCCGAAGCCGGGATGGCGCTCGAAAGAGCCTTCGGCGTATCTGCCGAACGGCCGCCGCAATTCGCGTTGTAGCAACGGATACAGCCTCGTTCTCGCCGACGCAGAAATGAAGTGTCGGCTTCCCCATCATGCGTCCGCTCTTAGATGCGCGCAGTTCCCTTCCCGTGTGCCTGCAATTGGCTAAGACGGCCTGCGCCCAGGTTTTCACCTCGCACCGAATCTCTCCGCACGCCGAGTTTGCATCGTATCCAGTGGCGCATTCAGCCATTGAACCGTGGCGTTCGACGAATTCGCGTGGGAAAAAACGATGAGGTGGTTTTCATGAAAAGGTTGCTTGGCTTGCTTCTTATGGTGGGAATTCTTGGGGTCCCGCTCTTCGCACTTGCCGCGCCCAGCGCTGCAAATTCCGGAGCGGATGCCCCGAAACTCGACAATCGTCTCGACGCTGCGTCATCGACGCTTGAAAACATCATGCACGTGCCGGTCAAAGGCATTCCGTATTCCATTGCGCAACACGCCCGCTGCGTGATCGTAGTCCCCGGACTCTTCAAAGGCGCTTTCATTTTCGGCGCTGAATATGGCCAGGGCGTGGCCACCTGCCGCACAGATCACGGCTGGAGCGGCCCGGTGTTCGTTCGCATGGCAGGCGGATCGTGGGGTTTTCAGATCGGCGGCAAGGGCACTGAGTTGGTCATGGTGGTTACCGACAAGCGCGGACTCGACGATCTTCTGTCTGACAAGTTCACCATCGGCGCGGGGGCTTCGGCAGCGGTCGGCCCGGTCGGGCGCACCGCAAACGCCTCGACCGATATCACCATGCGCGCCGACATCCTTTCCTGGTCGCGCAGCAAGGGCCTTTTCGCAGGCGTGGATCTGAAGGGTGTTTCCGTAAGCCAGAACGTGGCCGATACTGCCGAATTCTATGGATCAGTGCATCCCTTCAGGCAGATCCTTGCCGGCGATGTGCGCTCGCCCGCTTCCGCTGACGAATTCCTGCACACCGTGGAACGCTACTTCGGCGCGGCAAGGCGCTATGAAGACAATCACTGAGGCGAACACATGCGGATTCTCCGACAGGATTCGAGGCCAGCGAGAATCCGCTGCAATCCTGCGATTCGCAAACGTGAATTGCAGTAGGCGGGATAGTCGGCCCCGCAGCGGGCAGGCTCTGAATCGTGCCTGCATCGGATCGCACCAGCCGCAGCCAGCATTCCTGAACTGCGCAATAGCCTCGCCGAACGAACCCCGCATCCTGCAGGCAACCCACGCAATTGTCTCCGGCTCCCATCGAAGTTGTTCGGCTAGCCACGGCTCTTGGTCCTCACAATCCCAGCGTGTATACAAAGCACACTGGCCGACAGGTCGACCGGCCGCGTCTGGTCCGTCGCACAAGCAGAAGGCCAACCCCGGGGGGTTGGCCTTCGATTTGAAGAGCAATTCACCGCCAGTGGTGGACGTGTTCCGAACGCCCACTCGCCGGTCTTTAGCGCGATGAACCGCCATTGAAAAGCCGGCTGTACTCGCGAATGTCTTTTGCACCCGAACCGAGCCCTATCGCATTTTCAACCCTGCGCTGGAACGGGTCGAGTGTTTCTTCCGCGACTTGCTGAGCAGGCTGGGCCGGCTCAGGAGCCTGCTGGACGTTCTCCTGCACCAGAGATGGTGCATGCTCAGTCGGAGCAGCCGGACGTTCCGATGTAGTCAGGCGGTCCGGACCTGCAGTCGGAGCCTCAGCAACCATTAGAGGCTTGAGAGCGTCAACGACCGCTTCAATCCGGTCCTTTCTCACTCGCAGCGCTTCGAATTTCGCCAGGATTTCCCCGAGCTCAGCCTTCGCCTCATCGTACGCAACGCGATACACTTCCTGTCTCATGCTCTCTCCCAGGGGCGTAGTCTACCACGATTGAAATTACAGGTGTTGGATATTTCCTGCAACTTTCCGGCTATGTCCGTGATTATCCGCTGGTTGACATGCCTATCAGGGAACGGAGTTCTTTCCCGAAGCTTGCATTGGATAGGCACGATCCACGGACTTTCTCAGTTGACGCAGGAGTTCCACCTTGGGAGCATCCAGCCCCTTCACCATTTCCCTTCTCCAAATAGGGCCCGTCAAGTCGCCGTCGCTGCTCACCATATACACCATCAGCAAATCATCTTTTTGATCCACTTCACCTTCAGACCCCACCTCCTCGCCGCTCCCCATGGGTGCGGGCCGGGCAGATCCGGGAATCATGGGCCGCGTTCCAACGGAGAGGCCGTCGTGCACCTGCTCGCCCGCGAATCGGCCCTTCCTCACCACAACGATCAGATCCGCCTGATCGCGGCGAGGGGCAATGGTGTACCGATTCCATTCCTGAAGGCCGCTCTCCACGTTTGAGATTGCCTCGCGATCTTCGGCGTACATGCCCGGGCGGGTAGTGTCACCGCTGTCCGCTTCGACATACACGGAATGCGCGGTCTGGAACACAGCCGGAATACCTGCACGCTTGGTTGATTTGTTCTGGGCCAGCCCAACGACGGAAACCAGCAAAACGAGCGGCACGAGCAGTGTTGAGATTTTCATACGGCGCCTCCGCCCAGATTCGGGACTCTGACGCGTATCAGATTACGCCTTCAACAAGGCGGTTGCCAGATGGTTCCAGCCGGTTGGCATTGCTGTTTCAGGATTGTCCGTTGCAAGCGAGGCAAAGAAGACGCGAAGAAGATTGCCGCGTCCGATTGCGGTGAGCGAAGAGAGAGAAGCTCGTTTCCGCGGCGCAGGTGCGTCTGGTCCGCTACATAACACAAACGGCAGGCTGTTCGGCCTGCCGTCACTAAGTCGACAACTTATACCGTCACTCGCTTGCCTCGAGTGGCGGTCATGTATGGGAAGCGCCTCGAAGATATGCCGGCTTTCCCTATTCAGACTGAGTTAGAACGAGTAACCGTTGGAACTGCCGTTTGGCTGGAATGAATAGTTAGCTGCCTCGGAGGGTTGATGATCCGCAGGAGCACTCTGTGAGTCAAACCCGGAAAATGGCTTCAGGGCCTCCAGAACCTTCTCGATCCGTTCCTTCCGCACGCGGAGCTGCTCGAACTCTCCACTAATCTCTTTCAGTTCCGAGTTTGCTTCTTCAAATGCGAAGCGATAAACCTCTTGTTTCATTCTTCCCTCCAGGCCGGTAGTCTAGCATGAAGCAGAATTTGCAAACATCATTCTTTCTGCAACTTTCATGCTATCGGTTTGTCGTGCCGGCCTTCGCACCAAATCATGCAAGCGAATAGCTCAGCAGAAGTTTCCAACTGTTTCAGTGAGCACATCGGAGTAACAGACTTTACCGTTTACCGCTTCTAACTCGAGCTGCACAACGCAAGCCGGAGTTTACCCAATGTTGCTCCGCGTATCCTAAAAACCACAAATGGTGCGAATGACCTTTGACACAACTGCGGCGCCCCTCTTTCTCACAAGGCGCCGCTCTCTCAACGATCCAGTTTGTGAAAGGAGGAAGTTCCGTCGCTTTCCGCGCGCTTCGCTCTCCCCTCCCCAACTCCCGAAAAAACGACGATTGAACTAAACTGCCGGCGCCATCCCCTCGCGCTTCTGGCTCCATCCCCACAGAACGCTTTCGATGCGGCGCTGGAACGGATCGGATGACGGCTCCTTGGCAAGTTGAACCGGTTCCGCGGACATCTCCGACGTTAACTCGACCGGCTCGATCACTGGCTCGGGCGCTTTCTCCATAGCAAGTGCGGGCAGCTCATGAGAAACTGCCGGCGCTTCGTCGACCAGGAAGAGGGAGGGGTCCACAATCGAATGCCCCGTCGAATTGCTCTCGTCCTTGGCCTCAAGAAGCGGCCGGAGAGCTTCCACAACTCGTTCGATCTGTTCCTTCTTGGTGCGCAGCCTATCAAACTGCTCCCGAATCGATCCTAATTCTGAATTTGCCTGCTGGTAGGCGGTGCGAAAAGTGTCTTGTGTCATGGTCTCTCCAGGGGCGTAGTCTAGCACGTAACCAAAACAGGAATCAAAAAAGTACTACCATTCAAATTACAAAGGTAATAACAGAACAGAAAGAAGGCCTCCCTCTATCTAGAAGATTACAAGCCAATTGGACCAGCAATTTTCAGTCAGAGGAGTAACTAGTTTACCGGGCCGTCGACGCGGGTAGGCGGAATCTGCCCCTCAAAAGCCTTGATTGTTTAGTCTTTGGTAACTAGCTCGCAAGGCATTTGCACATCGGGCGAGACCCGATCCCGCCGGGAGCTTGCCTCAACTCCGGTCCCCGGTCTGAGCGCCCTTGACCTCCGGCGATTCCACGCGGACGAGGCTGATGCGGCGCCCATCCATTTCTGCAACTGTCAGCCGGCGCCCTTCGTAGCTCACACTTTCGCCAACCTGCGGGATGTGCCCCAAGCGGGTCAGCAGAAACCCGGCGAGTGTTTCCACGCCCCCATCGCGGGGCAGGCTCCATTGCGTCTGGGTTTCAAGATCGCGCAGGTTTACGCTTCCCTCCATCATCAGTGCGCCGGATGCGGTCGTCAGCACCGCGCGTCCGGGATCGTCAAACTCATCCTCAAGCTCGCCCGTCAACTGCTCAATCGCGTCCTCTGCGGTCACCAGCCCAACGGTTGATCCGTATTCGTCCACCACGATCGCCATCTGGCGACGCCGCTGCTGGAATTCGCGGATCAAATCGAGAACCGTTTTCGTCTCTGGAACAACGAGGACATCCCGCATCACCTGGCTCAATTTGAGTTCAACAAGCGGTGGCCCCGTCCTCTCGCCTGGCGCGGGCCGCGATGACGAGCGCTGCCCTGACGGGCGGAAGAATATCAGCCGAGCCAGATCCTTTGAGTAAACCACCCCGACAATATGTTCGGGGCCGCGAGTCTCGTCGTAGACGGGCACGCGCGAGTGTTGCCGATCGATGACGCGGGCGCTTGCTTCCTCGACCGGCATGTCGGATGGCAACGAGAAAATCTGCTGCCGCGGCGTCATGATCTCGCGGATCGGCACATCTTCCAGTTCCAGCGCCCGGTGCACGATCCTCTCCTGATAGAGCGGAAGCACACCCATGCGCCTCGCCGCGGTAGCGATCAGCTTGAGTTCCTCGGGCGAATGAACGGCCGCTCGTTCGGTCATCGGTATGTCGAAGGCGCGAAGTACGAGGGCTGCCGAGTTTCTGAGCAATCGAACGGCGGGGCGTGCCAGTGCCATGAAAACCAGCATCGGCGGGGCAATTGCCACTGCCAGTTCCCCTGACCGGCGCAGCGCGAGCGATTTGGGCACGAGCTCTCCCACCAGCACCTGCATATAGGTAATGAAGGCAAAGCTCAATGCAACAGCTGTCAGGTGCGCGTACAACAGTGCGTGCACGGGAATCTGGGGAAGCAACCTCAGCCAGCCAAGAAAGATGCTCGCGGCAAACGGCTCGCCGATCCAACCAAGAGCCAAGGAGCAGAGCGTGACCCCCAGTTGGACGGCAGGCAAAAACTCGTCCAGATCCTTTTGCAGCCGGCGCACCGAGCGCGCGCCGGGAACCCCTGCGGCAATCATCTGCTCAATGCGCGTATCGCGAACGCTCACCATGGCGAATTCGGCCGCCACAAAAAAGGCATTGACCAGAATCAGCATCACCACCGCGACGAATTCCAGCAGACCCAGCCCGTTCATCTCGCCTGTGAGCATAGCATTGGCGCGTTCTTCAAGGCCCCGCAATGATTGCCGCAATAAAGGCAATGGAGGCAACCAGACCTCGATCACGATCCTCCCCGGGGCGACTTCAAATCTCACAGGCATCGACCTCCTGGAACAAATCCAAAATCAATTGCGTACATCCAGGCAGCAGTCCTCGGGCGAGCGCTGCGGGCATTCATTGGCTGAGTTCTTTCATTCTTCTTACTCACCTGGGGGTTCGGCTCCCGGCTCGATTTGGGGAGGTGCATCGTGGCTGCATCGCGCAAAAGCAAACGATTCTGGATCTGGATTGGCTCAGCCGCTTTGCTCGTCGTTATGGTGATGGGCGTGATGGCGGCGCACATGGTGAAAGGCACCCAGATCGATCCCAACCGGATTGCCAAGGTGCAACGGGGAGATGTAACCCGGTCAGTCGTGGCGACCGGAAAAATCCAGCCGATCACCAAGGTTGAAGTCAAGTCGAAGGCCTCAGGCATTGTCGAGAAACTCTTCGTCGACATCAATAATCGCGTGCACAAGGGCCAGGAACTGGCGCAGCTTGACCAGGAGGAGAGTCTCGCCCAGGTTGAGGCCCAGCGCGCGCAACTTGCTGCGGCAGAAGCCAACGTCGCCACCTGCGTGGCCAACATTGAGCAGGACAAGGTGAACGCCGCCGCTCCCGATCTGCCCATGTACAAGGCCACACTCGACCGCAACCTCGCCATGCAAAGAGACGGCATTGTCAGCCGTCAGACGCTCGATGACGCGAATCGCGATTATCTGGCCGTCCTGAACAAGCGGGATGCCGCACGGGCACAAATTGGCGTTGACACGGCAAAGCTGCGGCAAGCTCGCGCCCAGGTGCAGCAAAACCAAGCCAGCCTCAAGCAGCTTGAAGAGCAGCTCAGCTACACGACCATTGTGGCGCCAATGGACGGCGAGATCCTGTCGCGCGACGTAGAAATCGGCGATGCGGTCAGTTCGATTCTGGTTCTCGGATCTACGGCGACTCTTGTCATGACCGAGGGCGACATCAACCAGGTTTATGTTCAAGGAAAAGTGGATGAGTCGGACATTGCGCACGTGTATATGGGACAGCCGGCCCGAATCAAGGTCGAGAGCTTCCGCGATCGTGTCTTCAATGGAAAAGTGACCAAGATTGCTCCATTGGGAGTTGAGAAAGACAACGTCACGACGTTCGAAGTCCGCGTTTCCATCGACAATCCCGGCGGTGAGCTGAAAGCCAATATGACCGCCAACGCGGAGATCCTGCTCGATGAACACAAGGGAGTCCTGAACGTTCCTGAGAATGCGGTTTTTTATGACAACCAGAAGAATTCTTTCGTCGACGTCCCCGATCGCAATCAGAAGGACGGGGTGCGCAAGGTTCCCGTCAGGGTGGGACTGTCCAATGGGTCCGCCACAGAAATTGTCAGCGGTCTGAAAGAGGGCGATCAGGTGGTACTGCAGCAATAGGCGTGCGCGGTCTGGGCAGGTCGAAACCTGTCCGCCCGCGCACGGAGGTGTTCGCAAGCGGACAGGCGGTTTCTGGGAAGAAATGCACAGGAAGCGCATTTCTCACTGAATTCATTAGGTTTTGAACGGCCGGACTTTGGCTGCCTGAATGCACAAACATCATCAACCGGAGCGCTTGTTCCTGCGTTGTTTCGCGCTCTTCGAACCAGGGTCGGTGACCGGCAACAGATCAGCGACCGGTATTGCAATCGAATCGAGGAACACGATGAAGCATCTTCTTCTCGCAGTGGCGGCTCTGGCGTTCGCAGCCCTCCCCGCAATAGCAGCCGAAGCCACCTTCGAACGGAACCTCTCTGTCAACGGACGCGTGGAGCTGACCATCTCCACCGGCTCCGGTTACATTCATCTCACTCGCGGCTCAGACAACCAGGTTCACATCTTTGGCCGGGTTAAATCCAACTGGGGTTCGGGAGGCGACGAGCGCGTCCATGAAATCGCGTCGAACCCTCCGATTGAACAGACGGGCAATATCATTCGCATTGGCAATCACCACGAAAACCTGCACAACATCAGCATCGATTACGACATTCAGGCGCCGGCCAATTCCTTCCTTGAAGCCGGATCGGGCTCGGGCGACATCAAAGTTGACGGAGTTGGAGACAGCGCCAAGATCTCCACTGGTTCCGGCAGCATTCATGCGACCGGGCTGCATGGGGGCTTCACGCTGAACACCGGTTCCGGCGATATCTATGCCGACCAGACCGGTGATGGCGATGTGAAGGCGCAGACAGGGTCCGGCAGCATTGAACTGCGCAACATCAATGGCGGGCTTCATGCCGGTACCGGCTCAGGCGACATCAAAGTCGCCGGTTCTCCCACGATGGATTGGAAGCTTGGGACCGGCTCGGGCAGCGTCGAGTTCTGGCCCGGAAGCACGGGCTTCACACTGGACGCATCAACAGGCTCCGGCAGCGTCCACACGGATGAGGAAATGGCGGTGCAAGGCTCGTTCGACCGTCATCATATTGTCGGCAAGGTGCATGGCGGCGGCCCCACAGTGCGCATCGAAACGGGTTCCGGCGACGTGAGGATTCATTGAGTTCATACGGTCGTTTCATGTGAAGTGTAAGTTTGTTCCTCGGGCGAGGTTCCAAAAAACGCTCCATGGGAAGGAGCCTCGCCTGCCTTTTTGTCTTCCCCTTCGATTGAGCCCTCGTCCGCTTCAGGCATAATGGTCTCGAACCATGCGCCGCCTGCCCAAGGTTGAACTCCATCTTCATCTCGATTGCTCGTTAAGTTACGACGCCGTCTCGCGGCTCGATTCCTCCATCTCCCGCGAAGAATATGATGCTGAATTCGTTGCGCCTGCGCAATGCACCAGCCTCGCCGACTTTCTTAAACGCGCCCCGCGCGGCTTTCAACTCATGCAGACCCGAGACGCCCTTGATCTCGTAACCGAAGATCTGTTTCAGCAACTCGTTGACGACCATGTTCTCTACGCGGAACTCCGTTTTGCACCGCTGCTTCATCTTGAAAAGGGATTGTCACCCGAAGCGGTCGTTCTCGCCGTCGATCGCGCCGCCGAGCGGCTGATCGATTCAACCGGTCTTGAAGTTCGCCTGATTCTCTGCACGTTGCGCCACTTCGATCGGGGACAGAGCTTGCTCACTGCGCGCCTCGTCAAGCAATTCGCCGGAAGCCGGGTTGTCGCGCTCGATCTTGCCGGAGATGAGGCCGGTTTTCCGATCGACGCGCACCGTCCCGCGTTTCAATATGCCATCGATCACGGGCTGCATCGCACCGCTCATGCCGGCGAGGCCTGCGGAGCTGGTAGTGTCTGGGAGACGCTTCGCGCCTTCAAGCCAACCAGGATCGGCCACGGCGTGCGCAGCATCGAGGACCCCGCGCTGGTCGACCACCTCAAGCGCGAGCGCATCCATCTTGAAATGTGCCCCAGCAGCAACGTGCAAACCCGCGCCTGGTCCGCTTTCCACGATCACCCGATGGAAAGGCTGCTGCGCCAGGGCGTCTCCCTCGGCGTCAACACCGACGCCCGCACCATCACCAACATCACCCTCGAACAGGAATACGCGCGGCTTCGTGAGCACTTCGGCTGGAGTGACACGGACTTTCTGACCTGCAATCGCGAAGCTCTCCGTGCCGCATTTGTTGAAGAATCAGTCAAACAGCGGATCTTCGGCCAGTTCACTGCTGCGTGTTCTTAACGGCAGCTCATTTGATGAAGTAGTAGGGATCGGGATATTTCACTGAGTATTCGGCTTCAGGCTTTCCGCGCAGGTCGCTCCACTGATCGCCCACGTTCAGCACGATCCGGTAGCCTTGACCTTCAATCTTTTCTCGCTCCGCTGACTTGTATTCGAGTGCAGTCAAAGATCCCTGCTCCGGCGAGCGCATGATCAGCTCTTTCCACCCGGCAAAGCCCTGCCCGCGCAAGTTGCGTTCTGTCGCCGCCCGCTGCGTGTCCGGTCTGCCAGTCAAGAAGAACACGCTCACGCCAAGCTTCTGCGCTTCGTTGTAGAGCCGCAGTGTCCCGGGAATCGCGGCAGCCGAGGCCGAATCGACCCACTCGGCAAACGCCTTTCCGCTGTACTCGAAATCCGCCTTCAGCATCTCGGGATAATTCGAAAGCGTCGTCTCATCGATATCCAGCACCAGCGCCGGCTTTTCGTGCGCTGCCCGGTGCGCTGCTCGCTGCCGCAGAAAGGCCAGCGCACGATCCGCCTGCAAATCCAGGTCCTTCGCATAGCACCCGCATTTGCATGTGCACTCGTGGTATTCCTTCAACTCCTGCTTGAGGCGGTCCAGATTAGGAATGCGTTCAGACGGGGCAACCGGCGCAAACGCGGGTTGTGCAGCGGTTGTTTGGGCAACCGACGGCAAAACCGACCACACAAGCGAGACTGCCAACCCACAAACAACCACGCGAAGACGACTCATCAATCCAGTTCCTTTCAAGCTTTCGTATGGTCATGGTAGTGCACCCTGGGAACATTTTCATGAGCCGCGACCTCTAACCTGATAGGGCACTATCCCACTCTTTCCACGTGCTGCGGCATCGGAGTATCCAGTGATCAACAAAAAATCAGCCGACTTTGATTCACCCGACACAGAGCTTGCCCGCTACCTGCAAAACTTCTGGCCGCACCGGTCTCATGAATCGGGAACGCTGAGAAGCATCTGCTGCCGGCTGGGTCTGCACCTGTGGGCGCAGCCGGACTATACAAGCGTTGCGCCAAGGCGGCAGATCCGATTTTGCCTCTGGTGCCCAACGGTCGAAATCGACGGCAAGCGCTACTCATGACCGGTCCCAGTTCCCTGCCCGCTATTCATCGTTCCCGGTACACTGAAATCATGATCCGCGTTCTTCGTCCGGTTCCTGTTGAATCGCTCAGGCTCCTCGTCTTCGACCTCGATGGCACGCTGATCGATTCCGCGCAGGATCTCTGCAACAGCGTCAACGCCACACTTGCGCACTTTAATCTGGCGCCTCTGCCCGACGAGATGGTCGCGAGCTACATCGGAAATGGCGCGCTCATGCTTGTCCGGCGTGCCCTCGCTGCCGACAATCGCGATCCCGCAGACGAAGAGTTTCTGTCCCGGGCGTACGCCTTCTTTCTTGATTATTATCGCGACCACAAACTCGATTACACCTACGCCTACGAAGGGGTTCTGGAAGCTCTCGCCGCGCTTCGCATCGTGCACGACCATGCCTGTGCTCCCGCGCGAAGCCTGGCTGTCCTCACCAACAAGCCAGTCCGCCCAGCGCGCGCCATTTGCGAAGCCCTCGGTCTCGCTCCCTACTTCCTGAACATCTACGGCGGGAACAGCTTCAACACGAAGAAGCCGGATCCCGAGGGTCTGTTTGCGCTGATGCAGGAAGCCGGCGCCCGCCCGGAGGAAACCGTCATGATTGGCGACAGCCAGGTCGATATCCAGACCGCACGCAATGCGGGCGCGTGGTCCATCGGATGTACGTTCGGCCTCGCTCCGGGCAGCCTTGAAGCAATCCCGCCTGACGTCCTGGTCGATTCGCCCGCTGACTGGACGAAAGCCCTCACGCCTGCGAAAATCGATTTAGAGCAGCAGCCCGCCAAACTGCCGTGATGCTTCGACAATTCATCGCTCTGACGCACACGGTCCCGTATGCGTCGTGAGTGGAATATGAAACCTTCATTGCGTCCATCTGGCCCAGTGCGCACGTCCAAATAAAAAAGGCTTTTTGCGCGCCGCGCGCGCAATCCAACTGTACTCATTCATCCGTTGTTGTTTTTGGAGATTCCGCATCATGCGCTCTTTTGCTTTGGCTGTCCTTCTATTCCTGCCTTCTTTTGCTTTTGCATGCAAGCCGTCGAGTCCTTCGCAGCCGTCTGAGCCCTCCGTACAGGGCGTGGTCGCTGATCCTACCGGCGCCATCGTCCCCGGCGCCGAAGTCGATCTTGTGGATTCAACCGGCGCCGTAGACGGCAGCGCCCATTCCGGCGGAGACGGCAGCTTCCAACTGAGCGCACCGCATAGCGGCACCTACACGCTGGTTGTCTCTGAGGCGGGCTTTGAAACCGTACACAATCCCGTTATCGTTGCCGCACCGATCGTCTCGGCGGCAGGGGCCGCAACGCCTCACGCATTGGTTGCACCGCTGCACATCATTCTTCCCATTGCCTCGGTTTCCACAAACGTCCGCGTCAACGCCGATGCCAGCGAGGACCTGACCGCGCCCGACGACAATCACGATTCCTCGGTGATGACTTCAGCCGATCTGAAAACCATGCCCATCTTCGACAACGACTATGCGACCGCCATGAGCGCCTTTCTTGACGACAGCGCCGCGGCAACCGGCGGGTCGGGACTTATGGTCGATGGCGTCGAGGCCAACCGCGCGACCGTCTCCGCCTCGGCCGTGCGGGAGGTGCGGATCAACCAGGATCCCTACTCGGCTCAGTACTACTGGCCCGGCAGGGGGCAGATGGAGATCATCACCAAGTCCGCAGCGGACCACTACCATGGCGAATTCAATTTTCTCTTCCGCGATTCAGCTCTGAACGCGCAGAACGCGCTGGCTCCTTCCAAGCCGTTTGAGCAGCGTCGCGTTTATGAAGGGCACTTGACCGGCCCGATCTTCCATGCGCCAAAGAGCAGCTTCCTCGCCACCTTCAACCGCGCCGAAGAGGACCTCGAATCCGTCGTCAGCGCCACCATCGTTCCTACCCCTTCAAATCCGAGCGGCTTGTTTCAGGCCAATGTCCCCGCCCCCGCCCGCGACACGGAATTCAGCGTGCGCGCCGCGCACCAGTTCGGTGATCGCCACACCGGCTATATCCAATACAGCTTTCAGAACTGGACCGGCCAGAACCAGGGCGTCGGCAACCAGACACTCGCTGAAGCTGGAACCAACCAGCAGTATCGCGAAGATGACACCGTCGCGCATGTCGATTCCACGCTCTCTGCCGTGCTTCTCAACCAATTCTCCATCGTCGGCGAGCACGACGCCAGCACCCACTCCAACGTTGCGGAGGCGCCGCAGGTCAATGTCTCAGGAGATTTCGTCGGCGGCTCTGCGCAGGGCGACTCGCTGGGTACGGAATATAACTTCCGTCTCTATGACATGGTCACCTGGACACATGGCCGCCACATGGTCAAGGCCGGTATCGGCATTCCGCACATGAGCCGCCGCGCCTACGACGACAACACCAACTCCCTCGGCACTTATACATTCGGGCCAACGCTTGCTTCCGATGGCGTCACCGTCGTGCAGACTGCGCTCCAGAACTACTCGAATAACCTGCCCTCCGGCTTCTCGCAGAATACCGGTGACGTGCACTTCATCTATCACCAGCAGGAAGTGGGCGCGTTCGTTCAGGACCAGTTCAAATTCAATGCGCGATTCGCCATTACACCAGGCATCCGATACGACTGGCAGAATTTCCTCGCCAACCGCCGTCTCGGCTTCGAACCGCGCGTCTCCTTTGCCTGGGTTCTCGATCCCGATGCCAAGGTGGTTCTTCGCGGCGGAGGCGGCATTTACTATGACCGCTTCGGCTCCGGCTCAATGCTCGATCTGGTCCGCTACGAAAATGCACGACGCCGCTCCATTCAGTTTTCGCTCGATCCCGCGCAATCTCCCGCCGGAGGATGCGTTCCCATCACCAATTGCGAAGCGATCACCGCTCAGCCGCCCAACCTGGCGGAACTCGAACCGGATGCCAAGTTGCCCTATCAACTGCAATACGGTCTCTCCATCGAGCGCCAACTGGGCGAGCGCGCCACCGGCATCGTGAGCGCCTATTCGGCTCGCGGTATCGACGAGTTTCGTTCCGTCGACGTCAATGCGCCAACCCCCGAGTCGGGTTACACCGAGCGGCCCAATCCGGAGTTCGGCCTCATCCGCCAGATGCAACCCGCCGCTTTCTGGGAGGGCAGCGGACTCGACATCTCCTATCGCGGCCGCCTCAATAAATACTTCACCGGCTTTGGTCGCTACACCTGGTCCCACTACGAGTCCAATACCGGCGGCATCGGCTGGTTCCCGCAAAACCAGTACGCCCCCAACGACGAATGGTCCAACGCTCCCTGGGACCGCCGCAATCGCTTCGGCATGTATGCCATGTTCAATCGCGAAAGCATCTTCAATCTCTCCACAGGAATCTTCGCCAACACCGGCAGGCCCTGGACCATCCTCACCGGGACCGATGAATATGGCGACTCGCTCTTCAATTCGCGTCCCGATGGGGTTGCCCGCAACACCGAAACCTCGCCTTCCTATGTCGATCTCGATCTGCGCTGGGGACACGACTTCGCCATCACAGCAGACAAGAAGGACGATGCGCCCCGTGTTGGCTTCAATGCGGCAGCATTCAACATCCTCAACCACGAGAACCCCTCTGCAATCGATGCGGTCGAGTCCTCGCCCGATTTCGGTGACGTGGTTGGAGTGAATCCACCTCGTCGCGTTCAGATGGGCATGCGCTTCGAGTTCTAGAGCTTGTTTTGCAGGTTCGCGCCGGCGAGCGAAGCCGTGTTTCAGAATGTCAACGCGATACGGATGTAATCGTATACAATTCGGTCCGCAATCGACGTATGGTCTTTGCGGCTCTGAACGACATTGGTGGCGATTGGAGGCCTGCGGACCGGGCGGGAGGATCGAAACATGATGCGATCGAAACGAAATGGGTGGATGACGCTGGATAGCGCAATGAAGGCGCTCCTGGTAGGCGTGTTGCTGATTTCCGTACAAGGCTTCGGGCAGAGCTTGGCCGGCCGCTGGGTGGCCACGGACAGAGTCCTCGACAACGGCGAGACATTGAAGTCGATTCTGGAGCTGAAGCAGGACGGTAATCAACTGACAGGAACGCTGAAGTCAATGAGCTACTCGATGGATGTGAAAGGGACCGCGACCGGAAACCACTTCGAATTGTTTGGACCGCGGAGCGAGACGAGACCGCTGCTAACCGGAGACCTGGTGAACGGCGAACTGAAGGGAAAGGTGTTTGGTCGCCGCGATTTTACGGCGAAGCCCGCCACTGCGGCGGACGAGTTGCCTGAAGTCAAATACATTGCGCCTCCGGCGCTGCACGACGTGCCTTATAACGGACTGGCAAAAACACCGCCGATGGGGTGGAACAGCTGGAACCTCTTCGCGGGCAAGGTGGATGATGCCACGGTGCGATCGATTGCCGATGCGATGGTGTCGAGCGGCATGCGCGATGCCGGCTACATCTACGTGAACATCGACGACACATGGGAAGGGGTACGCGACGCACAGGGCAATCTGCAGACGAATCACAAATTCCCTGATATGAAAGCACTCGCGGATTACGTGCACTCGAAAGGGCTGAAGCTGGGGATTTATTCGGGACCGGGGCCCCGGACGTGTGCCGGGTACCCGGCAAGCTACGGACACGAGGCGCAGGACGCAAGGACCTTCGCCGCCTGGGGAATCGATTACTTGAAATACGACTGGTGCAGCGCAGCGACGATTTACAAGGACTCGCAGCTGCAGCCGGTCTACCAGAAGATGGGCGACGCGCTTGAATCAACAGGACGGCCGATTGTTTATAGCCTGTGCGAGTACGGCCGCGGCCACGTGGAAAAATGGGGTACCGAGGTGGGCGGAAATCTTTGGCGGACAACCGACGATATTCGCGACGAGTGGTCGAGCATGATCGGCAACCTGGAGGAACAGGTGCCGACGGCCCCCTATGCGGGACCCGGGCACTGGAACGATCCGGACATGCTGGAGATCGGCAACGGACACATGACTGACACGGAGTACCGGACGCATATGAGCCTGTGGGCCCTGGTAGCCGCTCCGCTGCTGGCCGGCAACGACATCCGCAACATGAGCGAAGTGACCAAAGAGATCCTGATGAACAAGGAAGTGATCGCGGTAGATCAGGATCCTCTGGGCAAGCAGGCTTCGCCAATGAAGAATGGCGATCTGGAAACCTGGATCAAGCCTCTGGCCGACGGCAGTGTAGCCGTAGGCGTGGTGAACCTGGGTGCGTCGCCTGCGCAAGCCACAGTGAACGCCAATGATCTGCACCTGGCAGGCGCGGTGAAAAGCGCACGCGATTTGTGGAAGCACGAGGGCGTGCAGTTCACCGACGGCAAATACACCTCCGCGGTGCCGTCACACGGAATACTGATGCTCCGAGTGAGCGCAAGGTAGGGGCCGCAGGCATCGCGGAATGGGATCTCGACCCGCAAACCGGAATGCGCCATGGATCACTGCGGGGTGATGATGCCGCCCATGGCGTGACGGCGCGGCAACACGATACCGCGGCGGTCCACTTCCGGCTTTGCCTGCGTTGCTTGCGCAGGGATTTCGAGACGTTCCACCAGCGCACCGCCGCACGCCGGACACCAATCGGCTTTTGTCCCCTCGGCGAGCACCGCATGACACTGAGCGCAGATGCGTTCCATGGCGCAAGTGTAGCGGATTGGGCATGCGCCTCAAAAACGCAGGGCGCCGCGGGGCATGGCCGGTAGACATGGCCGGTACACTGGAAGCATGCATCCTCCGGTCCGCCTGGTGGCTATCGACATGGACGGCACGCTGCTGCCGTCCTTTTCACAGACCATCAGTCCGCGGAACGCCGCAGCTCTAAAAGAGGCGCAGAACGCTGGAATCGCTGTTGCCATTGCGACGGGGCGGCGGACGGCTTATACCGCACCTCTGCTGCGGGGGTTGGGGATGCGAGCGGACATGCCGCTGATTACGTCCAATGGAGCAGTGACGCGGACGCTGGGCGGAGAGCCGATCGACCGAAGCCACATGAAGGCAGAAGTTGCGAGAGGCATTTGCGGCCTGTTGCGGCCCTATGGGGTGGTTGTGTTTACGTTTGACCGGGTGGGCCGTGGAGAAATGGTGCTGGAATCGCTGGAACTGGCACACGAACGCATCGCGCTTTGGGTGGAAGCCAATCGCGATGCTTTTGAGGTAGTAAAGCCGCTCGAGAAGGCGCTGGCAGATGGAGAGGACCCGATCCAGGGAATGGTGGCAGGCGGGCTCGATCAGATGCGAAAAGCAGAAGCCGCATTGACGGCGAGCGAGTGGGCCGGTGGATGTGCGTGCGTGCGGACTGAATATCCTGCCAGGGATTTGTCGATTCTCGACCTGGTGCCGCCGGGTGTGTCAAAAGGATGGGCGTTGGCGCGGCTCGCTGAGAGGCTCGGGGTGGATCGCAAGGAGACCATGGCCATCGGCGACAATTGGAACGACCTGGACATGATTGAGTGGGCGGGCCAGGGGGTCGTGATGGGCAATGCGGCGCGGGAGTTGCGTGCCATGGCGAAGATGCGCGGCTGGAAACAGGCTCCGCCGAATGACGAGGACGGAGTGGCGGTGGTGCTGGAGCGGCTGCTGGCGCGGCGCGCATCTGCCGGGGTGTGACGGAGAGACCAGGGATTCGATTGAGAATCGGCGTACAACTCGGAGTTGCAGCGGCAGCGCTGGCGGCGCTGATTCCTGCGGCGCGTGCAGCTGAAGTGGCCGCGCTGAGCAATGGATTCACATTACGCTGCGATCATCATGCGCTGGTGGAGGGGCACGTCCGCCTGTATCTCACGACTGGAGACGACAACTATATCGAACTGGGTTCGGATGAGATCAAAGGTTTCGAGCAGGTCCCCGATCAGCGGGCGCCGGCTCGAGCGCCACTGGCCGCATCACGTGAGCTGAATGCGAGCACAAAGCTGGCTGCTGCTGATTTAGGCGAGATGCTGGCCGCGGCTGGACACGAGCACAATCTTGACGTTGACCTTTTGGCGAGCGTGGTGAAGGCGGAGAGCGGCGGCAATCCGCGAGCCGTAAGCCGCGCGGGAGCGCGCGGTCTGATGCAGTTAATGCCCTTAACCGCTGCCGATTTCGGCGTGGACGACAGCTTCAAGCCTGGCGAGAATGTGCGAGGCGGTTCGGCCTATCTTGATACACTGCTCGCCCGCTACCACGACAACCTTGCGCTGGCGCTGGCGGCGTACAACGCTGGACCGGAAGCGGTCGACCGCTTCCACGGGATTCCCCCCTACCGTGAGACTCGCGTCTATGTGGCGCGGGTGATTCACGAGTTCAACCGGCGCGTGCTTGCCCGTCATGAGGAGGGCGCACGCCGGGCACAGTCCTCCATGTCAAGCAATGTACGCGCATTCCAATAGACCAATTGAGCCATCGCCGATTTAAGCGCGATGCACATAGAATGAATCCATGAATGCAGGATCGGTGACCGCTTGAAGAGACATCAACTGATCGTTGGTCTGGTGGTGCTGGCTGCCCTCGTTGTGCTCGTCATCTGGGGCCGCGGGCGGATTCATTTCAACTTCGGCCTCTTCCGCTCGCAACTGGAATTGGCCGATTGGCGCAGGATCGCGGTCGGGGTCGGCTGCATCTACCTGGCTTATGTCTTCCGCTCGGTGCGCTGGTCCCAGCTGATGCGCCATAACAAGAAGGTGGCGCCATTTTCGCTGATCGGAACGCAGGTAATCGGATTCACGGCGGTCGCCATCATCGGGCGGGTCGCCGACCCGGTGCGCCCGTACCTGGTCGCGAAAAAGACCGGGGAACCTCTCAGTTCTCAGATCGCCGTATACATCGTGGAGCGGCTCTTCGACGCGGGCTCGATGGCTTTGATCTTTTCTTCAGCAATTCTAATCAGCACATGGTTCGGACAGGCCGGTGCAATGCCGCATCCAGAGCTGGTAAAGAAATCCGGGTACTGGGGAATGATTCTCACTATCGCAGGCGCGTTGTTTCTGGTGGCCGTACGCCTGGCAGGCCCTGTCGTCGCGGGATTCTTTGAGAAGACACTCGGGGTATTTTCAGACAAGCTGGGGAAAGCGGTTGGAGACAAGATTCGCAGCTTCCACCAGGGCCTCGACACGCTACGGTCATTCTCTGATTTCGCCGCCGTCGCGTCTTTGTCGATCGGGATGTGGATTCTCATCGCCGCTTCCTATCTCGAAACCACGCGAGCTTTCGTTGCAAATCCGCAACTGGCTTCGATGACGGCTGCAAAGTGCGTTCTGCTGATGGTGGTGAGCGGAGCGACCAGCGTGGTGCAATTGCCGATCCTAGGATGGTTCACGCAAATAGGATTCGTTGCCGCTGCCATTTCCAGCTTTTTCAGTGTCGCACCCGAGGCGGCAACTGCATGCGCCGCAACCATTCTGCTGGTAACTTTTCTCAGCATCATTCCGGTGGGACTTATCTGGGCGCAGATCGACCACATCAGCTTGCGCAAGGTGACTCACGAAAGCGAACATGCCGAGGAAGATTTGAAGACCGACGGTAGCGTGGAACTCGCAGAATAAGAGAGAAAGCTATTCCTCAAGAACGTGTTCGGGCTGTGTGAAGCGGATGGTTTCGGGTCCAACGGCGCCTCCCGTCATGATCATGCTCATGGCCTGCTCCATGCTGAGATCCGTTTCTGTCACGCGATTGAGCGGCAGCACCTGCAGAAACGCCGACGTGGGATTGATGGCATTGGGCAGCAGAACGGCAGCTAATGGCTGCCCGGTCGTAGCGTCTGTAAGCGTGCGGGTGAGAAAGCCGATGCTTTTCTGACCCACGATGGGAAAATCAACTAGGACGACCCGCTGGCTGGTTTCCTTTTTTGCCAGCATGCTGTCGAGCAATTGCCGAACCGAGGTGTAAACCTTGGCGACAATGGGCAGGCGCTCCAGCACGGCTTCAAAGAGATTGAACACTTGCCGGCCGAGGACCTGCGACGTGAGCCGCCCCAGCACGTAGAGCACTGCCAGCGTGAGCGCTACCGCCAGGACCGACTGCAGCCAGGGATCCGTGAGCCAATCCAGCGGGAAGATCACTTCGAGCAGATGGACGACCGGCAGACCTGCCTTGGCGAGACTGCCGAGAACAAAACTGAAGACCAGCCATGTAACGAATAAGGGGCCGATAATGATGAGACCGGCGAGGATATTCCGCTGCATGTCGCGCAATGCGTGGACAAGAACTGGTTTCACACAATTCTCCTGAAAAGAAGGATACGCGAGAGCGGGAAAGCGGCCTGGTCAGATGCCCACGAAGCGTGGCATTCGCACAGGCAACCGGTGCGGCGCCACTTGCCGGATTTCACTTGCCTATCGACTCCGGCGGCCCTTGCAGGGGCCTGATTTGGCCACTTCGAAGAGGCAAGTCGGGGCACTATGGCAAGCTCTCGCAGCCATCGGCATCGCGCCAATTTCCCGTATAGTGAAAGAGGTAGGTAGAACATGACAGATGCAGGCCGTCCCGGCACCGGAGAGCCGGATTCGCGGGTTCTTAGCCCATTGAGAGTATCGACGAGAGACGCGAGCGGACCGCGCGAAACAAGCGAACAAGAAACATCTTCGCAATCTCCGGCAAGACCTGACCGTCCATTTGAACCGGTTCGGACGGGAGCCACGGCGGGGCAAGCGCCGCAACCGATCGCCAGAGCCGGCAAGCCCTCAGGATTTCAACGATCTGTCAGCGCCATCCGCATGGTGATCCCACTGGTGCAAAAAGTTCTGCCCTTACTCGACGGGAATATCGCCTCCGCCGTTTCGAATCTGCTGGTGCCACAATCCCACGTGGAACCGATGAACCTCGCGCCACTTGAGAATGCGGTAGTAAAACTCCACGGCGAGAACGTGGAACTGCGCAATCGGATGGTGGAACAGAACACCCTGCTGAAGCGCGTCGGCGACCAGTTGGACCTGGTGAAAGAGGCAACCGAGCGGAACTCGATCGGACAGCAGGAATTGCTGGATGACCTGCACAGTCTTCGCAAGAAGGTCCGCGGGTTTGCGTGGGCCGCGCTGGTGCTGCTGGTCATTTCCATAGCGATAAATGTGGTGCTGTTTCTGAGGGTGGAGCGGATGATTCCCTAGCCTATCTGCCAAAGAGGGTTTGGAGCTCGGCATTTTGTTCTGGATCGTCCATTTTGGGAAAAGTTGTATATAGTGAAAATGTTTTTCTATATCACAAAAGCTACTTTGGGATACTTTGCTACCTTTTACGGACTTCGTGATGCAAAACATTGCCAGTCGTGATTTCGCAGGGATATATTCCCTCTAGTCCAATTGGGTATCACTGCCCGGCATCACAATGCAGTTGTTCTCGAGTTCAAAGAGCTTCATAAACAAGCGACGCTTACCCGCGTCAGCAGACGGAGTTCCTGGTTATGGCATGGTATGCCTACTGCATCGGTGAAAAACAAGCATTCCCTGAGTTAGCCCGTCATCGTAAACCCATCCCGTTGGAATCCGTTCTTGGAGTCAGCGGCAACCAGGTGTTTCTGTACCCGGCAAGTGATCTCGCCATCGTCGTGAGCGAACACAATCCGGCCGAGGGTCTTAACCAGAAATCAGGCGTGGACCATGCGCGGGTTATTGCAGATTGCTTTCAGCATTCCACCGTGCTTCCCTTCCGCTTCGGCACGATCTTCAATGACGACGAGAGCCTGCGCAAGTCAATTCGCTCAAACCAGCGCCAGTTCCTATCCAACATCGACAAGGTGCGCGGCAAGACGGAGATGCACCTGAAGATTTTTGTGGATGACTGTTGCACACAAAATGGCAGACGTCTGCCGGCCGAAGGCGTAGGACGGGAATATCTTTCCAACCTCCGCGAGAGCGCGACCCGCCAACGCGAACGCCAGACACGGGCACGTGCGGTCAGCTTCCAAATGCATCGCATGTTCCTGCCGCTGGATGAGGAAGTGACCTGCCGGCTTACCGAAAGCGGCAAGATGGTTCTCGACATTGCGCACCTGATCGAGCGCAAGTACGTGGAGCGCTACCAGAACAAGTTTGCGTCGACAAGCGCAATGATGCGCGAGTGCCATCTGCAGCTTTCAGGCCCGTGGCCTCCCTATCATTTCGTCCATCGGCTTACGCGTGGTGCACACTCACCGGCGCAACCGGTGGCAGCCGAGCCAGGCGCAACAGTTGTCCCGGCTGCCGCGGCAGTCATTTCTGAGCCAGTTGCAATATTGGTATAGTTTGGCTGCTTTCGAAATGCTCGGAGTCCCGGAGGAATCCGGGACTTTTTGTTGGAAGCGGCTACTTGGCTTGAGTGGCGCTTTCGCGGTTTTCCCGCGAAAGAACGAAAGGCTTGCTGCGCCGGTCGATCGACGCGCGATCGATCTGCTTCCAGAAGCCGACAAAGTAGTCGATAGCTGAGATCACCGAGACCAGCACAGTGAAATAAATGGCCGTGACCGCGATCCAATGCACGGGAATAATGAGATCGCCGAAGACCCACTCGTCCCATTGATGGGCGAGGATAGCGGACACCACCGTAATAATCTGCATCACCGTTTTGAGCTTGCCCAGGTCGCTGGCCTGGATGGTAAAGCCTTCGGACGACGCGATGGAGCGGAGACCTGAGATTAGGAATTCGCGGCCGATAATCACAACCGCAATCCACACCTTTACGACTTGAGGGTTGTAAGCCACCAGCGCGATGAGCGCCGCGGTCACCATGATTTTGTCGGCCAGCGGATCGAGAAGCATGCCCATGGTCGTGATCTGGCCGCGTTTTCGAGCAAGGTATCCATCCAGCCCATCGGTAATTGAAGCCAGCACGAAGAGAACGGAGGCCAATATCTCCTGGGCGCCCCCGCTTTGAATGGGGAAATGCGGAGACAGGATCCACAGAAGAAGTGGAATCATGACGATGCGGCTAAGAGTGATGTAGTTGGGCAGGTTCATAGTAAGCCCTTCTTGTGTAAAGGACCTTTGAAGCGCCCGATCGCATCACGAGAAGATTGCCGATGAGCCGCGGAGCTTCTCGCCAAGGTGGCATCACCCTGGAGAGTTCGACGCCGATTGCCGCGTTCACGCGTCATGCTTCCTCCCGTCACACTAAGGATAATCCAGAACCGACGGGAAGGGAGCAACAGGCATTTTTACGTGCGCGAGGGTGTAATCATGTCGAGTGAATTGACCGGGAATGGAATGACGGGACTGTCCAATTCGGCGCCGGTGCAATGAAGATAGAGCCGAAAGTCAGCCCAGGAGATACGCTTTACCCATGTTGGGGGCACAAGCAGCGGACTATTCTCAAACCACGGACAAGCGTGCACATCGAGATAGCCGATGCGCCATCCTGCCCGGTCCATGAAAAAGTCCTTCAGCCGCCCGACTTCCCCGTCCGAGGCCCAGACCTCGTAATTAAGCAGATGCATGGCGCTGCGCAGATGAGGGTCCTCGCCAGCAGAAACCGGATACTTCATTTCCGTTGGAATGGAGCCCATCCCGTACTCATTGTCGACCCAGCTCGCAAAGGACCCGTAGTATTTGCGCATTGCGAGCGCTTGCTGGCGCGAGACTGGCTTGCAGGTATCGGCACTGGGACCGAGGCGCACTTTCTGTCTCGTCAGGTGAGTACGGCAAACCCGCTTCGACCAATCGGGAAGATCGAGCGCCGTGGTAGGCAGAACCACGTCGCGGCGCTTCACCCAGTTTCCAACATCGACGACCACGTAGCTCACTGACCAGGTCCGGTCATCCAAAAGAGAATCGCGAATCCATCCCGCCGGGCCATCGCATGCCTCGATGTGAAACTGAGAAAGAATGTTCAGGGTGCGCAAAACGCTCCGCTTCTGAACAGCCTTGACTGGAGAACTCCCGTGGCCTTCCTCAAATTCTCGATCGCTTCTTGCGCCTCGATCTGAAGTCAATCGCATGGCAACCCCCGCAAAATTTGATCCCATTTATTGGATTACCACAGACTTTGCGTTAGTTGTCCCGCCATTAGGAATCCGAGCCGCTCACGGGCGCCCATTGAGTGCCGCATCGCTTTCGATCTGCAGAAGATAGATGAGTCGTTGAAAATCCGCGAGATTTTCATGCGGCGCGAGCAATCGCCATGCCAAAACGAAATGAATCGGCGAAACAAGCCTCAGGCCTGTTCCGCCCTGGTTGTGGGCGCCAAAATCAGACGAATCCCGCGCTATGCGTAAATACCGCGCTGTTTGATGGTGAAGCCGACGCGGTCGATGGCAAGCATGTATGCCGCGATGCGGTTGTTTACGTTGTGAGCCTCGGCGTAGCGCACGACGTCGTCGAAGCTATCGCGAAGAATCGTCTCCAATTGCTCGTTGACGATCGCCTCTTTCCAGAAATAGCCCTGTCGGTCCTGCACCCACTCGAAATAGCTGGCAGTTACGCCGCCGGCGTTCGCCAGAATGTCGGGCACGATGAAGATCCGCTTCTCGGCCAGGATCTCGTCGGCCACGGCGGTGGTTGGGCCGTTTGCGCCCTCGACCACCACGCGCGCCTTGATCTTGTCGGCGTTGCGGCTGGTGATGACGTTCTCGGTGGCGGCCGGGACGAGCAATTCACAATCGGAGATCATCAGTTCGTCGCTGGGCATGGCTTCGGCTCCCCGGAAGCCGAGCGTGGTGCCGTTGCGGTACTTGTATTCGATAAGCTGATGAATATCGATACCGTTTGGATTGCTCAAGCCGCCATCCTTCTCCGCAATGCCCACGATCTTGTACCCGTGTTCCATCATCAGGCGGGCGGCGTTCGACCCTACATTGCCAAAGCCCTGGATGATGACGCGGCAACCGTCAATGGGCATGTTCAAATAACGCAAGCTCTCGTCGCACACCACCATCACGCCGCGTCCGGTGGCTTCGATGCGTCCGCGCGATCCGCCGATGTTGAGCGGCTTGCCGGTAACGACGCTGGTTACCGTGCGTCCCATGTGCATGGAATAGGTATCCATGATCCACGCCATGGTTTGTTCGTTGGTGTTCATATCGGGCGCCGGAACGTCCTTTTCGGGCCCGATGAAGTCAATGATCTCGGAGGTATAGCGCCGGGTAATGCGCTCCAGTTCGCCGTTGCTGAGCGACTTGGGATCGCAAATCACTCCGCCCTTGGCCCCGCCAAATGGGATATTGACCACGGCGCACTTCCATGTCATCCAACTGGCCAGTGCGCGTACCTCGTCGAGTGTCACTTCGGGCGCGTAGCGGATGCCGCCCTTAGCCGGCCCGCGAGCGATGTTATGCTGTACACGAAACCCGGTGAACATTTCAATACGACCATCATCCATGGTCACGGGAAAATGCACGATGATTTCTCGTGCCGGCGTTCTAAGCAGCTTCCACAACCCCTCATCAAGGTTCAGCTTGCGAGCTGCAAAATCGAACCGTGCACTTTGGGCTTCCCAGGGGTTGATTTCCTGGTCCAAAGTGACGGCAATGCTTGCTGTTGGCATACGTCTCTCCAATTTTCCTTCCTGTCGCGGAAGCGGACGGTCCCAATTTGACGCGTCTACAACTCTCAGATGCGGCAGGAATTTCCCGGGCATCCGGGAACTTCCCTGGCCGACCCTCCGCTGAGCGTCACCGGGCCGGCGATTGGGCATGGGCAATCACTGTCGAGAGCCCAAACCCCTGTGAGTCTAGGCTCCGCGCATGGACTCGTCAAGCCTCGTGAGGCACGGTCGGGACCCTTTGGGAACCTGCCTTGGAACCCCGTTCCGTTGTGCGTTCCATCACTGACTTAAGCGGACAGAGGGGGGACTAGAATGAGAGCAAATCCGTTCTCGAAATTACCGCGAAGCGAATCGATGGTATGTTCCGTAACTTATGTAGTGAGCCAATATCTTCGCAGTTACTTTAGCTGTACGAATTCACAATTCAATCACTTATTCTCTATCTCCTAGGCTACACTGAGGGTTACCCGTTGCACTTGCGTGAATCCGACCATCGGGGGATGGTTGCAGATTTGAATGCGAAACTGGAGACGTGATGAGAACCGTCGAAAGGGTTCTGGTCATTGACGACGACAAGGTCGTTTGCGAAGTCGTCTCCGCGGCAGCCAAGGCGATCGGGTTGGACTGTGTCGCGACAAAGGAAGCCGCGACCTATTTAAGCCTGATCCCATCCGACACGACTCTGATCCTTCTCGATCTGATGATGCCCGACATGGACGGCATCGAGGTGCTTCGCCTGCTTGGCGAGCGCCAGTGCAAGGCTGGGATCGTGCTGATGAGCGGCATGGACAAGCGGGTGATCGAAACGGCTGCGAAACTGGCACAGACCCTGGGGCTCACGGTCGTAGGCAACCTGCAAAAGCCGTTTCCGCTTCCCGACCTGATGGCGGCTCTTGGTGCCCGCTCCGCGCCGGAATCGCCCGATGTCTCGATTGACGATCCCCTGGTTCCCATCACCGACGAGTTGCTGCGCGGCGCATTCGACCGGGCCGAGTTCGAGCTGTATTACCAACCGCAAGTCAACATCGTAACGGGCATAGTGACGGGCGTGGAAGCGCTTTCCCGTTGGCGGCATCCCGAGCTGGGGCTGATCCTACCGGATCAGTTCATCGCACGGGTCGAGGACCTGGGACTGATGGACCGGCTCTGCTGGGTGGCCACGGAAACGGGCCTGGGCGAGTTGAAGAAGTTTCCATCGCCGGATGGCAGCCTCTATCGGATCTCGCTGAATGCCACCGTGCAATCTCTTCGCGACCTGCGGTTCCCGGATATGATGACAAGCCTTGCCGCGAAGCATAAGGTCCCTCCCGAGAAGATCGTTGTGGAGATCACTGAGTCCGGGCTGATTCATGAGCTTGCGCGAACGCTCGACGTGCTGACGCGACTGCGCATGAAGCAGATTCAACTCTCCATCGACGATTTCGGCACGGGATACGCCATGATGAAGCAGTTGCAGAACGTACCTGCCACTGAAATCAAGATCGACAAGAGCTTGATCGAGCGCATGCATTCAAGCGCCAGTGATCACGTCATGGTCGAAAAAGTAATCGAAATGGCACACGAGCTTGGCATGGAAGTCATGGCTGAAGGAGTTCGAACCGAGGAGCAAGTGGATCTGTTGCGCGAGATGGGCTGTGATGGCGCGCAAGGCTATCTTTTCAGCCGTCCGCTCCCCGCTGCGGAACTGGTGAAGTGGCTCGCAGGGTATTCTCCGCGCAGGGACTAGACGGGCATCCTCGACCCGGCGCCAACACTGCGCATCCTCCGCAATGGCCTTAGGATTCCCCACCGCGATCTTCCGGCCCCATTCTGCCGATTACACTGGTTCCTGTGAAAGCCTCTGCCGATCTTATTCAGCCCAGCCGCAAGGAATTTCTCGCCCTCGCGCGCAACCACACGCTTGTCCCCGTCTATCGCACGCTCACGGCTGATCTCGAAACTCCTGTTTCGGCTTTTCTGCGCGCAGCATGGAGTGAACGAGAGTGCTTTCTGCTTGAGTCAGTCGAGGGCGGTGAGCAGGTGGGCCGGTATACATTCATTGGCGTCCACCCGTACAAGCGGATCGTGGCGCACGGGCGGGCGATTGCAATTACAGAAGGTCTAAAGACAAAGCGAACAGACGGAGACATCTTTCACCTGCTGCGCGACGCGCTGGGCGGACACAAGCCGGCACGCTTACCCGGATTGCCTCCGTTTACCTCGGGTGCAGTTGGGTTTTTTGCCTATGATGCGGTTCGCCAGATTGAGCGCTTGCCCGAACTGGCGAAGGACGAGTTGGGCGTTCCGGACGCCTGCCTGCTGTTCTTCAATGAGGTGTTGGCCTTCGACCATGTGCGCAAGCAGATCTTGCTGGTGGTCACAGCAGATGTAAGCCAACATCCCCCCGCCCGAGCCTGGGAAGATGCCGTCAAACGGCTTGCGCGACTGGAACGGCGGCTGACGCAAGCTTTGCCCAAACTGCCGACAGTGCGGAGATCGGCCAAACTGGAGGTCAAATACCGCACCCGCAAACGCGACTTTCTCGCAGCAGTGCGGCGCACGAAGGACTATATCGCAGCTGGCGACGTTTTCCAGACGGTGCTTTCGCAGCGTTTCGATGTGCAACCCAACATGGATACGTTTCAGGTGTACCGTTCGCTGCGCACCGTGAATCCCAGCCCGTATATGTACTTTCTGCGCTTCACGCCCGATAGTCCATTGAACAGCCGACGTGCGAAGGCCGTGTCTTCACGGAAAGGTTCTATGGCAGGCGCTCTCGAGCTGGCAGGTTCGTCGCCGGAATTGCTGGTGCGGGTGCACCAGGGGCGAGTGGAGTATCGGCCCATTGCCGGCACAAGGCCGCGGGGCGCCACCGAGAAAGAGGATCAGGCTCTGGAAGCAGAGATGATGGGGGATGAAAAAGAACGCGCGGAGCATGTGATGCTGGTTGACCTGGGCCGAAATGACGTGGGACGCGTGAGCCAGTTCGGATCGGTCAAGGTCGACCGGCTCATGTTCGCCGAGCGCTACAGCCACGTGATGCACATCGTGAGCACCATCGAGGGAAAACTGCGGCCGGAACTAACCGCTGTGGACGCACTGCGGGCCTGCTTCCCGGCCGGCACGCTGAGCGGCGCGCCAAAAGTGCGGGCGATGGAGATTATCGAAGAATTGGAGCCTGCCCGGCGCGGGACGTATGGAGGAGCGGTGCTCTACGCCGATTTTTCCGGGAATCTCGACTCGTGCATTGCCATCCGCTCACTGCTTGTGCGCGACGGCAAAGGCCATGTGCAGGCAGGAGCGGGCATTGTGGCCGATTCGGTGCCGGAATTGGAGCATCAGGAGTCGCTTAACAAGGCCCAGGCAGTGATCAGGGCGATTGAGCGGGCAAGAGAACTTTAAGTGGTGTGATGCGCGGCCGGCATTCAATGATCAGATATCTGAATGCCTGCAAAATCGTGATACGAAATCCAATGGCCATGGGAGAGGGTCCTTCCCCCGCATTCCCAAAGCACCGCTTTTTATCCGGCATTGACCCCGGATTCACGTCTCTAATTCTGCATCTATTGGTAGACGGGCATCTTCAATCGCCCGAATCGTTGCAGGGAGATCGGGACGATGCCCGTAGCGTTTCGCCGCAAGCGCTCCCAACCCGCAGAAGCTCAGCCCGAGGCAAACCTTGCGCAGAAGAGTCTTGCGCGACCATCTGCTGAGGAAATCTTCAAACAGGTTGCCACCAATGCCAGGCAGGAGTTGAAGCGCTCCACCGTTGCGCTGGGCATCTCCGGCTTTGGCGGCGGTGCTTTCATGGGCCTTTCGGCGCTGGGCGTTTCGATGGTCACGTCGTTGCTGGGCAACGCACCCGGTGCGCGAATGTTAGCCAGCATGTTCTATCCCCTCGGCTTCATCGTGGTGATCCTCGGGCGCTCGCAACTCTTTACCGAAAACACGCTCTATCCGGTTGCCTTAGTGCTATCGGAGAAGAAAGAACTCTGGAATACCATGCGGCTCTGGTCGGTCGTCTTACCGGCGAACGTCGCGGGTGCCTTTGCGTTTGCCATGATCGCCGCCTGGACGCCGGCGATCGACCCGCCCACTGTAAGAGCCATGATCCAGATCGGGCTCAACGCGATGGCCCATCCTGGATTGCAGATTTTCTGGTCAGGCATCATTGCGGGCTGGGTGATCGCGCTGGCAGCGTGGATGGTTTCGGGCTCGCACTCCATTACGGGCTCCGTGATGGTGATCTGGATGCTGACATTTGTCATCGGTCTGGGCAACTTTGCCCACTGCATTGCAACATCCTGCGAAGTGCTGGTTGCGGTGCTGGCGCATCGCGTTCCCTGGTCCGCGTATCCTGTTTGGCTCTTTCCGGCCGTGGCGGGAAACATCTGCGGCGGCGTGGGGCTGGTGACGATCCTCGAATACGGCCAGGTTGCGCACGGGGATGGAGCCGTATTTGGGGCGAAAGAGGAGCGGCTGGACTAAAACCTGCACTGTCGAGCCGAAGTTGGAAAGATGGACTACTCGGCGCCGAAAATGCGGCGGAAAAAGCGGCCGATGCGGCCAAAGAATCCAGGCTTCTTTTTTGGCGCCGGCGAAGCAATCGGCTGAGTGGCTGCCGAGCCCACCGGCGGTGCAGGTGGAGCGACGGCGACAGCCAGAGGAGCGCGATCGGCACTCTTGTAAACCAGCGGCTCGGTGAGCTGAGGATTTTTCGCGGCTGCATGAGCTGGAGCGGGAGCCGGAGTGGGAAGCGGAGCCAAGCCTTCGCTCTGCGCGAGGGGAAACTCGTTTGCCTGCGCGGCGGCAGGCGCGGGCGGACATCCGCATGGTTCCTTCTCGTTGTCCACGACCTCGTGCAGGTTGCCATGCTGGAACATGACACGCTGGCCGGGCTGGACACGATAGTCGCTGTTGTCAAACACGCTTGTGACCAGCACATACGGTGCGTTGGCACCCGGGTTGTCGACACAGGTATCACCGTGCTCGCCCAAGCGAACCTTGACGTCGGCGGCGCCGGGTCCGCTGATCAGGATGCGAAAGTCAGGGGTAAGCAGGATGTCGGCGTTACGTCCGGTGGCAAAACTGGCCTCAACGGCTCCATGATCGAGGGCCATCATCAAGCCGGGCGTATCACCGGCGGGAACGCTGGTATCCGCGGCGAGCTTGACGGTTGTGGATGCGCAGACGCGCAGCGTGCCGCGATGGGGCAGTGTCACGTCAGTGGTCACCGAGCCCGACGTGACGGTGCCATTGGCCACGATGAATGCTTTACCACCCATCACCTGGAGCGCGCCGGTGACCTCTGCCGCGCTGCCCGGTCCGCTTCCCCCGAGAGGAACGATGGCGATGGGATCGGCAGGCGCTGCAGATGCCGGGACGACGCTCGGCGCCGCGGCCGGTGGAGTCTGAGCGAAAAGCGGAAGAACCAGAAACGCTGCGCCGCCGAAGAGTGCAGCCGCTCGATTGTGCCGGAGGAAGCGAAGATGGAGTGTCGATGGGAGTGCGGGCATCCAGTTACATTTCCAGGAAGTTGCGAATCATCTGGCGACCGCCCTCAGTAAGCACGCTCTCTGGATGGAACTGGACGCCTTCAATGGGCAGCGTGCGGTGGCGGAGTCCCATGATGACCGAGCCGCCTGCTTTGCCGGCTCCGTTGGATTCGGGCGCGCGGGCGGTTACGAAAAGCTCAACGGGCAGAGAGTCTTCCGCCACAATAAGGGAATGATAGCGAGTGCAGGTGAGAGGAGTTGGAAGGCCTGCGAATACGCCTTTGCCATCGTGCGAAACAGAACTGGTTTTGCCGTGCATCAGATGCTCAGCCCGGACGACTTTGCCGCCGAAGGCTTCCCCGATGGCCTGATGCCCCAGGCAGACGCCAAAGATCGGCGCTTTCCCTGCCATGTGGCGGATGAGGGGAACCAGAATTCCGGCTTCTCCGGGGGTGCATGGTCCGGGCGAAAGCAGAATGCGGTCCGGCTTGAGGGCCTCGACCTGTTGAACCGTAAGCTCGTCGTTGCGACGGACCTCGACGTCGGCACCCAGCTCGCCCAGGTACTGGACGAGGTTGTAGGTGAAGGAGTCGTAATTGTCGAGGACGAAGACCATCCTGGAGTTCAGTGTAGCGCGCAGATTGAGAATGTGCAGTCGAGGTGGACGAATTCGACGGGGATCACCGGCGGCGAGTCCTGAGCCCGGCAGCGCAATGGATCGAGACACCGCTAACGAGAGGCGTGGTCTCTGCCTAGCTCGCCTTGCGGTGGTAGTGAAGAGTGAAGAGAGACTTCCAGTCGGTGCCGGATTTGGTAAAGAGGGTCCAGTTGTAGGCGTCTTTGCCAGTGCGTTGGATGTGCACCTGAAAGGGGGTTGAACCGCCGGAGGGCGAGGTGACCTGGAAGTCTTCAAGGATGAAATCCTGCGCGGGCGTGACGGTTCCCACTGTCAGTTCGCCTGCAGCGCTGGGATACCAGAATGCGATCTCCTTGCTTGCAGGATCGAAGGCGAAGAGGCCCTGGTACTGCTGCACGCCGTTAAAGGAAGTGGAGAAGCTGAGAGCCTGGCCACCGAGCACAGAGCTGACCTGGTTGTCGATGACAATGGGAGGTTTTCCGGGCGGTGGCGTCGTTGTAGCGGTCCATGTGCCTTCCATCCACGTGATTAAGGAGAGTGGGCCGGCAGGAGCTGCGGCCTGTGCCATGGCGGAAGATGGTGCGAGAGAGACGGCGAGACAGGCGATGAGAACCGGATGAAGAGACCATCGACGCATGATTGGGATCCTTTTGGTCGCAGGTAATGCCGGGACACTCCTGCGCTTCCAGTGAGAGATTCGACTCCGAAATGATAGCGCGCGACGGGCGGAGATGCGAGGGTTGGGTGGACTCTCGATTCGGTGCTTCAGTTCGAGGCGGCTGACGGAACGCTTCCGCTCGATGAACGGTTGCGTGCGGGCGAGAGTATCTGCAAAACTGGCGAAGATGGCGATGGTTCTTCACTTTCTTATTCAAGGACGCGTGCAAGGGGTCGGGTTCCGGTGGTATGTGCACCGCGAGGCCAGCGAACTGGATTTGCGCGGATGGGTGCGCAACACCGAGGACGGCGATGTCGAGGTGGTCGCCTCGGGCGCGCTGGATGATCTGGCCGAATTGCGCGCGAGCCTTAAACGCGGACCCCGCGGCAGCCGTGTTGATCGCGTAATTGAGCACTACCTTGACGAGAAAGAGGCGAAGGGGTTGGATTCGTTCCGCATTGAAGGAGCGTGGTGAGAGGAGCGAGCCTCCAGCTCCCTGCTGCGAGCTCGCCAGCTCAGGTTTTTGGTTGTGGGTCCCAAACGCGGCGTGGTTTGCCAAAGCTCGAACCACGAGAGACTGATCGCTGCTCTTCTGATGACTGCCCTCTATAATTGATAGGGAAGACGAACTGCTCACCCTTCTGTTCCCTTCCCGAGAAATTCACTACGAAATGGAGTTCGTTGAACTCCAGGAGCGAGCGGAAGTATGCCCGACAAGAACAAGCCTGTAAACGTGGAAGCCTTGAAGGCGCTGGTGCGGACGGTGCCCGATTTTCCCAAGCCTGGAATTCTGTTTTACGACATCACGACGCTGCTGAAAGACAAGACCGGATTTGCACAACTGATTGATGGGATGGCGGCGCACTATATCGAGCAGCGGATCGACCTGGTGCTGGGCATCGAGGCGCGTGGTTTCATTTTCGGACCGGCGCTCGCCTACCGGTTGACCGCTGGATTTGTGCCGGTGCGCAAGCCGCGGAAACTGCCGGCGCCGGTGGCGCGCGTTACCTATGACCTGGAATACGGGACGGACACACTCGAGATCCACATGGATGCGATCAAGCCGGGGCAACGGGTGGTGCTGGTTGACGATCTGCTGGCAACGGGTGGCACGATGGAAGCCACGGTAAAACTGGTGAAGCAACTGGGCGGCGAGATAGCGGGCCTGGGATTTGCGGTGGAACTGGACTTCCTGAAGGGCCGCGAGCGATTCCCGGAATACGACGTGTTCAGCCTGCTGCACTACGACGAGTGAAAATGCCAGCGCTAGCTTTTGCTGCCAGCGATTCGCTGTGAACTCTCAGGCACGGCCTTGGCTGCGGCTCCTATCTTCCTGGCCTAGACTCCTCCCGCGCCGGGCCGGTGGCTCGACTTAGTGCGCCTCTCTCCGGCAAGGTACCCCCCCCCCGGGGGGTCTGACCGCAAATTATTCATTTTAATTAAGATAACGCGATAGGCTCGCGCCAAATTTCTCTTGGCAAAGGACTTAGCCGCAGATTTCTCTTAATAAACGACTTATGAGCCTGTTTCAAGCGCGGCAGCCGAACTTCGGCGG
>DATKPJ010000141.1:0-6183 GCA_035524195.1 Occallatibacter sp.
GCGCCGATCGGCTTCCGTATGATTCTGGCGCACCCTGATCGACTGCATGCCCTCATCATTCAAAACGGCAACATCTACAAAGCAGGCCTTGGTGCCAAGTGGACGAAGATAGCGGAGTTCTGGGCAGATCCGAAAGCGCATCCTGAGGTGCTGAATGCCTTTCTCTCGTTCGAGGCTACCAAGGATCGCCACCTTGCCGGCACTTCTCACCCGGAGCGCTACGATCCTGATACTTGGAACAGCGAGTTAGCCGACCTGTCGCGGCCCGGTCAGCGCGAGATCCAGGGAGATCTGCTCTACGATTACCGCGCTAATGTCGCGTCATACCCAAAATGGCAGGCCTGGCTCCGTGACCACCAGCCGCCGACACTCGTCGTGTGGGGCGCCAATGATCCCTCATTCATCGCAGCGGGTGCCCAAGGATTCAGGCACGATCTTCCGGATGCGCAAATCGACCTGCTCGACGCGGGACATTTCGCGCTGGACGAAAAGACTGACGAGATTGCAGGCCTGATTCTGCAGTTCATGTTCAAGCATCCTTGATGAGATGTCAAAAGCATCCCCGTGGTCTCGCGTCACTTGCAGTGTCGAAACACAACGCTAACCGTGAAACAGCGTCCGTCGCATGAAGATAAAAGCGATCAGCCCCATCGTTATTCGCAGTTATCACGATAACAACCGGCATAGGTGATCCCGTGGGTGTCGCAGAAATGCTAAAGCGTCGATCTGGAATCTGATCCTATGTCGAGGAGGTCCATAAATTGACTTGAGTTATCGTCCAACATCTCGCTTCGCCTTTTCAAAAAAGATATCTCGAAAATTCGTCACTGTCCTGTAAGAGCGCGATCTAACACACTATCTGCGGAAGACCGCACAAACTGAGGAGATCCCATGAAAACCACCTATATCGCCTGCTTGTTCAGCGTAACCCTACTCACAGCTTCTGCCGCCCTGGCTCAGGGCGTGCAGCCGGCCTACACCGGAACGTTTCACGGTGCAGCTCACTCCACCTCCGGCACCGCTTCCATCTATGTCGGCAAGGACGGCGCGGAAACGCTTCGCCTCAGCGACTTCAAGACATCCAACGGACCCAACGTCCATGTCGTCCTGATCGCGGCCAGCGACGCGCAGGACAACGACAACTTTCTCAAAAAAGATGTCGAGCGGGTCGAACTGGGAAAGCTGAAGGGCAACGAGGGTAATCAGAACTACGTCATCCCGCCTGGCACCGACCTGTCAAAGTTCAAGGCAGTGTCTATCTATTGCGAGCGATTCAACGCAAACTTCGGCGTGGCGCCGCTCAGGAAGAATTAGAGGCGCTAACGGCAGGGCGCGTCCTTATCGGCGCGCCTACCTGCAACTGCAGCCATTTCAAGTTTTGTGAGGGAAACGATGTTTCGTAAATATCGGCTCTACATCCTGATCGTTGCCGTTCTGGTGCTGGTCGCGCTGTGGTGCGCGTTTCGTCCGGAAAAGCTCTTCATTAACCACAAAGTCGACGAGCCGCCACCGACTTCCATGCTTTGTCCTGTGAGTCCCCAACCGTCGGACAGGCCGGCGTAGAGCTGGATCCTGGCGGCGTGAACTTTGCTTTGCCTCGCATTGGCATTGTCATTGATCGATCGTTGCTTCGCTGTAATCAGGCGAGAGTGCCAATACAGAGGGACACATAACAAATGCGCCCTTAACACCTTTGAGGGCCGCCGCTATGGCTGTCGCATCGTTCCAGCCTCCATGGTGATCCAAGGGGTTGTGCCGGACCGGCCTGACCAGACTCTTCGGGTCGAGCAAACGCTCGCCACGCTTTCGGTGGCGTTCAGGTAACGTTTCGTATACCGTTTTGGATTGCGCTTCAGGGATTCGTCAGGAGATGAAGCGGGACGGAATCTAACCCATAACCTGCTTATTTTGCACAATTTATGTCGAAAGTATTGGATGGAGCGAGATGTCCCTAGATTGTCTGGGAAGGGAGGAATGGCTTCGAGACAAGAGCACTAACGGGAAGGTGAATGTCGATACTCCGCTCAGCGGAGACCGTGGCGTGGTAACTCTTTTGAGTATGTTTAGGCTGCGCCGGATGCTGATTGCCGACTACTTCGTGGACCCTACACGGGATCGCATAGGGACACAAACCTGCGCTTGACCGTGCATTCCGGCGGAAAGTCGAGGACGTCGGACACGAGGAGTCGGCGCACACGCAGATAATGAGCGCTAAAACTCGACGCGGGCCGCGAATTGCGCGAGGCGATAGTTTGTCAACTCCTGAGTCGCCTGCCCGAATGACTGCGGGTTATCGAGTGTTGCGCTGATCGATTGTGGATCGAACCGCACACTGTTTGTCATGTTAAACATATCCCAGCGAAGAATGAGCTTGGCGCGTTCGGTTATCGCAAATGTCTTGTTTACCCCTTCGTCCCAATCGAAATACCCGTCTCCGCGGAGGGGATTCCTTGTTCCCGACTGGCCTGGCAGCGCGTGCGCAAACGAAGCGAACACGGTAGCCGGATCGGCGAAGCGCTGGGCCAGCTTTCCGCGCGCGTTGGCTCGCGAAGGGATCGGCGCGATCTGTTGCCCGTAGCCCTGGATATCCCAGTTGGTAGGGTAGTAGCCGCCGTTGTTCATCTCAAATGGGAAGCCGCTGGTCCAGCGCACAATGCCGGTGGTCTGCCAACCGCCGATCAGCTCATTCGCGATGCGATTTGTTCCAGAGAGGAACCTTTTGCCTTCACCAACCGGTAGGTCCCAGACGAAGTTGGAGTTGAGTTGGTGGCGCACGTCGTAGTCTGACGGGCCGTAAAGCTGATTGGGAATCCAGGAGTTCATGATCTGCGCATAGTTGGTGGACGCAGAGTTGCCGAGACGCTCGGCCTGCGAGGTGATGTCAAGAGACTTGGAATAGGTGTAATTGAAATCAGCTTCGAGTCCGCCGAAGTGCTGCCGGTAGACCGCCTCGAGGGCATTGAAATTCGAATAACCAATCGAGCGCCAGCCATAAAGCGCGGAGTATTGATCGTGGTAATAGCGGAAAGCGGGATAGTTCACGCCCGCGCCGATATTGCTGTTGGGCAGCGAGCCCGGCGTGTCGAGTTGGTAGAGGGCGTAGGTCTCGTTATAGAGATTGGCAAGGAAGAGCGCATAGACATTCTGCGTGGCGCTGAGCGGACCATAACCGAGGCCGATGTCCTGGCCATCCAGAGCACCAAATTCCTGCTCCCAGTAGGCCACGGGAGCGACAGAAGTGACCGACGTGTTGGCGCGCGCCATCGTCGCCATCTGCGCGGCAGCCGCGAAGTAGGACTCTCCGCCGACGGTTAGATTGATCGGCATGGCCACATCTTCCTGGGCGAGCTGTCGATGCGCGAGGCGGCCCACCCACGACACTTCAATTGACGCGCCTTTTTGCAGCGCGCGCGTCACTGAGAAGTCGAGTAGATGCGAGTAGGGAGTTTTAATCGCAGAATCAAGTCCCCAGCTGATGGCAAAGGCGCCATTTCCACTGGCTGCGGGAACCGCCGGAAACCCTCCCGCCGGCGCACTGGGAAGCAGGGATTGTGGAACCGCATTGATTGCCGTGAATCGAGGTGCGTCTTCAATCGGCACCGATCCGGGCGCGTTGGAGAGGTGAGACGAGAGACCATACGAACCGGTGGTGTCGAAATTCTGCACAATGCCGGCGCCGAAGTGATCGAACACCAGTGAATATCCGGCACGAATGCTTGTCATCTGGTTGCCCAGCAGTTTCTTCCACATACTCCCCTGGGGCGCGGGAGAGAACGCGATGGCCAATCTGGGGCCCAGGTCATTCTTGTCCGGCGTCCAGAAGTCCGGGGCGTGGTTATTGCGTCCATTGAGGTTGAATGCGACCTCACCAACATCATTTGCGGCGCCGCCGTTCATCGCCTGCTGAATGCTGCCCTCGTAGTACTGCGTCATCGAGTAAGGCTGGCATGTGGATCCTGCAAACTGGCAGAGCCCGACCTGCGTGCCGTTGGTTTCGGCAGGCGCCTGCAAATAGGAGTAGCGCAACCCGTAGGTCAGCGTGAGCGAGGGCAACACTCTCCACGCATCCTGCCCATAAAACTCATATTCGTTCCAACGGTAGTTCCGCGAGATCGGCGCTCCCACAGCAACAGTGCTGCCATCCTTGTTGTAGTTGTAGATCGCATCTCCCTCGGTGATTGTGCCAACCAGATCCATCAGAGCCGAGTTGTATTCATTCCCGTAGTTGGCAAAGTCGACTGCCGGGTAGCCATAGACCTCGGGATCGAAGGGACCATTGCTGTTGGCGATCGTGGAACTGCGGGTAAGCCATCCCTGGTTCATCTGTCCGTCGGGGAATGACTGGGCATCGCTTACGCGCTTGTCAGAAATGAAGCGGATATTGGTGCCGAAGGCGAAGTTGTGATCGTGCTTGGTCCAGGAAAGATTGTCGGCAAGGTTGTTGACCGGAATGATGAAGGAAGTTGAGTAATCCGGGGAAGTAGGTTGATAGACCTCGGAAAAATAGATGATCGGCTGATTGGCCGCGCCGGCGCTGTCCACTCCCTGCCGTGTGAGGCCATAACGAAGATCGTTCACCATGCTGTTGTTGATGATGTAGGTGTAGCCGGCGGCGAATCCCTTGTTGTTGGTCAGCACAGTGGTTTGCGGCGGCTGTCCGGGAAACGCCGGAGGCGTGGGCTCACTGTCGCCCTGCAGGTTTCCGCGCCAGAAGAAGCTATGCTTGCTGCTCAGATTCCAATCCAGGCGGGCAATATAGGTGTCGTATTTGCGGTGAATCGTGTAGGGGAAACGGTAGCCAATGCTGTTGAGGCCGTCTCCCTGCGTGGGATCATTGCCCTGCGGATAATTGTTCAGCACCGTCAGCAAGGCCGGATCGTTGCCGATGTTCTGTGGATCCATGCCTTGAATATCGGATGGAGTCAGTGTGTAGGTGGAATCGCCGCCGGAGGAATTTACGTACTCGTATTGCAGGATTCCAGCCCGATAACTGGTGGTCGGAACGGTGCCGCCATTCACGCTGGTGCCCTGCGAGTCACGGCGACCCTCGTAATTCAAGAAAAAGAAAACCCTGTCCTTTAGAATCGGTCCTCCCACGGCGACCCCGAAGATATTGCGAACGAGGCTCTCGGGCCGGTTCGGCGATCCGGCTGCAAGCTCCTGTTGCTTATTGAAGAAGTCGTTGGCTTCGAGCAGATTCGACCGGTTGTATTCGTATACGGCCCCGTGAAATGAATTGGAACCGCTGCGGGTGACAAGCGCCACCTGGGCGCCGGACGACCGTCCCTCTTCCGCATTCGGATTGCTCGTAGTGACGCGAAACTCGGCCACTGAATCCTGGGTGGTGCGCAGGACGCTGGTGAACGCATATCCGTTGTTGATGTCGTTCACGTCGATGCCGTCCAGGGTGATGTTCGATTGATCGGCACGCCCGCCGTTGACGGAACCCGCACGCGAATCGGTGGGATTATTGCCCACGCCCTGCGTGCCGTTTACATCATCTGAACGGCCAAGAAACGTCACGCCGGGTTGCAGGCTCAGCAAGTCTGGCACATTGCGCTGATCGAGCGGAAGCGATTCCACCTGGTGGTTGTCGAAGGCATTTCCCAAGGTGGCGTCCGTGGTATTCAGCATGGCCTGCGCGGATTCGGTCACCGTCACCTGCTGGGTGACCGCCGCTACCTGCATTGTTACGTTGACCGTGGCGGGCTGGCTCACGAGCAGGTCCATGCCGGTCCTCTCGCTGGTGGAAAAGCCGTTAGCCGTGACTGTGAGCGTGTATTTGCCTGGCACCAGTTGCGAAAACTGGTACTGGCCATTGCTGTCGGTCTTGTTCTGGCGCGTAGCCCCGGTCGACTGCAGTGTGAGCTTGACGGTTGCGCCAGGAATGACGGCGCCGCTGCTGTCGAGCACGCGCCCGTTCAAAGAAGTACTGGCTTGAGCGTCGAGTATCTTGGATCCGGCAAGGAGAGACAGGACGAGCAGCAGCGCTGCGAAGACTCGATAATTCGGCACAACTGGGCTCCAGAAGAGGGAAGATGCACGCAGCCAAAGGGTGAGCTCAACTTCTTACTTGTTCGTTTCGGGAGCCAAACTGGGAAAGTATCTCCCGACGCTCGTGGTCCTGCTTTGGCCTGTGATGTCGCCAAGTTTACCACTCCGGTCCCGATAGAGAGGCTTTGG
>DATKPJ010000142.1:0-7185 GCA_035524195.1 Occallatibacter sp.
TACTACAGCCTGTGGGTCGACGGCGCGAATCGCGACGAACTCTGCATGACCGACCAGATCTCCGGTGAGTGGTTTACTCATATGATCGGCCTGCCCACAACCATCTCTGAGCATCATCTTGATGCGTGCGTCGACAACATCTTCAAATTCAACTTCAATCCCGAGTTCGGACTGCACAATGCGACCGCTCCCAAGCGCGGCGCAAGCCTTCTCGCGCTGGACAATCTGCAGGCGGGCGGGCTTTGGTCGGGCATCGAGTTCGCGTTCGCTTCGTTTCTCATCGCTCGCGGACGATACACTGACGGCATCAAGGTAGTCGAAGCAATCCATCGGCGCTACTTGCGTGCCGGTCAGCCTTGGAGCCACGTGGAATGCGGAGGTCACTATTCTCGCCCGATGAGCAGCTGGGCCACATTGCTTGCGGCCACCGGTTTCAAGCCGGATATCCCCGGTCACCTGCTTACAGTCGTTCCCACCGCTCCTGGCGATTTCCACGCGCCCTGGGTGATGGCGTCGGGCTTTGGCACAATATCCCGCGCCGCGAACACGCTTTCGATCTCCTGTGCCAACGGTACGCTCGAGTTCAAATCAATCAAACTGAATACGCCGGTTCGCTCGGTCAGGATCGGTACCCGCGTCCTGGAAGCCAACGCAAGAACCGCTGGCAACGCGACGATTGTGGAATTCCCTGCGCCCGTCGCTCTACACGCAAGCGAAACCTTGAATATCCATCAATAATCGATTCGGCGCAGTCAAGCCGCTTTTCGCCTGCTTCGCGGCCGCGTCTGGCGAGCAGCACGAACTCGTTCTGAGAGCAATTCCTTGGCTTTTTGTAGTTTGGACTTCCGCGACGTGCTCAGATTCTTGCCGGCTCGATTAATGAAGAATGTCAACATTCTCATCCCCGAACCAGGCCCTTTTGGCGAGACTTTTTTCGACGCCAGTGTCCGCGCGATCGTCTCGGGATCCTTGGTGAACAAGCCTTCCGGTGGATAAGTTGATACGGTCTTCACCTTGCCCGACCACTTCTTCGCCGCACCCGCCATAATCATTTTCTCCACCACGGGCACGCGAGCGCCAGCGGCTTTTGTATTCGGCTTCAGGAAACCTGCGGCCTCACAGATGTCCCCCGAGGCCGCAGGTTAAGGACTTACGCGGCTCTTTGTGCAAAGGGATTGACGCGGTTGGCAATCTCAGTAAGAAGATGATCCGCGTGGCCCTCTTCTTGGAGCGTCTGGTCGAGCAGCTGTGCCTGCGCTGTCTCTCCAAGAATCTGGGCAAAATGACGCACCGCTCCATATGCGGCCATTTCGTAATGCTCCACACGCTGAGCGGCGGCAATCAGAGCCGCGTCTCGCACCGAGTCGTCCGATGCGTCTTTAATCATGTCTTCCGCTTCGTCTACCAGCGCCGCCAGCACCTTGCATTTGATCGCCTTTGTATCGCCCGCGGTCTGACGGAGAATCTGGTCGAGTCGTGTAACGTGACCCTTCGTTTCCTGAAGGTGAGATTGAAATGCCTCTTTCAACTGGGTATCGGTCGCCTTTTGGATCATTTTGGGCAGGGCTTCTGTAATCTGCTGCTCGGTGGAGAGAAGCATTTGAAGCTGATTTATGTACAGCTTACGAAGACTATCGAGGTTTGCGGAAATAAACTTCATTGGGGATCTCCTTCGATTTAGATAGGATCGGGCCATGTGGACTGACTCGACGCGCATTCCCGTTTCGACTTTGATCTAATCGTGCTCTTCCGTTGTATAGGATTTTCTTCCGTTCACCCGTCAACGCTGCAGACAGCGCCTGACGAGATGCGAAGAATCGCTTCGAAGTTCTCGAATCCTCCTCTATACGCGGTGACACCGCCGCGCAAGTCGACGGCTTCCATCGAGATTTTTCTGGCGTAGGCTCCGGCTCCATGAGCGACCGGTGCCATCGAGTTCAGCTCTTGCTATCCACTCCGATGCAACATCGGGACCAAAAGGAAGCCTTCGGCACCATCGTACCAACGAAATGGCGCAGTCGCCATTCAGGAACACGCCGCTCTAGACTGCTGGCGTTCTCATCAAGACGTCTGACAAGAACGCCGGCACAAATTCAAGATCAACCTGCAACGCCCCGATCAAGCTTCTATGCGGCAGCAGCGACAGGTTTCATTGCACGTTCCACGGCGACGGCAACAGCGACGGAAGCACCGACCATCGGGTTGTTGCCCATGCCAATCAAGCCCATCATTTCTACGTGAGCGGGCACGGAAGACGATCCGGCAAACTGCGCGTCAGAGTGCATCCGTCCCATGGTGTCTGTCATGCCATATGAAGCCGGGCCTGCCGCCATGTTGTCCGGGTGCAAGGTTCTGCCCGTTCCGCCGCCCGAAGCAACTGAGAAGAATTTCTTTCCTTCAAGAAGTCTCTCCTTCTTGTATATCGCCATCACAGGATGCTGGAAACGGGTGGGGTTAGTCGAATTTCCAGTAATCGCGACATCGACTCTTTCGAGCTGCATGATAGCGACCCCTTCACGTACATCGTCGGCGCCGTAGCACCGTACCGCCGCCCGCTCGCCTTCGGAATATGCCTTCTCGCGTACGATGGTCAGCTTACCCGCTGCGTAGTCAAACTCTGTCTGAACATAGGTAAATCCATTGACGCGGGAAATAATCATCGCAGCATCTTTGCCGAGGCCGTTGAGAATCACGCGCAATGGAGTCTTGCGTGCCTTGTTTGCAGAACGTGCCAAGCCGATTGCGCCTTCGGCGGCCGCAAACGATTCGTGCCCCGCGCAAAATGCAAAACATTTCGTCTCTTCGCGCAGCAGCATGGCGGCCAAGTTGCCGTGACCAAGACCAACTTTTCGATCGTCGGCAACGGATCCGGGAATACAGAAGGCTTGCAGACCTGTTCCCAGCGTTTCTGCTATCTCCGCAGCCACCGTCTTGTTCTCTTTGATGGCGACTGCCGCGCCGATCGTGTAAGCCCACCCCGCGTTCTCAAACGAAATGGGTTGGATCGACTTCACGATCTGACGGACGTCAACGCCCTTGTCCAGGCAGATTTTCTCAGCCTTCTCAATCGACTCGATACCGGCGGCCGCAAGGTACAAGCGGACCTGGGCAATCCGTCTTTCATAACCTTCAAATAGTGCCATAATCTCCTTACTCCTTGCGGGGGTTGATCGTTCTCGTGGCTTCTGCAAACCGGCCATACGTTCCGGTTGCCTTTGTCAGGGCGGTTTGCGCATCAACGCCTTTGGAAATGGCGTCCATCATTACGCCGAGCCGCACGAACTTGTATCCGATAATCTCGCTATCTTCGTCGAGTGCGAGTTCTGTGACGTAACCTTCTGCCAGTTCCAGGTAACGCGCACCCTTTTCGGTGGTGCCGTACATGGTGCCGGTCACACTGCACAATCCTTTGCCCAGATCTTCGAGGCCGGCCCCAATCGGAAGCCCGCCTTCTGAAAAAGCCGTCTGGCTGCGGCCGTAGACGATTTGCAGAAACAGCTCGCGCATTGCCACGTTGATCGCATCGCAAACCAAATCGGTATTGAGGGCCTCAAGAATGGTCTTGCCGGGGAGAATTTCGGCCGCCATGGCCGCGGAGTGCGTCATGCCAGTGCATCCGATTGTCTCCACCAGCGCTTCTTTGATAATGCCTTCCTTCACGTTTAGAGTCAGCTTGCACGCCCCTTGTTGGGGGGCACACCAACCCACTCCATGGGTCAGGCCCGAAACGTCGCTGACTTCCTTGACCTTGGTCCACCGACCTTCCTGTGGAATCGCTGCAGGACCGTGATTCGGCCCTTTGGCAACGACACACATTTGCTCAATTTCGTGCGTAAGCATCTGGAGTTCCACTCCTTTGTTCAGTTGGTCTAAGAGCTCGGAGTTTGTGGAGTTCCTGGCGTCTTAGGGCGCCGGAAGTCTCTGTTCCAGGTACGCGGTTAGCGATGCGCACGCGTGTCCTCCGCGATTTCTGCTCGCCTTAGTCGGCCGAAAATTGCAAAGTCGGTCACTGCCGATCTCCGCCCGCAATTCCGCCCTGAAGCGAATGCGCCGTCAACTCATTGCCTGCAACAAAAAAATTAAGATTCGCCTCGATTATAGGAAGGGCAGATTCAGCCCGCTGTGATCGTCGACGCAACACCTTGTGGCGAAAGCTGATGACGATCAATCTCAAGCCACGACTGGATTCGAACCAGCGATTTCTTCCGTGTCAAGTTGATTCCAAAGCCGTAACTCATTGAAACTAAAGCGCACTGAGGGCTAAGAAAGCGCACAAAATGGCGCAAAATGAGACTTCAACATCTAGAACGAACCCAAATGACCAATCGATATTCCGGGAAGTGGTCAAGAATTGATGTTTTCCAGCACCCTGACAAATTCTGCATAAGCCTATGAATTTAAACAAAATCCTGCACCGGAGGATCGAGCCCAAGTCTGAAGTGCAGGGAAGAGGTCAAAAGCAGAGCGAAGCGAATTGAAGAGAATCTGAGTCTCTCGATACCTCTTTGAACTTTCTCAACCGCGGCTCACGGCCAACGCTCTTGAACCCGTGTGAATCAGCGGTCCCAGTATTCGGCATTCGGTTTGTCTAGTCGCTCACCGTCCGGGCCCGCGGTCCGAATGAGAAACTTCTGAAATGCTTTCCTGGCGAATCGTTTCTTCTCCAAAATTCCATCTGTACCCCGGCTAGCAATACCGGATTTGACAATCCTGCATCCGACCCCGTCATTGCCCCATCGCACAACCTCCGACTCGACCCGCGTAGTATTCTCAGGATCTGTGCAGGCCCCGACGCGCTGCAAGGTCATCACGATTCTGGTTCCCGGCGACCAGCGTTCACCGGTAAGAAGATACAGCCCGCTTGTGCTAACGTCTCCGAGTTTCGTTGCTTTCGGGGCGCCTCCGGTCCAGTAGTAAGCGACGAGTGCGGGTGCAGGCATCCGATATCCCCGACGAGGGTCGAACAGCCAACGAAGGAAGTGGTCCATCGGACTGAGCCCTTCTTGCTTCGCGTGCGCAGGCGGGGTGGAAGCGTTGGAGGGAAGTGACTCTCTCGACTTTGGTAACGAGAATGAGAGATGGTGAAGCGCCACACTATTACTGCATTGGCTACCCTGGTCCATCTCTGTATCACCGGCAAGCACTTTACGATCGCTACAAATTCTAAGCTGATCCCCTTCCTTGATCCGAACTGAAGAGATCGTGTGCGAGCGAAGAATAATTGCGCTACTTACCTTGCCGTGGATGGGTCGAAATTCAATCTCTCTGAAGTTTTCAGAGCACGCCAGGATTCTGGCTGATTCATCGAGATAAATCACGTCGAAGCGCGACAACCGCGGACCCCGCGGAATGCCACGATATGGTCTGAGCCACAACCCAGCTTCGTGAACATCGGAAAGTGCTTTAACCTGAGTTGGAAAGGGTACCTGAATCGTGTCAAGTAGTTTCAGGTTTGCGCTGATCAGCTTCTCACAGGTTCGGTCACACGCACACAGCGTCTTTGAGCCCAATGACCCTTCTTTTCTGGGAAGCTGCCGACCACAGGCAATTCGAGAATTGCACTCAGATTAACAGAGTTTCGCCTGGGTGGGAGTTTCGAGCATCTGGAAAATCAGGGCGAAATGGGTCTCGGGCGGGAAGATCGTGCCTCGGCAGGGTTCTCCAAGACTCTGTTCGAACGACGATTCTCTATCCTGCGTTCTTATGGCCAAGCCTCGGAACGCCAATCAGCGTCACGGCGAAGAGGAAAAGTGATGCGGCAATAAACTCCATGCGACCGTGTCGGAGGTCTTCAAACAAGAGCTTAACCGCAAGAAATGCCAGAGCAGCATAAGCGATTCGCGTCATTTCAACTCTTTGGAGGCGACATCCGCCAGAGGCAAGAGCCAGCGCCAAGACACAAATTGCGAGAGTGCGAACGAGTGCGACCTGAAAGACATCCGGCACAACCCATCGTGCTGTTAGCCACAAGAATCCCTGTGCGAGAAATGCGGCCAGCGCAAACATGGCCAAGAATGCAAGGGCGAAATGCAGAGTTTGCAGGCGCCAGTCTTCTCCATTTCGTTCCTTTGCGAAGGCATAGTCGACAAGGGCGCAGGCTGCCACTGCACAGATGTTCCACGTGGGAGTTCCGGGCAATGCCCCGGCCAGCATACGACCAGCATGCCAAATCAATCCGGATGCGCTCGCAGCGACGGCCAGATACACCACGCCCTGCAGCTCCAGCATTTTGGAGTTCAGCTTGGCACCGAGCGCAGTGGCTACTATCGATGCCAACCCCAGGCATAACGACATCCAACTGGATGGCATGCTCCAGGTAGTTCCTAACATCAACAGACCCGCGCTCCAGACTGCCAAGATCATGTAGTTCCGGCTTTCGGCTTCCCGCCGAAAAATAGCGAACGACGCAGCGTAACACGCAGCCGACACGAGCAGGCAGACAACGCCCAGGACGATTTCTCCCGAGTGTGGTGCAAAATAAAGCACGCTCGCCGCAGCCAATAGAAAAGCGATCATGGCCTGCACCGTGTCGAGGATAGTGATTCGTCGGCGCAACCATGTGATTCGGGCCGTAATACCAACGGCATTGATAGCGAAGAGCGTGCAACCTGGCGCAAGCATTTCCGCCAGGCTGAGAACAGGATAGCCAGCACGCGTGTTTACCGGGCCACTGTAGACAAAAATCAGCACCCACACACCGGCGGCGGCGGCCATTGAGACGAGCGGCCGGACCGATCGTTCGTGCCGGCGGGCTGCGCCGTATTCACTGATGAGAACTAGTCCAAGCAGCTCTGCGAGGAATGGTTCGAGTGCATTGGCAGATATCCCGAGGGTAATTCCCGTAGCCGCAGCTGCTCCATGAGCGATCCAATAGACTGGGGAGCGCGCATGCTTCCAAGCCAGAGAGGAGGCAGCTGCGGCATAGACGAACAGCACCGCCGCGGCCAATGCAGGCGAAACCACCGCGAAGCGCAGCAGGAGTTCCCACAGCATCGGCGCAAGAATTAACGCCGATGTACCAGCGTAGATTGTGGCGGCAAGGCGCGAGCGGCTCTCTGACCTCGCTGCCCAGACCAGCCATCCCATGGCATATGCAATAGCGACGACCGCCATGGCAGGCCCCGGGACCGTGGCCGATGCTTCCACCGCTCGAAGCACATAGGCGCCGGCAATGCCGAGCATGGC
>DATKPJ010000143.1:0-6153 GCA_035524195.1 Occallatibacter sp.
AATACCTCCTCCTCCTCTTCCGTGCCCATCCAGGAGGTGTCGATTGAAAGCGCAATTTCCTTCAATGCATCCTCGCGCCCTCGAAGGCGCTCAAGCCGTCCCTCAAGCCATTCACCCGGTAAGGGCTCACTCATGATGATCAACTGGGCAAACCGCATGAGCTCGTCATCCGTATAGCGGACTGCAGCCTTCCGCACGCGGGCAACTGCTGAATCAATGGCATCCGGGTTGGCCATCAATCCCACCAGAGCTTTGAAATAGGTGTCTCGATCTTCACGTTCGTCGTCAGGTGTTCTCCCTCGTCCTGCCATGCAAATCCCTCCAATGGCCGTTTCCCGATTTCCGGACCAGCACGGGGCCCGGGGGCGGCTGGTAATCCTGGTACTCCAACTCTTCGGGCATGAGATTGAAGATTGAACCCGCCGTGAGCCTCTCCGTGACGAAATCGAGTACGCTCAGGCCGAACGTTGCGAAGCGGAGGCGAATAGGACCAAGCGAATCCAGCCTGGTCCCATAAAACTCGGACTTCCGATTAGCCCAGTACATCGGTCAGCTCCTCTGCCGCTGTGATTGACGGAACGGGCGAAGAACCTGCGTTCGGTGCACTTCGTACCTCGCCTATCGGAACGAATTGGCGATTCGCGTAAATAAGGTGGCGCCCATGCTCCCTGTGCCATTGCGACAGCGACGGAGCGCAGCGCGCCGCTTCCGCAATCTGTCGCCAGCCACCTGCATTCTTGAAAGAGAAAGCGACGTCTGCGCCGGCAGAATAGGCAGGATCCAGACCTGCATCCGCAACGACCGCCGTTGACAAATGGAGATTGGGCAGTTCGTAGTTGAACAGGTCCTGAAACCACATTCCGCCGACAAACACAAGCGACCACGGTTTTTCATCGTAGACCTGTGCTGACCAGTCTTCGACTCCGTTCATGGCTGCCCGGATCAGACATTGTTGGAACATCCCGTACAGATCCGTCAGACGCAGGCCCTTCGGCATCCTCGATGGGTCGAGGTTGCGCAATACCGCCAGTGCGGTCTGAGCTTTTGAGAGCATCGGCCCGCGTGCAAAGTCGATGATCTCCTCAACGTCGCAAAGGAACTGGTCAACATTGAAAAACGACCCGAGCGGGGACCACTCTCCCGTCTTTCGGTTCACGATGATTGCACTGAACACGGCAGAATCGGGATGCGAATTTACGAAAACCGCACCTCGATCCCGATTGGGCCGGAGCATATCAACGAACGTGTTAAAGACGCTGTAGCTGGCCATCGGCCACCAGTCGCGCAGCGGCTCCCAGTTCGCGTCGGTTTGGCTCTGCAGGTCGCTGGCGAGCTGCGACAACGTATACCGCTTGCGGTACCTGGTTTCATCATCGATCTGCTCATCACGGCCAGCGAACATGATTGGCTGGAAAAGGACGCCAAAAATACTCTTGCTGTTTTTGGCTGCGAATTCGATGATCGGCCCCAGCGCGTCATTGTTCACGCCGTTGATCACTGTCACTTGGAGCGTCACCCGCATGCCTGCAGCGCTGATGTTCTCAATCGCCTTCAGCTTGACGTCCAGGTAATTGGCAATGCCGCGGTGGGCGTTTTTCTCCTCGGTCATCCCGTCAATCTGAAGGAAGACACCGTGCAGGCCGGCAGCGCGTGCCGCACGCGCGAATTCCGCGTCCTCGGCGAATCGGATTCCGTTTGTCGCGACATGCAGCCGCTTGAGCCCGATGCCGCTGGCATACGTGATCGCTTCGAGAAAATGCGGGGAAATCGTGGGCTCTCCACCAGAGAAGAGGATGTTGAATTCGCGCTTCGGTTGAGCGGAGGCGGCGCGATCCAGAAGCGCTTTGATTTCACGCAGGTCGGGTTCATAGACATGGTCAAGCTGATTCGCGTCCATGAAGCACGGACTGCACTTCATATTGCACCGCGTGGTGAGATCTATGAGAACGTAGGAACCGCGACCGTAGCGCACGGCGTGAATGCCATGCACACCTGTGTCGGATCGCTCGTCGTCACACCCGGGGTAGAGGCCCTCCATCCTCCAAAAGAACCGCGCGTCCGATGCGAGCAGGTCTTCGAACGGCCCATGCCGGTCGCAGGATTTGCGAAGGAGAACTCTGCCGGCTTCTTCCAGCACTTGAGCTTCAATGACGGCAGTCTCGTCCATGAGCGCACGCTCGGGCAGATCGCCCTTCAGAATGCCGTCCCGGATTTCGAGCATGCATTTGGAACAAACGGACCGGGTCCATCTGGGGCCGAGGGGAGGAGATGTTCTTTCGCGTATGCGCTTTAGGGGGGTACTCGACCAGGCGGGAACCGGGAGGCGTCCCTCGGGAAGGGACCGGTTGATACTGCGCGCGACGTTCCAGGCAACGTCGGCGACACGTGAGGAGGCACGAAGGATATTCATGGGGGATTCCTCTGCTCAGAATGTGGTTTGGCTCGTTCTCACCTCTTGCTCATTACGGGATCTTGCATGCTCCGCTGTGCGGATCCTCTTGCGGTGATCAACTGACAGACAATGAGGCTGCTGCTATAGCCATCGCCGGTCAGACGCCGCGACGCGGTGTTTATGACTGTAGCACTGGTGCCGGTTGGAATGCGACCTCTGAAGCGTAGATGCCGACACCGTTTGAACGCTGAAGCAAGGCATTTCGGTCCGCCTATTGGATCAGGAGAGTGAACTTACCCGGTCGTAATTTTTCATACAGCGTCTGAAAAATCTGCTTTGGCAGATTCGCCAGACAGTGTTTGGTGAATTCAACCTGACCTCGTCCGGCGCAAATCCGACCAGTCAATTATCTTTTGAGCCTCGGATCGAATGGATACCCGATAGCCTCGACGAGGTGAAACTCCGCTGCCTGCCGATGAGCAGGATTGAAAAGGGAGTTCGTCGTTTCAGGAACAATTGAACTGGGGACACGCAGCAGCGCGCTTTCGTTCTTTTCCAGCCAGGCTGTCCCCAGGTCGCGAGTCACTTCGAGCCGCGCGCGCCAATCTTCCGGCAAATCATCGAAGTTGATCGACGGCACATCTAAATCCGGACCTTCGATCTTGAGTAGCGTGAATTCCGGAGGCACGTCGTTGGCGCTCGTATGCACACAGACTTCAAGTAAAGCCGCGGCCGGGCTCTCTGCGAGATAAACAACGGGTCGGCCTGCGTAATGCCAGCGGCCGGCAGCCCTGAGCCCACCCCTTCCGCTCAAATCACGATGTCGGCTGATCCGCCATAGGACCATTAGACAAACATGCCTTCATCAATCTGGATGAGCAGCTCCTCGACGATTCGGCTGCCAGTGTCGGTCTTGAGGAGGGAAAGCGGCGCACGGCCGTCAAGCCGGGAATGAGGTTTTCGCAGCCAAGCAAGCGCCCGTTCACGGCTTCCGTAAACGGACTCGGCAAGCGATAGAACCCGGATCGCGCGCAGCACGCGATCCGATTCCTCAACGGTTAACTTCTCGCGGCGCGATCTGCGATGCTGGAGCGTGCGCTGCGGGATAATGATGGCGTCAATCTCGCTGCGTACCAGCCCGAGCGAGATCAGTCGCTTGATTACTGCCGGCGCGAGTTTCCCCTCGACGATTCGGAGGATCTCCGTCTCGGTTGCTGGGGTTTGTACACCGAGCCATTCACCGATTTGGGCATTTGCGGCATTCATCATGCGCCCTACTCCTTACATTATGCCATAGTTGGCATGGCAAAGTGTAGATTAGTGAAGCAGGCAGGGCCGGCTCGCACAGCATTTTCCCGTTTGCCAAAGACGCGAGGCAGAATGCCCGTCGCCCGGCGTGGTCGTGGCGAACAGGAAGAGATGTTCCGCACAGGGAGGCGGCGCCGAACTGCACACTGGCGGCGACGCTGCTGGGCGTGGCGGGCAGGCTAGACTGGATGCGCCTCGTTACGGCGACCTAGAACACGAAGGCGAACGGCAATGGAAGACGCAAAGAACGCCGCGACCGATCAAGCGAAGATCGACAAAGTCACAGTTGACCGAGCAAAGATCCAAGAACTCACAACCTCGACAGACGAGGTAAAGGCGCAGGCCAATAAAGAACTCCGTCGAAGCCTTGAGCTGAGAGCATCCTTTCACGAAAAGCTAGCCGCGCTTAGCGCTGGCTCAATCGCCGTTGCAGTGTCGGTAGGAGTTGCGCTGCTCGGAAAGGCGACCCCGCATTCAGCTTTCTTACACTCCAACCTCGATTGGTTGGTTGTTATTGCATTCTTCCTTTGGCTCTCTCTCGTTTGCGCCATCGGGCACAACGCCGTCTTCATCAAGATTGCGCGGTTGGAGGCCGAGAGAGCTGAGGAGTGGTCGAAATGGATTGGTCTGATCAACGCGAGCACGATGCAATCGGTGACCGGAAGCGGAGGTTCCCAAGTTGCTCAAATACTGGTCGACCACATCGGTAACACACTTCACAATAGAATCCAGAAGTCGGCGATGAACCAGCACCGAACGGAACAATCTATCCTCCGTGCAACGGTTCTCGGCGCTGTTGGGATTGGTTCATTTCTGATCGCTTACACGATAGTTTTCATCAGTGTCATCCGTATCTGGTGGATTACGCGTTAGTGGCGCAGGATGTCAGGTATCATTCTGATTTGATGCTAACCTGCTGCAAGAGGAGGGCAGGAAATGGCTTTTGGCATTGATGACGCACTCGCAGCGGCTGCTGCTGGAATCAGTCTGACCGACACATGCGTAAAGACTATTAGGGCATACAAAAAGAAAGGGGAGCGTCTCGACATCGAGTTGCTCATACAGGAAGTGCGAGTCACGGCTTTGCGTCGAATCGACGAAGCCGATCTCGCGCTTTTCCAGCTTGAACATACGTTGGCCGAGAAGGGCGTGAACATCGACAAAACGCTAGAGGAGGTCATCTCCGAGACCAGCTTTTGGCTACCGTGGGAATCTCACAGACTGAAGAGAATTAGGAAGAGCTTTAGCGACCTTGCCGAAGCAGTCTACAGCGCAATAGACGACATCGCGTCGCTCGTCCGCTGCTGCGACCAAACTGGAGAAATGGGAATTGCTGTGGTCGAGAGTGCGCGGGATAAGCACCGATTACAGTCGCTGCTGCTGGATTCCAAATCGGTCCGCGCGTCGATTCAAGTCCTTAGGGCAGAGCTGCTGCGCAATAAGGCCGCGCTGATGTGAGTTTTCATGCATCGCAGGATTCGTGGATGAAACGTTCGAATGCTTCGTGCGCAATAAGCATCGTCCGATATTGCTGTTTCTTGCCGTTCTCGGAATGCCAAGGTCAATCGCTCCAGGTGAGCACTTCGCCAGAGTCACTCCTTTTATTCAGGCCGCTTCATCCCGGCGCTCAGAATGCGCGATCAAGGCCAATCTCGAACAACGGACTTCATATCTAACCACGATAAGCGGCGCAAGTTCTGTATGTCTCCTTGCAAAGCCTGAATTTTTCTATTGTTCACCGAGGCCCCTTTCGCAACCGGCATAAAGTGATCAACTTCCGCCGTCACTCGCCCCTGTAAACCTAGCTTTCACAATTCGAGCGTAGTATTGCCGTCTTAACGGGCGCTCTTCGCGTTCGGCCCTCCCTAATCCGCCCGACAGTCCTGAACACTTGGAGTGAGCACGCAGATGGATACCCAGGCCTCCAAGCCGTCTCGAGCCCCCATTCGCGCTGCCCAATATGTGCGCATGTCTACCGATCACCAACAGTACTCGACAGAAAACCAGGCCGAAATAATCGCCCGCTACGCTGCCGAACACGGCATGGAGATCGTCACCACATATGCGGATGCCGGAAAGAGCGGTCTCACGCTCGCCGGACGGGAGGAACTCAAGAGGCTGCTGGCTGACGTCGAATCGGGACGAGCGGATTTCAGCGTTGTCTTGGTCTATGACGTCAGCCGGTGGGGACGTTTCCTCGATACCGACGAAAGCGCTTACCACGAATACGTCTGCCGAAGAGCTGGAATCAATGTTCACTACCCCGCTGAACAATTCAAGAACGACGGCAGCCCGGTATCCACTCTGATCAAAGCGGTGAAGCGAACGATGGCTGCAGAGTACAGCCGAGAGCTCTCCGTGAAGGTCTTCGCAGGACAGTGCCGCCTGATCGAACTGGGATACCGTCAGGGCGGAATGGCGGGATACGGGCTGCGTCGGCAACTGATTTCCAT
>DATKPJ010000144.1:0-17813 GCA_035524195.1 Occallatibacter sp.
TATTGCGCCCGCGGGCGGAAGTCGCTGAGATTGGTGATTGCCGCGACGGTGGGCGCCATCGCGGTGGGAATGGAGAGCGCGGTTGCGGGAGCAAAATGCTTTGCGCCCTGCACATTGTAGTAGTGCATCTGCGTCTGGAAAGCCAGTTCCGCTTCACCAACCGTGCCCGAGAAGCGGATGAAGGTGCGGCTGCGGGCCACCGAATCGATGGAGAAGCCCTGCTGCTGAAGCCACTGCTCGACGCTGTCGAGGTCAGCCTGGTTCATTCCGAAGCGGGCAGCGAATTGCTGAGGTGTGAGCCACTGGTGATAGAGAGGCGAATTGGGATCCTGCTGCGCTTTGAGAAGTCCCTGAAGATCGGCTTGCTGGGCTGCGGACCGATTGAACACGATGGTCATGCCATTGAGCCGTGTGTTGGAGGGCATTCTGCCAGCGTCAAACTGTGGCTGTGCCTGAGGGTGCAGAGAACCTTTCAGGGTGGACATTGCCGAACTGGAGATCTCGGACTGAATGCGGGGAGCGGGAGTCTGCGCGGCAAATGCGCCTGCCGACGTAGCAAATGCCGCGACCAAAGCACAGATGCGAAGCTGGTTTCGCCCGGGTGTTGCAAGCATCGTGATCATATTCATCCTTTTAGATTGAAACGTTTAGGAGCCCAGAATCGCCACTGCGGAGCAATGATATCCGCGTGCAGTCAAAGCGCAATCGTGCCGCCGCCCAGCAAAATACGGGGTGGGGGAGGAAAGATGAGAAAGAGGGAGGGACGCACATCCTTTTATCAGTCCTGGGGCGACCTCCGCGTGAGCAAACGCGTGTGTCTGCCCACTTAGACTCCATTCTGGTAGCAAAGTTGTGGGATGCGAATCCCCTTTTTGGGGTAGATGAGGAGTGGATTGGGCGGCGGCAGGAGTGTTTGCGGCGTGTAGAGCGTGTGGGTTACGGGTGAATGGTTTCGAGGGCAGACGGCGAGGATACGACCAGTTGAAGCTGTGCCGCGCCTTTGCCCTGGGCGACGTACTTGTCTGCGCGCCATGCAATGGAGAGCGGTTCGCGTTCGAGGAGTTTGCGGATCTGACCGCGGGCATGTTCGGACCAGGGGCCGGTCTTGTCGAGCCGGATGTAGGCGCGCCAGTGGCGGAGCGCGGGCCGAAACTGGCCTTTGCGCTCGTAGGCGAGCGCCAGGTTGTAGTGTGCGTCGGCGTATTGGGGCGCGAGGGAGACGGCCTGGGTGTAAGCGGCAATGGATTCCTCGGGTCGGTCGAGCTCGTCGAGAACATTTCCGAGATCGAAGAAGGCGAGCACATAGCTGGGGTCAATCTCGGTGGCGCGGCGATACAGTTCTTCTGCGCGGGTGAATTGCCGGAGATGGAAGTGGAGAGTACCGAGATTGATGTAGGCGGGAGCATATGCCGGGTCCTGCACAATCATTTTGTGATAGAGCGCGATGGCCTGATGTTTTTCTCCGGCTTCCTCTGCCTGGACGGCGGCGATGAAGAGGTCCTGAAGACCGGGCGCAACGCCGGCTCGGGGGTTGCGTAACGGGGAGGGCTGAGAGCCGGATTGCGGATGTTCGAAGCGCTCGAAGTCAAAAAGGAGCTGGCGGCGGATGGGATCGACAATGGCGCCGTGACAACGAAAGGCGAGACGAGTGCCGGTGCGGACCAGGCTTGCTTCAAGGAGCGGGTTGTCGAGCCCGGCGACGGCTCTCATCGCGACGATGGAGTGGCGGATGGAGGCGGCGGAAACATCTTCATCGCGAAGCGAGCGCAGGGTCCGAAGCTGGCCGAGATCCTGAAACGTGTAGGTCTGTTGCGCGGGGAAGATACCGGCTCTTTCCCAACCCTGAAGCTGGCGGGAACTGATCTGAAGGATTCGCAAAACATCGGGGCGGCTATAGCTGGTCACTCTTCAATGCTCCCGTGGGTGAGCCAGAGGCGGGTTCGCGATTCGACTGGAGCTAGAGGTCGAATCTTCGATTCCGGTCCTGGACTTTCTCGTGGAACAGGGACGAAGGATCCGCTCATGCAGCGATTATGCCAAGGATAGACGTGGATAAGCAGGCTTGAATTAGCGGATGAAGAAAAAGTGCGTGGATAACCGTGCTTGATTTGGTTCCTCCAGGGTGAATGAGGGGTCATGGAGTGGAAATCGGGAGAGATTGGCCGGGTCGCGCGGGCGGAAAGCGCAAATAGAAGAGTGGAGAGATGAAGCAGGGCGAACCCGGAGATTCCGCAATCGGGACACCGCCGAAAAGGTTCTCCGGTAATGATTACTTACATAATAGTGGTATCAATTCGGGTCGTCTTTTGCAGATTGGGTATGGTATGGTTTGGCATCCCCGATGAACGGGCGCCGGACAGCTATGGCCTGGAACGACAAGGGGTGGGCCCAAGTGAGCGAGGTCGAATTTCGAATCCTTCCTGAACGACAACAAGTGATGTTGGTCAGCGGGAGTGTCGAAGGGCTTCTTGGGTTCTCACCAGAGCAGTTTGTCAGCGGCAAGGTTTCCCTCCAAGACAGGATTCATCCCGACGACGCCGATCTTGCGGCGGAGCTTCTCTCGCTTCAAAACCAGCGTGACAACGAAACATTCAGCCTCCGCATCCGGCATGCGGATGGGAAAATCCGCTGCGTCGCCGCGCGTGTCACTCAAGAAGGAACAAAAAAGGGCGGCACGGTTCTGAAGCTGACGCTCAAGGATGCGAAGGGGCAGAGCCAGGACGGGATTGGTCTCACGTCTTCAATTGACCTGCAATCCGTGCTGGAGAGCGTAGACGAATGCGCGTACCTGAAGGACCGGAATCATGTGTATATCGCAGTCAACCGTAAATGCCGCGAGACGATTTCAGAACTGTCCGGAGAGTTGCGGGATGTCATCGGCCTGACCGACTACGATCTGTTCTCTGAAGATTTCGCCGATCATACATACCAGCTGGAAAAACGGATTTTGTCAGGTTCTCAGTTTGCGCACGAAGTGCAGGAGACGACGAAAGAGACGGGACAAGTTTCGTGGATGGATGAGCGGAAGTTTGCGGTTCGGGATGCCGGTGGCGAGGTAGTCGGCATCTTCGGCACCTCTTCGGATATTACTGAAGGACTGGTAAGGGAGCATGCTCTCGAGGAGAGCGAGGCGAACCTGAGAGAGGCGCAGGAGATTGCCCGAATCGGCAGTTTTGTCCTCGATGTGGAGCGGCAGATCCTAAAGGGTTCAGAAGTCTGGCACATGGTGCTTGGGATCGCCAAAGACAGCGAACCGACGCTCCAACAGTTAGTCGATTTAGTTTACCCGGATGATCTGGCCGGGCTGGCTGCGGAATTCGGCGCGGCGTCTCTGAATGCGGGCAGGATGTTCGACAAGGAATGCCGCATCATTCGCCCGACCGATCATGCAGTGCGCTGGATGCATTTGCTGGGGAAAGTGGAACTGGACGCGCATAAGAAGGCGCACCTGTTCAGAGGAACTCTCCAGGACATTACTGACCGCAAACTTGCCGAGGCGGCGATCCAGGAGAGCAGCGGACTGCTGCAGATCTTCATTCAGGATGCGCCGACAGGGCTCGCCATGTTTGATCGCGATATGCGCTATATCGCCGCGAGCCGGCGCTGGCTCGAAGACCACGGGATGCAGGAATGGGAATTCATCGGACGCAGCCACTACGATTTGATGCCTGAAATCCCGACACACTGGCGAGACGAACATAGCCGGGCCCTGGCAGGAGAGACGGTCGTTTCCGGCGAAGACAGCTACGTGGACAAGCACGGCCAGCTCCACTGGAAACTAAGAATGGTACGGCCATGGCTGAAGGGAAGCGGTGAGGTTGGCGGCATTGTCATTCTCGCCGAAGACATTACGCAGAGAAAACTTGCGGAAATGTCGCTGCATGAGAGTAAGGAACTGCTGCAGCTCTTCATCGAACACGCTCCAGCGGCACTGGCGATGTTTGACCGCGAGATGCACTATATCGCCGCGAGCCGGCGCTGGGTGGAGGACTTCAGACTTCAGGAGAAGACGATCATCGGCCATTCGCACTACGAGATTTTTCCGGAGCTTCCGGAACGCTGGAAGGAGGCGCACCGGAGGGCGCTGGCGGGAGAAACAATTGAATCAAGCGAAGACTCGTTCACCCGGAGCGACGGCAGCCTGCAATGGCTGCGATGGGAAGCGAGGCCGTGGTGGACGGGCGATGATGCGATTGGCGGCATCATGATCTTCACTGAAGACATTACACAGAGCAAGCTGTCAGAAGAACGGTTGCACCTGGCGGCCAGCGTATTCACGCATGCGTCGGAGGGGATCACGATCACCGATGCGAACGCGAACATTCTTGATGTGAATGACGCGTTCACTCGCATCACGGGCTACACGCGCGAAGAAGTGATTGGGAAGAATCCCCGCATTCTGAACTCCGGCCGGCAGACGCGGGAGTTCTATTCGGAGATGTGGAACAAGCTGCATTTGAAAGGGCACTGGTCCGGCGAGATCTGGAACCGGGCGAAGGACGGCCATATCTTTGCCGAGATGCTCACCATCAGCGCGGTTCGTGACGCCGCCGGCAAAACGCAACAATATGTAGCGATGTTCTCCGACATTACTTCGATCAAGGAACAGAAGAAGCAACTCGAACATGTGGCGCAGCATGACCTGTTGACCGGTTTGCCGAACCGGGTCCTGCTGGCGGACCGGCTTCGTCAGGCTCTCGCCCATGCTCATCGGAGCGACAAACCGGTAGCGATTGCCTGTCTCGACCTGGATAACTTCAAAGCCATTAACGATCAGCATGGACATATGATTGGCGACGACTTGCTGACAGCGCTGGCACACCGCATGAAAAAAGAGTTGCATGAAGACGACACCCTGGCGCGTCTTGGCGGCGACGAGTTTGTGGTCGTCATGCCCGAACTTACGCGTCAGGAAGACAGCATCGCGATGATCGGCGCCCTGCTGCGGACGGTGGAAGATCCGGTTCTGCTTGGGGATCTGGCTCTACAGGTTTCGGCAAGCATCGGTGTCACGTTCTTTCCGCAGCCGGAGGATGTGGACGCTGATCAACTCCTTCGCCAGGCCGATCAGGCCATGTACCAGGCGAAGCTGGAAGGAAAGGGGCGGTTCCACGCTTTCGATCCGCGGGTTGACCGCGATCTGCGCGGGCACCACGAAGACATCGAACGCATTCGCAATGCGCTCAAAGCCAGGGAATTTGTGCTGTACTTCCAGCCCAAGGTCAACATGCGGACGGGCGAGTTGCTGGGCGCCGAAGGGCTGATCCGCTGGCAGCACCCGTTGATGGGGTTGTTGCCGCCTGCCCAATTCCTGCCTATTTTGGAAGGGCATCCACTGGCCATCGAATTGGGAGAGTGGGTGATCGATAGCGCGTTGAGCCATTTGGAGAACTTCCAGGGCGAAGGACTGGAAATCTCAGTGAGCGTCAATGTGGCAGCCCAGCAGTTGCAGCAGGAGGGATTTGCCGACCGCATCAGCGAATTACTTGCCTTACATCCTCAGGTTTCTCCTTCGAGACTCGAGCTTGAGGTGCTGGAGAGCAGCGCGCTTGAAGATGTCGCCGTTGTTTCCAAGGCGATCAGTGACTGCAGAAGCCTGGGCGTGACATTTTCTCTGGATGATTTCGGGACCGGCTACTCTTCGCTCTCCTATCTCAAGCGGCTTCCTGTGGATGTGCTGAAGATTGACCAGACCTTTGTGCACGACATGCTCGACGACCCGGAGGACCTGACAATTCTGGAAGGCGTGCTCAGCCTGGCGACCGCTTTCCGCCGCAGGGCGATCGCGGAGGGCGTAGAGACCGTGGAGCACGGAGTGATGCTGCTGCGCCTGGGTTGCCAGGAGGCGCAGGGATACGGGATCGCGAGACCGATGCCGGCGGGTGAACTGGCGAAATGGGCAGCCAATTGGCGCACCTATCCCCAGTGGGCCAACGCTGTCCCGATCGATGCAACGGACCGGCCATTGCTTTGTGCCGGTGTGGAACTGGCATCGTGGACGGTGATGATAGAAGAATTCGTTGCGGGCCGTCGCCACCTTGTGCCCCGAATGGATCGCCGGGAATGCCGGCTGGGCACCTGGTTTTTTGGGGAGACGCTGGCCGGGCGACACGACCGGCCCGGGGTGAAGGATATCGAAACACTGCACGAACAAATGCACAACCTCGCCGAAGAGATCATCGCCTTGAAGGCCGGTGGGCGAGCGGCTGCGGCAGCGGTCGGTCTGGAAGAACTACACGCCTTGAGAGACGAACTCCTTGAGAAACTGGAGAGTCTCGTACAAATGCGTTGAGGGCAGGTTGAAGGTCGAGTGCCTGGAGAAGAATGGAGCCGAAGATCGGACTTGAACCGATGACCTGCTGATTACGAATCAGCTGCTCTACCAACTGAGCTACTTCGGCGGACTCCCTCAACGATTGTATCGTTGCGTCGGCGTTCGGTAAAGCTGGGCGGAAAGGCCGCATGAGGCCGGATTCGCGCGACGCAGGCGGCAAGGAGCAGGAGCCGCGGCGACTGGAATCTCGCTATACTTCTCCGATGCAGGAAGACCCGTTTATCACGCAACAGCGGCTGGCCGAAGTTTATCGCGGGAAGTGCGATGAGGAGCTGCTCGAGCTGGCCGATGAATTCAATGACCTGACAGAAATTGCACAGCGGGTCCTGCGCGACGAGATGAAGCTGCGCGGGTTGCGTGATCCGGCTGCGCCGCGCGTCGCTGCAACGCGCCTGGCGCAACGCGTTGCAGCCAGTCTGGAGAATCCCGCGGCAATTCGCGGGCAACCGGCGCGGCGGCTCTTCGATTCGATACCGCCGGAAAGCGACCTTCCGCATGAATACACGTGGAAGACGCTCCTTTGCGACTGCGAGACGCGGGAACAGGCATGGCAGCTTGCCGAAGCGCTCCGTCGAGCGGGAATCGAAAGCTGGATCGAAGCGCCGCCGGCGAACGCGCTCTCGGGTGCATTCGAACTGGTCTATCCGCGCATCGTTGTGGCCGCCGACCAACTGGACGAGGCGCGTGAGATTGCCGCGCGGCCAATTCCACAGGACATCATTGATCAATCGCGCGAGAATGCGGAGCGGGCGCCGGAGTTTGAAGCGCCCAGGTGTCCCGGCTGCGGGGCGAGCGACCCGGTGCTGCTCGGAGAGGACGAAGACGGGCAGGGAAACTCGCCGCAACAGGATATGGCTGCCTGCAACAGGTGGAAATGTGAAGTGTGCGGGCGGGAGTGGACCGACGCGGAAGAACCCTCCACCGAGATGAAGAACTGAGACTCAATTCTCATCACAAAACGGAAAGAGCCGCCCGGCAACAGGGCAGCTCCTTCCTCAGGGAGAATAGTTCCAACGGAGGCAAAGCCATCAGAACTTTCTGGCTGCATGTTAGGTGGGAGGGAGGGGTGTGTCAAGAATAATTCCTTGACGGTATAAGTATATATAATTCAATTACTTACAAAATCAACATTCAAGACGAGCATCGAATGTTATTCGTCACCTGTTCGCCTTTTGGGCATGGATTATTCCCATGTTTTCGGGGTGTTTCTTAGGGTTTTCCTCCTTTTTTCCACAGGCCGAGTGACGGCAATCACCCATGTGGATGCGACTGGTAAACCTGTTGATGAAAAGCGGTTCTCACTTCCTCAGATTGAGCTGGATGAACTCAATTTCGTACATGGAGGAAGCCGGTTTGCCCCGGGCGATGCGATAGAGAACACGGCCGCCGCCTAGAAAGACGCCGAGGAGGATCGCTGCGCCGGCGCCGATGAGGCAGAGAGTGGCGATCCCGACAAGCAGCTTGCCGGTCTTGGCAACTTCAGACTCGGTGGGCTGCGGAACGGAGACCAGGTTTTCGTCGTAATGGACAGACTCCAGCAGCCGGTGGCTTTCCTCGGGAATCGCGTCGCCGCTGACGAGAACGACGAGCAGACCGCTGCGACGAACTTCAAGGGAAGCCTGGTCGGAGTCGGCCAGCGGTTTGGGGAATGCCGGCTGGGCGTGGCTGCCAGCCTTGATGTAATCGCGAATCCTGGTTTCCTGTGCGATGGCCAATTGCGGCGTGGGGTACTCGATGATGGTGAGCGTGGCCGGGCCGGACTGCAGCGAGTAGTTGGCGGTGACGGCCTCGGCATCACGGTCGAAACCGACGAGATCGGGAGGAAGCACGCCGCCGCCCTCGACGTACCCGGCCGGTCCCAGCGCATAGTGGGTGGTCTGCTTATCGAGAGAGGCCTGGGGCAGATTGGACAGGACAGGCGGCATGATTGCCTTGTTCCCGTGGACCATGGGTAATTGATTCGCCAGCTCCCGCATCTCCGAGGCTGACATGGGACTGATGTGCGAGAAGGTCGCATCGACCACGATGTCGCCCTTCCAGAAGAGCACGCGGTTCTTGTCGGAGGTGGCGCCCGTTCCGATTGATTCCTTCGGCCAGCCATTCTGACGGTAGGACGAGTAAGCGCCATAGGCGCCAGTGGCGTCGTTGAACTGAAGGGCGTGGACGGAGAGCGTCTGGTGATCACGGCTATACGTGACCATGGCTGCCACGGTGAAGCCATCTTCCTTGAGTGCGGCGGAGTGGGAAGGGTCGGCCTGGGCTGGATCCGTGACGATTTTCGCAGGCGCATTGGCGACCCATCCATCAAAGGCATCGGGCAGGAGCGCTTTTGCCTTGACAGTGGCTGGGATGGGGACTTCAACCGTGACAGGACCTTTTTGAGGGGGCGCAGGAGGCGCAGTTTTTCCCTGGGCCAAGGCGGCAGGCGCGGCCAGCAACGCGGAGCAGAGCAAAATGGACAGCCAACGAAGCAAGAGAATCTCCCCTATCAAGGGTACACTCGACCGGCCCACGGACGAATGCCTTAGGCGGAGGGATGTCCCACTGAGGACCGATCGCCGAACCACCCATTTATGTTTGACACCGGCGGGAAGTGGAAAGGTCCGGGGTTCATGCAGACGGTTTCCATGGTGTGAAGCGCGGTATCCAGCGCGAAACGTGCAATTTGTAGCGCGCATACTCGACGGGGAAAGACCGCGCGAGTTTCGGCTCTTCGTAGAGGCAGACGAAAAGGTGCATCGCCAGCGCCACGATTGCAAGGTAGATGAGCATGTCGCGATTCCTGAAAAGCAACGCTTCTCCGGAGATTGAGGTCAGGACCCCGACATACATCGGGTTTCGGACGCGGCGATAGAGGCCGGAGACGACAAGATGCCGAGGCGGCGCAAGCGGAACGAGGGTTCCCCGGCCCACGAAGATGAAGCGCAGGATTGATTCCAGCAACGGAATAAGGCCGGCAAGGATGATGAGAGCTGCGAGCAGAATTTGCGCCGGAGACTGGGCGGCTGGGATGCGGTAACGGGTGATGGTCCAGGGAATGTAACCAAGCACCAGCGCCGGGCCTCCGAAGAGCGTGAACAGGGCGGAGATGGCGATGTTCCGGCGCAGCGAAGACATGGGTCAAGCGGTTTGAGGCGGCACAGCGGGTGCGATCGGAGCAGGCGGATAGAGGACGTTTCCCAGAGCGGGATACCGGCCGCCGTAAAACACCAGCGCATATTCCCGCAACCCGGTGCTTACGGGTCCGCCAAGGCAGATGCTGAGCAAGAGGACGAAGCCGAATGCGAGCACGCCGAAGAAGACCTGGACAAGGATTCCGAAGAAGGCGGATGCGCCGGATGTACCCGCAAATGCGGAATGAACTCCATACTCAAGCATGCCGAGCGAACCGACGATGACCAGCCCGGGGATGATGAGGATCATGAACAGGGCGACCACGGCAAGGATGGGCATAATTACGCGCAGCACGACATAAACGAGAAACTGTTTCTTTTCCGCCTTGAAGCTGGCCCAAACGAAGGCCCATGCTTCGCCTGCCGTAGCGCCATCGAGCGCGTAATGCGGCAGCATCCAATCGCGAAGAACGATGTCGCTGAGCATTCCCGCCAGCACCAGGAGAAAAATGATGGGGATCAGGGGCAGAATGAGAGCGATCAGCGTCAATACATCGGGGTGGCCGCCGGGCGGGATGTTATGGAATAGACGCCAGAATCCGGCCACAAAGGGAAGGGCCAGGAGCGCCATCAGCAGCAGAAAGCAGAGGGCGACGACCACGTTCATCCAGAAGAAACGGGTTGCCTGCGTCCGGTAGAGCCGCCAGCCCGGTCGAATCTCACGGGTGTTGTGGATGAGGCAATGGAAGAAGGCAAATCGCAGCCGCGTGATCAAGTAGAACACCACAAGGCCTAGAACGATCGCTACAATCGTTCCCGCAACAATCGCCGCGATCCACTCCGGAGGGAGGCTGAGATGCGGGCTGCCTATGGAGCCATGTTCCGGCACTTTTCCGCCGTGCGAAGAAGAGTTCAGATTGCCGCTGATGCCTTCGGTGAGGATCGCCACGAGGCCCAGTTTCAGGTAGGTTGCCCAGTTGAATGGCCTGAATAAAATCTCCCTGGTGCGATCAACGGCAAGAGAGATGGCATCGGCTGCGGAGATAGCGCGCATTGTGGCACCTTTCCGGGTGAAGGCAAAGCGTACGACGGAGTTACGCAGATTTTACTCTGGCGGTTCCCTGATTGGATGTGGTTGGAGGTCAGGCTTTGGCTTTGGTTTGCCTGTCAATCTGATCGATTTGCTCAGTTGCCTGTACGAGGCTGAGATTGTGCGTCGCGGACAGGAGGGTGACGGCGTCGATTTTGCGACCCTGGTCGAGCAGCGAACGGATGGAAGGCTCGAGATCAGAGACGGGACCGAGAGGATGGATTTCCGGTTCAGCAATAGATGGTTCCGCGGAGGGGGCAGGCGGGGCAGACCTGACAACGTTCATGATGGTTTCCCGCAGCTGCTCGTAATGCAGACTGCCTCCGCCGTAGGTGTAAGCCATGGGAATCGGTCCCTGCGGAGTCATGATTTTCAACCGATAGGATGGGGTCTTGTCGCCGAATGTCGCTTCGGTATCGATTTCAATGATGTCGTCAAATGGAATCCTGCCCGATTCGACCTTGAAGAGTTTGCGTCTTTTCCAGCGAACGACGCGCCATTTGGCGTCGAAGACGAAGGTTGTTTTGCGGGCGGGAGGAATGACAAACAGGAGAATTAATCCCACGCCGAGGAGGCCGACCGGACTCGCGCTCACGATTGTGACCACAAGGGCGATGAGCGCGGCAATGGCGAAGGGGATCGCCATCCACATCGCGCTGTCTTCGACGATTAACCCGCGCGGCGTTTGTTTTGTAATCCTCACGCCTCAAAATATGGCATGCGAGAGGCGGTTGAAGTAGTGAAATGTGTCGCACGGAAGTAACCAGAGTTTTGGGGCAGGTGGTTTTAAGTGTGGTAAATGGCCAATTTCATTTGCGCAGGATTGCTCTTTGGACGGCGAAGCCGAGAGCTACTCCTCTTGTCTGATTCCGCATTCGATGGCTTCAATGCGCTTGATGGCGTCAGGCAGGTCAATTTTCTCGGTGGAGCGCAGAAGCGCGATGGCGTCGATTTTGCGGCCCTGGCGGAGCAGCGAGCGAAGGGAAGCTTCTTCAGATTCGGCGGCCGCGCCTCCCATCGTCGCGGATACGCTCTGGGAACCCGGATTCATGAATTCGAGAATCTGCTTGCGCAGAGCGGAGTAACCATCGTGGACTCCGCGGTAGTTGTAGGCCATGGGGATCGTGGATTTCGAAGTGGAAATTGCGAGCCGATAGACTGGGATTGTGACGGCCTTGTCCGACGTCGTTGTGATTTGCGCGTCGATGCTGGTGATGTCGTCGAACGGAATCTCGCCCGATTCACCCTTGAGGATCGTGCGCCCTTTCCAGCGGACGACCCGCTGCATCCGGTCGAAGGTGAAGGTCTTGCGGAGATCAAAGAGCAGGGTAAAGAGCAGAAAGAAGGCAGCTGCGAAGAGGTTTTTGGGCTGGTGGCGAGCGATCGCGGTGTAGACGATGAAGAGAGTGGCGGCCGCGCAGATCGCGGAGACCCATCGGCTGCTGTCCACGACGACAAGTTCCTGCGGTGTCTGGCGTACGATGCGCATGGCTTGCTCTGGGAAGAACTATCGCATGGAAACGAACCGGCTAGACAGGAGATTTTGCACGGTTTGCATGACCAGAGTTTGCCCACCAGGCATCGAACGCGGCCAGCGCGCGCTCGCACTGGATGCGATGACGCTCCTTTTTGTCGCGGATTTTGCGGCGTGTCTCTTCGTCGAGGGGCTCGAGCAAATCGAAAGTGATGTTGGCGGGCTGGAAATTCCCCGGCTCAGCGTGCGTGATGTAGTGAATCAGTGAGCCGAGCGCGGTGGAGCGGGGAACCGGCACGGGCTGTTGGGCGCGCACAAACGATGCGGCGTAGAGGCCGGCGAGCAGGCCTGTGGCCATGGATTCGGTGTAGCCTTCGACGCCGGAGATCTGCCCGGCGAAAAGGATGGGGCACCCGGCAGCAGGCTCAGGACGACTGGTTTTTTTCGTGAGGCGGAGGGTTTCGTCGAGCAGGGCCGGTGCGCAAATGTAAGTGTTGCGGTGAATCTGGCCGTAGCGCAGGAAGTGCGCGTTTTCGAGCCCCGGAATGAGACGGAGAACGCGGGCCTGTTCGCCCCACTTCAGATGATTCTGAAAGCCGACGAGGTTGTAGCTGTCGGCGCGCAGGTTTTCCTTGCGCAGTTGCACGACGGCCCAGGGTCTCTCACCGGTGCGCGGGTCGCGAAGCCCAACGGGTTTCATGGGCCCGAAACGGAGTGTGTCGCGGCCGCGACGGGCGAGCACTTCAATCGGCAGGCACCCCTCGAAGTACCGGGGCACCTCAGCGCCCGAATCGGACGGGTGGACCGGAAGGCTATCAAGCCGCTCCCAGTCTTTGCTTTCGGCCGGCTCTGCGGCGAGCAGCGCGTCGAGGAAATGGTCGTACTCCTCGCGGTCCATCGGGCAGTTGATGTAGTCGGCAGTGCCCTTATCCCAGCGCGCGGCAAAGTAGACCCGATCCATGTTGATGGATTCGGCTTCGACAATGGGCGAGATGGAGTCGTAGAAGGCGAGATGCGAAGAACCGGTGATGCGCTGTATCTCCGCACTCAACGCGGAGGAAGTGAGCGGGCCTGTGGCCACGATCGTGCACCCGGCGCCGTCGTCGTGGTTGAGACTTGTTACTTCGTCGCGGATAACTCGAATATTCGGCTCAGCCGCGATGGCTTCGGCGATACGGCGCGAGAACGCAACGCGATCCACGGCGAGCGCGTGGCCGGCGGGGACGGCAGTTTCGTCGGCGATGCGCAGGAGTGCGGAGCCTCCGCGTCGCATCTCCTGCTTGAGCAGCCAGGGAGCCGTGTTGGGCGATTCGCTCTTGAGTGAGTTGGAGCAGACGAGCTCGCCGAATTGGATGGTCTGGTGGGCGGGGGTAAGGCGCGCTTTGCCGTCCACCATTGCGCGCATCTCGTAGAGATCGACCTTGCAGCCGAGGCGCGCGGCGGTAAGCGCGGCTTCAGGGCCGGCCAGACCGCCGCCGATGACGCGAACCAGCTGCGGTGAGGCAGCGGCCTTCGGCTCGAAGAGCACGGTGGCCGCCGTATCCTGGTCCCGGAGAATCGTCATGGCCCTCTTTCTTCAGCGTGAGACAGCGGCTCCGGCCAGCTTGAGCAGGGCTGGACCACTGACTCGGACATTGCGCCAGGAATCGAGAAATTCGGCGCCCATGGCAGCGTAGAAATCGATGGCGGGGGTGTTCCAGTCGAGCACCTCCCATTGCAGCCGGGGGCAACCCTTTTCGACGGCGATTGCCGCGACGCGTTGCAGCAGAGCCTTGCCGATGCCGAAGCCACGAAACTCGGGAGGCACGAAGAGGTCTTCGAGGTAAAGTCCCGGGCGGCCCATCCAGGTGGAATAATTGAAGAAGTAGAAGGCAAAGCCCGCAGGCGCGCCGTCGTGCTCGGCTATCAGGCAGAAATAGAAGGGATTGGGGCCGAAGCCGTCGCGAAGCAGGTCGCTTTCTGTGGCTGTCACGGCCTCGGGCTCGCGTTCATAGGCAGCCAAGGCTCGGATAAAAGTCAGAATCAGCGGGACATCCGCGGGAGTTGCCGGGCGGATCGTAGTTGCCATGTATTTATTGTAGGGTGTGACGAAGACCACAAGGAAGCAGGCGAGAGTCGCACTACCATGGGTCGGAACCCGTTGGGCAGTGTTGAAGATGCGCCGGGGGTGAGCGCTGTTCGAGGGGAATTTTTGATCCGTCCTGGAAATCGACGGGGGCGAGGCACAGGAAAGCCTCGAACTTGCAACCGGCGGCCTTGTGCTGGAGAGTCCATTGGATTTAACTTTGGTTCTGCCGGGAAACGCGGTTTGCGGACCGTTTGTTTCTCGCATCAGAGTTCCTGAGGATTGTGCGGCGGGCAGATGCGGCAATGTATCGCGCGCGGGTCGCGCCTGGCATCCAGAAGGCATGGGTGCAGCGACAGCTCCGATGTATGGCTTGGCCACAAAGAATGATCACGATTGAGCCCGCGAGCCGCGTTGCCCGTTGGAGCTCGAAGGAGAAGAAGATGAAACGCAACCTTTCACTTTGGCTGGGCGTGCTGGCCTTTGCCCTGACCCCCGCGCTGGCCCAGACCACGGCGCCGCCGGCGGCGATGGGCAAGATCCACGGTCAGGTCACGAATCCAACGGGAGCACCCCAGACCAACGGCTCAGTCAGTCTCTCGACGGACAATGGGCACAGTTCGAAGTACACCTTCCCGGTCGACTCAAGCGGCAACTACTCCGGAGAAGCGGCAGCGGGAACCTACACGCTGGTCTACAGGCAGCCGGACACCCCACCCGACAAGATGGTGGACTCCATTCCCAACATCACGGTGACTGCGGGCGGTGATACGACCGCAGACGACGACATGTCGCGACCGGCATACATTGAAAAGCTGCCGGACGAAGAGAAGAAGCAGCTTGAAGAGCTTCGCAAGAAGAACTCCGAAGCCTTGAAGACGAACGAGGTCATCAAGAGCCTGAATGCCGATCTGAAAGTCGTGGCTCAGGATGTGAAGGATGCCGACGCCGCACGGGCCACCGCAACACAGCAACTGGGCGCGAGTGCATCGAAGGCCGACATTGAAGCCAAGGAAAACGAGATCAAGACGGCGAAGTACACCGATATCGAAACCATGATGAAGAAGGATACGGCGGCCAAGCCGGATGCGGCCATTTTGTGGGCGCAACTGGGACTGGCGCAGGCCGGCTTGAAGCAGTATGACGATGCGGAAGCTTCGTATAAGAAGGCGCTCGAAGTGGATCAGGCCTCGAAGAAGCCGAATCCCGAGATCGAGGGCATGGCCGAATCGGGTCTGGGTGAGGTATATGCGCGCGGCGGTAAGGTTCAAGAGGCGAATGCCGCGTATGATGCCGCTGCCAAGGCGAATCCATCACACGCCGGAATGTATCTGCGCAACGAAGCCGTGATCTTTTTCCAGTCGGGCAACGGTGATGCGCAGGTTGCGGCTGCGGATGAGGGAATCAAGACCGATCCCAACGATCCGCTGCTGTATTACCTCAAGGGGCAAGGCTTGATCCAGAAGGCGACTTTCGACCAGAAGACCGGACACATTGTTCTTCCGGATGGATGCGCGGAAGCGTATCAGAAGTATCTTCAGCTTGCTCCCAACGGTCCCTATGCGGCAGAGGTGCAGGGAATTCTGCAACAGGCCGGGCAGAAAGTCAGCTCGTCCTACAAGGCAGGCAAAAAGAGCTAAGCAGTTCTTTGCGTCACGAAGGGCGTTCCCGGCAATCGGGGACGCCCTTTTTGCTGATTGAGAGAACAGTTCCAATGCAACCGCGCGAATTTCGGGGCGTGAAATTCAATCGTCCAATCTACAATGCATTCCATGAGCTCGGCCCTGCGCAGTTTCGAAGAAGCGGCAGCGATGGTCACGAGTCGTGCACGCGAGCTGAGCCGGACGACTCCCGCAATAGAGCAGCTTGATCTGGCAGCAGTCCGGGATCGGGTGCTGGCAAAGCCAATTGTGGCGGACGCGGATCAGCCGGCCTTTGCGCGATCGACTCGCGATGGTTTTGCGGTCCGCGCGCATGAATTTTCAGAGAACACATGGCTGCCGATTGCCGGTGTAACTCGTGCGGGCGAGCGTCCCGCGGGACCCCTGCCAACCAATGCGGTGTGGGAGATCATGACGGGCGCGCCGTTGCCGGCGGGCGCCGATGCCGTGGCGATGATCGAACACGTCGAGCGCGACGGCGGTCGTGTGCGGATGGTTTCTACCCGCACCATCAAGCCGGGCGAGAATTTTGTGGAACGTGGAGCGCAGGCGCGTCGTGGCGAAGAATTGCTCGCGGCGGGAACGATCCTTGGCCCGGCGCAGATTGCCTTGGCTGCCTCGTGCGGGTATGGAACAACAGAGGTGTATGAGCGGCCGCGCGTTGCGATTCTCACCACGGGCGACGAACTCGTCCATGTGGAATCAATTCCCGGTCCAGGACAGATTCGGAATTCGAATGCGCCCATGTTGGAATCGCTGGTGGAAGGCACAGGCGGGGATTTCTGGATGGGGCTTACGGCAACTGATACAGCCGAGTCGCTGAACACTGCACTGGCCGTGGCCATGGAGTCGGATATGCTGCTCATCTCCGGGGGAGTTTCAGCGGGGAAGTTCGACCTGGTGGAACCGGCGCTGGAACGGCTGGGTGCGAGGTTTCACTTTACGGGCGTGCGCATGCAGCCGGGCAAGCCACTGGTATTTGGCGAACTGTCGCGCGAGGGGCAGCAAAGACCGCTTCCGTTTTTCGGGTTGCCTGGAAATCCGATCTCGTCAGCGGTAACGTTTCTGCTGTTTGCGGCTCCCATGCTTGAAGCGCTGGCGGGCTGCCGCGAACTGGGACCGCGATTCGCAGCGGCGTCGTTGTCGCGGAACACGGACCGGAACGCCAAGCCAGGTCTCACACGATTCCTGCCGGCGCACTGCAATTTCAATCCCGAGGTCGGGGTGCCACAGGTAGAAACGGTGCCGTGGAATGGAAGCGGCGATCTGCCGGCGTTTGCGCGATCAAATTGCTTTGTTGTCATTCCTGAAGATGCGAGCAGCCTTGAAGCGGGAACGATCGTGCGCATCCTGCGTATTTGAAGGGAACGTATGTCTGAATCGAAGCAGCCGGGACTCTCACACTTCGATGAGGCCGGTGAGGCGCGCATGGTGGACGTGAGCGCCAAAGAGGCGACCCGGCGCACGGCAACGGCGTCGGCGTTTGTCGAGCTTTCACCCGCGGTGCTGGCCGCGCTTCCTGACAATCCAAAGGGCAATCCATTGGAGGTGGCGCGGTTCGCCGGCATTCAGGCGGCAAAGAAGACATCAGAGCTGATTCCAATGTGCCACCCGCTGGCGCTTACGCATGTCGATTTGCGGGCGCAGGTTGTCAAAGGCGGGGTGCAGATTACGGCCACGGCGGCGACCGTTGGACCGACGGGCGTTGAGATGGAGGCGCTGACGGCGGCGGCCGTGGCGGCGCTTACTGTCTACGACATGACCAAGGCGCTGGACAAGGCGATTGTGATTCGCGAGGTGAAGCTCGAGGCGAAGACCGGCGGGAAGAGCGGGGAGTACATGCGCGGCAAGCCCTGAAGCGCCGCACACATGCAGAGAACTGAATGCGCGAACAACGGGGAACGCAACTTGTGGGACTCGAATGGTGTTTCTACCAGTATGAGTAGTCGCGAGGTGCAACATGACGCGCTTTCCCCAATTCGAAGTTGCCATCAGCGACGCCGACCGCGCCGAAATCGAAGCGATCTTTATTGAGCTGATGCGCTGGCGCGACGCCGCGCAGCCTGGCCCAGAGAC
>DATKPJ010000145.1:0-32113 GCA_035524195.1 Occallatibacter sp.
GATTTTATTGAGACGTTGGACCACGTAGCGCCGCGTTATGGGCAAAACGGCTGCTGCCATTCCCGGACCAGCGAACCGACACGGGATTTGGGCTATGATGGCGGTCTCCATCGAGCAGCTGCCGCCTTTTTAGCTATTGCCTTCCGTCTAGCAGGCGAGAGTTTGGCCGCTCTCGCCTTCCCGCCTTTTTGGCCGCCCAACCTGCCGAGTGCGACTGCTGCTGGATTCTTACCCGAGTTCGGGTCTTCCAGTGGAGTTCCGTCCATGCGCTCACCGATGGCGTGCTCTCCAACTCGGAAGACGTTGACGGCGAAATCATGATCCTTGCTTGAGCGCGTAAGCATATACTCATTATGCCACGGATCAAACAAAGGCGTGAGAGGTATAGCTGGCATGGTGGTAAAGGACTTCAATTCGGTGCCCCGGTGGGCCTGGTTCATCATTCTTCCCATTGCGATTGGGGGAGGACTCCTCAGATATTGGAGTGGACGCAACTCAGACGATGGCAAGCCAACCACATTGTTCAAGAAGGATGAAGATTCAAACTGACCCACTACCGACAGTTCTCGTCCAACTCACACGGGAGAGCCTGATGGGGTGTTTAACGCGGTTCCCAACGGCGATAGCTCGTGCGACACCGGCGAATCTCCCGGTGCGGCATCCCGGGGATGAACCGAGGTTCGCTATTCGGCGCGAGGCTTGATGAGATCGTCCAGATAATCCGGCTTTGTCTGGTCACGAACGAGGTGCGGGTAGCGTTCGCCGCCGTGGTAATTCACAATGCAGGTCTTGTAATAGTCGTCGTCAACCACCAGGAGGGAAATCGGTGCCGAACCGCTTTTGGCTTCTTTGATCGCGTCCTGCATCACATCGTTCGTGTACAGGCGTCCATTCACGCCGATCACTTTCATTCCAGATGATATGCCGGCATCAAATGCCGGACTCCCGACGACCGCATCCTCGACCGCGCCGTCTTCGCCAAGTTGCAGGCCAACGGAGTAGACATCACTTGTCATGCCGTGGCGCCCGGGCAGGTGCAAAGGCTGGTCGTTGAACTCCACGTTCCAGCCGGCTTTTTGAATTCCCCCTTCGGGCATTTCGGGCGAAGTGGAGTTAAGGTGTTGATGAAAGAACGCGGCCCAGTCGTACGGCGCCACTTCATTGAGGGTGTGGACGAGATCGTCAAAGGTGTAGGTTTTCAACTCCGGGCCATTGTTTGGGCCGCCATGGAAGAGATGGCAGAAATCGTCGATGGATTTCTGGCCGTTGGTGACTTGATGAATGATGGCGGCCACCTCAAGCCACATGAGATCGCCTTCATCGTAGTAGTCGGTGGTGCGTCGCCAGTTGGTCCAGCCGCGGGCCCCGTAACCGAATCCGGCGACTGCGACGGCGGTGTCGAGGAGCGGACGCCAGGTTCGGCCCGGCCTGCCCGGACCGAGCATGGCAGCGGCGTTGGCCAGGTACTCGTGATACTGCTCCTGGGTAAACAATCCACTGCGTGCGGCGAGCAAGGGTCCCAGGTATTCGGTGAGACCTTCGTAGACCCAGAGCAGGTCATCTTCCATCGGTTTTTCGAAGTCAGGAGTGGCCAGATCGGCGGGGCGGCGGAATTTTCCATTCCATGAATGGACAAACTCATGTGGCAGCAATCCGCCCACCAGCACTCCAGCGGCGGGGGTCAGCAGAGCGCGTTCGGGCAGGCGGCTGTCATTTGATTCGTGATGCTCCAATCCAAAGTGCATGACGTGATCGCTGAGCGTGAGCAGGAAATGATAATCGCGATAGTGGCGTGTTCCGAAAAGCTTGCCTGATTCGGCAACGAGGTTCGTCATTGACTTCTGCAGTTCGGGGCTCATATTGAGGGCGGCTTCGCTGTCTGCCACCATGTCGATTTCGTGGTGAATCGGCTCGCCGGGAGGAGTGAGATCGATGGAGCGATAATATTGACCGGCAATCACGGGCGAATCCACAAGCAGGTTCAGCGAGATTGGCTTGAACGCGATTTCATTTCCTGATTGGCTCTCCACCGGGAGGGCGGTGCCGAACTTCCAGCCTTCCGGCAAGATCAGTTTCGTTTCATAGGTCAGTTCTCTGGCGGGAGCGCCTGCCGGGTAGAGCACGACTTCATTCCATTCAAGAGCAAGCAACTTATCGGTTGCCGAAAAGCCATCGGGCTCGATGTAGTCGTACGAAACGTCGAGGCGCGTTGCACCCTGGGGAACATCGACGTGGAAGGTAAAGACATCGAGAAGGTCGCGCCGCCAGGGAATGGTTTTCCCATCCGCCTGGAACTTCAGGCCTGTCAAGCTTGTTATCGGTCCATCCGGCCCATGCGCGCCGGGGAGCCACTTGGGATAGTAGATGGTGAGCGGACCGGCCTCGACAGGCATTACGAGCCGGGCATGAATCAGCTTGCGCGGAACTTGCGTTGCATCGACGGTGAGCGAGATGGATTCCGCGGCCTGAAGGCCGGGCACGGCAAGCACAAGAAGGAACGCAACAACAAACGCAACACGGATCGACGAACCAAATCTGCCCAGTCTCATCATCTGCTCCCCCTACAACGGTTCAACCTATTGCAGCATCATATCCGTTTGTACAACTCGCGCGCTCCCGCGTTGTTGCTGGTGCGATCTGCCAGCAGAGGGCGCTGAGTTGTGTATCCACATCTCTCAGTCATCAAAACATAAATGATTCCTAAAGACGGAGTTTTCGATTCACTTTTATGGAATCGCTTCTTCCGAGTTATGGAATTCTGTCGGTTTCACCGGAGGCAGAATAAGCTGGAAAACTCGATCTGTAATTCCATGAAACTCAATCAATAAGGGCTGATTCGCAAGGGCTCATTCAAGGTCGTCTCGAGTTTGGCAAGCAATTTGCCTAGTCTCCAACGGCGAGTGATTTTCCTTTCCCCTGTTTGTCTTTTGGAAATCTCGCTACCCAGCACGACAAAGGAAGATGCAAGCGCAAGGCACGACGGGTCTTGAAGGGACCAGCCACGTCTGGTTTCCGCGGGCAGGAGTTTTGCGTGTTCTGCGACATCCGACTTTCGAATGCGCCTTCGGATCATTTCCCAGATCCGGACCGAGCCTCTGCGTGGTGTGTCTTTGGTGCGCAGGGTCGCGGCCTCGTCTCACGGTTTCTGATCTCAAATCACAATTTCAAATCAGCACCATCTGCTGGAGGTTCATTGTGTCCACATTGCGTCATCTTCTGAAATATAGTTTCGCAGTCGCGATCTCAGTTCTCGTTCTCTCGTGTCTTGTTGACGCCCGGAATGCCTCCGCGCAAGGCATTATCACCGGCGGGATTACCGGAAGCGCGGTCGACCAGACGGGCGCCGTGATACCTGGAGCGACGGTCACTGCTACGAGTGAAAGCACGGGCGTGATTCTCAAAACCGTGTCGAACGGCGAGGGTGCTTTTGCCTTCAGTGACGTGCCCCTGGGTTCCTACACCATCTCGATCAAGGCGAGCGGATTTGGCCCTGGGCAGATTGCACATGTGCATGTTGTTGCAGGAAACGTAACCTCAGTCGGCAAGCAGACGCTGAAGCTGGGCTCAGAGGCGCAGACGGTGCAGGTGGAAGCCGATGCGGCGCAGCTTATCGATACGCAATCCGCGCAAGTGGAGACGACGATCGATACCGAGCAGCTAGCATCGGCCCCTGTGACGGGCGCAATCGACAACCTGGCGCTGATGGTGCCCGGCGTAGTGAATACGCATGGCGATGGCATGTCAAATACCAATGGCGAGAACTTCTCGGTGAATGGGGAACGGGGCCGGTCAAACAATTCGGAGATCGATGGGCAGACCAACAACGACACCTCGATCGGCGGGCCCAGTTTTTTCTTTGACAACCAGGACGCGATCCAGGAGGTCCAGGTCATCACCAGCGACATGGGCGCGCAATATGGCCGCAACATGGGCGCGATCGTTAATTACATAACCAAGCAGGGCACGAACTCATTTCATGGCACCGGTTTCGAGATGTACACGGGCTCTTGGCTCTCTTCGCTGATGCAGTACCAGAAAGATCCGCAGTTCGGCTATTGTCCGCCGGGATCCGACTCCACATACGCGAGTGCGAACGGGTGCAGCCTGATCTCGGTTCCTCGCTTTGTGCAGAACAACTGGGGCGGAACACTGGGCGGCCCGATTTTGAGGAACAAGGCCTGGTTTTTTGGAAGTACGCTTTGGGACCACACGTATGAGAGCGGCGTGACGGATACTTCGCAGGGGGGTCTCTTTCCCGACCCGAACGGGCTTAAAACGCTTCAGGCAACGTACCCAAACAACCCTGCGGTCGCGGCCATGGTTGCCAACGGGCCTTATAGCACATCGGTAGGAAATCCGACGCCGATCGCGAGCACGGTTACGACGGTCCCGGTGACGGACGGGATAACGCCGGCGACGGTCGAGGTTGCGCAATACGCACGCACCTTCCCCACGCAGATTCTGGATCAGGAGCATCTGGGCCGCATTGACTACCAGTTGACATCGAAAGACCGGTTCTATCTGCGCTACAACTATCAGAACAATCCGTACAATCCGGCTTTTTATCTTGTGAGCGCCGCAACAGCAGCAGGAGGCGGATACCCGAACGTGAACGGCATCTCGCACGAGGCGGGTGGGGATTGGACGCATGTCTTTACGCCTACGATCACAAATCAACTGCGCTATGCTTTCCAGCAGTCGAATATTGCCTTTGAAAGCGGCGCAATCTCCAGTTGCACCATCTCAGCCCCGAACACCTGCGCCTCGTCGGTCGTTCTCGGCGGCACCTTGTCCACATACGGCTACGACGCCGGCGCATTTCCGCAGGGCCGCTTCATCAAAGTAAACCAGGTGCAGGACAATGCGAGCTGGGTGGTTGGGAAGCACACGCTTTTGTTCGGCGGTGAGTACGATTACCAGGATTCACCGTGGGGCTGGTTGCCCGATGGCGAGGGCACGTTCAACTTTACTCCGGGCGCGGCGAGCTATTCCTCCGGTCCGAATGCGGGCGCGACGATTCCGTTGCGGAATGCGGGCGGCGCATACGCAAACGGCCTCACCGCGATGCTCGAGGGGGTTGGGGAACTCCAATTGGCACAGGGCAGCCCGACTATACCTTTCAAAGAGTCGGATTATGCGTTGTATTTGCAGGACAACTGGAAGGCAATGCCAAACCTGACGCTGAATCTCGGTTTGCGCTACGAGTACTTCGGACAGGCAGTGAACTTCCTGCACAATGAGACCGTTGCGCAGCAGACAGGCTCTCACCCCTTCTGGGATACAACCCTGCCCCTATCGGCAACCACAACGCCGTATGTGAACCCGGTCTACCGGAACATCGAGCCGCGCATTGGACTCGCCTATACCCCGGGCGGCCTGCCCAGGATGGTGGTGCACGCCGGATTCGCGATCAACGTCGATCCCGAGTTTTACAACGTTTTTGTTGACATGGCCACAGGCGCGCCGGCTGTGAATTCAGGCAGCATCGGCTGCGATGGGGTGACGGTGAGCTGCGTGGCGAATAATGGGCTCACGTACGCGACGGTTCAGGCCTCCGACGCGGGACTCTTCCCCACCGGCGGGGATCCACGCGCGCTGCCGCAGCAGACCGTACCAACAAACTTCCGGAACCCGATGGGTGAAACCTACACGCTCGGGTTCCAATACCAGGTAGCGCCCTCGGCAGTTATGAACATCGCTTACGTGGGCAACCACTCTTTCGGCCTTTTCCAGGCACTCAATTCGAACCCCGATATCCTGAGCGTGCAAAGCGCGTTTCCAAGTTACGGATCGGGAATCTCGGTGTGCAGCGATCCCAGCGCGCCCGGCTACGGAAGGCCAAATTGCAACTACGACCAGGTGCTTACCTTTGGAAATACGGCCTTCTCGATCTACAACGCGTTGCAGACTTCGCTGACGATGCGGAACTTTCACGGCTGGACGGGAACGGCCTCGTATACTTACAGCCGCACGATTGACAACGTGAGCGAATTCGCCGCGAGCGGGGCGGGCGGCACGACCAGCGCCTTCGCGCAGGACCCTCTCAACACGGACATTGCCGAACGGGGTGTGAGCGGCAATTCGTATCCAAATATCTGGGGCATCCAGATGACCTATACCGAACCGTGGTACTCGCACCAGCCCGGAGCGCTTGGGCGGTTGCTTGGCGGCTATTTCATGAACGCTTTTTATCAGTACAACGGCGGTCAGCCGTTCAACCCGATCCAGAACTCAGTATCGGTGACTTCGACGCCGGTGCTGAACATCATCTGCACGGCGAACAATGATTGCAACGGGCCCAGTTCGTCGCCGCAGGCGATCAATGAGACCATGGCGGAGACGGGCTTCTGCGATATCGGCTTTGCGCAGGCGCCCTTTGGAGCCGATCCCTGCCGTCCAGTGCTGTCGAACCCCAAGGCGCCGCTGAATACGATGGGCATCAATCTTGGGCCCGGCGGATATGTGGACTATGTGACCGGCAATGCCACGACGCCTTCTGCGGAACACTGGCTCTGGAACAACCAATACGAGGCCATGGCACAGAACAATCCCTTCCCGGGCGTAGGACGCAATACCCTGCGAGGAGACAGCTTTAACGATCTGGACATGACGGTAGGCAAGAACCTCAACCTCACCGAGCGGTTCCATATGGTCATGCAGGTTACGGCATTCAACGTGCTCAATCGCGCCTACTACGGAACGCCCGATCCCAATGTGGAAGACGCGTTGACAGGCGGTTTCATGAGCAGCTTTTACGCCTTCGATACGGGCCTAGGAAGCGGAGCCGGCGGCGGTTCGTATCCCCAAGGATTGGGCAACCGCAATGTGCAACTGACGGCCAAGATCGTGTTCTAAAGATTGCGGCATTCAGTTGCTTTTCATGGAGCGGCGGGATGCGAGGAAGAAATTGCCCCGCGGAGTCCGCCGCTTTTTGATCGCCAGACCAAGCCTCAATCGGGCGCACGAAACACTGATGAGCCATAAGACAAGCTAAGCGAGCCAATCTTCGGGATGCTGCAGGCGCCGCGGATATTGAACGCAGCGTAAAAATCGAAGACGCAGGAAACAAACGTCTCAAAATCTCGTCGAAAGAAACGGGCTCTCAAATACTCACTTTCCTTGCTGGAGGGTCTTCGTCGACATGAATGCACATCTGTCGTCGCTTATCGGCGATACACAGAGTTTGGTCCGCGCCAAGAGCATAGAGCTTGAACCCAAATGGAATATCGTGATGAAGGTCGATGTCCACGCGGATACGCGGCGACTCTTCAATGCACTGGTTGAGCCGGAGTACCGCGAGTTGTGGATGCGACTGCCCGGACAGGACCAGGGGGGTGGCCGTCTGGCGGCTTCGCGGGCCGGAGATCTCTTTCGTCTTGACTACTACCGAGCCGGCAAACTGGATTTGAGCATTCTAGGTGCATACCATACGTGCAGATTGCGCAAAATCATCTGCAGCTGGTGGACCGGCATTTCCAAGTCGCCAGTCAGCTCGGTGGAACTCCACTTGGACGGCAGCTTCGAAAACAGCCTTCTTCGCCTTAACCATCGCGGGCTGGTCTCGGAGCGCGAATACCTGTGGCACCGGGAGATGTGGCGATTGTCTTTGGCAAAACTGCAGTGCATCTTCCGGGCCACTTTGACCGGCGATGGAGAACGCCGAGGCGGCTGAGCCGCCTCAGAAGTTGAAGTTCACCTGCAGATCGATGCTGCGATTCGATGCCGGTGAAGAGAAGAATCCACCCGCCAGTGCATTGGATTTTCCGAACAGCGGCGATTGCAATACGCCAACCGGCTGTGCGAGGTTCACCGAGTTGAAGACGTTTCTGGCCATCGCAGCGAAGGTGAGTGAATATTTGCGGGGCACCGCCTGATCGAGCCTCGGAGGGCCTCCGCTGCTGCTCAATCCGCCGGGACCAAGGCCACCTCCCGGGCCGCCGCCTCTGGGTCCGCCTCCCGGACCACCACCCGGAGGGGGTCCGCCGCCTGGGCCGCCGAATCCGCCTGAAGCCGGCCTTTCCACCTTCGGCCCGATTCCAAAGGACTTGCTGATGCGCGTGTTCATGCTGAACTGCGATGGGCCATTGCCGAAGTTGTAGGGGATGCGTGCCTGGTTCCACGCGGGATCGAGGTCGAATGCGCCATATTTTGTCTGCAGCACATCTGTGCTTGACGCAGTGGCGAAGGCCGGACGGTCGTTGAACTGGTTGTCGCCGTTCAGGTCCTGGCCGACAACGATGTTGAACGGCTGACCGGAATCGACAACGATCATAGGGCTCAACGAAACGCCGTAAGGCCCTTGAAGGTTGCCGCCGAGCAGAAACCGGTTGCGCACATCGAAGTTTGAGCGGCCATAGTCAGCGCCGGGATCGGACTGGTTTGACGGAAAATAGGTAGCGCCGGATGTATCCGCCTTGGCAAAGTTCACCATGTAGAAACCAAAGAGAGATACCCGCGATGCCCGAACCGTGTAATTGAAGACGAGCTGATTCTGGTTGTAGACGCCGCCGGAGCGGAACTGGTAGATGTTCTCGTTGATCCCATTGGGACGCGTGCCGGTTCCTGTGGCTACGTCGTAGGTTTGCGGCAAGAAGGCGTTGACGTTGTCGCTGTAGTACTGGTGGATGCCGCGTGAATTGATGTAGGTGGCGGAGGCAGTTGCGATCTTGCCGAACTGGTGCTCAACGCCGACAGCCGATTGCATGTTGAGAGAGGCGCGCAGGTTGGGAGCGAGCTCAACAACGGTGGGAGCCGTGCTGCTGAGCGCGGCAAGCTGCGAGGGAGACGGCGCGTTCTGGTAGAAATCAGGATTCTTGACCACATATTGTTGCTGATTCACGCCGTTCTGGCGGATTGCATCGAGCACGTAGGTCGAATTGAATCGATCGTAGAACCAGCCGTAGCCGGCGCGGATCACGGTTTTTGATTGGCCGCTCCCGAAGTGAGGAGCCCAGGCCAGCGCGAAACGCGGTCCCCAATCGTCGTGGTCGCTGATGCGATTCTGCGCCTCGTAGCGGATGCCGTAGCTCAAGGTCAGATTTGGCCGAACTCTGTAGTCGTCCTGGAAAAACAGGCCGGCATCGAACAGGTTCAAGCTCGAAGAAGCGTTACCGGCGGTGACGTCGTACTCCGACGGCGTGTTGGCGGCGTAGGCACTGAGCGACGAGTAAATGTAATTGCCATTGAATCCCGAGGTCGAATCATTTGTTTCGTGCGTGAGACGGAAGCGCCCGCCAAAATTCAGAGCGTGAGTTCCTCTCGCGCTGGTTACGTAGTCCTGTAACTCGTAGCGGTCCTGGTTGTCGCGCACCACCCCTGCGTTACTGCCTCCGCCGGTAAACGCGCCTTGAACTGAAATGGTGGGATCGGAGACATCTGCAACTTGATTGTCGCGATCGCCGGTGTACTGGAAGCGGGTCTCGTTGATCATGTTGGCGCTGAGGATCTGGGTATCACTCACCTGGATCGTGTTCTCGTGGTTGAGGACATCGTAGCCCTGGCTTTGCAGCGCAAACTGCGAAACGCCGCTGTTTGTCTCTTTCTGGCGGTCAAACATATAGCGGATCGTGAGCGTGTTGTTTGCTCCGAGCTGGAAGTCAAAGCGGGGACTGACATCGAGGCGGGATTGCGGGTTGGCAACCGCGGCGGTGTAGTTGGAGGTGAGTCCTGAAGGGTCGAGAACCTCGGCGTTGATGATGGAGTTCGAAGCGTTGTCGCGGCGGAAGATGCTGCCGAACCAGGAAGTTTTCTTGCCCAGCGAGCCGCCGGCGCTGCCGGCAAGAAATGTGCTGTAGTAGGAGGGTTCATTGGTGACGAATGGGTTCAGAGAATTGAACGCAGAGTCATTGCCGTTCATCATCACCGAGCCGTGGACCTTGTCGGTTCCTGGCTTGGTGAGAATTTCAATGCGGCCGTAGCCGAGCCGGTCGTATTGGGCGGAAAAAGGGTTCTGGTTGATACGGATTTCGCGAATCGACGACTTTGGGGGAAGCTGCCCGCCCGTGAATCCGTCGATGTAGATCTGGGCTCCGTTGGGACCGGCGGACGGTCCAGCCAGAGCGTTCAGCTCGTTCTGCAACTCGTCCGGATCGTCGGACAGCGCGTCGAGGTCCTTGCCTTTGATTACGATGGCGCTCGCGTTGCTGTCAGGGTTGGTGCTCACGCCCAGGCTGTCTTCCTTAACCTGGACCTGCTGCTGATCCACAGGCAATTGGAGGGCGACGTTCTGAACTGTTGTCCTGCCAGAGACGACGATGACATTCTCGGTGGTGCTGACCGCAAAGCCTGCGGCGGTGACGGTGAGGAGATAGCGCCCGGGCGGGACGTTGGAGAGGCTGAATGTTCCATCATGGCCGCCCTGAGCGGACTTCGAAAAGCCAGCCTCAACCGAGAGCACGACGTTCGCCGAAGAAACCAGCGCGCCGGAAGGATCGGTGATGGTGCCGCGAACCTCGCCATTTGGCGACTGCGCCCAGGCCGCGGGCATGGATGTGAGGCCGAAGGCTAACGCTAGAACGGTGAAGAATCCGGGAAGAAAGAGCTTCGTCATCTGAACACTCCGCCTGCAAAAAATGATCTATTCCAAGAAAACCGCAATGCAGGTGGGCGTGCCGTCACGATGAGTAAAGCCGTGTAACGAATTGTCACCGTGGTCGTGACCATTTGTTACATTTCTCATGGTCTTTTGGGGGTGTGGCGGGCGTAGGCTGTTAATCGGAGATGGTAAGTGGAAGACGTGCTGTTGATTGACGATGACGTGGAGCTTTGCTCGATGCTCATCGAGTACCTGGGCAAGAACGGATTTCGCGTTCACGCCGTGTATCGGGGCGACGCGGGACTGAAGCGAGCGCGGGAACAGAATTGGGCGATGATTCTGCTCGACGTGATGCTGCCGGGGATGGATGGCTTCGAAGTATTGAAGCAAATCCGGACGGCTTCGACGGTGAGCGTGCTGCTGCTGACCGCTCGCGGAGAAGACGTTGATCGAATCGTGGGCCTCGAAATCGGCGCGGACGATTATCTTCCCAAGCCCTTCAATCCCCGTGAACTGCTTGCACGGATGCGCGCCGTTCTTCGTCGCAGCAACGCGGCGGCAGGAGACGAGCAGGGGATCCTGCGGGTGCAGAACCTGGAGCTCGATCCGGCGGCGCGGAAAGTGCTTCAGGATGGAACACGAATCGACCTTACCGATGTGGAGTTTGCGCTGCTGGAAGCGCTGATGCGCTCGCCGGGTAAAGTGGTATCGCGCGAAGACCTCTCAGAGAGTGTGCTGGGACGCAAGTTTGATCCCTTCGATCGCAGCCTTGACATGCACGTCAGTCGCTTGCGCCGCAAGCTTGACACGGGCGCATCGCAGGAAGAGCGGGTGAAGACAATCCGCGGAAGCGGCTATCAATTGGCAGTCGATCGATCGCAGGCAAGGCAAGAGGGCTGAGGATGCGCGGATTATTCTTCAAGGTATTCATCATTTTCTGGATTGCGCAAAGCCTGATCTTTATCATCTCGACGTCGTTTGTTCTCAGGCACAGGTACCAGCCCAGCCCGGATGTGTTGCGCGCATCCTTGTTCGCGGAACTCCGCAACCAAGGCAGTGATGTGGCGCTTGCCTTTGAATCGGGAGGATGCGGCGCTGTGCGCGACTTCGCGGTTGCGCATCGCGAAGAGCTGCAGCTTGAGGATGCTTCAGGCCGCCTGCTCTGCACAGCGGGGCAAGTGCCGGCAGCGCAGATTGCCTCGCCGGCAACGGGACAAATTACTGGAACGCAGGTGAATAACCAGTATGTGTGGCGGGTTCCTGTTCGATCAGGGGACAATCAGCAATACCAGATGTTGCTGAATGTCGGTCACGTGCCGGAGCGTCACACCTGGTATGACGATCTGCTGCATTTCGCATTTCCGCAGTTGCCGGTTGCCATTGCCGTTGGTGGCGTGACAACGTTCGTGCTGGTTCTTATCTTTACCCGGCCCGTTGTCCGCCTGAGAAAAGCCGCACGGGCGCTCGCCGGGGGCAAGCTCGATACGCGCGTTCCAGAGGAGGGATCGCAGTGGCTGATCTTCAAAGGGGACGAATTTCACGCGCTGGTTCATGACTTCAATCACATGGCGGAGCGGCTGGAATCTCTTGTCGATGTGCAAAAACTCCTTCTGCGCGATGTGTCTCATGAATTGCGATCCCCCCTGGCTCGTCTCAGCGTTGCACTGGAGCTTGCCCGGGAGGACGCGGGCGAGGCGATGACTGCCCACCTGGACCGCATTGAGCGGGAAACCGGGAGGTTGAACCAGCTTATCGGTCAGTTGCTCGAGCTTTCGTCGATGGAGGCCATGGAGAAAACGGGCAATTTTGAACGAATCTCGTTGAACCAGCTCGTTGCATCGATGATTCCGGACGCCGATTACGAGGCGCGACAGCATCAATGTTCTGTACGGTTCAGCGCGGAATCCGATGTTGCGATTCAGGGGAAGCCGGAGTTGCTCTATCGAGCTGTCGAGAATGTAGTTCGGAATGCCATTCGGTACACCGAACCCGGGACTGAGGTGGAGATCAAGGTGGCGCGCGGGTCGAATGGGTGGGCCGTTCTTGAGGTCAGCGACCACGGACCGGGAATACCCGAGGCGGAGATCCAATCCATTTTTCGGCCATTCTATCGAGTGGACCAGGCGCGCAGCCCGGGCACGGGTGGCTTCGGCGTCGGCCTGGCGATCGCCGAACGAGCGGTAAAGCTCCACAAGGGGGAACTGATCGCCTTCAATCGAAAGGGCGGCGGTGCGACGATTCAGATGCGATTTCCAGCAGCCTGAGGGCCAATTGAGTCGTCTATAGAAGGGGAGCGCCGCTCACTCTTCGTCGGCCTGATTGCATCCAATTTTGTGTATTCTTGAGCAAGGGAAGCTTTTGTTCATCGGATTCCAGCCACGAACCAGGGAAAATCGCCGCGTAAAGCCATGGGCCTATGCGACTTTACTGGTGGTGTGCCTGGCTTTGATGGCTGTGCTTACCGTGGCGCAGGTGGCGCACTTCCACGCCAACGCATCGGATGCCGATCACTGCGCGTTGTGCATTGCCTTGCACACGGCAGTTCCTGTTGCGGCGGCCGCCGTCATCATTGTGCTGGTGGAGTTTGAGGCTGCCACGCCTGTTGTTGAGATACGGCTGGCGACCCGCTACTGGCATCCCCAGCTCTTTATTCGTCCTCCGCCCTCCGGCCGCTGACATCCTTCCGAGACTGTCTCTCTTCGCCATTTTTCTTGCTTCGATTCTTTTCGATTCAGGCGAAGAACAGGCGTATCCGCTACGGATCAAATTTCAAACGGAATGATGTCCTGACTGCATCGAGCATGCCGCACCACACTGGGCGCGGTTCGAATTGTCTCGCAGCACAGCCATTCTTTACGGAGGCATTCCAATGTCGCACACTCGCAGCACATTATTTCGAGCCGTTCCTGCAATCGCGCTCTTCTTCGTCGCGCTTGGTGCAGCGGCACAAGGGGGCAACGCCGGCATTGTCCAAGGCACTGTTTCCGACCCGAGCGGGGCGGTGATACCAAACGCAACGGTTCGAATCTCAAACCAGATGAGCGGTCTGGAACGGACCACGACGACCGATGCAACGGGACAGTTTGAGTTTGCCAACATTCCATTCAATCCCTATCAGATCAGCGTCACTGCGAACGGCTTCGCACCGACTGCCCGGAATTTTGAAATTCGGTCCGCGGTTGGCACCAGCCTGAAGTTAACCCTTCAGATCAAAGGCGCCAGCTCGACCGTCACGGTGGAGGATACGGGCGACCTTGTGGAAGACGATCCCACGTTTCATACGGACGTGGACCGCGATCTGTTCGCCAAGGTGCCGCTGGAGAGCGCATCCTCGACGCTGAGTTCTCTGGTCACCATGACGACCCCCGGCGTGTCCGCCGACTCAAATGGGCTTTTTCATGGGCTGGGGGACCATGCTTCCAACTCCTTTTCCGTCGATGGCCAACCGATCACCGACCAGCAGAGCAAGGTCTTCTCAAACCAGCTCCCGTCAAATGCGATTCAATCCATTGAAGTGATTTCGGGTGCGCCTCCGGCGGAATACGGCGACAAGACCAGCCTGGTGATTGTGGCCACGACGCGGTCCGGCGAGGGAATCACCAAGCCTAGCGGGAGCGTGTATGGGTCTTATGGCGCGTTCGGTTCGGCGACGACCGGCGTGAATCTGTCGTATGGCGGCAAGACCTGGGGTAACTTCGTTGAGTTCGACGGGTTGAACACAGGGCGCTTCCTCGATCCGCCGGAGTTCACAGTCTTTCATGACAAAGGAAACGAAGAGAACTTCTTCGATCGCGTGGACTACAGCTTCGACTCTGCCGATTCCATTCATGGGGATTTCAATTACAGCCGTTCGTGGTTCCAGAATCCGAACTCTTTCGACAACCTGAATGTTCAGAATGTGGTGGCCGGAGGAACGAGCGCCAGCCCGATCTTCGGCAATGTGGGCGACACAGACCAGCGATCGAAGATCGGCACCTTCAATATTGCACCGACCTATACGCGTATTATCAGCAACGACTCCGTGTTGAATGTGGGTGCGTGGGTGCGGCGAGACGATTACAACTACTATCCCAGCGGCAATCCGCTGGCCGATCTTGGGCCGGTGAATCTGCAAACCTCGTCCATTTCGCAGAATCGAACGCTCACGAACACCGGGATGCGCGCGGATCTGACGTATTCGAAGGGTATCCACAACCTCAAGGCCGGCGTGGATTATGAACAGACGTTTCTGCGCGAGCACGATAGCCTGGGCGTCGTGGATGCAACGTACAATGCACCTTGCGTCGATTTAAATGGCAATCCCCTGCCCGGATACACGGATCCCTCCCAGTGCCCAGGAGGCGTGGCTGGCCAGAATCCGAGTTACCTGCCTGTTCTTGCGCCCTACGACCTGACTCGCAGTGGCACGGATTATCTATTTTTCGGGCATACCGACGTGAAAGAATTGGCGCTCTTTATCGAAGACCAGATCAAAGCCGGCAACTGGAATTTCAACCTAGGTCTTCGCGAGGATTTGTACAACGGTCTCACAGATGCCAACCAGACGGAGCCACGCCTGGGCATTGCGTATAACATCAAGCCGACGACCACAGTACTGAGCGTTTCGTACGCGCGCACTCTGGAAACTCCGTTCAACGAAAACCTCGTGCTTTCGAGCACAGGGTGCTCTGACGCAGTTCTCGCTCCCCTGCTCGTCTGCAGTCCAGGCGTTTCAGGCACTCTACAACCGGGCTTCCGCAACGAGTTTCACGCCAGCTTGCAGCAGGCTCTTGGTAAAAATGTCGTGGTGAGCGGCGAGTACATCTGGAAGTACACGCACAATGCTTTCGACTTCAGCGTGCTGGGCAACACGCCGATCACCTTCCCCATCGATTGGCATAACTCGAAGATTCCGGGTTATGCGCTTCATGTTGAGGTTCCCCACTATCACAACTTCAGCGCGTATACCGTCATGTCGTCAGTGGCCGCCCGCTTCTTCCCGCCCCAGGTGGCCGGAGCCGGAGCCACTGTAGGGCAGACCGGCCTTCCATTCCGCATCGATCACGATGAGAAATTCAACCAGACGACGCATGTACAGTACACGGTCTCCGGCAAGCGATTCATCGGTGGCCTCTGGGGAGGTTTCAACTGGCGTTATGACTCGGGACTTGTGGCCGGAAATGCTCCCTGTTATGGCACATCGGATCCGAACAGCCCCTGCCTGACTTCGTCAACCACGTTGAACGGCCAACCAGCCATCAGCATGGTCGATGCCCTTGGCACTTCCCTGACCGCAGACGAGGAATTCGAAGCTGGCTTTACCTGCAATGGACAAAGGGCGACGCCCACCAATCCATTGCCGCCGGTTTGTCCGGCCAACGAATTCGGCTCGACGCTGATCAGCATTCCCGCTCCGAACACAGGCGACAACGATAAGAACCCGCAACGCATTGCGCCGCGCGACCTTTTCGACGCGACTCTGGGCAAGACGAATATTTTTCGTGCAGACCACTACAAAGTGGACCTCGACCTGACGGCAATCAACGTTACGAACAAATATGCGCTGTATAACTTCCTGTCGACCTTCAGCGGTACGCACTATGTCACTCCGCGGGCGTTGACAGCGAAGATCACGCTGAATTTCTAATCGAATCGCAATCGGGGGCAAGCGAGACTCGCCTGCCCCCGATTGTTCTTATGGAATCATCCCCTGCCCTGACTTGGGGCAGTCTTTGTCTTCTTTTCGCGAATCGATCAGATCGCTTGCGTGATGAGCAGCATTTCGATAGCCGGGGGAGGAACAATTTCGGGCAGTTTTCCAAAATTCCCGTTGCCCCTGGCTACTTCGACTAGCGCCTTGTTGATGGTGTCCTCAGTACGCGTCGCGTCGACATGCAGTTTTTGAACCGCAAGCATCGCGGTAGTTGCCAAAAGAAAGCGGTTTTCAATTCGAAGCCCGGCGGCATAAACGAGGTCAGATCGCATATTCCCTCACTTCCCGGTTATGGTGCGTTTGAAATCGAAGAAGATTTCGATCTTTGCACCGGCGAATCAGCCCAGACGGATGGAGGTTTGCTACGCTGACCGGCGTGCGGAGGTAAGAGGATGGCCGCAGATCCAAGGAAATGAGGTCAAGTACTCTAGTGTGACCATACTCTGTTCAGTGCGTTTCTCCTAATCCTGGGCTTTTCGCGGCAAGGGGAGGGATCTTTCTGCGGCCTGTGAAAGTTGTGCCCAGTCACCGGTTCTTAGATTGTGTCCCCAGTTGAACCGGGAAGATGCTACAATAGGGGCTGGTCGTTGAATCCGACTTGGTGTTCTTGCCTGTTCTGCTTCCCGCCTGACTCGCAATCAATTCCACATTGAGTTCTGCGATACATCTATTGAACAAGGAATTCGTGTATGGAAAAGGGAACAGTGAAATGGTTTAACGATGCGAAAGGATTTGGATTTTTGAGCCGCCCAAACGGAGAAGACGTGTTTGTGCATTATTCGGCCATCAAATCCGAAGGTTTTCGCTCACTCCAGGAAGGCCAGGCGGTCGAGTTTGACGTAGTCAAGGGCCCCAAGGGCTGGCAGGCCGAGAATGTGACAATCGCCTAAGAGTCCCTTCAACGAAGGGAAAAGTCAGGGAAAGGCCGCGCTTGAGTGCAGTGGCCTTTTCCTATATTGGAGCCAGGAAAGCGTCGTGTCTCGGTGAGGATCTAAACCGGCCGAATTCAATGAAATCAATAACTATTTGAAAAGATAGAAGATCGTCGGTGGCGCCGACCGTTCCGGCCGCCGAACCTCCGTTCGTTCCCCGCCCTAAATCAACCTTCACTGCGTCATGATTCTCAGTTCAGCTTTCACAAGAGAATGTGTTTGCCGCGGTTCGGAGGAATGAAATGAGAGCGCCAGCGATTCTGCCGCGGCGGCAGGTCCAATCCTGCCTAATTGAGGTGGAATCGGCGTGCCTCGGGCTGTGGCGTTTTCAGGCATGAAATGAAGCTGAGAGAAGGCGCCGAGGCGATCCGGGATTGGTCTCCAAGTCTCATTTCTTCTTGACAATGCAGATCCTCTTTAACATAATTCAAACGTTTCAACTAAGTTACATTGTTGCCTTCGGACAAGATTCGGCTCGCACAGCAGTCGGGTCGAGGCGACTCGCGCAGCATCAGACGAGCGGACCCGCCAGCCCAGCACATTGCGGATTTGGAGGAGATCTGATGGTTAACTCTTCGTTCGGAATCGAAAAGAAATCTCCGCAGAAGTTCTACGGCTCCCTACTCATCGCATTCCTGCTAGTTGCGTCGGCAATCGCTTCGGGCCAGGGCTATTTCGGGACCGTCAGCGGAACGTTAACTGACCCGAGCGGAGCGGTGATTTCAGGGGCGAAGATCACGCTGGTTGACCAGAACAAGGGATACAAGTTTAGCGCAACCTCTGACAGCGAGGGCCGATACTTGTACCGGTCCGTCTCTCCCGGTCTCTATACGGTGATTGCCCAGATGACCGGCTTTGAGAAAGTTGAGCGCACCAATATCCGGGTTAACGTGGGGGAAAACCCGACGGCTGACCTGACACTGAAGGTTGCCAGCTCCACCGAAACAGTTGAGGTGAATTCCCAAAACCAGACCATTGACTCGGAAGACGCGACGACCGGCCTGGTGGTGAACAGGAACTTCATCGACCAGTTGCCGCTGGTCGATCGCTACGTGATGGACCTTGTGATGCTGACACCGGGGGTGACCGAGGCGGACGACCAGTGCTCGACCGGCTGTACAGGAACCAACTTTGTCTCCAATGGCAGCCGCAATTCCACCGCCGATGTCCTGATGGATGGCGCCACGGTAACGAACTACGAGCCTAATGGCGGCGTCACGCAGGTGACCTACACGCCGTCTCCGGAAGCAGTGGACGAATTCAGGGTGGAGCAGTCGAATTTCAGCGCTGAATATGGGTTCTCGGGCGCGTCGGTGGTGAACATGATTACGCGATCCGGAACGAATAGCTTTCATGGCAGCGCGTACGACTTTATCCGCAATACGCTGACCGACGCGAACAACTGGTTCAACGACCAGAATGGAATTCCTCTGCCGCCGGTACATCGCAATAACTTTGGCGGTACCATCGGCGGTCCGATCTTCAAGAACAAGACCTTTTTCTTCTTCGATTACGACGGCACGCGGCAAAGCTCAGCCGGGACCTACCAGGCCGGTGTTCCGACCGAGGCCGAGCGTACCAACGCCGACTTTGGCGAGGTCTGCACTGCACAAGGAGGCACGTTCGACAATACCGGCATGTGCACCGTGGCCGCAGGACAGCTCTGGGATCCTTATACGGGAGTTTTTGTCGCGAACGATCAGGGAGCGGGCGCGGTGCGCAGCGGTTACATCCCATACAACAACATTGGCGCCTATACCAGCCCTGGAAATCCGAAGCTGGCAGGCACGCCGTACCAGCTGCCAGGCGGAGTCGGAAACCTGATCGATCCGGTCGCGAAGCAATTGATGAATCTGTTTCCCATGCCAAACCCGAACATGGCGTCGCCCACGATCTATGACAATTGGATCGGTTCCGGTGCGGGTCACTATCCGAACGATCAGTGGGATCTGAAGATTGACCACCGCTTCAGCGAGAAGAATCTGCTGAGCGCAAAGTACTCGCACGAGTGGAACAGCGCCGTCTCCTATAACTGTTTTGGTAACTTTGCCGATCCCTGTGCCGGCGGACCCAACCAGGGATCAGCGCACCTGTTCACGCTGAATGATACGCAGACCATTACCCAAACGCTGTTGGTTACAGCGACGCTGGGATTCACGCGGGGGGCGGAACGCATCAGCGCCTACAACGGCGCGGGTGGGGTCACCGACCCACTCAACAAGCTCGGTTTCCCTGAGTACTTGAATTCGAATGGATTCATGGGCGTTCCCGCCATGTTCATCGATCAATCCACCTATTATTCGGCGGGCTACACAAACATCGGAGGCGACCCGTACGGTAACTACAAGCAGGGACAGGACACAGGACAACTTACGATCGCGGTGAGCAAAGTGATTGGCAACCACGATCTGAAATTCGGATTTGAGGGACGCCTCCATCAGATGAACTACATTCAGACCAACGCTCCGAACGGAATTTTCAGCTTCGACCGGTCCGGTTCATCGCAGTGTCCTTATGATTTTGGAACCTGCGGGGGAGACGGAATGGCCAGTTTTCTGATGGGGCAGATGGCGAACGACGGAAATGGCGGTACCTACTACGAGATTCAGGATCAGCCGGCAACTGAAGACCATCAGTATGCCTGGTACGCCCAGGAAAACTGGAAGGTAGACAGAAAACTTACACTGAACATGGGCTTGCGCTACGACGTGTCGATGCCCAGGACCGACCGCCACAATCGTCAGAACTGGCTCGATCTGAATGTCGTATCGCCGCTGGTTGTGCCGGCGCTGGGAACCCTTCATGGAGGCGAGGTCTTCGCGAGTTCCAGCCAGCGCACAATCGTGAATGACGATTGGAAAGACATCCAGCCTCGCTTTGGCTTCGCATATCAGATTTGGCCACTTACCGTGATTCGAGGCGGATACGGAATCTACTATTCGCAGCCCCGGTCCGGAGCCACAGGCGTGGCGCCCTATGGGTCGCAGGGGTTCAATCAGTATACGAATGCGATCGTCACCTATAACAACGATGGAGCAACTCCCTATCTGCATTTGAGCAATCCGTATCCCAATGGATTGATCCAGCCTCCGGGCAATTCTCTCGGCCTGATGAACGACGTAGGTTATGGCGCCAACGGGCCTCTGCGGAGCATGACGAATACACCCTATGAACAGAGTTGGAGCTTTGGGGTCGAGCACCAGTTCCCCTGGAATGTGATTCTGAATGTTATCTACGCCGGAAAGAAAGGGACTCATCTTTATTTCTCCGGTGCGAATTACATCAATCACCTGGGCCCGGAGGTTGAGGGATACTCTGCGGATCAGATCAATAACCTTACGAATATGGTGGACAACCCGTTCTACGGGATCATCACGGATCCCAACAGCTATCTGTCGTCTCCGCAGATACAGGAACTCTACCTGGAGCTTCCTTACCCGCAGTTTCCGGGAGGGGTCACGACGGATGCATGGCCGATTGCGAACTCGACTTATCACTCGTTGCAACTTGTGGCTGAGAAGCGCTACTCCAACGGCCTGCAGTTCCTGGCAACGTATGTGTGGTCGAAATCGATCGACGATTCGTCCGTTCCCGATGACAACACGACCTGGCTGGGCAGCTTCACAAGCCTTCAGGATCCGAATAAACCGTGGCTGGAGCGGAGCCTTTCCACATTTGACATACCGCAAGTTTTCCAATTGAGCTACACATATGATCTGCCGTGGGGGCGCGGCAAAGCGTTGTTAGGCAAAATGCCGGCCGCTTTGGATGCGATTCTTGGCGGATGGAAAACGAACGGGGTGTGGCGTGTGAACGGGGGGCGTCCGCTTGCCTTCTCCACTTACGACGGAACATCAATACCGACTTATGGAGGACAAAGGCCCAACCTTGTTGGCAAGCCGAAGCGGACCCACGGAAGCGATTCTACGTGGATTAACGCCTACATCTCGAATCCGGATTCGCTGGTACTGCCGCCTGTATACACGCTGGGCAATACGCCACGCGCGACTGGGCTGATCCGGTCACCGCTGGCTTTCAACACCAACCTGTCGGTGAACAAGGATTTCTCACTCGCGCGAATGCGCGAAGGGATGACGTTGGAATTGCGCCTTGAAGCGGAGAACGCGCTTAATCACCCCGTCTTTGGTACGCCCGACACTTCCGTTGATGATCCTAACTTCGGAATAATCAGTTACACGGCTAACTCGCCTAGGCAGGTGCAGTTAGGTATGAAGTTTACCTTCTAAGCGCTCAGGATGCCTCGCCGCTGGCGAAGACCATCTCCGATTTCATCGGGCTGAGGAGCGGAAATCTCGATCCTCCGCTCACGCTTGCCCCCGCGATTCGTCTTGCCGGGGTATCAGGAAGTTTTACATAACGGTGGTTTTTGAGGTCGCGTTCATGCGCTTTTTATCTTTGCGAACTCCTGTGGTGTCCGCCGCGGTTTTGTTTTGTGGGATCAGCTGCTGGGTTACCCGAGCGTCGGCTCAAACCGTGGAAGTTGATATAACAGCCGGGAAAGCGATCGCGTTCGATCCTGACAAAGCGATGGGAACGACATTGGACATTCTTCCGGCAACGGACCTCGACAAGGTGTTCTCTGAGCCCATTGTGAAGGCCGGGCTCTCGGCAGGATGGGGACCGATCTCGTACCGTCAGAACACGGAACTCACCTATGATGTGTGGCACTGGAATCCCAACGGAAGATGGAGCGACGAAAAGCACAAGAGCGGATACTTCGTTGGCGACGCCGAGCCGCAGGAGTTTCTGAGCAAGTCCTACGGATACCGGCTGCCGCACCGAGGAACCACGCGAAGTGACTCCGGGCAGGATGAGTATTCGCGCATGACGGACGGAGATCTGTCGACCTACTGGAAGAGCAACCCATACCTGACCAGCAGGTTCACGGGCGAGCCGGACTCGGCGCATCCGCAGTGGGTTGTGATTGAGTTCGCGCTGCCACAGGAGATTGATGCGATTCAAATTGCCTGGGCAAACCCATACGCAACAAAGTACTTGGTGCAGTATTGGACGGGAAAGGAAGATGCGCTCAACAAGCAGGCTGATGGTTTATGGATGGAGTTTCCGCACGGTGCAGTTACCGGCGGCGCAGGCGGAAGCAGGGTGCAGCGGCTCGCTGATCAACCTGTTCTAACGCGATTCCTGCGCATTCTAATGACGGACTCGTCGAATACATGCGACACGCATGGATCCGATGACCCACGGAATTGCGTAGGGTATGCGATCTCAGAGATCTCTGTGGGCGACTTCAATTCACTCGGCGAGTTTGTCGATATTGCAAAACACGCGCCGTCACAGGCACAAACGCTCACGCAGGCTTCCTCCGTAGATCCGTGGCACAGCGATGAAGGCGTCGTGTCCTCGCGGGTTCAGACGGGATTCGACCTGTTTTTCACGAGTGGCTACACAAATCATTTGCCGGCGATGATTCCGATTGCCATGATTTATACGACACCGGAGGATAGCGCGGCCGAGCTTGCTTATATCGAAAAACGGGGCTATCCAGTTTCGTACGTCGAGATGGGGGAAGAGCCGGACGGAGCATACATGGTGCCGGAGGACTATGCGGCCCTCTATGTGCAATGGGCCGCAGCTCTGCACAAGGTTGATCCCAAGCTGAAGTTGGGAGGGCCCATCTTTACCGGCGAGAATGTCGATATCAAGACCTGGCCGGATGCCGAGGGACGCGCATCGTGGATGGGGCGATTTGTCGATTATTTGAAGGCCCACGGCAGGATGGAAGATCTGTCGTTTGTCTCCTACGAGCATTACCCGTTTGATCCGTGCCAGGTGAATTGGTCAGATCTGTTCCGCGAGCCGCAACTGGTCGAACAAAACATCAGCGATTGGCGCGAGGATGGGGTTCCGAAAGACGTGCCATTGATGATCACAGAGAGCAACGTGTCGTGGTCGCTTACGGATCCGATGCAGGATGTGTTTTCGGCGCTATGGCTGGGAGACAGCGTTGGAGCTTTCCTGACACACGGCGGACCGGGCGCGGTGTACTATCACTCGCCCGTGCAACCGGAACCGCTGCGGCCGGGATGCCAGGCATGGAGCACGTACGGCAATTTTGTGGCGACCAAGGACCTTGAAATCAAGCAGCACACAGCACAGTATTTTGCGAGCCGACTGTTGAATCTGGATTGGGTGGAACATGGCGGAGGGACACACTTGCTCTATCCCGCGACGGCGGATTTGCTGGACGACGCGAAGCACGACCTGATTACGGCCTATGTGGTGAAGCGACCGGATGGACAATGGTCGATGCTGCTCATCAACAAAGATCCCAGCAACGCGCACGATGTGAAGATTTCATTTGAGGACGGCGGAAAGCAGACCTCAGCGCACTTAACGGGGACCGTAAAGCTGGTGACGTTTGGGGCGGCAGAATATGTGTGGCATTCGTCAGGCGCTACGAGTCATGCAGATCCCGACGGTCCGCCCGCAAGCAGCGTCGTGAATTGGAAAGAGGGACAGGAAGTGTTGCTGCCGAAGGCATCCATGACGGTGCTTACCGGGAAGGTCGACGGACTGTAAGCGCAAGTCACCGAAGTCTGGTCTGTACGGAAGCGAAAAGGAACGCGTCTTTGGCTTACACTGCATTTGATGAAGCCAATCTGCATTTTCGCTTCCCTGCTCCTGGGCGCGATCACCAGCCAGACTGTTTGGGGCCGGGCTGGCGTATCCGGGTCCGATCCGCTCGCGCACTCAACACAGATGATCGTAGTCACCACGCCAGATTGGAGCACAATTGATGGGCGACTACAGCGATACGAGCGCGGCAACACACACGAGGCATGGCAGAAGGTTGGCGAGCCGATCCCCATTGTGGTGGGCAAGAATGGCATGGGATGGGGCATTGGACTGAGAGGATTGGCTGGATCTGTAATTCGCCATCCTTCCGACCCAGTCAAGAAGGAAGGAGACGTCAAGTCTCCCGCGGGCATTTTCGCGCTGGGCACGGCATTCGGGGATGCGTCTGAACCTTTGCCGGGATTGAAGATGCCTTACCTTGAACTGACGCCGTCGATCGAATGCGTTGACGATCCTCACTCGAAATACTATAGCCGCGTGCTTGACCGCAACACAGTTGTTCCCGACTGGAACAGTTCGGAGCACATGCGCGACGTCGGCGAAGCCTATCGATGGGGCCTCGTTGTGGGACACAATGGCGGAGCCGAGCAGACCAACGCCCACCTGCCCATTCCGGGAGGCGGGTCGTGCGTTTTTCTTCATATCTGGTCAGGTCCAGGCCACGGCACAGCCGGATGCACCGCGATGGCACAAAGCAACCTTGAAACATTGCTCATCTGGCTCGACCCCAAGCGTCATCCGTTGCTGGTGCAACTTCCTGAGACGGCTATCCCCGGGCCGACATTTATCAACGCACTTGGGCGCTGACCATAGGGCAGGTCTCTACTGTTTAAGGTCTTCGAACCTCACATTCAGGATTGGATATTGTTTCCAATCCTTGTAGTCAAAGTGCCACCACTCGGTGGGATTGACCGTGAAGCCCTGTTTCTCCATGGCTTGACGCAGCAGGGCGCGAAGAGCGCGTTCTTCGGCCGTGCCGCCCGCGTAATCGGAATATGCGCGATCGGTCATCTCGTCGTAGCCACTCGGCATCTTCACTTCCTTGCCCGTTTTCAGATCGTATAAAGAAAGGTCCACGGCGCATCCGCGGTTATGTACGGAGCCCTTGGCCGGATTGGCGACAAAGATCTTCTTATCATCCGGCGTGGCATCCCAGAAGATTTTTGTTACGTACCACGGGCGATAGCCATCGTGGATGATCAGGCCGTATCCATGCGTTTTGAGTTCGCGATGGGCGCGAAGCAACGCCTCTGCTGCCGGACGCTGAAGGAACGCCCTCGCCTGGGTATACACCGGAGTCCCGAGGAAGTTGTTCGTCGTGGCGTAGCGTACGTCCAGCTTGATGGTTGGATCGAGCTTTACCAACTCCACCAGATCGGGCTTGCGGAAGGGTCCCGTCTCATGAGGAGGTTGCGCTTTGAGAGCCTCGGCGCGTAACTCCGGCACAGGACGCAGCGGCGTGATATGGAAGCTGACCTGTTGCGCAAAGCTGACCTGGAGCAGGAGGAAAAGGCAACAAATGCGGACGAGGAAGGATTTCATAGATATCACTACATCTATATCGATCGCCCTGAATCTGCAAGCCGAAATCGATTGACGCAAGAGAGGCGGATGGGAGGCCGCGCCGCGACAAGTCAATCGGCGACCTGGTTCACCTTTGCCAGCGAGGGGCGGTGTTTGATCGCGTTGTCGATCAAGCTGGCAATGGCCTGCAATTCTTCGCCTGCCAGCTCAAGGCGCGGTGGACGAACCGTCGCGCTGCCAACTCCAAGTCGCGCTTCCGCCAGCTTAATCATCTGAACAAATTTCGGCACCGTGTCCAGGCGCAAAAGGGGCAGGAACCAGCGATAGAGCTCGAACGCCTCGTGCCAGCGGCCTGCAGTCGCAAGTTCAAAGAGCGCAACCGACTCCTCGGGGAAAGCATTGACCAGGCCCGCAATCCATCCCGTTGCGCCTGCCGCGATTCCCTCGACGATGGCATCGTCGACACCGACGAAGAGCGCCAACCGGTCTCCGATGAGCGAACGGATCGCGGTGACCCGCCGCACGTCCGTACTCGATTCCTTCACTGCTACCAGGTTCTCGTGCTCTTCGGCAAGCTGCGCAATCTGATCGGGAGTGAAGTCGGTCCCATACGCAACGGGATTGTTGTAGAGCATGCAAGGAAGATTGGTGGCCTTGAAAATGGCGGAAACATGCGCCTTCATTTCGCGCTCGTCTCCGTGATAGACGTAGGGGGGAAGCACCATGAGGCCGTCGCAGCCCGCATCAGAGGCCATCTCCGCCAGGGCGACGGCTTCGCTGGTCGAAAGACCCGCGATCCCAGCCACGAGGGGAGCGTTGACCGCGGCGCGAATGGTATCGAGAACGGTCTTCTTTTCGAGATGGGACAAGGTGGGACTTTCTCCGAGCGAACCGAGGGCTACGATACCTGTACATCCCGATTCGATCATCCATCTTGCGCGCTTCGCGATCGCCGCGTGGTCGAGGCTGAAGTCGGAATTCATGGCGGTGGTCATCGCCGGCATTACGCCTTTCCAGATCATGGCTTCTCCTTATACAGGTCATGCGGCTCTCGAATCAGCGTCGAGAGGAGTGCGGGGTAAACGGGCGGGCGCGTGCCCGCGCTCTCCCACCCGAAGAGAAATTGGAGCGCGGCGCCGCAGACTCTGCCCTGGCAGGGTCCCATGCCGCACCGCGTATAGAGGCGGGCCGGCCGAACAGATTGCTGCCCCTGAAGCGACGACCAGCGGACATCTTCGCAACGGCAAACGATGGTGTCGGGTTGCGCAAGACGGCGAAGCTCAGGTCTCAACGCAAAGGCCCGGTCCATGGCGCGCGCCAGTTTCACGAGTGCATTTCGTTTCTGGAGAAGTCGCGAGGCATGGTCGCTCTTTCCCGCCGCAGCTAGTCCGGCGATTTGCCCCTCAACCAGCGCGAGATCGAGGCCGCCGATGCCGGTGGATTCGCCAACGCTGAATACTCCGTCCGTCGTGGTTCGCTGCCACTCATCCACCTGGGCCTTGCCCACGGCGAGCACACATCCAAAAGCGGACTGGAGTTCAGTGTTCGGCACGAGGTGAAAACCGCATGCGAGCATGTCGCATTCAATCGTCTTTACCTGCGTTCCATTGGTCATGGTGACGGATTGCAGTCGGTCAGTGCCTTTGGCCGAGACGGGCCACCACCCGCAGCGGTATGGCGAGCTGCGCAGCGAAGCGCCGTAGCCCAGGGCAGCACGAAACATGGCTGGGCGCTTGAAAACCGAACCGGCGAATGGAATCATGCTGCCCCAGGAGGCCTGGTCGTACACTCCCTCGATGCGAGCCTGCTTCGACTTCAGAAATGCGGCAACGGCCAGCAGAAGCGGGCCGGTCCCCGCAACAACGATTCGCTTGCCCTCGACCGGAAACCCGGATTTAACCAGTGCCTGAAGCCCTCCAGGAGCAAAGACGTTGGGAAGTGTCCAGCCGGGAAAAGGAAGCATCAACTCCCGCGCGCCTGTGGCCAGGATTGCGCGGCCGAAAGAAATTTCGATGGCCTCGGCTTTGTTTTCGGCGAGCACCAGCCTGTCAGCGAGCCGCGCGACGACACAGGTTGACAGCAACAGCCTGGCGCTGCTTTTGCGAAGTCGATCAAGCCAGAGAGCAGCTTGCTTCTCGCGCGATCCACCGTTCTCTGTTTCAGCAGCAGCGCGCCAGATCTGACCTCCTGGCCGAGGATTGTCGTCGACAAGAATGACCGCCGAGCCTGACTCTGCAGCGCAAACGCTCGCCGCGATGCGCGCGGGTCCGGCTCCGATAACCAACACGTCGCATCCGAGCTCGATCGTTCTACTCATCGGTATTCACGACCATCCCTGCCTCGCAGAGCAGTTGGCACGTGCGCTGCTGGGTTCTGCCATTTACCGTGGCCCGGCACTCGAAGCAGATTCCCATTCCGCACACCGGACCGCGAAGCTCTCCGCGCACAGACCTTCTGAAACCAGGGCGTCTCATCATGATGGCTGCGGCAACCGTGGTGCCGGTTTTCACCTCCAATTCGCTGCCGTCAATCGTCAACTTCAGGAGGCTAGACATGGGCCATCCTGCTTAGCCTCGCGGGGAGATACGGTTGGAGCGGAATCGCAGGAGCAACGCCGGAAAAGTGTGCCAACAGAAGATCGGCGGTGGCGAGCGACGTGGTGATGCCGAGCCCCTCGTGTCCAGTTGCGAGAAAGATCGACTCGTCCTCCGGCCACGGCCCGATCAGCGGCAGCTTATCGGGAGTGGCTGCCCGAAAGCCGGTCCACGTGCGAACAATGGAACAGTCAGCCAGTCCGGGCATATAGTGCACAGCCCGCGCAAGCATCCGGCTGAGAATGGCGTAATCAATGGCTGTCGAAGGATCAAATTGCCGGGAAGACCCAATGAGCACTTGGCCGGTGACGCGCGGCTGAACGTTGAAGGCGACCGAATCTTCTGAGATGGAGTGGGCGCTTTTGAGGTATCCAAGCTCGACGATCTGATGATGCAAAAAACCAGAATATCGGTCGGTGATGGCCAGGTGTCCCTTTCGCTTCTTGATGGGGAGCCCCGGTGTCAACTCCGCAGCCCGTTCGCCCGCGGCGTTGACGATCCTTGACGACTTCAAATGTCGGCCATCGCGGAAGTTGGCGCAGCCACTCCCAATGGCGGCGATCTCGCCATCGATAACACGGGCGCCATGAGCAACAGCCTCTTCGACCAGGAACTTCGCAACCAATGGCGCATAGACGACCGCGTCCGATTGAACCAGCAACGCTCCCAAGAGATTGCTCCGAAGCTCAGGTTCGAGCGCCAAAAGCGCGTCGCGGTTCAGTATTCGAGTTGGGACGCCGTGTGCATCATAAACCGTGTGCTTTCGCGCAACTTCATCCATCTCCTCGCCGTCTGCCGCGACCCAGAGAGTTCCACATTGTTCAAATTCCGCGCCGGGCGGCAACACCTGAGCCAGCCTCAGCCACAAGCTTTGCGAGTATTGCGTGAGCAGGAATTGGGCCGGCGAATCGTCCATCACCACGACGTGACCCATGCCTGCGGCGGTCGCGCCGAGTCCGGCGCCGAGACAATCGACGAGCGCGACGTGCATGCCCTCTTTGGCGAACCTGGCTGCACAGGCGGCACCGACGATTCCGCCGCCGACAATGATGCAGTCATAGGTTCCTTCGCTCATAGAGGAATTCCCATGCAATACGGATCGGCCGGATCGAAGATCAGATCGGATTCCGCATTGACGAATGCCCTACCGGTGATGCTGGGGACTACGGCGTCGCCTTGCAACCGAAAGCAGCCTTCAAACACGCTGCCGATGATGCTTTCCTGGCGCCAGGTTTCGCCCGGCGCGAGCTTTCCATCCGCATGGAGGCAGGCGAGTTTCGCGCTCGTTCCGGTGCCGCATGGCGAACGATCGTATGCCCCGCCGGGACAAAGCACGAAATTCCTGCTTTGAATGCCCGCTGTAGGCGAATCGGCAAACAACTCCACGTGATCGATCTCTTCATCTTTATCGCCGGTGACCCCGTGAGCTGCGAGCGCCTGGCGAATGGCGAGAGTGAACTTCGTCAGATTGGGAATCTCGGAGGGGAGTAGCGGGAACGCGTGATGGCCGACAAGGAAAAACCAGTTACCGCCCCAGGCTACATCTCCAATCACGCTGCCATACCCCGGCACATCAATTGCTACGCCGGCTGCGATGCGGCGGCTGGGCACATTCTCGATAGTGACGCTTCCGTTGTCGTGCAACTTTGCCGAGACGACTCCGACCGGGGTTTCGATCTTGTGATTTCCGGGATGAATACTTCCCAGATAGGCGAGCGTGGCGACGACTCCGATGGTTCCATGTCCGCACATCCCGAGATTCCCAACATTGTTAAAGTAAATCACGCCGGTTGCGCAGGCCGGGTCGCATGGCTCCTGAAGCAAGGCCCCAACAAGAACACCGGACCCGCGAGGTTCGTTCACCACTGCATTGCGAAACGCGCTGTGCTTCCGAGCCAATACGGCGAGACGTTCAACCAGCGGTCCGTTGCCCAGGTTTGGACCGCCTGCGATCACGGTTCTCGTCGGCTCCCCGCAGGTGTGCGAGTCGATTACGCGTACTTTGCTCAAACCCATGTGTGTTCCTGTGATTGAATTGAGGGTCCATTCTGCGAAGTTGGAGCGCGATCTTGCAAATGTAACTTTGCTCAGCCGCGCCAGCGTCTGGTTTGATCGGGCTGCATCCTCAATTTAATCTACCGGAACCGAGAGCATTCAGATAAATGACGCCGAGCTTTGTCGTTCAGGTTGGTGAAGGCTCGGGGGCGGTCGCACTGCGCAAACAGGCGCCCACGACTGTACTCGATCAAACCGCTGCGCTGCAAGCGGCCCGCAGCCAGGGCACGCTGGTGGCGAGTGCCAAGCAGTGTTCGCCATGAACTCCTGTGCGAGATCGAAGCTTTTCGAAACTTGGCTCTCAACGCTGTCCAGCACCATCAACAACCAGCAGGTTGCCGGCGATTGGAGGCAGATGCCAAATTTGCCGGCGAAGTTCGCCATCGAACTGAACAATCCTCTGAAAGCGCCCAAGCATCACTGACGCATTGCACATTGATGCCTCCCTGCTTCACTGGCGCTGCCGGGCGGCTGTGTAAGACTGGGAAAGGAAATGAAATCCAGGCGACACCAGCACGAAGCCAGGGCTCTGACGGGCGGCGTGAAGATGGGCGTAAGATCAACAAGATACAATGGTTGCTGACAGCCTGGGCCTGTAGCTCAACGGTTAGAGCAGGGGACATTCTATATATCGGCCACCGCAAGCTACCTTTGGTTAGGACGAGTTCGTACATTTATCGAGAACAGATATGGCCAAGTCGAATAGTTGATCCTATCGAAAGATAGTTATCATTCTGGCATCGCGAACTTATCAATAGAGTGCAGACCGGCGAAAGGCGATTCGTCAGTCTGCACAGTGAGTAGTAGATATTAGAAGTCGAGCCGCAACGCCACCTGTCCAGTGCGGTTGCCTCCTTGGCCCTGGAGCAGCGCAGTATTCAAAACACCAAAGGTGGATTGTTCCCCGTAGTTCAGCGCCGGCGGCGCGTAGTTCGTATGGTTGATCACGTTGGTAAACGACGCCTCGAAGCGAAGATGCATCCGCTCGCCGAGATTGAAGCGTTTGGCCACGCCCGCGTCCACGTCGATCATGCCGGGCCCCTCAAGGATACCGAGGCCGCAGGTGCCAAAGCGTCCGGCGTCTGGGGGAGGAAGGGTAAGGGCGGTGCCTTTGTAATAGAGGGGATTCAGGCTCGCGGAGACCTTACCGGCTGTGCAATCGGGACGTGAAACGGCCCCGCCTTCGGATCGCTCGATCATATTAGTGTTCGATTGATCGTCGGCGGGCGGCTCAATGGGCGTGAGCCACTCACCCGTCTGCATGGTCGTCACCGTGCTGAGGTTCCAGCCTCCGATGACAGGATTGAGGAATCCCGGTCCCGCTAAAGCTTGGCCTTTTCCGAAGGGCAGTGCGTAGGTGCCTGTGATCATGGCGCGTTGGCGCGGCGTCGCCACCACGTTGCCGCGGTCGTACTTGATGTGGAACCTGTCGGCAATTTCCACGGCATAGGGCTCCTCGCTCGCGGTTGCAGTTGGTGCGTCGGTGCCTTGCGCATCGCTGAGATTCTTTGTCCAGGCGTAATTTGCCCCGAACGTGAGCCCATGCCCCTGTCTATGGGTGACTTCAGCAATACCCGACTGATAGCTCTGCGTGCCGTTGCTGAACGACTCCTCCAACAACAGCCAGTTCTGGAAGGGCGTATTCGCACTGACGACGGAGTATCCGTTGTTGGGAACGGTGTAGGGAGTCGTGCTCGCCGGAATTTGGTTGTTGTCCACGGTGATGGGAAGATGGTACGCGCCCTGACCCGTGTAGCTAACCCTGACGGTCGTGTTTTGTGTCAGCTCCCGTTCCACGGTCAGGTTCCATTGTGCCGACGAAGGATCCTTCCAGTGCGGATCGTTTGCCTCCTCGAAATCGCCGCCGCCAATAGCCGCCGCCGCGTTCGGAGGGGAGGTGTCCGGAAACTGGAACGCTGCGGCGCCGCTCGTGACCGAATTGTTGTAGGTGAGCAGGTCCGAGAGGGCGATGATGCCACTGTTGAAAGACATGGGGCCAAGAGTCGTCATGGTATAGATGCCAAAGCCGGCGCGAATGACCGTCTTGTCGTTGCTGAACGGACGCCAGGCAAAGCTGACGCGCGGGTCGAAATCACGCCAATTGTAGTCCCGAAGGCCTTGAGGAAGCCCCGCCTGGCTCGCGGTTTCGACGTTATCACACGGT
>DATKPJ010000146.1:0-9860 GCA_035524195.1 Occallatibacter sp.
ATGATTCTGCATGCCAAGGATTATTATCTTGCGGCCATTTATCCGCTCTATTTTGCCGCGGGAGCGGCCGGCTGGGATCTTCTCTTCCGCAAGGCCTGGTTGCGGCGCGGGCTCGCGCCCGTTTACGTGGCGTTGAATGTGCTTGTCGCCGTGATTCTGTTGCCGATCGTTCTCCCGGTGTTGCCGCCGGCAAAAACTCTTGCATATGAACAGCGGCTGCATCTGCGGCCCCCGAAATTGGAGAATGGCGCCACCGCGCCGCTGCCACAGTACTTCGCGGATATGCTGGACTGGCGGCAGAAGGCGGACATGCTGGCCGCTGCCTGGTACTCGCTGCCGCTGGCAGAGCGCCCACAGGCCGCGATCTTCACGGAGAACTATGGCGACGCGAGCGCGGTGAACGTGTACCGGCCGGATGTGCCGCAAGCCATCAGCGGACACCAGAACTACTTCTTCTGGGGACCGCGCACCTATACGGGCAGCGTCATGATCGTCTTTGGAGAAAGCCGCAGTACCCTCGAAAGCGAGTTTGACTCGGTAGAGGAATTTACCCAGGATACAAACCCGTATGTAGAGCCGTATGAGCGTGGACCGGTTTTCATCTGCAGAGGTCTGCACGGAAACCTCCAGGCGCTGTGGCCGAAGGTGAAGAATTGGGAGTGAGGCCGCGGCGAAGGGGCCGGCTCGTCTCTACTCACGATTTCAGTCGCCCTCATTGAGCTCTATTTGCGCCCGAAAATCAGGATCGGCATTGAAACTTTGCGAAAGAAGTTAGTGACATCGATGCAGAGACTCGATCTTTGGGCGGCGCACTCGGAGATCTCCCTGCAGCCATTGTGAGGCACATTCCCCCGGGCGTTGATTTCGACGCGTTCACAGCATTAGAAGCTGACCCTCTCATTGATGAGGAGATTGCCGCGAAAGAGAGAGAAGTGGGGGCGATCCGTGAAGCTGAACAGCTCAAAGCCAGGGCGCGCTTAGCCGGCCGACACCGAGAGCGTCACCACGGTGATATCGTCTTCCTGGCCAAATTGCTGCGCAGTTCGGGCGATATGATCCGCTCCCTGCGAACAAAGCGCGGCAGTGCGTTCGAAACCGAAGAGTTCGCCCGATTGCGAACGCGCTTCCGGGACACCGTCAGAGAGAAGCACCAGGCGCTCGCCGCGATTCAGGTTGCCCCGCACAATCTCAAATGTCTCACCGGCGACAAGGCCCAAAGGCAGCGCCGGAATTGTCTCGAGTTCGTGACTCGAAACGGAGGGCGCAATGTGACCAGCATTGGCGAAAGAGAATTCGCCGGAGAGAGATATGCGGATGCAGCAAGCAGTGGCGAAGCCAAGCTGACCCTGTGCAACGAGCGCATTGTTGAGATTGAAGAGAATCTCAGACGGGTCATGGGATGTTTCACGGCGCAGAACGCCGAGGATCATTGCGACCCGGATCGCTGCGGTAAGTCCTTTGCCCGAGACGTCGCCGACAATGGCAAGAAGTGAGCCGTCAGGCGTGGGCTCGACATAAAAGAAATCGCCGCCTACTTCGCTTGCCGGCAGATAAACGGACTCGACCTCAAATCCCGGAGTGGGGCGCGATCCCGCTTGCAGCAGCAGTTGTTGCACCGAGCTTGCCGCCTGGAGTTCAGCTGCATACGCAGCTCGCTCCTGGGCAGATTCGACCATTTCGGCGCAGAGGGTCGCATTTTCGACGGCCGCCGCGGTCTGCAGCGCGATGGTGTTAAGCAGTTTGAGATCGGCCGCGGAGTACGAGGCCGCGGGTTCAGTGCTTGCCAGAGCGATAACACCGGCCGTGCGCTTCCCGGCGCGCAGTGGCGCAACAATCAGTGCGCTCAATTGGCACTCGTTGCCTCGCGAGCGCGGATCGCCCGCGCAGTTATTGACGATTTCGGCCACGCCGCGCTCGAGGACAGTTGCGGCGAAAAGCGACTCGGGCGCAAGGGCGCCGCAAACGTGATCGGAATTGCCAGATGCCTGCGCGAACGAGCCCTCGAATCGCAGCGCCCCTGTGGTCTTGTCGGCCAGCAGCACGCTGCCGTGTGTTGCTTGAATGAGGCGCTGCGCCTGCGCAAGGGCCGATTCGCTGACCGCAGGGATATTGAGAATGGCAGCGAGCTGCTCAGAGAGTTGTTCAATGAGATTGATTTCGCGATAGAGATGGAGGGTTTCGCCAGCGAGGGCGCGCTGCTCGGTCTCGCGCGATGCAAGATGAGTGAGAAGCTGCGCAATGGCGCCGGCTGAAGCTTCGGGGCCGGCGACGAACCCGAGAACCGTGTCGCCCAAAAAGATGGGACTGCGAGAAGGCGAGCCGGTTTCGTCAAAAGCTGCTTCTCCCAGCAAAACCCGGCCAGAGGAATCCACAATACTCAGGCTCGGATCTGCCTGATCGCAAAGCGCCTTCACGGCCGCGTACGAGCCCGATCTGGGGCTGAGAAGGGCGCGCAAAGTGAGTCCGGGCATGACGTCTAAGCCGGCAATCCGAGGACAGCACGAGCCTTAGCGACCAAGGCATCGGGATCGAATGGCTTGGTCATATAGAGGTCGGCGCCAACCTCCTGACCCCGCGCGCGATCGAACTCCTGACCCTTGGCAGTGAGAAGCACGATGTGGATGTGCCTGAGGCCGAGCTCGTTCTTTACTTCATTGCAAACATCGAAGCCGTTCTTTTTCGGCATCATTACGTCGAGAAACACAAGACATGGTTGCTCCTCGCGAATGGCTGCGATGGCTTCTTCGCCGTTCGTGGCAGTGATCAGTTCCACTCCCTCGTCCTCCAATTCCTCAAGAGTCTGCTGGATCAGCGTGCGCAGATGGGGTTCGTCATCGACGATCAGGATCTTTTTGGTCATTGGTAGATCAGGAACAGTACGTTTTCCATCCCCTTCTCGAAGCGCAGTGCGCGGACGGCTTCGTTATTCGAAAGCAGCGAATTCAAAATGATGATGTCGGGGCGGGAGATAACAGCGCGAGACACCAGCTCGGAGCCGTTAGACTCAACAACCTGGTAGCCACGGGCCTGAAGCACATCGGTGATGCTGCGTAGCGCCGACGCATCCTCGTCGACTACCATCACCTTTTTGTGCGAGGCGCCCTGGTCGAGAAGTGCTCCAATCTCTTTGAACAGTGATGGCGTGTCGATCGGTTTGGTGAGATAGCGGTCGACGCCGAGACGGAATCCGCGCTCCTTGTCTTCGAGGATCGACAGAATAATGATGGGAATGTGCATAGTGGCCGGATCGCTCTTGAGTATGGCAGCGACGTCGAAGCCGTTCATCTCCGGCATCATCACATCGAGAATGATCAGGCCCGGCATTTCTTCGCGGACCAGCGCGAGAGCTTTGCGGCCATCCTCGGCCAACCGCACCGAGTACCCGGCCTCAGTGAGCTCCTGCTGCAACAGAGAGCGGATGTTAGCATCATCGTCGACAACAAGGATGGGTTTGTCGGCCGGATGCTGCGTTGAAACCGTCTCGCGCAGTTGTCTCACCAGCGACTCGATGTCGATGGTACGCCGCGCGGGCAAGAGTTCCAACTGGCCCGATTTGCCCGCGATTGGCAGCGTGAACGAGAATGTGCTTCCTTTGCCAAGATCGCTTTCAACCCAGATGCGCCCGCCGTGGTACTCAACAATCTCTTTGCAGATGGGCAGGCCAAGACCAGTGCCCTTGGGCTTGTCAGTGAGCGTGTCGCCAACCTGCTTGAATTTCTCGAACACCTTGGGTTGATCGACGGGCGCAATTCCAATTCCCGAATCGGTGACACTCACGACGAGATCGTCGCCGACTCGGCGCGCAGCGCATTTGATCGAGCCCGCATCAGTGAATTTGACCGCGTTCGAAATGAGGTTGATGACCACCTGTATCAGCCTGTCCTGATCTCCGGTGATTAAAGGAAGCTCCGGCTCCACGTCGCATTCGAGAATAAGTTTCTTAGCTTCGAAAAGCGATGCCGTAGCGGCGGTTGCGCGCTCCATCACTTCAGCCATTGGGACACTGGCCATGTTCCAGGTAAACTTGCCGGCCTCAATCTTGGCCAGGTCGAGCACGTCGTCGATCAGCTTGGTGAGGCGCTCGCCTTCGCTCACAACCACGCCAAGGTTGTCGAGCACCTGCTGCTTGGTCTGCACCACCCTCCGGTCGTCGTCGTGAATCAGGGGGAAAAGACGCTCTTCAAGCCGGCGGCGGATGATCTTGGCAAAACCCAGCACGCTGGTGAGCGGCGTACGCAGTTCGTGGCTGACGGTGGAGAGAAAAGAACTTTTTGCCGCGTCGGCGTCCTCGGCGGCTTCACGCGCCAGTCGCGCTTCTTCAAACAGTTTCGCGTTGTGGAAGGCAACGCCAACCGCGGAAGCGATAGTGGAAAGCAGGCGCTCGTCGGTCTCGGCGAACCGCCCTTCCTGATCGGTCGATTGTACACTGATGACGCCAATTACCTGGCCACCCGAAGGGATGGGCACGCCCAGATAAGAAGCCGTGTTGTGGCCCATTTGCTCAACACCGAGGCGCTTCCGGTTCCCATCCATGTCTTCATTGATGAGCAGCGGTTCCCCGGTGCGGATAATGCGCGAAGTCAGTCCGGTTCCGAATGGCCGGGACGGCGTCTCTTCGCCGAATGTGTACGGGAAATGAAGCATCATCGTCGATCGGTCGAGCAGCGCGATGTAAGCGATGGAGGCGTGGAACAGTTCGCGAATCTGCTCGCCGACGAGTTGAAGCAGGCGGTCCTTGTCGAGTTGCGACGAAAGCGCCTGCGTGATGCGATTGATCGTTAGCAGTTCGGCAGCGCGTTCCCTCACCGTCCGCTCTGCTTCGTTGATGGTCTGATATGCGTTCGCGTTGTCGAGCGCAATTGTAGTGTACGCAGCCAGGTTCTCAAGCAGGCGAAGGTGCTGTTCGGTATAAGCATCCTTCTTGAAGCTCTGCACGCTCAGCAGGCCCAGCACGCGCTCCTGGGCGATCAGCGGCAGATAGATCATCGATACCGGCGGTCGCGAAATGCTTCCGTCTTCCAGGGTCCCGGTCTCTTCTTTGAAATCGCTGATGTATTTTGAATACTCGGCCACAACGTTGTTCATCAAAATCGGCTTGCGGTTGTCGATACACCAGACGGCGAACTGGTTTTTGTCGTCGGTGGACCGCGTATAGCGCGCATAGCGTTTGCCGTTTTCAATGGCCAAGCTGTATTCGATCAGGTGTTTTTCAGGCCGGTAGAGCCCCACGCCAAAGATGGCCGCGTCCACTATCTGGTTTACGCGCTCATACAGCTTGAACAAAATGGTATTCAAATCGAGCGAAGCAGTAATCTCTTTGCCGATCTCATTGAGAAACTCTATCGAATCCTTCTGCGCGACTATTTCAGCGGCTTGGGCGCGAATCTCCTGCGTACGCTCGGTGACGGTCGCCTCAAGAACCCTGGCTTGCGCTTCAAGCTCTTCGGTTTTGCGGCGAGCCTTGTTTCGCTCATACCGGCCGATCAGTACCCAGCCCAGGGCAGCCAGCCCCACAAACAAGAGGAAGTAAATGACAATCGCGGCTGTGGTGCGGTACCAGGGCGCGAGAATCGTGAAGGCAAATGTGCCTTCTTCGCCAAGCCGGTCGTCGTCGGTCCTCGATCGTACGTGGAATCGATATTCGCCCGGCCCCAGACCGCTGTAGTTGGCTTCTTTTTGCTTGTCCCACGGAGTCCAGTCATGATCCACGCCTTCGAGAAGATACTGATACTCAGTTCCGCTCGGGTTGTCGTAGGCTTGCGCAGCAAATTGGAAATGCAGATCGCTCGACCCCGGCGCAAGTTGCAGCGTAGGGACGCCTACCTGAGTTACTCCGCCAAAAACGATCTGGGTGCCCGACTTCACCTGCCGCACCATGGTTTGGAACGGCTTGGGCGGTGCTGGATGGGCGGTGCCGTCGTAGCGGACCACCATCTCTCCCGAAACCAGGTAAGAATTCTCTCCGTCCGCGCGCAGCAGGAAGATATTCAGCCGGTTGAGCTCCCGGTAGGCGTCCTCTTCAACCTTCCAGCTTCCATCAGCTTGCCGCGTGAAGAGCCCCAGGCGCGATCTGCCGTCTGTCGAACCGTTAATTGACCAGAAGCGATTGCTGTCGATGGGCCAAAGAAATGCGGTGGCATCCGGTGCATCCACGGGAAGCATGAACCGATTGTCAGCGACGAATTTTGACGCGGTCGGATCCCATCGGTAGATGTTCTTGCTGCGCTGGACCGTCACCCATATCTGGCCTGCCTCAAACGTAACGCCACTTGGACCGTCTGGGAGTCCGTCTTTGCTCCCAAGCACTTTGACTTTCGAGTCGCGCATGCCCGTGGGCGCCACCTGAACGCGAAGAATTTTCCCGGTTGTTCCAGAAGCCCAAAGAGTGCCGTCAGGCTGTTCGGCCAGTTCCGTGACCTGGTAGTTGGTGTTCGGCAATCTGCCTTCGTCAACCCACCGGCTGCCGTTCCAGCGCATCGAACCCAATCCGTCAGTGTGCCCGATAAAAACACGAGCCGGATCTTTGATTGATTCTGAGGTGAACAATGAGGCTTCGGCGGGGCCGTGCACACTGGGCATTGCCGGCACCAGTTGGTCACCATTAACCCGCATCACGCCTTCGCTGGTGCCCACCAGCAGCTGTTCGTTCTTCGGGTTCGCAGGCTCCTTGAAGTCGACGAAGACCCACCCTTGACTTGGGCCATGCAACGTCACCGTTTTGGGCCTGTTCGTCTGCTTGTCAAAGTCGATTCGAGCTACCGCGCTGTTGTTTACGCTCGACGCATAAATCGCGCCCTGGTAGCGTATGACGTCGAATGAACCGGTGCGCTCAAAAATCGTGAGCGGCGAATTCAGTTCAATGCGCGAAACGCCTGAATCCGTGCCGATCCATAAGCCCCCATCGCGATCCTGATACACGCTGAGAGTGCTTGAACTCAACAACCCCGCGCCATGATCGAGAATCTGGCGCAGCCTGCCGTCGTGCTCCAGAATTACAGCGCCGCCGTCAAGAGTGGTGAGACAGATGGCCCCGTCGCTCAGCACTGTGGAAGTGTAGACGGGATGCTTCTTGAAATACTCATCCGCCCCGGTCTTGAACGGAGTCGATTTATGCCCGTCGTACAGACTCAGCATTTCGTTACGCGCCGTAATTAGAATCTGGCCGTTGTCGAACGGGAACAGAAAGAGCTTCACCGAATTTTTGTAAGCGTCGCCGCCTGGCACGGGCCGCAGCTCGTTACCCACAATTTCTTCAAGGCCGACGCCGTTTTCAGCGGTGTAGATGTGGCCGCGCACCATGGAGAGCGCCTGGAATCGCGATCCTGCTGGGACGGTCCAGGACTTCATTTGCTTGCCGTCCCAGCGGAAGAGCTTTTGATACGAGCGGAAGAATGTGCCTTGCGCAGTAGGCAAAACCTGCCACACATCGGTAAAGTCGCGATCCGCCTCTGCAATCTTGTCGCGCAGCGAGACGAATTGGAGCGACCCGGCCGCATCCGGCTCAAGGTACCCAAAGTCCGCCTCGAGGCCGGCCCATACTCTCCCAGAGTCGTCTATCGCCAGCGATCGTACGGTGCTAGACGGATGGAAAATCCTTCTCCAGGTCACGCCGTCGTATTCAAGGATGTACCCCGCCGACGAACCGATGTACATGACGCCACGGCGATCCTGCAGAATGCTCCACACCTGTCCCGCAGGAATGAATTCCTTGGCCGAATAATTGCGAATGATGGGGAGTCCAGCCTGTGCGGTTTGCGCCGCTGGGTTTGAGGATGCAGGTTGCGGCGACTGCGCGAAACAGGAGTTCGCGAGCCCGAGGACGAACAGCGGCGGCAGAAATGACCGGAAACAACGCGGTGAATTCAGGAGCACGTAACGTTCCAATGGCTCCGGTCAGGGGGGAGATGGGGACAAGAACGGAGCTAACGATATCTGGGTCGGCTGAGGCAAGAGCCTACCATGCAGCAGTTTCCGGGCGCAAGCATGAAACCGGATATGCGTCCAACTGCCGAGCTCGAAGGCTCCAAAACTTAAAAAGTTACCCGCTGGAGGTCGAGCCTTGTTCGGAGCGGTTGGTGAATGATAAGGGGGATCATCACTCGCAAATCTCGATACCGGATTCGCGCGTCCACCTAAGCGATCATTCTCTCGATGGTGGTGGGCTCAGGGTGTGGGCGGAGAGGGCAAGACGCCGAGCTGGGCCATCATGCCAAAAGTATCCATAATGATGCGAGTGTCCTTAATTCGGCCATCCTCCAGGCGATCAATGACAACGCCCCAGACGCGCACAGGACGTCCTGTTGCGTGAATGCCGAGAAATTCACCGTTGTGGGTGCCGGTCCATTCAAAGCGACTGGCTACTTTATCGTGTTCCGCGACTTGCTCTTGAATGGAAAAGACAATATCCGGAAAACCGGAACGCAAGGCACGAAGGATATCCTTCAGACCATCAAGTCCGGGGCCCTGGCCAGGAAGTGGAACCTGCTCAACCACGTCTTCCCAGACATAGTCCGCTGCCGCTTCAATGTTTCCATTTGTGATAACTTCATCTACAAAGGCGCGGACGATCGAGGCATTATCCTGTGCCATTCTCTTCTCCTTCTGACCGTAAATTCACGATTATTATAGCCATGCTCCATAGAGAGACCATTGGCCGCGGCCCTTGGCCCTGGGGTGGAATCGCAGGGCATCGAGAAGTCGGCATAGCGACTGGAATTTCGTGACTTAACGTTGCGTAGATCGTAGTTGCTTTGGGCGTTTGTCACGGAACCCTGAAACGCCCTTACTCTTCTTCTCATGACAACTCGCAGGCACGATACCGCGACCCATCGAAGCGAGGAAAAATGACTTACCTGATTACACGAGCGACCGGCGATGTCGGTTCGCGAGTTGTACGACAGTTGATCGAGCTAGATATCCATCCGAGGATTCTCATACGGAACGAGGAGAAGGCGCGTGCTTTATTAGGACAGGCCGTGGACACCCGTGTAAGCGACCTCGCGGACCCGGAATCGGCCCGATGGACGCCGCAATGACACGCCACCCGGCGGCGCGCTCGTTTTTGAACTTTGGCGTGATCCTTTAAGACGGCTTGATCGAGTGCGCGTCTTCTACGCGGCCCAGAGCCTCGACCAGATGCGGACCGAGCAGCCGTTATCGCTTGAGCGCCCCCCTCTCATAGCACCGCTCTTCGTACCCGCATGCAGTGGAGAAGATCTCTCATGCAGTCTGGCCGGATTTGCTTCTGCTGTGAAGGCAGCGATCAACCCTGCTTTCGTAAGGGATGCCCCGAATTGACGGTGCTGGCCGCCGTCCTTGGCGGGTCATTCCATCGGCGTCGCTGCTTCAACTCGCATCCTTCTTAAGCATGAATTAAGTTCCGGATGAAATGATCGATATCGTTGAGCAGACTCGCCCTCAATCGCTCTACGGTGGAATCAAGGAGACTCGATATGCGAATCACCCGCGCCGTACTCTTGCTTCTTGCCTTTGCAATCTGCGTTCCTGCGCGACACTTGGCCGCACAGTCGCAATGGTCCGTGGAAAAGACGTTCCACATTGGCGGAGACGGCGGGTGGGATTATGTCACGGTCGACGCACCGAAACACCGCCTTTTCGTAACGCGGTCCACGCACACGATGGCAATCGATACCGAGAGCGGCAAAGTCTTGGGCGATATCCCGGGACAAATACGATCTCATGGGGTGGCCCTGGTTCCAAGGCTTGGCCGAGGGTTCATTACCGACGGCGGAGGCAGCGGTGCGATCATCGTTTTCGACTTAGAGTCCTATGCCGTGCTTGGCCGGATCACAACGGTGCCGGATTCCGATGGCATCATCTACGATCCCAAGCTCAATCGC
>DATKPJ010000147.1:0-12841 GCA_035524195.1 Occallatibacter sp.
CACGTGTTTGCGTATACATGGTGGAGCTACCTGAACGTTGCGGGGATCGAGTACGATCGCCACTCCTGGGGCAAATTCATCGGTGCTCGAATGGACTACGTGGCCGAGATCTTGCCGGTGGCGATTCTCAGGCAGCCGAGCGTGACCGATGATTTCGGAGATCCGATCTCGGGCAAGGCGCGCACGACCATAGCCGGCCTGGGGATATCGCCTATCGGGTTGCGCTTGCTGTGGAGAGACCACAAGAACTGGAAGCCGTATTACACGATCAAGGGCGGCATGATGGCCTTCACGCAAAAAGCGCTCTCGTCGTATGCCTCGTACGAGGATTTCACTCTGCAACAGGCCGTCGGCATGCAGTTCAGATTGAACGATCGGCTGGACTTTCGCGCGGGGATAAGTGATTTTCATTTCTCGAATGCCTTCATTGTTCCGAACAACCCCGGCATTGATGAGATGGCATACAGCGGCGGGCTCTCTTACCATTTGGGAAAAGGGCGAACCGGCTACTAGGTTCTCCGCGGCAACCAAGGCGGGAAGCGGGCATTCCCGATAAGTAACTGGGCCCGGAAAACGAAAGTTTGGCGGGTGGCAATTTCGCAAAACATGACCTCAGCACGCATGTTAAGCTCGTCCCAGCTAATGAAGATGGATTCGATTTCAACCCTTTAAGCGGTCAGGTCATTCAGAAGGGAATTCTGCAACCTTATTTATTATGGAGAGCAGTGCCGTTACCCCGGAAGCGCTTGATTCTCTTGCGCGCTGGATCCCTGCAGGGGGCAGCGGAGATGGCAGGAATTCCTGATGCAGCCTGGGGTACCGACGATCGCTTCGCGGGAAGTTTTGTAGTGAGCGACTGCCGGACTGGCGTGGGCAGCTTATCAGCCAGGCTGGATTCAAGAATGAGCTTTTCTTCTCTGAAAGCGTTGATGAGGAAATCATGGGTTTGACACAGTCTCTGGACCCGGTGCCGGCGTTCAAAGTCGCCGATCAGGATTCGCCACTGTCGGGCGGCGGCGCCGGAGTTGGTCCATGGCCGCTATTTGAGCAGGATGAAATCGATGCGGCCGTTCGCATTCTTCGCTCCGGCAAGGTGAACTATTGGACCGGCAACGAAGGCAAGGAATTTGAAAAGGAATTTGCGCAATGGACCGGCTCGCGACACGCGATTGCGGTTGCCAACGGCACACTGGGCTTGGAACTGGCCCTGAGGTCTCTTGGAATCGGTCCCGGCGACGATGTCATCACGACTCCGAAAACATTTATTGCTTCGGCGAGTTGCGTGATCGCCGTTGGAGCGCGGCCTATCTTCGCGGATGTTGATCGAGAGAGTCAGACGATCACGGCTGAATCTATCAGCCGTGTGCTCACACCCGCAACCAAAGCGATCCTGCTGGTGCACCTTGCAGGATGGCCGTGTGAGATGGATGACATCATGGAGCTTGCTCGGGGTCGCGGACTGAAGGTGATCGAGGACTGTGCGCAGTCGCACGGCGCTACCTACAAGGGGCGGCAGGTCGGCTCAATCGGGGATATCGGGGAGTTTTCCTTCTGCCAGGACAAGATTATGTCGGCCGGAGAAGGAGGCATGCTCACGCTGGATCCGGACGATCTGTACGAACGTGCCTGGGGCTACAAGGATCATGGCAAGAGTTATGACGCGGTGTATCGCCGCAAGCATCCTCCTGGATTCCAATGGCTGCACGAATCCTTTGGGTCGAATTTGCGCCTCACGGAGATTCAGTCAGCGATTGGGCGCCTGCAATTGAAGAAGCTTCCCGGGTGGCTCCAGACGAGGCGAAAATTTGCCGCAGAGTTGTCGGCCTGCTTCAAAGAGATACCGGGGCTGCGGGTAACGATTCCCCCTAGTCATTGCGAGCACGCCTACTACAAGTACTATGCGTTCGTTCGGCCAGAAGCACTTGGTGAAGGTTGGGACCGCGCGCGAGTGCAGGCGGAAATCCTTGCGCGAGGGGTTCGGTGCTTTGCGGGGAGCTGCAGCGAAATTTACCTCGAAAAGGCGTTTCCAACCGAGTTGAGGCCGCCTGAGAGGCTGCCAATTGCTCGCGAACTCGGCGACACAACTCTCATGTTCCTGGTGCATCCCACTCTTTCCGATGAGTACATTGGGAAGACCTGCGATGTGGTGAAGCAGGTCATGGGCGAAGCTACGAGATGACATTCAAAGGCCGGCGCTGCGAAGACGCGGCTGTTTCTTTCGTACGGAAATTGCCGCGATTGAAACTTCGCATCGACTCACCGGCCACTTCCTTCCGCGACCGCGCTCGCGAACGCCAGACCGACTCGAGCCGCGCCTCCTGCTGCTGTTTCAGCGCCGGCGTAACTGGCGCCTGATGACCGATGGAACTCTTCTCGGCGCAACCGACCATTCTGAGCGGCGCGTGGAGTGATAAGATCGTCACACATCCGACCCAGGAACGGAGCGGGATCGTCTTCCTCAACCCATTACCTTTAGCCGTTTCACGTTTCGGCGTTTGGGCCGTGTTCACCATCGCATTCCTTTTTGAGGTACAGCGCACGCGTCGATGCAGTTTCAGACAGTAACCTGCGGAGCGGAGCCAATGACACAGCTGAACGACGCAACGGACGCACAACATGTCCTGACCCTGGAAGAGATCACGAGCCTGACCCGGGATGGCGACGGTCCGGCCGAGACACTGATGAACGTGGTCGCGCTGATCGCATCCCGATTCAGGACGGACGTGTGCTCGGCATATCTGCTGGAGCCCGATCGCTCGAACCTTGTGCTGGCGGCAACGCTGGGCCTTCATCCCAGCTGCATCGGCACATTGCGCATGCCGTTAAATGAAGGCCTCGCCGGGCTTGTCGCCGAACAGGTCATGCCCGTGGCCGTCGAAGATGCAAAGAAGCATCCACGTTTCAAGTACTTCAAGGAGTCAGGTGAAGAGGGGTACCACTCCTTTCTCGGTGTACCCCTCATCGATCGCGGCATCCTGCAGGGCGTTCTCATTGTCCAGACCAAGGAACCCCGCGTCTTTCACGACGAAGAGATTCGCAGGCTTGTGGAAGCGGCCAGCGAAGTGGGACCGGTCGTCAGCGAGGCGCGTACCCTCGACCGATTCATCGGACCAGCGCAGGAGCGCCTCTGGGCGCTGGCCCGGAATCTCTGGTGGAGCTGGGATCATGACTGTATCAGCCTGTTTCGCGATCTCAATCCAACCCGCTGGCGCGAATTGAATCAGAATCCGATCTCGCTTCTCAGCGAAATCCCGCTTGGCGAAATCGAACGGCGCGCGGCGGAACTCGTGCTGCACAGCCGAATCAACTACGTCTACCGCCGGCAACAAGAATACCTGCGCGACTCCGATCGCACATGGGGCGCCATCAACGCAGGCGTGCTGCGCCCGCGGCCGGTCGCTTATTTCTCCGCCGAGTTCGGTCTGCACGAGTCTCTTCCCATCTATTCCGGCGGTCTGGGTGTTCTCGCCGGCGATCACATCAAGAGCGCGTCCGACCTTGGCATTCCGCTCATCGGCATCGGCTTGTTTTACGGCCAGGGATACTTTTTGCAGCGGCTCGACAAGGACGGATGGCAACATGAAGAGTATCTAGCGACCGATGTGAACCAGCTCCCCATGCAGCCGGCCATTGGGAAAAATGGCGAGCCCATCGTGGTCGAAATTCAAACCCGCGGCGGCTCGATCCGCGCCCAGGTGTGGCGCGTGAAAGTGGGACGCTGCGACCTGCTGCTGCTCGATTCGAATGTGGAAGGCAACGCGCCCGAGGATCGCGAGCTCACTTCGCGGCTCTATGGCGGCGATGGTCGCACGCGCATTCGGCAGGAACTGCTTCTCGGCATCGGCGGTTTCCGCGCATTAAAAGCCATGGGCATCTCTCCCGGCCTGCTGCACCTGAATGAAGGTCACAGCGGATTCGCCGTCTTCGAAGCCATCCGCAGCCGCATGCAGGAAGAAGGCATCGATTTCAACACCGCAGCTCGACAGATTCCACGGGAAGTCGTATTCACAACACACACGCCGGTTCCCGCCGGGCACGACCGTTTCAACGCCGACCTCATCGAAGAGCACCTCGGGCCGCTGCGCGAAGAACTGGGTCTCTCCGAAGAGAATCTCATGGGATTCGGCCGCGTGCGCTCCACGGATTTTCAGGAGCCGTTCTGCATGACGGTTCTCGGCCTCAAGCTCTCGCGCCGCGCCAATGCGGTTTCGTCTCTGCACGGAGAAGTTTCACGCGCCATGTGGTGGGGTCTCTATCCTGGAAAGCCGGAAGACGCCGTCCCCATCGGACATATCACCAATGGCGTGCACGTTCCCTCGTGGCTGGCTCCGCAGATGTGTCGTCTCTACGATCGTCACCTCGGCGTGGGATGGCAGCGGCACAGCGCCGACAAGCACACGTGGGAAGCAATCGACGATGTCGATGACGGCGAGTTGTGGGAGACGCACCTCAGTCTCAAATCGCAGCTTATCGGCTTTGCGCGCCGCCGTCTGCAGGAACAGGCCGATCGCCGTGGAAAAGCAACGGAGACTCTGCAAGGGCCGAACAAGGTGCTTTCGCCCGACGCCCTCACCATCGGCTTCGCGCGGCGCTTCGCAACCTACAAGCGCGCCAATCTCCTGCTGAAAGATATGGAACGTTTCGCGTCGATCGTTAACGATCCCAAGCGTCCCGTCCAATTCCTGTTCGCGGGCAAAGCACATCCGCATGATGAGCCCGGCAAAAAGATTCTGCAGCAGATTGCCGAAATGATGAGCACTGAAAAATTCGCCGGCAAATTCGTTTTCATTGAAGACTACGACATCAACGTCGGCCGCTATCTCGTCCAGGGAGTCGACGTGTGGCTCAATAATCCGCGTCGCCCGCTCGAAGCATCCGGCACAAGCGGACAAAAAGTTGTGTTGAACGGCGGCCTGAATCTTTCCGTGCTCGACGGCTGGTGGGCTGAGGCTTTCGACGGGCTCAACGGATTCGCCATCGGCTCGGGAAGAACGCACGCCAAGATGGACGTCCACGACTCCCGAGACGGCGAAGACCTCTACCGCGTCCTTCACGACGAACTGATCCCTCTCTTCTATGAGCGCGACGGCGACGGATTGCCGCGCGGATGGATCAAGCGTATGAAGCGCACCATCCGCACACTGGGCTGGCGTTTCAACGCCGACCGCATGGTGATGGATTACACGCAAAAGTGCTACATTCCGGCTGCGGGAGGCACGTCCAGCGAAATTCGTTCCACCTGCTAGATTGCAGTGCAGAGCCGGCTCTTTAAGATTCCGTCGCTTCAACCCTGACGGTGCGCGTCGGGCCTGCTCATAAATTGATGCAATCAGCGCCGTAGCGTGCGTCGCGAAGGGAGTTTATTTTTCTGACGCAGCGAACGCGGGCTCTTCCACTGCTGCCTTTTCCACCAATTTGATGGGGTAGTATGCGTCGCGTGTATATTGCTTCACCATGCGGTTGGTGTTGAAGTAGGAGCCGTTGAAGGCTAGGGTGGTCCGCATCAGGCGCGCCCACTTCCCGGGAACGTCGCGGAACAGCGGAATAACTGCCGATTCCAACTTGTTGTAGAGCGAGACAGCTTCCTCTTCATCATTCGCGCCGTCTTCGATGGCCCATCCAGTGACCCCTTCAATGCAGCCCTCGATCCACCATCCGTCGAGAATCGACAGGCTGGGCACGCCGTTAAGCGCGGCCTTCATGCCGCTGGTGCCGCTGGCTTCGTAAGGCCGCCGAGGGTTGTTGACCCACACATCGACGCCCGCGGTGAGCAGCGCTCCCAGGTCCCACGCGTAGTTTTCGAGATAGACGATGCGCAACAGATCGTTGGAGAGCTTCGATGCTGTTTCAATCACCGAATGAATCAGCGCTTTGCCGGGCTGGTCCTGCGGATGCGCCTTGCCGGCATAGAGAATCTGCAGCCCTCCCGCATCGTTTGCGGCTTTCAGCAGACGTTCTGGGTCGGAGAAAAGCAGCGCAGCACGCTTGTAGGTTGCTGCGCGTCGCGCAAACCCGAGCGTCAACACCCTGGGATCGAGCACGCGCCCGGTGCGCGTGGCAACCTCGGTCAGCAGTGCCTCTTTCGCGCGGCTGTGCGCGTTCAGAATGTCCTGTTCCGGCAGGTCGATCGCGTTGCGCAAAAACAGGTTGTCGCGGCGCCAGGCGGGGATGTGTTTGTCGAGCACCTGCTGCATCGGTTCCGAGATCCATGTCGGTGCGTGCACACCGTTTGTGATCGAATCGATGGCAAATTCCGGGAACATCGAGCGCGAGACCTTGCCGTGCTGCAGCGCTACGCCGTTGGCATAACGCGAGAAGCGCAGCGCGAGCAGGGTCATATTGAGCAATCCATCGCGGAAGCAATTCAGCTTTTCAAGGCGCGCAGTGCGATCGTTGCCAAGAATGCGGTTGCTCTGCTCGGTTGAAAAACGGTCGTGTCCGGCGGGAACCGGGGTGTGCGTTGTGAACACACACTTCTGCCGCACCTGGGCAATGTCCGCCTCGGTCGCTTCTCCCAGCGGTCCGCCTCCGAGCTCGCTCTCAAGCAGCGCCTGAGTCAGCAGTGCTGCGTGGCCCTCGTTCATGTGGTAGACGTTGACGTTCAGTCCCAGCGCATGCGCCATGCGCGCGCCACCCATGCCGAGCACAATCTCCTGCTCCAGTCGGTAGTTGGTGTCGCCGCCGTAGAGGTGATCGGTCAAGCCGCGGTCCCATCCCGAGTTCCCGTCCAGATCGGTATCAAGCAGGTAAATCGGCACGACATGACCTGAGCGGCCTTCAAGGTCGTAGCGCCAGGCCCGCACCGTCACGACACGGTTCTCTACTGAAACCGTGACCCGCGCCGGCATCTCCGTGCAGAAATCCGCGGGATTCCACGGCTGTATGTCTTCCGTCTGATCCCCAGATCCGTTCAGGTGCTGCTGAAAATAACCCTTGCGATGCACCAGGGTGAAAGCCACCAGCGGAACACCCAGGTCTGCGGCCGAGCGAAGCGTATCGCCGGCTAACACTCCCAATCCACCCGAATAGGTGGGCATGGCAGGATTGATGGCAATCTCCATCGAGAAATAAGCCACCATACCGGAAATTGGAAATACTTCGTAGGAGAAAGGTTTATCTGTGTATTGTTGCATTCCCTTTGTCTCTCTGCAGAACTCGCAAGCTGCCAAATGACGGCACCGAAATGATTGGCCCTGAAATCATGCCGAGGATCAGCCGACGGAGTCCGGCATGTCTCCAATCGGATTAGATGGGCAAAACCTTTAGAGATTCTAGCAAGGAAAACAGGAAAACCGGCAAAAGGGTGGAAACGTTACGTTACTGTTGAAAATCGATTTTCACCGTACCGCAACCGCTTGCAAATCATCCGCTTTGCGCCGCGGGAACTTTCGACCGATCAACCCCCCATCAGTCCACGTTGTGCGCGCCGCCAGAAGCGTGACAAACGAAGATCTGCGGCGCAATTCCGGTCTCAGTCGTGTAGCGGGCCCCCAATGCCTCAGAGAATTCGGCCGCGTGTTCGCGCTCGACCAGATTGATGGTGCAGCCGCCAAAGCCGCCTCCCGTGAGCCGTGCGCCGATGAGCCCCGGCAGGTCCTGCGCCAGAGCAACCATGGCATCCGCTTCTACGCAGCTTGCTTCAAAGTCGCGGCTATAACTTGTGTGCGCCTCGGCCATCAGGCGCCCCAATTCCTTCATGTCGCCTTTCATCAGAGCATCCGCAGCGGCCACGGTCCGAGTGTTTTCCGTGATCACATGACGCGCGCGTTTGAGCGCGTCAGGGCTCATTTCGCCCCCCCACTTCTTGAGATCTTCTACTGTTGCATCGCGCAGGAAATGCACCTCGGGCCGGTGGCGCGCAATCGTCGCCGCAGCCTCTTCCACCTGCGCGCGCCGACTGGTATATTCGCCTCCGGTAACCGCGTGTTTCACCATCGTGTTGGCGATAACCAGCGCCACGTGCGAAGGAATCGGCGCGAGCTTAAAGCTCAAGTCGCGACAGTCCAGCAGCAGCGCATGATCTTCTTTGCCATTGGCCGAGATAAACTGGTCCATGATTCCGCAACTGGAGCCGACAAACTCGTTCTCAGCTCGCTGACACAAACGCGCCAGCACCGGGCCCGGATACCTGACGCCCGCAAGCGACATCACCGCGAGAGCGGTGGCAACCTCAACCGAGGCGGAACTCGACAGCCCCGAGTTCAATGGCACATCTCCCCACAGAGTGAGGCTGAACGCGGGAATCTTATGTCCCTCTCCCGCGAGGATCGCGACCACCCCCATGGGATAGTCGCTCCAGTGCTTTGATCGTTGTTTCGGAAGTGCGGCAGCATCGAAGCGCCGCTCCTCTCCATAATTCTCTGAATAGACCACGATCTTACCGTCGGTGCGGGGCGAAATGCCGGCCAGCGTGGCAAAATCAATGGCCGCGGGCATCACGAAGCCCTCAGCATAGTCGGTGTGTTCGCCAATCAGATTGACGCGACCCGGCGCCGCAAATGTCTTCGGCCCGGCGTGAAAGCGGGATTGGTGCAAAGAGTGCAGTTTCGCTGGATCATGCATAGTTTTGTCTTCCTAAATCATTCCAAGATCGAGAAACATCGGCCAGGAGAACGATGCTCCGGGAGCCAGTCTGCGCGACCAGTTTCCTGCAACCGCCAGGGAATCAACCGGTGCTGTGGAGGGCTCAGGCGCTACGCACATCTGCTTCGGCCCCGTTCCGTTCGGCCAGCCGCCATAACAAAGCCATAGCCCCAGGTAAGGTGTGGCCTGCGCGTCAAAACTCATCTTGATGCGCAGTCCTGCCTTCGGCCTGAGCAGAATACACCAGTTCTCATGAGTCGCAAGTGGGCCCGCAAAAAGCTTGTCGCCAATGCCGGTGTCAGCAGGCTGCGCAATGCTCAGGTTCGCGTGGCCTCCGTCCGCCAGTATGGCAACGGGCCAGTTCACGGTGTTTCCCCCAGTGCCCAGCCTGTTTCGACCCGAACCCTCAAGCCTGGTTGTAGTTATCGATGCCGGCAGCAGAATTTGGTCTGCCGCCTCAATCGCGAAAAGTGGATGCGCCGCCCAGGACCAGGGGACGGAGTGATCTCCCGTATTCCTCAGCGTGTAATCGACGCGAATGTGCGCCCCGTCTTCGCTTTCGTTCAGCGTGATGGTGCGCTCGAGCGCAAGCGGCAGCGAAAAGCATCTTCCGCGAAGTGTGATGCTTGCTCCACTCGGAGCATTCTGGCCCACGGGCTCCCACGCCACGCGCCAAAGATCGCCGTGATCGGGAATGCGCGCCGCTCCTGCAGATGTTTCAACCGTGCACGGAGCCACCGAGGGCAGGCATTCATCCCAGCCGCTCGCATCCGCAGCATCGAATGACATCGAGGGAGTTCTCGGCGCGATAGGTGCCAGGGGCGCTTGCAAAAGTTCGTGACCTCTGAATTGAAGAGACGCGATTTTTCCGCCAAAATGCGGCAGGACGGTGATCGAGCACGATCGTGTCCGCATGAGAACGTTTTCTTTTCCCTCTACGGTCAACTCCGCCTTTGTCATTGGTTCCCCACTTTCAAGATCTCCGTCGAAGCGGCGTCGATCTTATCCCAGATAATGTCCAGCCAGCGCTCGTGTTCCGGCTTCATCAGTACCGAGCGAAGGCAGGTCAGGTACTTCGCATGGCCGCCTGAAGGTGGTTCGTCCGTTGCCTCAAACCAGGATCGCGGTAATTGTACTAGCGCCAGGTGCAGTTTGCGAGCCGCGCACGCATCAAACTCCTTCTGCGCCAGTTGCGAGCACGTTTCCGGCGTTGCCGAATTCATCTTCCAGACTACGATATCCAACTCCGGTCTCGCTGCACGCAGAGGCTGAAACCGCTCATCCGCCCGCAGCCGCCGGTCCATCTCCAGGGCCGCCGACCGTCCTTTTGCCAGGCCATGCGCAAACTCACCGTCGGGTTTGAGGGGCAATAACTTCTGCGTCGCCCACAGTGCCACCGCGGCTGCACCGGCGCGGGAGCACTCCAAACTGATCTCGCCGAGATGCACGGGGCCCCCGGCAAGCGGTCCATGCTTGCTGGGGAGTAGATGCACGGGGCCCCCGGCAAGAGATGCCGGGTCGCCTGGGCGCAACTGCAACTCCTTTGACGTGAAATAGGTATAAGGCGAATCGTGCTTGTAGAACCGTCCCACTGCCGGATCTCGAAACAGTACGCAACCGCATCCGTACGGCTGCAGACCGTGCTTATGCGGATCGACCACGATCGAATCGGCTCTATCGATCACGGCATATGCCTTTCGCGCAGGTTCATCCAGCGCATCGGCAATCAGCTTGAAATAGCCGCCATAGGCCGCATCCACATGAACTCTGAAACCGTACCGCTCGCGGAGCGAGAGAATCTCGCCCAGCGGATCGACCGCCCCGATCGCCGTAGTCCCCAGTGTGACCACCACGGTCCCCACATCGCCCTTCCGGAGGTCGGTTTCCAATGCTTCCAGGCTCATGCGGCCACTTTGATCCGCCGCAATCGAGCCGTATTCGAGCTTCAAGACAGCCGAAATCCGCTGATGCGTGTAGTGCGCCTGTTCTGAACCCACAATCCGGCGTCCGGGGGCGAGCTGGCCTGCTATCCAAAGAGCCTCAAGGTTTGCGATCGTCCCACTCGAAGTCAGATGTCCCAGAAACTCGGTCCATCCGAACATCGCGGCGATCTCGGCCACGGCTTCGATCTCCATCTCAGAGCTGGCGCGGCCGCCATCCAGCGCGTGATTGTTGGGGTTGATCGTCATCGCCAGGGCGTACGCAGCGCGCGCCACCGGATGCGGTGGCTTCAGCATCTGCCCCGCATAGAGAGGATGGAAGTAAGGATAGTTGTCGCCAAGCCGGTGCGCCGTCGCTTCCAGCACCCGCGCCATTGCTTCAAGATCAACTCCCGACTCGGTCGCCGCGCTGAACTCCGGCAACGACCCAAACTCTGCTTCGAGCACCTTGGTGGCTCGGGCGAGTAGGCCGGGAACAGAATCGGTGGGCATGGCGACCCTCCACCCTATCACAGCGGGCGGTGGCATCGTAAATATAAGATACGCAGCGGGTTGTGGGAAAGGATCAACCGCTTCTGTCACATTCCACAGAATTTGGGCGAGGGAATTTTGAGGGAGGATGCTACACTAGGGGCAGCGTTAGAGTCGAACCGGGCGTGAGCAGTACTCGCCCAACCAAGCAAGATTCTGCCAGTGGTCGCTCCGATTCATCCAGCGCAATTCAATTCAGGAATTACGGACAAAATGGAACAAGGTACTGTGAAGTGGTTTAATGACGCGAAGGGCTTCGGCTTTATTTCGCGTCAGAACGGCGAAGACGTCTTCGTGCACTACTCTGCGATCAACTCAAGCGGGTTCAAGAGTCTGCAAGAAGGTCAAGCCGTGCAGTTCAACGTTGTGAAGGGGCCAAAGGGTTGGCAGGCTGCGGACGTTCAGCCTCTGTAAGCCGTCGGCCGGATTCCGGCAGAATCTAGCAAACGCAATCGAGGGCTGGGAGCAATCCCGGCCCTTGTTGCGTCTGCAGCGACGAAAGTTCAAAATATCGCCCCATTTATCCACATACACAACCCCCTTTTGAACACCTCTTCGCTCTACCCCACACGGCGAAAATAGACAACAGAACATGGCGGAGAATTCTGTGCTGGGTAAGTTGGAGTTGATCGTGGGCCCGATGCGGAGCAACAAGACCGCGGAGCTTCTGCGCCGAATCGAAATCCGCCGCCAGTACGCAAAGCAGCACGTGATGCTGTTGAAACCCAGTGCGGACACCAAGGCCGCGGCCGGCTTGGTTGAAAGCCGCAACCAGAACGGCTGCGGAAAAATGGAAGCGGTCGAGTTTCCCGGCGCCGATCCCTGGTCCGTTCTCCCCGTGCTCAAATCGACCGAGAAAAAAATCGGCAAGCGCATCGAGTGTGTCGCCATCGACGAGGGCCAATTCGTACAGGATCTTTTCCTCTTCACCAAGCGCCTGCTTGAATCCGCCTACGACGTGATGGTCTCAGGTCTCGAACTTGATTTCCGTGGGCTGCCCTTCGGCGAAATGCTCGACCTCTCCTGGCTGGTCCGCACCTATGCCGGCAATATCACCGAACTCGTCGCCTATTGCAGTTGCGGCGCCAAGGCTTTATATCCGCAGCGCCTGATCGACGGCAAACCCGCTCCGTACGACAGCCCCATCATCATGGCCGGCGACTTCTACGAGCCGCGCTGCGCCGAGCACTTCATCCTGCCCGGCCGGCCGCACTAAACCTCGAAGAGAACAAGCCGCCGCATTCCATTAAAATCGAACCCTCGGCTTTCCCCTTCATTTTGCGAGGTCCAGAATGCGTATCCGGTTCGCGCCTGTCTGTCTGCTTTCGTTCGCTTTTGTCGCCATTGCCCAAGCCCCCCAGGGGATTGACGTCACACCCTTCATCAGCGTGAACGCCCCGGTTTTCGTTCTCGATCATGTGAGCGTCATCGACGGAACCGGCGCCGCAGCTCGCGAAGATCAGGCCATCGTCGTCGAAAACGGTACCATCCAGTCCATCGGGCCCGCCGCCTCAGCTCAGATCCCCACCCGCGCCCAGCGCATGGAGCTTTCCGGATACACCGTTATTCCCGGCCTTGTCGGGATGCACGACCACCTCTACTACACCGACTCCTACTCGGTACAAATCGCAGGCGGCCACATTGGAGAACCGGGCCTGTTCGTTGCTGAAATCCCTTACACGGCACCGCGCCTCTATCTCGCCGCCGGGGTCACCACCATGCGCACCACCGGCAGCCTCGAGCCCTATATGGACCTGAAAGTGAAGAAACGTGTTGACGCCGGTCTC
>DATKPJ010000148.1:0-9872 GCA_035524195.1 Occallatibacter sp.
CAATGCAACCGGGGCGCCCGTAGCGGACAATACGAACATTTTGACAGCCGGCCGTCGTGGTCCCGCGCTACTGCAGGACATCTGGCTGATCGAGAAGCTCGCACACTTTGATCGCGAGGTCATCCCTGAGCGCAGGATGCATGCCAAGGGCTGGGGTGCGTACGGAACGTTCACGACGACTCACGACATCACGAACTACAGCAAGGCAGCGATTTTTTCGGAGGTTGGAAAGCAAACACCAATGTTCGCGCGCTTTTCGACCGTCGCTGGGGAACGCGGGGCGGCCGATGCGGAGCGCGACATTCGCGGGTTCGCACTGAAGTTCTACACTGAGGACGGAAACTGGGACATCGTTGGAAATAATACTCCCGTCTTCTTCTTTCGTGATCCTCTGCGCTTCTCGGATCTCAATCACGCCATAAAGCGCGACCCCCGCACCGGTCTTCGCAGCGCTCAGAATAACTGGGACTTCTGGACTCTTCTTCCCGAGGCACTGCACCAGGTCACCATCGTCATGTCCGAGCGCGGAATTCCAAAGTCCTTCCGGAACATGCATGGCTTCGGTAGCCACACTTTCTCGATGTTCAATGCCGAGAACAAGCGAGTTTGGGTAAAGTTCCACTTCCACACCCAGCAGGGCATTGAAAACCTCACGGACGAAGCCGCTGCCGCGCTTGTAGCAAATGACCGAGAGAGCCATGGCCGGGATCTGTTTGAAGCGATCGAGCGTGGAGAGTTTCCGCGTTGGACACTTTTCATTCAGGTTATGACAGAGGCGCAGGCAAAAACACACAAACACAATCCCTTTGATCTGACCAAAGTCTGGCCCAAAGCTGATTACCCACTGATCGAAGTTGGCGTCATGGAGCTCAATCGCTATCCGGAAAACTATTTCGCAGAAGTGGAGCAAGCCGCCTTCTCTCCGGCGAATGTGGTCCCCGGAATTGGCTTCTCTCCTGACAAGATGCTGCAGGCACGCCTGTTCTCATATGGTGACACCCATCGGTACCGCCTGGGGGTTAACTTCAATCAGATCCCTGTGAACGCGCCGAAGTGCCCATTCCACTCCTATCACCGCGATGGCCAGATGCGCACCGATGGAAACCTCGGAGCGACCACGAGCTATAACCCAAATAGCCAGGGATTGTGGGACGACCAAGCGGAATACGCTGAACCGGCGCTGGCACTCGAAGGGGACGCTGATCACTATGACCACCGCTTAGAAGAGGATCACTGGGAGCAACCGGGTAATCTTTTCAGGAAGATGACCTCTGAGCAAAAACAGCGGCTTTTCGACAACACGGCGCGCGCGATCAATGGCGCCTCCGGGGCGGTATTGGCACGGCATGTTGCAAACTGCACAAAAGCCGATCCCGCCTATGGCGCCGGGGTAGCGCAGGCGCTTGGCATCAAGATCCAGGATATCGCCGGTTCACGTGAGACTGATCACGTCGCTGCGGATTAGGCGAGAAAAGGACCGGTGCACTGCAGCGTCAAGCGAGCTACTGAATCTCCAGATCCTCCGCGCTGGTGGATGGCACGATTCTTTCCTCCTCTCGGGCCGGGGCACCTGTCCGACATGATCTGACATCGCCCAGCAAGATGAGGCGTGCGGAAAAGGCATCGCGGAAAGATGCTGGACGAGGCGCTGAAACGGCCTGTTCTGCCAGCGACCCAGTTTCATGGAGGGGTAGCATCCCTAGTTCGATGAATCCAGAAGATTACCTGGAGACCTACTCCGTAATTCTGAACTGGCCCGAAGCTGTGAGATAGTTGGTCCAGCAGGGTTTGCCGTTAATGTTTCTCAAGAGTCCAGCTTCCTAAGGCGGATGAGCGTCTCCGGTTTACACCCCACGCAAGGCGTGTCCGAGCTTGTTTCGCATGGCTGCGAGATAGGGTCTGGTCGAGGATGACGGAGGGATCTCAAGGGGAAGCCACTCCGTCACCGACAGGCCGTAACCTTCGATGCCGACTAATTTGCGGGGATTGTTGCTTAGAAGCCGCATGGAACGCACGCCGATTTCGCGCAGGATCTGCACTCCAATGCCATAGTCTCGCTGATCCGCTTTGAAGCCCAGGCGTTCATTCGCCTCCACGGTGTCACAGCCTTCGTCCTGCAAACTGTAGGCGCGAATCTTGTTGGCGAGGCCGATCCCCCGGCCTTCCTGGCTCAGGTAAAGCAACACGCCGCGGCCTTCGTCCGCGATCCGGCATAAAGCTTTGTCGAGCTGCGCCCCGCAGTCACAACGTACTGAGCGCAGCACATCACCCGTGAGGCATTGCGAGTGAACCCGCACCAGCACGTCCTGGCCATCTCCAATATCGCCGCACACCAGAGCGATGTGCGTCTGCTTGTCGATCTGATTCTCGAATGCATGCAGCCGGAACTCTCCGTATTCGGTCGGCAGCTTGGTAGAGGCTGCGCGCTGGACTACCGACTCCGTCCGCAACCGATACTTGATCAAGTCGGCAACTGTGATGAGCAGGATGTTGTGCCGAAGGGCAAACTCACGGAGTTCAGGCACTCGCGCCATCGAGCCGTCGTCGTTCATAATCTCGCAGATAACGCCAGCAGGAGAAAGGCCGGCCAGCCGGGCCAGGTCCACAGCAGCTTCCGTTTGCCCGGTGCGTTCCAAGACTCCAGCGTTCCTCGCACGCAGCGGGAACACGTGCCCCGGGCGGATCAGGTCCGCTGGCTTCGTCGCGGGATCAATGGCCGCAAGCACCGTAGCCGCACGGTCCGCGGCCGAGATTCCGGTCGTCGTTCGCTCCCTCGCCTCAATGCTGACACAAAACGCCGTCTCAAATCGCGAACTGTTATTGGACACCATTAGCGGAATTTGGAGTTCGTCGAGCCGATCGGGCGTCATCGCAAGGCATATCAGACCACGGCCGTACTTCGCCATGAAGTTAATGGCTTCGGGGCTGATCTTTTCCGCCGCCATGGTGAGATCACCCTCGTTCTCCCGATCTTCATCATCGGCGACGATCACCATCTTGCCGGCGCGGATGGCCGCAATGGCTTCTTCGATGCGGGCGAACGACCCTGGGTGGCCCTCAGGAGCCGCACTTACAAATCGAAGCTCTGGCGCCGCATGGATGCTCATTGGGGTGTGACCTCTAAGAATCTAAGCAACGAGCGGGCATTCTGGATGATCGCATTGACACGCGATCTCCACGTCTTCCCTCCCGGCGTCACGGCAAGCGTTACCACAATACTCTTCTCCATCTTCGACTTTGCACAGGCACGGAATGTGCGCGCATTTCCTGGCCTTCTGATCTTTCATGACAACTCCTTCAATGGTTGGCGCATTTAAGTTCTTCCATACGAGGGCAGGGCCGACCATCAGCCGAGGGGCGCCAACGATCTGCTCTCTTGCCCGGTTCGCATCTGGCCAGCTCGGCACGATGCATTTGCAGGGCCAATACTCGCACGTGTTTCAGGCCTCCCGGTTTCCTCGTTTATTAATCAAAGGTTGCAGCTCTGTGGGATTTAGTGGGCACAATCATTCCAGCAAAATGCCGGCATTAAATCAGATGTCAATATTTCGACCTCTCGTGCCCACGCATAGGCAACAGGCGCGCGAGGTTTGACACTAAAGGTATGGCGTTTGGAGCCCATGAGGACCGGCTTTCATCGTCGCGGCGAGACGAAGCCCCTTCCTATCTCGCCCACAAGTCACGTTGACCTGCGATTTACACTACCCCTGCCTCACGTGACAACCTTTGGCAACTCCCTTGCTTATCCCGAATCCAGTGGGAGGACAACATGAACAGCAATTACGTATTCCTTTGCGGGGTCATGTGGTGCCAATACGGACAACAAGAGGCCGGCAGTGAGCTCATGAGAGCCGCTGAATGCGGAGATCCAGACCTAAGCGCCCTTGCGCTGGCCATGCTGCACGAAGGCTGCAAATCCCTTCCACAGTTTCAACGAGCGAACTAATCGGCCGGCCAGGATCTGTATCGGAAAACGCCTGGTCGGTGCGGCGCGTCGCGGCGGGTTGATCGATACGAGGACAATCATGGACATGCGGAATCTATCCTTGGACAAGCGACTTCTCTTGCAATTCAAGAGTGGCCTGCGAGAGCAGCAACGCGAACTGTTACACACGATCGAGAATGCCGAAAAGGAAGTACAGGACTTCTCAGCACCAGTTCCTCTGGACTCAATCGACCTCTCTTGTTTCAGCGCTTCGAAGGAACTCCTGTTTGCACGCGTCAGCCAAGACCGCGGACGCCTTCGTTTAATTCAGCGGGCACTGGAGCGCATCAACGATGGCAGTTTCGGCGTTTGCGCTGAATGTGAAGGCCCGATCGGCCTGAAACGATTACAGGCCCTTCCCTGGGCGAGCCACTGCATTCAGTGTCAGGAGCAAGCTGAGGTCGCAAGATTGGCCGGGAATCTGAATCTCGACGTGACTCTCCCCCATAGCGCGGGAGATTCTGGCACTTAGAAATCTCACGGTTGCAGGCTTGTACAAATGAGCGGTGCTCGACAATCCGACAGCGTAAGAGGTGGCTACGATGGCGCTCGCCATATCTTTGCCGTCTTCACTGCTGGTGCGATCTTCACCTTAGTTTTGGCCGGCGCCCTGGTAACCAGCAACGATGCGGGACTCTCTGTGCCCGACTGGCCCACGAGCTTTGGATCGATTTACAAAATCCCGCCGATGGTTGGCGGCGTGAAATTCGAGCACGGCCATCGCATGCTTGCAGAGTTCATTGGTCTTCTCACGATCGTCCTTGCAGTCTGGACCTGGCGAGCGGACGAACGTCAATGGATGCGATGCTTGAGCATCGCCGCTCTCGCCGTGGTGATCATGCAGGGCATTCTAGGCGGCCTCACTGTCCTGTACTTTCTTCCTCCCGCCGTGTCCACCGCTCACGCAGCTCTCGGACAAACATTCTTCTGCATTACGGTGATTATCGCGATCTTCACCGGGCGGAGGTCAATGGCAGCTCCGAAAAGCGTCTTCCAACCCGGTGGGCATGGGATCGCTCGACTAGCCCTAATTTCGGTTGGAGTGCTATACGTTCAACTCATCCTGGGCGGACTGTTGCGCCACGGCGGCCTGACTTGGTGGCCGCACGTGGCCAACTCGATCGTGGCGATTGTGATGCTCACGTGGACCACTTTTCTCGCGCTATCGAACTACAAGAACATCGGCCAGATCCGCAAACCTGCGCTGCTGATTTTGATTCTGCTAGTGTTCCAGGTGTGTCTAGGCGGCATAGCTTTCTACACTCGTGTCGTGCAGGGACATGAAGCCCTGCAGCCGCAACTTCCCATGGTTATTTCCACCGTGGCTCATGTGGGCGTAGCTGCGCTGCTGCTGGCGACGACTGTGATCTTGACCATCCGCCTATGGCTAATCGGTTTGCAGCCAGCGAGGATTGGGATCACACTAATGCCGAACCGAGATATCACAGGGGGAGGTCGCTATGAGCACATCGTCGCTGGAAACAATCGCGAACGAGTCAGTTGGTTGTTCGATCAGTCTTAGCTTATGTCCAGCCAAGGCAAAACCTATGTGAAATTCGGCGTGGCCACGCTGTTGATTCTTTTCCTGCTTGGTTATCTCGCCTATACCGGGGTGCAGGACACTAAGAGCTACTACGTCACGATCAGCGAACTGCACAAAATGGGCAACGGCGCTTCCTCCAATCGCCTGCGGGTCGCGGGGAATGTGCAGCCCGGCTCGATCAAGCGAAGCGGAACCCATGTCCAATTTGTGCTGGTGGAGCAGGATCAACTGCTATCAGTGGACTACACCGGAACCGAAGCGCCGCCCGATACCTTTAAGGACGATTCCCAGGCCCTAGCCGATGGCAGCTTTGGCCGCGATGGCGTCTTCCATGCCAAGGCGCTGCAGGCCAAGTGTGCGTCGAAGTATGCGCCGCAACAATCCGGCAACCAGATGCAGGCCGAGACCCCCAAAAGCATGACGCAGGTGCAAACCGGCTCTCAACCCACCGCAGCTTCGAATTAAATCTGAACTCGACTGACAGGGTAGATTCTAGATCTGGTACCGTCCTCGACTTCGCCGCAGGCTTTTCGCTATCTTCTACTCAACTTGATCCCATGATTGTCAGCGCTCGACAAGTCCCTGCTTAGTGATCGGCGCTCTGGTGTACGGCGCCTGCCGAAAAGGAACCTCCACTTCACCCTGGCATGCCAGCGGGATGCGCATACCCTAACCTGTCGAACCCGAGCAGAGCCTATATATAAGGTAGAAGTGACGTCTATCGCAAAGCGACTCTCAGCCCAAACAAGAGCGGTAGATAGACGATCGAAGCTGCGAGCAGGCGTCGTGCCGCTCCCCTCGACTGCTGGAGCACGAATTCCAGACCAAAGTAGAGGAAGCCCAGACCCAGCAGTCGTACCGCCCAATAAAAGACGGTCGCTGGTCCGGCCGGAAATTGCACGAAGCTAATTGGGACCAAAGCAAATAGCGGAAACATGGTCTGCAGAATCACAATCGCAACTCTGGCGTGCCCCTTCGGCAAAATGGAGTAGCCGGCGCGGTCGTAATCCTCGCGGTACATCCATGCGATGGCCATAAAATGTGGGAACTGCCACAAAAAGAGGATGGCATAGAGCAGCCACGCCTCTGCGTTCAATCGCCCCGATGCTGCCGCCCAACCGATCAATGGTGGCATCGCGCCAGGAAATGCCCCTACGAGAACACACAGAGGCGTCCTGCGTTTTAGCGGTGTATACACGAACAAGTAGGAGAGCAACGTGAGGAGCGCCAGCAGACTCGCAAGCACCCCGGCGGCTACCGCGAGGTAAATACTGCCGGCCACCGACAATAAGACCCCGAAGGTTAGAACTGCCGAGGGTTCAAGACGCCCGGCCGCGAGAGGCCGCCGAGATGTCCGGCGCATTTGCGCGTCGAATTTTCGTTCGATGTACTGGTTCAGTGTTGCGGTCCCGCTTGCGACCAGCAAGGTCCCGAGCAAAGTGTGGAACAACGTGAGGAACGAAAACTGTCGCCCTGCATCTGCACAGCCGAGATAGAACCCGGCAAAGGTTGTGATCAAAATCAGGAAATTGACTTCTGGCTTGGTGAGGGCCCAATAGTCAGAGAGCATGGCCCATGTTGTAAAGCGAGGCTTTGCCACAGTAAGCGTATTCAGCATGGCAACAAGTGGCTTGCCTGACATTTAGACAACCTCCATACTCTGCTGAATCGTCTGCGGTACTGTGCTGAGTATTGAGTCCGATTTCACAGCCCGATACTGCTGGGAGCTCTCAGGCGACAGTAACCGCGCCGCGAAAACAGTTCCCGCGATCAAATAAACCACGGTGACACAAGTCCACATCAACGCGCCGGCGCACTGCTGGTCTTCGAGGGCAGAAAAACCGGTTCCGCGTGTTGACAAGAAATAAGCGGGGTAGACCACGCGGTCGCAAAAGACGAGGAATCCGGAAAGGATGTCGCAGGGCAACGTAGCCAGAAAGAGATACAAGAGGATCGGCCACTCGGACCCGTTCGAGACAGTCGGCCAGGGCCGGATGACGGGCCACCAGAACAAAAGGCCGGCTGCCAGGAACGACGCTTGCTCAATTTCATGCCAGGTCGCCGATCGCATTCCGACGATAAAGACCGAGGGAATATGCCATCCGACCAATGTTGTGGCGGCGGCAAGCCAGCAAACGGTAGGGTTCGCGAGCGCCAGGCCAAGCCGCTTCATTGGCGGCCAACGGAGCAGCGGAGCGATGAGCCCTAGGACCAATCGCTGCGGCAGACCATGCTCTAGTGCCTTCACAGGCGCACCCAGCCAGACCAGCGGAGCTGCGATCGTCATGAGCAACAGGTGATGGACCATGTGGACTATGAGGAGTTGATGGTCCAGTGCGGCTATCGGTGAAGCCATCACAAGCCAGATCAAGAACAGACCAAGCAGAAAACCGCCGACGCGCCACTCCTCAATCGTTTCTGGATTAATTCTGCGAAGCCGAACCCATCCTCGCAAGTAACATACCGCGACGAGAATCAAAGGTGCGGAACCCCAGAATGATTCGAACGCGGCGTGGTGAGCATGTTCCATGGATCGTCCTATCGCTGAGCAACAGCTTCTTTATGGTCGCGATCACCAAGCACAACCTCGCGTGATGCATCCTGCGCGGGAGCTTGCCCCGGGGGATGCAGCGATTCAAGAAACGCCACGAGTGCGGTCGTCTCCGCCGGGCTCAGATTGTTTCCGTATGCGGGCATGTTGCCGCCGCCTTGAATCACTTGCCGGATCAACTGGTCGTTGGTGAGTCGCACCGCGACACTATCCAGGGCTGGGCCCCTCTTTCCGCCGCTATCGCCGAGCGAATGGCAATTACGGCACTGCTTTACCTGAAATACCAACGCGCCCTGACGCTCCAGTGCGGTTGTGCCATGCACGAACCGGTCCGGCACGGGATCACCGCTCCACGCATTCATGTGCGGGCTCCACGGCGCGAATTGGGCCATGCGTGTAAAGGTCCCGAGCGTGATTGCGATGAGCAGTACCGTGAGGACTGCAATCGGCCGCCGCTTCCAGCTTTTTTCTCCTTCGCCGGAAAGAAAGGGCAGGAGGATCAATGCCATGATCGCCACAGGGGGGACGATGAGAAGAAATGGCGTCTCCATCGACGGAGGGAGCAGCGACAGCAAAGCGTAAAGCCACAGGAAAAAATAATCTGGCTTCGGGGCGGTCTGGATGATCGTGGGATCCGGTTGTCCGGTCGGTCCAAATGGACCGAAGTAGAGGGCGCAGGCGGCGACGGCCAGAATGATAAATCCCGCGAAGAACAAATCCTTCCACACCGCATACGGAACAAATGGTGCACCATCGCTCTTCGTAAGCGCGTGATAATCGCGTTCGTAGGTAGAGCGCTTAACCACGCGCCCCGGCATCGGCCATTCATTGATTCCGAGCTTCAGCACCATCAGAACGTGCAGACCTACGAAAGCAATCAGCATTCCCGGAATTATGAATACGTGCAGCGCAAAAAATCGGGAGAGGGTTGCGCCAGCAATGATCGGGCCGCCGAGCATCAATTTCACAATCGCAGGGCCAGCTATGGGTACTCGGCTGGCGATGGAAGCTCCGATTCCCAGGCCCCAGTAGGCGTCCTGATCGAAGCGGAGGACTTGTCCGCTGAAGGCCATGCCCAAAGTCATCAGCAAGAGGAAAACCCCGATGACCCAGGTCAGTTCACGCGGGAACTTGTGGGCCCCGAACAGAAAGACCTGAACCATATGAATGAGAACAAGCGCCACCATGAAGTTGGATCCCCATCCATGCATGGCGCGGATGAACCATCCCAACTCCACTTGATGATTCAGAGCCTGCAAACTGCTCCACGCCTGGCCAGCCGAGGGCACGTAGATCAGCGCCAGCAGAATTCCGGTCACAAGTTGGAGGAGGAAAACGGTGAGCGCTGCGCTGCCGAACACGTAGAACCAGCTCGCTGTGTTCCGGGGCACGGGATGTTCAGCGGCTTCACGAATCGGCGCGGCCAGCTGCAAGCGATGGTCGAACCATTCTCCTATCGTTTTCCCAAATTTGATTATGCGCATGGCGGCTTCTCCGTGCATAGACTTGCCATGGCTGCACCCGGCGTCGGCAGTTGCCCGGCTTGAATCGTGAGCACGCCGTCTTTAACCTCATACGGATATTCGAAGAGTCCGCGCTCCGGCGGCCCCGACGCGCGCGAGCCGTCCCGGTAGTAAGCCCCACCGTGGCAGGGACACATAAACAGACCGGATTGCTGAAACCAGCGGACCGGGCAACCGAGGTGTGCGCAATTGATCGCGAAGACCTGGAACTTATCGGCTGCAATACGCCGGACCCAGCACGCAGTGTCCACCGTCTTGCCGTCGGTGGGC
>DATKPJ010000149.1:0-6293 GCA_035524195.1 Occallatibacter sp.
TCGCCGCCCGTCAACAGCGCCACCCACCAGTTGTTGCGCGAGTCGTCTCGCGTCTGGAACCGGCGGCTGCCCCACAGATGCGTCGCTGAATTCACGAGCCAGGTCGCATGCAGTCCGAGAGTCACGCGCAGCAGCACACCCCACAGCACCATGCCGATGCCGTTTTTCCATCCACCCCACATCCAACCGCCGCCCAGCAGCAGCAAGCCGCTCGCGGTGATGGGGAGCCAGTGATATTTGCTGAGCCAGACATGGAACCGGTCCTTGCTCAGGTCAGGCGAGTAGCGCGAAAGTGCCTCGGTCTGCGCATGCAGAGCTTCCCCAAAAAGAATCCAGCCCGCGTGGGCCCACCATCCGCCCTCGCGCGGTGTATGCGGATCGCCTTCCTTGTCGCTTAACTGGTGATGCACGCGATGGGTTGACACCCAGAAAATCGGCCCCCCCTCCAGAGACATGGTCGCGAAGATGCTCATCACGTATTCCACCCACTTGGGCGTCTGGTATCCGCGATGCGTCAGCAGCCGGTGATAGCACATGCCGATGCCGACGTTGATCGCCAGCACATACAGGATCGCCATCACCGCCAGCCGCTGCCAGCTGAAGAAGAAAAACGCAGCCAGCGCGCCCGCGTGAAACAGGATGATGATCACAAGCGTGAGAACATTCACACCCTCAGGAACCGTCGCGGCGCGGCCCATGCGCACGAGTTTGCGCGCGGCCACGGAGTAAGCCGTCATGGCGGACGATGCGTGGGTTGCTTCCGTCGGCGCGGTTGAGACTGCCGGGGCGATTTCAGAGGAAGGTGCAGTTGGAACGAAGGACATTCTTCGGGGATTCCTTTAAGAGTGGTTCAAGTCCACTCTTGCTGTCTGAATTGTATAGGAGGCACGACTCGCATCCGCAGAAAGTTTCGCCCTGTCGCAACTAAGAGCACCCAGCTTCAAATCTAATGGAAATGCGAGGCGGAACGTTGGCAGCATCAACATTCCCCGCCTGTTCGAACATCAATCCATTGCCTGATCGCCAAATGTGCCGCCGCCCGAAACGAACAGCTTTTCGGTCGTCCCGCGCAGCACCCGATACAGCGCAAACTGGCGCTGCGTCTTGCCGCGAAGCTCAAACAGCAGTTCGCCCCGGTTATCGGCCATGGCGTCTACAGCGTCAATCAGATGCATGCGCGGATTGTCATCGAGATGCTCGCCGTCGGTCACGTGCTTGAACAGCACCAGCAGACTTCCATACAAGTCGGGCTGTGCAATGAGGGTGACGAATTTCTGTTGAGCCAGCGGCCCACCGGTATGCGCCGTCAGCACCAGCGTTGCCCCGGAGCCATAAGCCAGCTCAAATACGCGAAATTGCTCGTCTTCAAGCGGGGTCGGCACGGGCGGCGGAGTGGCTTTGGCCTTCCTTCTCGCCGTCGGGGACTTTGCCTTGGGAGCAGGAGCCGGAGGCGGATTGAGACCCAATGCAGTTCGTGCAGCATCCTCAAGCTGCGCTTTCATCTTGTCCTGGTCGGCAGGGTTCGCCCAGGTGTAATCCCAGGGATGCTCCGGCCGGGTTTGCGCGTCCGAAACCGCGACCATCTGCTGCATATCGGCGGGCAGACCCATCAGCGTGGGAGCCACGGGCGGCCCATAGCTGGCCGGTTTGCCGCGCAAGAGCCGCGGCCGGTCAGGATCGCTGACTTCCGGTAGTGACTCCACGGGAGATTCTGCTGCCTGTTGCGGCTTGGTCAATTTGGGACGATCCGGATCTTCCGGAGCAGTGTTCCCGGAATCTTCGCTCTCGGGAGCCTTGTGCAGCGTCGGCCGATCAGGATCAATCGGCGCCCGCTGGTTGGAATCCGATCCCGAACTGCTGCCCGAGCCATGCTTGCGGTGCAGGATAGGCCGGTCGCTGTCGGCGTCGTCCTCATCGATCTTCGCCATCACAGGCGCGGGTTTTTTGGGAACCGGCATAGGCTTCCAGCTTCCAAGACCGACCCATGAGCCCTGCTCCTGGCCCGACTTGTCGATATCGAAGAGGCCAACCCGTTTGCCGTCCTTTTGCAACACGTACTCAACGCCGCCATCCACGGCCATTGGCTGCGGTCGTGCCAGGTATTCACCGCCATCCTGCAACTGTTGCCCATCGAAAACCGTGATCGGAACCAGCCGGCTCGTCTTGGGCTTCCCGGGCTCACCTGTCCACTCCAGAACCCCAACGGCGCGCAACTCCGGCGTATTATCCTTCTTCTTGATCTCGCCGGGATACTGTGCAACGACCGGAGCCGCAAGAAGCAGACCGGCGGCAGCGGCAACCACGAGTTTTCCCACACCTGAAACCGGGCCGCACCATGACGTGCGCCGCCCCCTTCGTAAATAATGCAAACTGAGATTCACTTCTTCCACCCTGTGAGGGAATTTCCCATGGAACTCCATCAAAAAGTCGCCGACTTCACCCTCGATACCGACGAGGAGAAGAAGGTAAGCCTGTCCGATTTCGCCGGCAAACCTGTCATTCTTTTCTTCTACCCCAGAGCCGATACACCCGGCTGCACCATCGAGGCTTGCGGCTTCCGCGATACGTTTAAGAAGCTGCAGGCGGCCGGTGCGGTTGTCCTCGGCATCTCCCGCGACACGCCCAAAGCTCAGGCCAAATTCCGCGCCAAGTACAACCTGCCGTACACACTCCTTGCAGATGTAGACGAGAAAGTCTGCAATCAGTTTGGCGTGATGAAGGAAAAGAACATGTATGGCAAGAAGGTGTGGGGCATCGAACGCACCACGTTCCTCATCGGACCAGACCGCACACTCATCCACATCTTCCCCAAGGTTACGCCCGATGGCCACGCCGAAGAAGTGCTTTCCCTGCTGAAGGAATGGAACAAAACGCACAAGTGAAGCGCGAATCGTATGCGGGTTCCCCGCGTTTCCGGCGAAAAGGGCGGGAGAGGACTTCCGTGTCGAACCGGACCTTTGGCCACCTTCTTCCCCGTAGCTTCTTTGAGGCCTCGCCGGACCGCGTCGCCCCGCGCCTCCTCGGCAAGCTTTTCGTCCACCAGACACCAAGCGGTGTCATCGCAGGCCGCATCGTGGAAACTGAAGCCTACCTCGGTCCCCATCACGCAACTCCGGATCCCGCGGCTCACTCCCATCGCGGACCCACGCCGCGCAACTCGGTCCTCTTCGGTCCCGCCGGGCATGCTTATGTTTACAGCATTTACGGCCTTTACTTCTGTATGAACATCACTTGCGAAGCCAACGGGCTTGCCGGCTGCGTTCTGCTGCGCGCTCTTGAGCCGGTTGCCGGGCTGAAACGGATGGCAGCGAACCGTGGCCTCGCGGACATTGATGTTTCTGCACCCAACGCAGCACGCCAACTCACCTCCGGTCCCAGCCGGCTTTGCCAGGCGCTCGGCCTTACTCGGCCGCTCCACAATGGCCTCGATCTCACTCGGCGCGATTCTCTGCTGCAAGTCCGCGACAATGGATTTCCTGTTCCTGAAGCCCTCGTCACGGTGCGCATCGGCATCCGCCACGCCGCCGACCTGCCCCTCCGTTTCGCCATTCCCGGACATGCCTGCGTCTCCGGCTCAAGAACTTTAATCGGCAAACGCGTCAATTTTCAGTAGAATTCCGTCCATCGGTAGAAGCTCATCCCACTTATCGAGGAAAAATCTTGAAACCCTCTTCCCTGTTCGTGCCCTCTGCTTCGGTCGGTTTGCTGTTCGCGGCGATTTTTGCCGCATCCTCCGTTGCCCAGGCTCCTCAAGGTCCGCCACCCGGCCCGGGTGGATGGCAAAATCGCAACTTCCCGGCGCCCACCAACCTCCAGGTGCTGCCCAAGAATCTCACCGGGAAGCAGGTTCGCGAGATCATGCAAGGATGGGCCGGCGCGCTGGGCGAGCACTGTGACTATTGCCACGCCGCCAACCCCAACAAGCTTGGCCCGAACGGGAGGCCGGAACTCGATTTCGCAAGCGACGCCAAAGACGAGAAGAAAATGGCCCGCATCATGTACACCATGACCGAGACCATCAAGAAGGATTACGTAGCGAAGGTCGTGGCCATGGACAAGATGGACGAACCAGCCTCCCCGGTCACTTGTGGCACCTGCCACCGCGGGCACGAAGATCCTCTGCCGTTTGTTCCTCCAAAAGAAGAGCATCACGGTCCGCCGCCGGCCGGCGCACCCCCGGCCCCGCCGCAATAGTTAAATTGCCTCTGCCTGGCCCACCTTTTCGCTGCCTTGGGCGCAAGGGTGGGTTTGCAGAATCACGCCTGCAAAGGGAAACGCCGCCTACGGCTTCCAAACAAAGGTGGTCACCGCTCCCGCCGGGATCAGCGTGACCACCGTTTTTCCGTGTGAGTTGATTCGAATCTCCTGCGCGCTCGCTCCTGCGTTGAGCAGGTAAAGCACCAGCCTCCCATTGGCGTTGCGGAATGCCACATCCTTGATCCCGGTGCCTGCCGGCTCGTCGCTTGCGATGCGCGTTGCGCCGGGAAGCAAAAACTTGCTTGCCTGCCCGAGCACATAGTAATCCAGCTCCGGTTTCACATTCGGATGTGCGGGATTGGTAAGATCGATAGTCACCAGGCCGCGGCAGGTGTCGCAGCCGCCCACATAGGGCCCATGATTCTGGTCGGTTGCCAGCGCCCACAGCACGTAGCTCTTTGCCCAATTGCGCGTCGCCGCGATCAGTTCGCCCGCTTCCTCGGCCAGCACGTTGCCCGTCTGCCACGTTCCGCCGCTCGATTCCGTCACCCACTGGTCTTTCTGAGGGAACTCTTCATGATTCTTCGTCATCACGCTCGGATCGCCACCGTAGTGATGCCATGCCGTTCCCGCGACAAGCGCGCCCGCTTTCGGATCCCGCAACACGGTTTCGGGATAATCTGGCCGATCCCAGTTGTGGTCGTACGCCATCACCTTGAGAGTTAAATGCGCTGCGGCCAGCGCCGGCGCGAGCGCCTGCCCTAGGAACGCGGCCTGCTCGGCTGCTTCCATTTTCGTGCCGCTGTAGGTCGGCGGCGCGTAGAGAGGCTCGTTCTGCACGCTCAATGCCCAGACCGGAATGCCCGCCTCCTGATAGCCCTGGATGGTCTTTACCAGGTACGCGGCGAAGGCGTCGTAAAACTCCGGCTTCAGCTTTGAATCCTCTTTGGTCTCTGCGTTCGATCCCAGCATCGATCCCGTTGTCTTCATCCATCCGGGCGGACTCCACGGCGTCAGCATCACGTGAATTGCCGGATTGATGGTCAGCGCCTTTTTCAGTTCCGGCAAAATGTATTCCTGGTCATGCGCAAGTGAAAAATGCTCCAGCTTCGGGTCCGAAACTCCCGTGGGAGTTGTGCACGCCCTGGTCGTCTGCTGACACAGATCGTCAAAGGAATAAAACGTCACCGCCAGGTCCGACGAACCGACCGGCTGGCGCAGAACGTTGATCGCAATCCCGCCCTTGCGGGCGAACAGCATTTTGAACGCGGCATCCGCCTGCGCCGGGGACAACTTCTTCGCAAACAGCCATGCCGCCGAGTCGGTGAGCGATGCGCCAAAGCCGTCGATCTCTTGAAACCGCTGCGCATCGTCCACGGTAATTACTGCGGCAGAAGGCGAAGGCGTGGACCCATTCGCAAAACGCAGCGTCTGGAGCTGCGAAAGAGCCTCCAGCAAGTCCGGCGTCGTCTGATACACGGCAACCGATTGTCCGGATGCACAGAAAGAAAATAGAAGCATGAAAGCAGCAATGATTGCAGAGCGCATCGCGATTTCCCCTTTTTACGGAAGGAGAATCCTAGCGCATGCGGCTGCATCCGGAAAGCGCTCTCCGAAAGAACGTGAACCTTCAACTACGCGCCAAGTTCGCGCCGGTATCGAATCTCTCTAACTGGGACGCCCCACATGGTTTCCGTCCGCTGATGTCCATCCTCTACCCATCCATCGATTTGATAGAAGCGCTCGGCACGGGTATTCCCGGCCAGTACCCATAAAAGCGCCGCTCGAAATCCGCATTGAAAGAGATGACCACGCGCCGACTCGACAAGAGAGACGCCAATGCCCCGGTTCCAGAAGTTGGGATGCACATACAACGCGCAGAGCTCGCCATCTTGTGGAAGGTCCGGGTCGCGCGATGGCATCGTCGTAGCGAATCCGATGACCGCCTCGCCATCGACGGCTACGATCGTTCTTGGCTTGAGCGGATCGCCCCCGGAGAAATCGTATCTCGCTGCGCGGTCTTCAGGCCGGAGCTGATCCAGATACGCATCGGGAAGCAAGCCACGATATGCCGCCTGCCACGAGCTGACATGAAC
>DATKPJ010000150.1:0-3023 GCA_035524195.1 Occallatibacter sp.
CTAGAGCGTTTCTAATTTAAGTATATACATTTCATGCGATAATCATCCTGTCCTTCGAAGGGAGGGCCTGGATGCAATCGTATTCGCAGGATTTGCGTGATCGCGTGCTTCGCGCGCTGGCTCGCGGGGATGGTCCTTCCGCAGTCGCGCGGCGCTTTGAGGTCAGCCGCTTCTACGTTTATCAGGTGCGGGACCGGGAGCAGGAGACTGGAGTGCGCAGTAGCTTTCAGATCGGCGGCCATCGCCGATCCCGGGTGGAACAAGCCGAGCCAACTTTGCGCCGTTGGATTGCTGCCGAGCCGGGGCTGACTCTGGAAGAGTTGCGCGCACGATTGGCCGAGCAGGGTATTGTCATCAAAGTAGGCGCTCTTTGGCACCAGTTGAACAAGTGGAATCTGACCTTCAAAAAAAACGCTGCACGCCAGCGAGCAAGAGCGCGAGGACGTGCAGGCGGCGCGGCAAGCGTGGAGTGAAGCGCAGCCGGCGATGGACCTCGAGAAGCTTGTATTCATTGACGAGACATGGGCCTCGACCAACATGACGCGAAGCCATGGCCGTGCTCCCAAGGGCTGCCGATGCGTCGGATCGGCACCCCTCGGCAACTGGCAGACGACAACCTTTATCGCTGGCCTGCGTCACCATCAACTGACCGCCCCAATGGTGGTTGACGGCCCCATGGACGGTGAACTGTTTCTGGCCTGGGTCGAGCAGTTCCTGTGCCCCACACTGCTCCACGGCGACATCGTCATCCTCGACAACCTCAGCAGCCATAAAGTGGACGGGGTCCAAGAAGCCATCGCCGTGGCCGGTGCCGCGGTGCTCTATCTGCCGCCATACTCCCCAGATCTGAACCCCATAGAAAAGTTCTTCTCAAAGCTCAAAACTCTTCTCCGCAAAGCGGCTAAACGTTCCACTGAAGAGCTATGGGACCAGATCGGGCAGCTGCTCCTCACCGTCTCAGCAAGCGAGTGCGCCAACTACTTCACTTCCTCCGGATATGTAAGCACTTAAATTGAAAACGCTCTAAAGGTGGCCTGCCCCAAGGTTTTGTCCCAGCAACGGTGCGTTCGAACTCAATTCTTCCCGAGCCGGATGTCGTTGTCTTTCAGCACACGGAAAAGGCAGCTAGCCGGAGACGATCAAGAACTATTTGGACCGCATGCGGCATGCGGAGGCGCTGGGCCACTACGCTGGCGGACTAGCTCCGCCAGGTGATTTCGCAGGAGCTGGAGCACCAACTCGACCTGGCGACGGCGATTGGAATCGATGTTCCGAGACTGTTACCGCAGGGAGTGTAAGGCGTAAGGACGAACGACCTCCGGCGATTTGACCAGGGGAACAAAGGCCTTGATTTGTGGCGGCAGCAGGCGTTTCCGCAAACAGGAGATAGTCTCCTTCCCAGGCTTTTTCGCGCTTGACGACCTGCCAACCTGGCGTGTGTTCCAACTCAAATGCCAAGGGTAGATTGTCCTTCAGCAAGGCGTGGTCAATCCGGTATTTTTTCGTCAAGTCCGCGGTGTGGTCCAGACCCATGAGGTTGTCGTAATCCTGCAGCACCCCTCCCGAATGCTCAAAACTGTCGAACCGTGAATCGATGAAACTCGGTTTATCTTCGAAGTCCATTCTTCCTCCCACGTAGTCCCAGTTCAGCGTTCTCCACGATGGCTGAATGGATGCGATCGACTGCAGAGGGAACATCTTCGCCAGCATCTCATCGAGCGAGCGCTGCGAAGGAAAGATGAGCGCCACAACAACGATGGAGGCCGCGACCATTACGGCATTCATCGCGGGAATCGTCTTTTCGTCCGATTCAGCGCAGAGACTCCGCTTGATATCCACCGCCAACATGGGAATGGTAAGGACGGCGGCAAGGTAGGTAAAGCGGTGGTGCGCAAAGGCCGCGTACCAGGCGAGAAACACAGTTGCCATTTCAAAGAGCGTCCACTTGCGGCCTCGAATGCAATTCGCGATGACCATCAAAGCGATGGCCGCCATCGCGGCTTTGCCTTCAAGCGAAGAAAGCGAGAGTGGCTGCCACTCGGCGATTGTTTTGACACTCTCCTGCTGATTGAACATCATGTCGATGGGACTCCACATCAGGCGCCAGCCGTATGGATTGGCCAACAGGGCGGCTACGCTTAAGCCCAGCGCAGCCAGCAGGCGATTGCGGTCAGCGGGCGCAACCGGATCCTGTTCGAAAGAGCCGACCCGAACGCGAAACAGCCCGCAAAGGATATACAGGACCAGCAGATCGATGCCGATGAACCAGGTACCGTGGAGATTGATCCACAGACAGAAGAGAGGCGGCAGCAACCAGACAAGGCGCTTGTTTCCGCGCTCCGCGGCTTCCAGGATCGCAAGTTCTGCCGACATGGCTAGGTAAGCAAACTCGATGGTGCGGGGACCGGAATTGACGGTCATCAGAAAGAACCCGAGGGCCGCGGCGTACAACGCTGCTCCCGCATGGCGCGACTTCAAATACCCGCGCCAATAGATCGCCAGGATGTTTGCGCCCAGCACAGCCCAGGTGACGAGATAGATTCCCCGCAGGCTGAATGCCTTGTAACTGAACCAGAAAGGTAGTTCGGAGAGCCATTCCCAATCGATCCAGCGATTTCCGACTACGGTAAAGGAGTAGGGATCAGTGTGGATGAAGTGATGCGTTGTGATGAGAAAACGTGCGTCTGCGAGATGCCACCAGATATCGGGGTCAACCAGGAAGGTGCGGGCCAGGTTTAATGTCGGCGCCATGAGCAGTGGGATCATGAGCAAGAGCGCAATGTTCATCGCGTGGCGAGAAAAGATGCAATTGAAAATCCGCAGCAGCGTGCCGGGATTCTTGATGGCAGGCGAATCCGGAACTGAATGGACCATTTCTGAATCCATGATTCTCAAAATCCTCTCCCGATGTGCCCGCAGTTGGATTTCGCACCCGGACCGGCATCGTCCACATGAACGAGCAACTCATAGGCTCCATCTCCGGACCCCTCCTGGCGCACGACGTGCCAACCGGGAGTCTGTTC
>DATKPJ010000151.1:0-35809 GCA_035524195.1 Occallatibacter sp.
TACCTGATGCAGAGAGCCGCTGGTCAATCTCCGCGTGCGGATTCGCCTTCGAGTTCCGATCCCACACGGTGCAGCTTCATCACTTTCCATTGCAGCTTGTCGAAGAAGAGGTAAACCACCGGTGTGGTGAAGAGCGTAAGCGCCTGCGATACCAGCAGGCCTCCGACAATGGTAATTCCCAGCGGCTGGCGCAGTTCCGATCCCACACCCATTCCGATGGCCAGCGGCAGACCGCCGAACATGGCAGCCATGGTGGTCATCATGATGGGACGAAAACGCAGCAGGCACGCCTGGTAGATGGCTTCGCGCGGCGGAAGACCCTGGTCCCGCTCGGCCTGCAGCGCAAAGTCGATCATCATGATAGCGTTCTTTTTCACGATGCCGATGAGCAGCAGAATTCCGATGAGCGCGATAATGCTCAGATCCGTTCCGGTGATCATCAGCGCGAGCAGCGCGCCGACGCCCGCCGGAGGAAGCGTGGAGAGAATGGTCAGCGGGTGAATCAGGCTCTCGTACAAAATGCCCAGCACCACATACACCGCAATGATCGCGGCCAGGATCAAATATGGCTCGTTCTTCAACGACTCCTGAAAAGCCTGCGCCGTGCCCTGGAAAGAAGCGTGGATGGCACTCGGCATTCCCATGTCGCTTTCAGCCTGATCGAGCGCGGTGACCGCCTGACCCAGCGATACGTTGGGGGCCAGATTAAAAGTGAGCGTCACTGCCGGGTACTGTCCCTGGTGATTGACGGTGAGCGATGTGCGCTGGGAGTCGTAATGCGCGATCGCCGACAGGGGGACCATCGCGCCGGTGGTTGCAGTTGTGGCTGGAGTTGACGCCGCGACCCCACCTACCGTGGTTGTAGGAGCTGCCACCACTGTTCCGCCTGCGGGCGGCGCATTGAAGATGGGGTTGGTGGGCAGGCTGGATGACGTGGTCGACGACGAGGTCGATGTCGCACTCCCGGTCGAAGTTGCGCTGGAAGTGAGATCAGTCGAAGACGTCGTTCCTGACGAAGAATTGATGCCCGTCAAGGTGCCCGCCATCGCCGGATTCACGGGAGTGGTTCCCGCATTCGGAGCCAGAGTGCCGCCTGAGGTGGGAAAGAAGGCGTCAGCTCCCGAAGACGAAGTGGCGGCAGACGACGAGGAAGCGGCAGTTGATGCTGCGGTTGCCGCAGTGGTTGCAGCGGTTGTTCCCGTGTTGGGCACGGCTACCGACGCGGACCCCACATTGCTCGCTTTGATATAAATGCCGTTCAACGCATCAGGACTGAGCTGGTATTTCGGGTCGACTTCCATGACCACGAAATACTGGTTCAAGCCGGTATACATGGTGGAGACTTCGCGCTGGCCAAAGGCGTCATAGAGCACCTGGTCGATGGTCGAGGCGCTGATGCCCAGCCGCGACGCGGTGTCGCGGTCGATAACGAGGTTCGCGGCCAGTCCCTGATCCTGCTGATCGGTCGAGACGTCTTTGAGCTCGGGGATCCGCCGTGCGCGCTCGAGCAGCCGCGGCGCCCAGGTATTGAGTTCGTCGAGGTTTTCATCGGACAACGTGTACTGATACTGCGCGGCGCTTCCGCGGCCGCCAATCTGCAAGTCCTGAAAAGCATGCAGGTAAAGAATGGCGCCCGGCACGCTGCTCAGTCTGGCTCGCAACCGGTTGACCACCTGGTCCGCGGAGACGTGGCCGGGCCGATCGCTGAGCGGCTTGAGGCCGACGAACATGAAGCCGGTGTTGTTGCTGCTGCGGCCGCCGCCGGCAAACGCCGTCACCGATCGCACGGCGGGATCGTCCAGCGTCATCTGCGCCAGTTTGCGCTGCTTGTCGCGCATTGCGGGAAAGCTGATGTCCTGCGCGGCCAGGGTTTCTCCGCCCAACCGGCCTGTGTCCTGCTCGGGAAAGAATCCTTTGGGCACGATCTTGAACAGGTAAACGTTCAGCACAACTGTCCCTAAAACGACGCCGAGCATCAGCCACTGGTGGCGCAGCACCCAGCGCAGGCCGCTGGAGTACTCGCTGTGCATCCAGTTAAAAGCGCGCTCGCTGGCACGGTAGAATGGGCCGTGGCGGTTCTCGTCGCGCGACTTGAGAAACTTGGCGCAGAGCATCGGCGTGGTGGTGAGCGAAACCAGCAGCGAAACCGCAATGGCAACCGAGAGAGTGACAGCAAATTCGCGGAAGAGCTTGCCCACGATACCGCCCATCAGCAGGATGGGAATGAAGACCGCAATCAGCGATGTGCTCATGGAGAGCACAGTGAAGCCGATCTCCCTGGAGCCTTTCATCGCAGCATCGAACGGGCTCATACCCATTTCGAGATAGCGGGTGATGTTCTCAATGACAACAATGGCGTCGTCTACGACGAAGCCGGTCGAAATGGTGAGCGCCATCAGCGACAGGTTGTCCACGCTGTAGCCGAGCAGGTACATCACCCCGAAGGTTCCCACCAGCGAGAGCGGAACCGCGACCGACGGGATGATGGTGGCCCATACCTCGCGCAGGAACAGGAAGACGACCAGCACCACCAGCAGCACACTGATGATGAGAGAAATCTCCACGTCGCGAACGCCGGCGCGAATGGTCTCAGTGCGGTCGACAGCCACATCAATCTTGATGGTCGGCGGAAGGGTAGCTTCAAGGCGGGGCATCTCGGCCATCACGTTGTCCACAGCTGAAATCACGTTGGCGCCGGGAATCTTGAAGATGATGATCAGCACCGCGCTCTTGAGTTTTGCCGGCGGGCCCTTATCCGGGTTGATGCCCGAGACGCCGGCGGTGTGGATGTCGGCGATGGAGTCAGTCACCGTGCCAATATCGCCGACGCGCACTGGCGCACCCGTCGTCCTGTTGTATCCAACGATAATGGGAGCATAGTCCCTGGCTTTGAAGATCTGGTCGTTGTCGGTGATCGCCCAGCGGTGCGTCGCGTCCTGGAAGCTGCCCTTGGGCCGGTTGGCATTGGCATTGGCGAGTGCGGTGCGCACGGCTTCGAGACCGATGCCGGTGTTGGCCAACTGCATGGGATTCAGTTCCACCCGCACCGCGGGGCTGGAACTGCCGCCGACAAAGACCTGGCCGACGCCGTTGATCTGCGAGATTCGCTGCGCCAGAATGGAATCGGCGAGATCATACATCTGCGGCTTGGGAACAATGTCCGAGGTGAGGGTCAGGATCAGGATGGGCGCATCGGCGGGGTTCGCCATGCGATAGCCGGGATTCTGGGGCAGGTACGAGGGCAGTTGGTCGCGCGCGGCATTGATCGAGGCCTGCACGTCGCGCGCCGCATCATCGATGTTACGACTCAGGTCAAATTGCAGGACCACGGAGGCTGCCCCGAGGGAGCTCGTGGACGTCATCTGGTTGACCCCTGCAATGCGTCCGAACTGTCGTTCAAGCGGCGTTGCCACAGCCGAGGCCATGGTTTCCGGGCTGGCGCCGGGAAGTCCCGCACTGACTCCGATGACGGGGTAGTCCACGTCGGGCAGCGAGGCCACCGGCAGCACTGAATATGCCACCGAACCCGCCAGCAGCAGCGCCAGGCTCAGCAGCGAGGTGGCAACGGGGCGCTTGATGAAGGGTGCGGATAAATGCATCGCTCGGCTCCCTTAATCGCCTGTGACGTGGTCTTCGAGCATGCTGGGGGCGTGCAGGCGTGCGGTGAGCCGCTGCGCCAGCTTGTCGAAGTAGAGGTAGACGACTGGAGTGGTGTAGAGCGTGAGAGCCTGCGAGAAGATCAGCCCGCCCACTATGGCAATGCCGAGCGGCCTGCGGAGTTCGGCGCCTACGCCTCCGCCCAGTGCCAGCGGCAAACCGCCGAGCAATGCGGCCATGGTCGTCATCAGAATCGGACGGAAGCGAAGCAGACAGGCCTGGAAGATGGCTTCTTCGGCAGGCTTCTGCTGGTTGCGCTCGGCGTCGAGAGCAAAGTCGATCATCATAATCGCGTTCTTCTGCACAATGCCGATCAGCAGAATGATGCCGATGAGCGCGATGACGCTGAACTCGCTGTGCGTGATGAGTAGAGCCAGCAACGCACCCACCCCGGCAGATGGCAGCGTGGAAATGATGGTGATGGGATGAATGTAGCTTTCGTACAGCACGCCCAGCACGATATACACGGTGATGAGCGCTGCAAGGATCAGAATCGGCTCATTCGCCAGAGAAGTTTGAAAAGCAGCCGCTGTGCCTTCGAAGCTTGCGTTAATGGATGCGGGCATCTGGATGCGCTGTTCCACACTCTTGACCGCGGCCACCGCATCGCCCAGCGATTTGCCAGGAGCAAGATTGAAGCTGATTACGCTTGATGGGAACTGGCCCTCGTGACCGATTGCCAGTTGAGCCCGCGTCTGCTCCCAGTGGGCAAGCATGCCGAGCGGAACCTGGGTGCCATTGGCAGACTTCACATACAAATCATTCAGCGTCGCCGGGTTGGTCTGGAAATTGGGGCTCACCTCCATGACCACGTGGTACTGGTTCAGTTGGGTGAAGATGGTAGACACCTGACGCTGCCCGTATGCGTCGTATAGCGTGTTATCGATGTCCGCCATGGCCACCCCGAGCCGCGCGGCGGTGTCGCGGTCCACAACCAGGTCCGCCCCAAGGCCCTGGTCTTGCAGATCGCTGGCCACATCCGTGACCACCTTCTCCTTGCTGAGTTCGTCCACCATCTTGCGCGTGTAGGTGGCAAGTTCGTTTTGATCAGGGTCTTCAAGGGCGTATTGGAATTCGGTACGGCTAACGCGGTCTTCCACGGTCAGGTCCTGCAACGGCTGCAGAAAGAGCTGTATTCCCGCGACGTGGGCCACGCGAGACTGCAGTCGTCGGATCACTTCAGTCGCCGAGATCTTGCGCTGATCGAGCGGCTTCAGCGTGATCTGGATGCGACCCGAGTTCAGCGTCGTATTGGTTCCGTCGACCCCGATGAACGAGGACACATTGTCCACCGCCGGGTCCTGGAGCACTGTGTCGACCAGTTGCTGCTGACGCCGGGCCATGCTGGCGAAGCTCACGGTCTGCGGAGCTTCGCTGATGCCAAGAATCACGCCCGTATCCTGCACCGGGAAAAAGCCTTTTGGAATCACGACAAACAGCAGGATCGTCGCAACCAGCGTGCCGATTGTCACCATCAGAGTGATGAAACGGAAGCGCAGAACCACCTGCAGCGTGCGTCCGTACCACGCAATGATGGAATTGAATACATTCTCTGACCAGTGATAGAAGCGCGTCTGCCTGGCTGTCGCCTTATCCCGCAGAATGCGCGAACACATCATGGGGGTTAGGGTTAGCGACACCGCTGCAGATACCAGAATGGTCACGGCCAGGGTGATGGCGAACTCGCGGAACAGACGGCCGACCACGTCGCTCATGAAGAGCAGCGGGATGAGTACCGCGATCAGCGACACGGTCAACGACATGATGGTGAAGCCGATCTGTTCGCTGCCCTTCAGCGCGGCGCGCATGGGACTGTCGCCGTCCTCGATGTAGCGCGAGATATTCTCGATCATCACGATGGCATCGTCGACCACGAATCCGGTGGAGATAGTCAGGGCCATCAAGGTGAGATTGTTCAGCGAGTACCCCAGCAGGTACATCACGCCGAAGGTGCCCACGATGGACAGCGGCACCGCGACTGAAGGAATAATCGTGGCCGCAAGGTTGCGCAGGAATAGGAAGATCACCATCACCACGAGGGCGACAGTGAGCATCAGCTCGAATTCCACGTCCTTCACCGAGGACCGAATCGTGATGGTCCGGTCCGTGAGTACGTGCACCTGCACGCTGGCCGGCAAGCCGGTCTGCAGCTGCGGAAGCAATCTCTTGATGCGGTCCACCACCGCGATGATGTTGGCGCCGGGCTGGCGCTGAACATTGACAATCACCGCCGGCTCGCGGTTCATCCAGGCTGCCTGCTGCGCGTTTTCAGGGGCGCTTACGATGGTGGCCACGTCGGATGCACGCACCGGTGCACCGTTGCGATAGGCCACAATGACAGGCATGTAGTCCGCGCTCGAAAGCAACTGGTCATTGGCGCCGATGGTGTATGACTGGCGATTGCCGTTGAGCGTGCCCTTAGCCTGGTCCACGTTGGCCGCGGCCAGCGCGGTCCGCAGATCTTCGAGGCTCAGGTTGTAGGCGGCCAGTTGGGCCGGATTGGCCTGGATGCGCACTGACGGCTTTTGTCCACCGGCGATGGAGACCATGCCGACGCCAAGAACCTGGGAAATCTTTTGCGCAAGGTTGGTGTCTGCCGCGTCCTCAACCTTATCCAGCGGCAGGGTGTCCGACGTGAGGGCCAGCGTCATGATGGGCGCGTCAGCGGGATTCACCTTGCTGTAAATAGGGGGATTAGGCAGATCGGTAGGGAGAAAGCTGGTGGCCGCGTTGATCGCCGCCTGCACTTCCTGCTCGGCCACATCGATATTTTCCTCGAGGTTGAACTCGAGGGTGATGACCGACCCGCCGCCCGAGCTCACTGAAGTCATCTGCTTGAGTCCCGGCATCTGTCCGAATTGGCGCTCCAGTGGCGCCGTGACGGAAGACGCCATCACCTCCGGTCCGCCGCCAGGATAGAAAGTGAGCACCTGGATGATGGGATAGTCCACCTCAGGCAACGCTGAAACCGGCAACTGCAGATAGCCCACTGCGCCCGCCAGCAGGATGGCAAACATCAACAGCGACGTGGCCACCGGGCGAAGGATGAATGGCCGGGAAGGACTCAAACTCACTGCTGTGTCCTTTTCTGGTGTGCGCCATGGCTGCGAGCAAGCTTTGTGGCCGCCTGTGCAGCCTGCGATGTTTTCGTCAAAGGCAGCTTGGACGAGTCCTCAGAGGTTCCGTCGGGGGATTCCACGGAAACAGACGAAACCGCCTGGCGCGTCTTGCTGACCACCACGGGCTGCCCGGGGCGCAAGCGATCCGCTCCGTCCACAACGACGCTGGCTCCCGGTGCCACTCCGCTGTCGACGATGGTTACCTGGCCCTCTGCCAGCGCAATCTTCACAGGCTGCATGTTGGAGACCATCGTGCCCTTGTCGTCCTTCGTAACGGTCCAGACAAATGGCCCCTGGTTTCCCGATTGAATCGCGGCGGAAGGAACTACGAGCGCATTGCGCCGGTTCTCCAATATCAGGTGAATATTCACAAACTGGTTGGGGAACAGGGCTTCATTTTCATTTGCGAAGACCGCTTTCATGCGGTCGGTTCCGGTGGTTGTGTCGATCTGGTTGTCGGCCGTAAGAAGCTGGCCCTGCGCTAGTTTTTGCACATCACCCCGGTCGTAGGCATCGACGGGCATGCGTTTGTCTTCACGCAGCCGCTGCAACACTTGGGGAAGCTGATTCTCCGGCAGCGTGAAATAAACCGAGATGGGCCTGAGCTGATTCACGATCACCAGGTTGGTGGTATTGGCCGAAATCAGGTTGCCGGGGTCCACCAGGCGCAGGCCGATCTTTCCGTTGATGGGCGACTGGATGGTGCACCAGCTCAATTGCAACTGGGCAGTTTCAACGGCGGCCTTGTCGGATGCGATGGCTCCCTGGTACTGACCCAGGCTGGCGGCGTCGGCGTCCAGCGTCTCTTTCGAGGTCACTCCCGCATTGTAGAGAGCCTTGTACCGTGCATACTCAGCCTGCGCGTTCTGCAGCAGCGCTTCATCGTGTGCCTCTGTACCTTTGGCTTGATCAAGTGCAGCGATGTAGGGTTTGGGGTCGATCTGCAGGATGGTCTCTCCCTGTCTGACTTCCTGCCCTTCGACAAATTTTACAGGGAGCAGTTCCCCGCTCACCCGCGCCTTGACGGTGACGCTCATGTACGGGGTAACCGTGCCAAGCGCGGTCAGGTAGATCGGCATGGCCTTCTGCTCAACCGGCGTGACTTGCACCGGAACCGGCCGGCTTTGCAGCATGGCTGCCTGCCGCGCCGTATTGGCGGCCACCTGCTGCTTGTCCCGATAGATTCTCCAGACAACAAAACCCACGGCCGCTGCAATCACCAGATACACTACGACGCGGATCAGGGTCCGCTTTCTACGAGGCTTCTGGGGCGTTTGCCCCCCGTAGGCACGCACATCAGACTCGGATGCATAATCAATTGCCATTTTTCGATTTCCGTCGTTTCTCTCTCGTGATTGTCACAAGGTAGGCATGAGTTCTTGACCGGCCCAGGCAGGAACGCGATCGATGCTCTCAATTTACGGACGTTCCCGTGACGGCAAAGGTTTCGGTCGTCTCCGGGCCTCGAGAAGCATTCCCGATCGCCGGCAAAGTGTCCGATAAACCTTGAATGCCCGACTGAGCCATTCTAATGCGCAGTGGGAGCAGACGGGCCGAATCGCACTTTGCATTCCTATATAATTTTGGACGCATCATCCTTCCGACTATCACCAATCCGGAAGCCGCCAAATCCCGCCGCTTGTTGCAGTTTGATCAAACTCGCACCGGATCGCCGGGGAGGCACGTCTGATGCGCAGCGAGATGCCTTTGCCCGTCGCCGCCGAACTTGCCGAGACACTCGAGTTGGCGCGACCATTGTGCGTCGATCTGGATGGCACGCTGGTAAAGTCGGACACGCTGTTGGAGGAATTTTGCCAGCTGGCGCGCAAGCAGCCGTGGCTGCTGCTGCGCGTTCCGATCTGGTTAAGCCGGGGCAAAGCGAATCTGAAGATCGAAGTGGGCCGGCGTGCCCCGCTTGATCCGCTCCAACTCCCCTACAACCTGGACCTGCTTGGCTATCTGCGGGCCCTGAGGCGTGAAGGGCAGCCGATCTTTCTTACAACGGGAGCCGATGGCGCCACGGCCGAGCGCGTTGCCGCGCATCTAGGCTTGTTTGAGGACGTACTGGCTTCGGACGGTGAGACAAACCTCATCAACGGCCACAAGCTCAATCGCATTCAGGCTCGCTTTGCGGAATTCGACTACATCGGGAACTCCCGGGCCGATCTCGCACTGCTGGCCAACGCGCGGCAGGCCATGGTGGCCAACCCAACTCGCATACTGCGACTCTCCCTTCGCCTGCGGGGCATTTCAGTCGCGCGCACGTTCAACGATCGGCGCCCGGCGGCGCGCACGCTGCTCAAGGCCGTTCGCGTGCACCAATGGGCCAAGAACATCCTGCTGCTGGCACCCTTGGCGTTTTCCCATCGGATCACGCGTGGTTCCCTGGCCGCAGCGATTGCCGCTTTCTTCTGTTTCAGTTTCATGGCTTCAGCCAACTATCTGATCAACGATATGCTGGACATTGAGAGTGATCGCCGGCACCCGGCTAAGCGGCTGCGTCCTTTTGCCGCGGGAGATTTTTCCATTGCGAGCGGGCTGGCATTGGCTGCTGGATTGTTCGTTGCTTCGGCCGCGATGCTCCCGATGCTGTCTCGGAATTTCGCCATGTGGCTGGGAGTCTACATCGTCTCGACAATGGCCTATTCGATGGTTCTCAAGCGCCACGCAGTAGTGGATGTCCTGCTGCTCTCAGGGTTGTACACCCTCCGCCTGCTGGCCGGCGGAGCCGCCACCGACACCGAAATCTCTCCCTGGCTAGCCGGTTTCTCGACATTTCTTTTTCTTTCCCTGGCGATGGTCAAGCGCTTCAGCGAGCTGGAAAACCTGCGCGAACGAGGCGGCGCAATTCCCCATGGGCGCGGATACAGAGTGTCCGATATGGGCCAGATTCGCAGCTTCGGCACGGCCAGCGCCTATGCAGCGGTGGTCGTCTTCATGCTTTACATCGCGCGCCCCGACGTAACGGCGCTCTACAGTCATCCGACCCGGCTATGGCTCGTCGTGCCTCTGCTGCTCTACTGGCTCAACCGTGTCTGGCTGTTGGCATCGCGCGGCCAACTGGACGATGACCCTGTCGTGTTTGCCGTACGGGACCGTGTGAGCCTTGCCATCGGGATCGGAGTTGTCGCTGTGGGCATATTTGCTGCCTGAACGGATTTGCCCGGCACGGCAGGGTGCGGCTGGGCAAGGGATGGAACGAATAGTTAGAAACCACTCGAAGCCACTCATATCGTGAGATGGAGAAGACGCAAAGCTGCATCCTGCCGGTAGCGAGAGACGTCCTTAACTTGTGATCCCGGTCGATGATGCCGAGGCGCTTATGTACCTCGGGAAGTCTCTTCGTCTACCATTGTTCTTTCAGCACAGCGTTGGAGCAGGTCAGGAAAACCCAGAACTGTTCTCCAACCCGAGCGGCCAGGCGGGCGGCAAGGGGAATTGAGCGACCACCCGCAAAGCGGGCTTCTTGAGGGCAATTGGAAGGCCAGCGGCAACTTGCCGGACCGGCAGCGCCGTGGGCCCGCAACCCATTGAGCTGTTGTTTGCCTGAATCACGAGGTTCGCTATAGAAAAGGCGAATCGTCGTTCCTCCCATGCCGGGGCGGCGGGCAGACAAGCTCAGTAGCGAGAACCGGCCTTATGTGGATTGTTCGGCTTGCCCTCCGGCGGCCTTATACGTTTGTCGTTTTTGCGCTGCTGATTCTGATTCTTGGCGCATACAGCATCGTGACGATGCCGACGGATATCTTTCCGAACATCGACATTCCAGTGGTCACCGTGGTTTGGCAATTCACCGGCATGTCCGCCGAGCAGATGGCCGATCGCATCGTCTTCAACAGCGAACGCGGCATGACCACGACGGTAAACGACATCGAGCACATCGAGTCGCAGTCGCTGAACGGCGTTGCCGTCATTAAGGTTTTCTTTCAGCCGCACGTGAATGTCGGCGAAGCAGTCGCGCAGGTCAATTCGATCAGCTCGGTGCAATTGCGATCGTTGCCGCCCGGCACCTTTCCGCCATTCATCATTCAATACAACGCCTCAAGCGTACCTGTGCTGCAACTGGGACTTTCAGGGCAAGGGCTGGACGAACAGCGGTTGAACGATCTTGCCACGAACACCATACGGACGCAACTGGCGACCATTGAAGGCGCACAAACGCCCTATCCTTACGGCGGCAAGCAGCGTGAAATCATGGTCGACCTGAACATTGCCGCTCTGCAGGCACGTGGGCTTTCGCCCGCCGATGTGGTGAACGCAGTCTCGGCACAGAACCTGATTGTTCCCTCCGGAACGGCGAAGATCGACCGATTTGAATATGCGATTGAAACCAACTCCGCACCCGAACTGGTTGAGCAGCTGAACAACCTTCCCATCCGGACGGCCAATGGCGCCGTCATTTATGTCCGCGACGTAGCGCATGTGCGCGACGGCAGTCCCCCGCAAACCAATATCGTGCGGGTCGATGGCAAGCGCGCCATTCTGATGAGCATATTGAAGACCGGCAATGCGTCGACGCTCGACATCATCTCGGGAATTCGCGCCAAGCTTGCCCAGATCAAGGGGCAGCTGCCGCCGCAGTTGCAGATCAAAGCGCTCTCTGATCAGTCCATCTTCGTTCGCGGCGCAATCGATGGAGTGGTGCGCGAGGCCATCATTGCAGCGTGCCTGACCGCCATCATGATTCTGGTCTTTCTGGGCAGCTTTCGGTCGACCATCATCATTGCTATTTCCATTCCGCTATCCATCCTCAGTTCACTGGTCGCGCTCGCAGCTCTGCACGAGACGATCAACATCATGACTCTCGGTGGCATGGCGCTTGCCGTCGGCATTCTCGTCGATGATGCGACCGTTGCGATCGAAAATATCAACCGAAATCTCGAGGCAGGCAAGGAACTGGAGCAGTCGATCCTTGACGGTTCGGCACAGATTGCGGTGCCTGCCCTGGTGTCTACCCTGGCCATCTGTATTGTTTTCGTGCCGATGTTCCTGCTTAGCGGAGTGGCGCGATATCTTTTCGTTCCCATGGCAGAAGCGGTGGTGTTTGCCATGTTGGCGAGCTACCTGCTTTCGCGGACGCTCGTGCCCACGATGGCTAAGTATCTGCTGCACGAGCATGACGACGCACATGCAGCCCGCAAAGGCGCCAGCCGCAATCCGTTCACTCGTTTCCAGGCGGGGTTCGAAGCCGGATTCGAGAAGTTCCGCCGTTTTTACCTCGGCCTGCTGACCCTCTGCGTCAACCACGCCAGGGTATTTCTGGTGGTGTTTCTCGTTTTTACCGTCGGCTCGATTGGCATTCTGGCGCCATGGCTGGGGCAGGACTTCTTTCCTTCAGTTGACTCGGGTCAGTTCAAATTGCACGTCCGCGCACATACCGGACTGCGCATTGAAGAAACGGCGGCACTTTGCGACCACATCGACGCGACGATTCGCCAGGTGATTCCAGCAAAGGAAGTTGTTACGATTGTCGACAACATTGGCCTTCCTTATTCCGGCCTGAACCTTTCCTATTCCACCTCGGCGCCAATTGGGACCGCAGACGCAGACATCCAGGTCCAGCTGACCCGGGACCATCATCCCACCGAAGAGTACATCCGCAAGCTGCGCACGGTACTTGCGCGCGAATATCCCGGCGTCACGTTTTACCAGTTGCCGGTCGACATCACCACACAGATCCTGAACTTCGGCCTGTCGGCGCCGATTGATATCCAGGTGGTCGGTCCCAATCTCTACGCCAATCGCGCCCTCGCAGAGCGCATGCTGAACGAAGTGCGGTATCAGACCGGCGTCGCAGACGCACGGATTCAGCAGCCATTTAATCTGCCGAACTGGACGGTTGATGTGGATCGAACCCGTGCCCAGAACGTCGGCCTGACTCAGAAAGACGTCGCGCAAAGTCTGCTGGTCGCCCTCAGCGGCAGTTTCCAGACAACGCCCAGCTTCTATCTCGATCCGCGCAACGGTGTCACCTACAACGTTGCGGTGATGGCACCGCAATATCGCATCACGTCGCTCTCGCAGCTGCAAAGTCTCCCGGTCACGGCGCCCGCAGTTACTTCATCGCAAGTAAATGTCGCCTACGCGCCCGGAGCTGCTCCAGGGGCTGTTCCGGGCGCGGCTTCAACAGCCGCTCCGGGGGCTGCCCAATCGCCGCAAGTGCTTGCAAACCTCGCCAGCATCGTGCCCGGTGCGGAACTGGGCACCGTGAGCCATTACGATATCCAGCCCGTCATCGATATCTATGCCAACGTAGATGGCACAGATCTCGGCAGCGTCACGCGCGACATGGAGCGCATCATTCGCGAGCACCAGAAGGATCTTCCTCGTGGCTCCCACTTTGAGTTGCGCGGCCAGAGCGAGACCATGAACAGGTCGTACATCGGATTGCTCTCCGGCCTGGCCTTTTCGATTTTGCTGGTCTATCTGCTGATTGTTGTCAACTTTCAGTCGTGGCTCGATCCGTTTCTGATTATCTCGGCTTTGCCGGCTGCGCTGGCGGGCATTGTGTGGTTCCTCTTTCTCACCGGGACGCGTCTGAGCGTACCCGCGCTGACGGGGGCGATCATGTGCATGGGCGTAGCCACCGCCAATTCCATCCTGGTAGTCAGCTTTGCCCGCGAACAGATGGAGATCCTGGTGGGCGACGCGCGCAAGGCTGCGCTCAATGCCGGCTTTGTGCGGCTGCGCCCGGTCCTGATGACAGCGCTGGCGATGATCATCGGCATGGTGCCGATGGCGCTGGGCCTGGGGGATGGCGGAGAGCAGAATGCGCCGCTCGGCCGCGCCGTGATTGGGGGCCTGATGCTGGCCACCGTCTCCACGCTGTTCTTTGTTCCTGCGTTTTTCTCGATCGTGCACGGCTGGCTCGAACGCCACAAACCGATGCGCCAGGCTGGCACCGCATCGATCGATGAGTTTGAATAGGCTCTGCTCAAGCTTTGGGAGAAGTTTCATGACTAACGCACCCGATCCGCAAAAACCCGATGAGGGGAAACACGAACACGAGAACGCACCGGATCAGGCTTCGATCGCGCCGCATAAGGCGATTTTCGGAGTTCTCATCGTCCTCATCGTGCTGGCTGCTCTCGCGGTCTTTGGCATTCTCAATCGCCGGCACGACAATGAGGTTCTCGCCCGCACCACCACGGAGGAAGCTCCTCCCACGGTGATTGCCCTTGCGCCCAAACCGGGTTCGTCCGCAGACAGCTTTGTGCTGCCCGGCAACGTGACCGCCTATACCGATTCGCCAATTTATGCCCGTACCAACGGATACCTCACCCGCTGGTACTACGACATTGGCGCTCACGTGAAAAAGGGTGCGCTGCTGTGCGAGATTGCCAGCCCGGAAGTGGATCAGCAACTGGCGCAGGCCCAGGCCGACTTGGGCACCGCCGAGGCGACGGCGAATAATGCCCGCATCCAGGCCAAACGCTATACGGGCCTCGTCGATTCCAATGCCGTCTCACGCCAGGACACCGACACGTTCGTAAACCAGGCAGCGTCGACCGCGGCTGCCGTCAAATCCGCGCAGGCCAATGTGCAGCGGCTTCGCGAGATGGTTTCATTTGAAAAAATTTACGCTCCATTCGACGGAGTGGTGACCGCGCGCAATGTCGATACCGGACAACTGATCGACCTGGGCGCCACCAAGGAACTCTTCCACATGCAGGCACTGCAAACCCTGCGCGTCTACACGAATGTGCCCCAGGCCTATGCCGACACCGCTCGACGTGGCCTCAAGATCGATCTCACGTTTCCCGAGTATCCCGGCAAGACTTTTCAGGGAACACTGGTTCGAACCGCCGATGCAATCGATCCCACCACGCGCACTTTGCTGGTGGAGATTGATGTAAATAACCGCGAGGGAAAGCTTTTTCCAGGCTCGCTGGCGCAGGTTCATTTCCATGCGGCCGCGACCGTGACTACGTATATTGTGCCGACTGCGGCGCTGATTTTCCGCCGTCAGGGGATGCAACTCGGCACTGTGGTTGAGGGAAACAAAGGTCCTGTCGCTCATCTCGTTCCCGTCATAATCGGCCAGGACGACGGCGCCACGGTTCAGATCGTTAGCGGCCTCAACGCCGGCGATAAAGTGATACAGGATCCTCCCGACTCGCTAATTGACGGTGAGCGAGTCACGCCGGTAAATCCTGAAGGAACGTCGCAGGCAGAGGGAAAGTAGCCATGCCAGGTTTCGAAAAAAGTTGGGGAAGCGCGGGCGGATCAACTGCTCTGGTCCTTTTCGCGATGGTGTGCCTCACTGGCTGCAAGCCAGTAGGCCCCAACTACAGCCGGCCGAGCATGACGGCTCCGCCTGTCTATAAAGAAACGGGCGCAATGCACGTCGTCGTTCCACCGCCGAATCCTGCCGGAGGAGCCTGGCAGCCGGCATCTCCCTCCGACGGCATGCTGCGGGGCAAATGGTGGGAAATCTACAACGACCCGCAGCTCAACCACCTTGAAGAACGCGTAACTGTCGATAACCAGAACCTGCGCAGCGCGATCGAAACCTACCTGGCAGCTCGTGATCAGGTGGCCGCCGCACGCTCAGCGTTTTATCCCAGTCTGTCCGCTGGGCCTTCGGCGACCCACGAAAAACTCTCCGCCCATCGTCCTCTGTCAACTACCACGAGCAGTTACAACGACCTGGTCCTGGCCGGGCAGGCAAGCTGGGAGCCGGATTTCTTTGGCCGCATCCGCCGAACGGTTGAGGCGGCGCATGCCAATGCTCAGGCCACTGCCGCCGACGCAGCCAACGTCGATCTCGTCCTTCATGCGGAACTGGCGCAGGACTACTTTGAGCTGCGCGGTCTCGACTCGCAGAGCCGGCTGCTGCAGTCCACCGTGAAAGACGACGAGAACCAGCTCGACCTGAATCAGCGGCTGTTGAAGGGCGGTGTGGTCACCGACGTGGTCGTAGCCCAGGCGCTGACCGAGCTGGAGACGGTCCGTGCCCAGCTCATCGACGTAAACGTGGCTCGGGCGGAGTACGAGCACGCCATTGCGACGTTGGCCAATCTCGAGGCGGGCGAGCTCTCTCTCAAGCCCGCGCCTCTAGATATTCCGTTGCCGAATGTTCCTCTCGGAGTACCCTCCCAGTTGATCGAGCGCCGTCCGGATATCGCTGCCGCTGAACGCCGCGTGGCTGCGGCAAACGCGCAGATTGGCATCAACATCAGCGCCTTTTATCCAAATATCACCCTTGGAGGAACAGGCGGCTTTGAGAGCACCCATGGAGGGACATGGATTCAGGGCCCGAGTGCTCTGTGGAGCCTCGGCGCACAGGCGACGGAACTGTTGTTCGACGCCGGCCAGCGGCATGCGCTCACCGACCAGGCTCGCCACAACTACGAGTCTCAGGCAGCCAATTACAAGGCCAGTGTTCTCGGTGCCTTCAACGAGGTTGAAGACAAGCTCTCCGATATGCGCATCCTCGAGCAGGAGGCAACGGTCGAAACCCGTGCCGTGGATGCAGCTCAGCGCTCGCTGAATCTTTCCAATCAACGCTTCAAGGGCGGGGCTACGAGCTATCTGGAGGTGTTGGTGGCGGAAACCACGTTGCTCCAGGATCAGCAGACCGCGGTTGGCTTAGAAACCCGCCGTTTCGCCGCCAGCGTCGAACTCGTTCGCGCACTTGGCGGGGGATGGGATGTGACGCAGCTGCCGAAGTAGGAGGGTCCCTGTTGAGCGCGGAAACATGACCGCCATGAAACTCTGAGAGACTTGAGGCGCGGAACAAACTCTGCATTTTGTAAGAAAAAGCGGCCAAAAGTTTTCCACAGAGGAGTTTCCTCCAAAGTGGGGTTTCATTTGTTGAAAAAGTCACAAACCCTTGCTAATGTTGCGCCATGTCATCAGACCATCCAGATCGCGAAGGGTTCGTCCATCGGACCAATAAGGATGGAACTTTCGACTCCTTCTGCCGAGCCTGCCTGCGCACGGTTGCCAGCGGGTGCTGCGAGGCCGATCTTGCGCCTTTCGAGCGAGAGCACGTATGCAATCCGTATGAGGCCGCTCGTTTCAAGATGCCAAGTCGTGAAAATCCTGATGACGAAACGGAGCCACTTTCGCATTCAACGATTGCGTGACTCCGCCCCAAGATGATGCATCAGGTCGCAATGCCCCTATTGCGAAACCGGCTGGGCAGGCGGAGTTTTCGGCGCTCTCAGGTGGGGCACCTTTGTCGGAGTGGAATTGGTATCCTCCGGCGCCGGAGGGAAGCCTGATCCTTTCTTGATGCGCAGGTCGCCAACATCGGCACTCAGCGTGATCTTTGTCTGGCCGGAACCAATACGCCCGCTGATCGTTTTGCTCTCGTCGCCGCTAATATCCAGGGGATAGTCGGTCACGATGTCGCCGTTGTGGGTGTGCCCGTCGACTGTCGCGGATGCATCGGGAGGCAACGTGACTTCCACATCGCCTTTTCCGTTCTTTGCCTCCACGCTGAAGTTGCCGGCCGGCTCTACGGAAATATCGCCGCGGCTGTCATCTACGTACGAGTCGCCGTAGATCTGGTTGAGGTCAACATCCTTGGCATGAGTCGCCACGCGCACCTGCCCCTTGGCATTGTTCACGCGCAGATCATCCGAGTTCAGTGTCAGGTCGCCGGGCAACTGCGCAACGTCCAGGTCGGTCATCGACGTATGCAGATGGATCGGGCCGGCAACATTTTCAAAATGAACGTCGCCAAAGATTTCGCCGTTCAGAGTGACCTTTCCCTGAATCTCAGAGAGGGTCAGGTCGTTGCAATTCCCGTCTGCGGTCAGGTCCCCGTTAATCTGGTGCGCCGAGAAGTCTCCCCGGTCAGTGGAGAAATGCACCTGCACCGACCCCTGAATGGTGCTCAGATGCACATCGCCGTGGTTGGCTGTTACGTTGACACCGTTGTTCAGGCCGGCTGCGGTCACGTCTCCGCGACCGGAATTCACCACGACCTGCGCGGTCCTGGGCACTGAAATCGTCAGGTTCAGGCGGCCGTTTTCATTGCTGTTCGACTTGACCAAAACCGCGTTGCCGCTAACTGTCACGTGGGCCTGTTCGGCGTCGAATATCTTCTTAGCATCTTGGTCTGAACTGGTAAAGGCGACTTCATGCGCCTTCACTTCAATGGTGTCCCCGTCGCCGGCGGTCACGCTGACATCGCCGCGCGGATTCTGGATCTGCACCTGAGCGTTGGCAGGAATCTGCACGTTCAGCACCTGTTGGTCGAAGTCATGCTCCGGCAGACCAAATAAATTGAAGAAATTGTCTCCGTGGTCGCCCCAGTCTGCGCGCATCGGGCCCCAGAAGCCGTTCCATCCCGAAGCCACAAATCCCAGGATCGCCAGCAGAATCAGAATTCCCACAAATCCGGTGCTCCGGCGTACCGGCGTGGCGCGCTTGATGTCCAGGGCCCACTCACCAAGCATGGCGAGACCGGCAGCAATCAGAAGCAGCGGCCACCAGCGCCCATACCACAGCGCGAAACTCGATGGCGAGATTTTGCCGCTATAGAGAAGAACGCCGACGATTCCGATGGCGATCAAAATGATGGGACCAACCACCGAGGGAACCCGCGGTCCGTATACGCCACCATAACTTGCCTTCCACGCGTGCTGTTGTGCTCTCCAGGCGTCGCGTTGGGCTCGCCAGGCAGCCCGCTGCTGCTCGCGATAGACCCGCCACTGCGAGCGCGGATCGTAAGGCGGCGAACCACCGGGCGGTGTGTAAGGAGGCTGGCTGCTCATGACTGCCCCCCTTTCGGGCCCTGTCCGTAGTCAGGCGGGGCGGGAACAATTGAAGAACCAGTCGGCGCGGGAGTTTGCTGCGGGCCGGCGGCGGAAGTGGGCGAACCAGTGTAGGGGGGATAGGGTGCGCCGGGGTAGCCCCCCTGATAGCCACCTGGATATCCGCCGGGATATTGCGGTTCATCGCCGGCCGCGGCCAGTGCCGCGCGCTGCGCCAGCTTGAGAAGTCCGATCAGAATCAGCAACAGCGGAAAGAACAGGCTCCAACTCGCGAGATCTGCCTCGTGAAGCAACGCAACAACTCCAAGCAACAACAGAATCGCCGGGCCGGTCAGCCGGCGGATCAGGATATAGCGGTTCATTAGACGCCCCCTTTCGAGTCACCCATGCGGCGGATGATGAGCCACACGCCAAGAGCAATAAAGAGCATCGGCCAGAGAAAATGGAGGAAGCGTTCAGCCACGAAGCCCAGTTCGTTCAACAACAGAATCAGTCCAAGGCCAACCAGGATCACAGCGCCGATCGGCTCGCGGCGGCGCCAATGCAGCGGCGGCACAGGAGGCACAGGCGGAACATTGGGGTCGGTAAACCCCGCCACCGGCGTATACTGCGGCGCCTGGTAGGACCCGGAATACGGAGGCTGATAACCGCTCGGCGGATACCCGCTGGGCGGCGTTCCTGGAGGCGGGACGGGATTTGCACCCATCGGCTGCGTCGGGCTGCCCGGTTGGGAATGTCCGCTGAAGTTCAGCCAGTTGCCCACTTCGTTCAGTCCCAGTGGATCGGGCAAAGGAAGCCCGTCACGCCGCGCCACGGCGGTGTGATATGCCTCGAAGGACTGATAGATAACCCAGGCCGGGATGAACAGCCCGAATAATCCATAGTGCGTGGTGATGCTGATGATGACCGCAAAGATCACCACGTGAATCAGGCCTTTGATGAACTGGCCGTTGTACATTGCGCCTACGCCGGGGATGAGTCCCAGGACAGCAGCAGCGACCGGGTTGGGGCTGCCCACCGGCGGAGGAACAAAGGGCTGCTGAAGACCCTGCCACGCCACTGCGCAGGGCTCGCACATCACTTGCCCGGGCGCTGGGTTTCGGACGCAGCTGGCGCAGAGGGCTTTGCCGCAATTCTGGCAAAAAGCTGTTGCTGTGACACCACTGTGATTTACGCAGTCCATACTGTGCTCCTTTCCCGTCTTGCTGTTACGGAGCCGCCGGAATGCGCGGGCCGGGGTCCACTATGAGCGGTGTTTGCCGTCTGGTTTGCGGACCCGTTCTTAAGCGTGAGGGATGTTTCAACATAGTCGCCGGAATCATGGGCCGGAGAAACCGACTGCTGCGGAGGGTCCACTCTGGAACCACCATCTTTGCGGGGAGTGTTCTGCTTCGACTCGCCCGGCGATGCGGGCTGTGCGTTGTTCTGCTGCTGCCCAGAATTTTCTCCCTGCGTGGTGCGTCGCAGCTCGCGTACCCGCGTTTCAACTTCGTAGACCAGCCGCAGGTGATCGTAGTAGCGGATGATCGGCGTTGACGCCATGGTCAATCGCCTCTCCATGAAGGAGCGCACCGCGCTCGGCCGCAGGTTCGAGAGCCGCAGATCGGTGAGTCGAACACCGGCAAGGTTCAGAGTGAGCGCAATCGAAAAGAAGGCCATCGCGGCTGTCATCATCAACCGCGGCTCGGCGAAACGGCGCACCCGCGCCATAAACCCAGGGCGCTGCCAGGGTTGAGGCATCGGCAAGGTCGCTCCAGTCGGCGTGACCAAGCCGTATCCGGCGACCTGTCCCGGGCCGGTGGTTGCCAGGATCTTATCCAGCAAGCCTTCAGGGATTTCCGGTTCGGGCGAAAGGAACTCAAGCCACTCGCGCCCGCGCCGGGCTTCCTCAAACAGGGCCGTGCAGGCGGGGCAAATGGCCATGTGCGAGGTGAATGTGGCCTCGTCCTCGGGTTTCAGCAGCCCGTCCAGCGCGTCGGCCAGGAGCGTTTCCCACTGGCCGCAGGCTGGAGAATTCGGAATGAATGGGCGGTCTGCCATGATTACATCACCTCCCGTTTAGTACGTTCCAACAGGCGCGCAAGTTCCGCGCGACCCCTGCTGATCCGGGACTTCACAGTACCTTCGGGTATTGCCAGGACCTGGGCTATCTCTTTGTAATCCAGATCCTGTAAGTCTCTTAGAATGACAGCTTCGCGCAGTTCCGCCGAAACTTGGGAAAGCGCGCTCTGCACCATCTTTGCCAATTCTTTCTGGGCCGCAGCCTCATGGGGAGAAGTTCCATGCGAAACCAGCCGGTCCACCGGCCGCATCTCGTCGGTCTCATCCCATCCTTCGTCGAGGGAACCGGTGGCACGCTGATTACGGGTGCGGCGGAAGTTATCCACCAGCAGGTTCCGGGTCATCGTGGTGATCCACACTTGCAGGCTGCCGCGGGCCATGTCAAAGCTGGAAAGGTTGGAATAGATCTTTAAGAAAACGTCCTGGGTCAGGTCCTCGGCGTCAGCGGCATTTCCCGTAAACCGGTAGCACAATCCATAGACGCGCCTGTGGTGCGTGCGGACTAGCTCAGCCCATGCGCCGGAATCCCCGTCCATGCAGCGACGGACAATTTGGCTCCAGTCGATCTCCAGCGGTCGTACCTCCTCGCGCTGGGCGCGAGCGCCAGCAGCCTCTCCTGGAGCGCCGGCGGAACGGACTCTGGCCGGCGGAATCGATCCGCCTGCCTCGCCAGGTTGAAGGCGGTGCCGAGAAGGCTTCGGCGGGACCACCAGTCCCAGCACGCTCCAGCTTAATGTACCCACGCACTGCATGGCTGTGTTTACGCAGATTTATCTCGTTTGGTTCCCGATGAATGAACTGCATGCAGAGTTTTCCTCAAGTCGCGGCGAACCCCTTTGGAACGACCCGCCGCAAACTTGCGTATCGATCTCAGATGGAGCTTCGTTTTGACGACTCGTGGATTGCGGCCGAGGCTGCCCGTACGGCCGAGCGGTGGAACTCGTGCGTGAATCTCCCCATGCCGCCCGCGCCGCTGTATGGGGCTGCGGAGCATGCCCGGCGCGAATCGGCCTTTGATCGCTCTCTTGCTGTCGTCGAGCGCGAAATCAAGCGTGCTCCGCGAAACAAGACCGGGCGCCTCGCTATGCAGGATCGGCTTGTGAGCTCGTTCGGGTCTTTCGCGGCCGCCGCGCTTGATCTCAGAGATGAAGCTATTCATCTGATTACAAATGAGTTTCTTCCCGCCGGGACGCAGCTGGCGCGATGGGCGCGTCGATTCGACCCCAGCCTGAGCCGCCCCGACATTGTGCAGGCTTGCCGCAATGCCTGGACCGCCTGCGGCTTGCAGCCGCTGCTGGGTGAGCCGATCGGAATCACGCCCTCCATCCTGGGATATAGCCTTCTTTATCCCTACACCGACAACTACCTCGACCGCCCGGAGGTCAGCGCGGACGCCAAACTCCAATTCAGCGCGCGTTTTCGCCAACGGTTGCGCGGAGCCGAGATTGAACCGCTGAACCGACGAGAGACCGCCCTGTGGGCACTGGTCGAACTGATTGAAGGCCAGTTTCCGCGGGAATTATTTCCGCAGGTGTTTGACTCTCTATTGGCGATTCACGGCGCGCAGGAAGCCAGCATTGCCCAGCTGCGGCGGGATGCCCTAGTCGACCACGCGGAGGTACTCCGCATCAGTTGCGCAAAGGGGGGAAGCTCGGTGCTCGCCGATGCCTGTCTGGCGCGAGGATGGCTGCGCGAGGAGGAAGCGAGGTTCTCCTTTGCCTGGGGAGTGTTGTTGCAGTTGGGCGACGACCTGCAGGATCTCCGCGAAGATCTTGAACGAGGATCGGCAACGATCTTCTCAAGAGCGGCATCGCAGAGCAAACCGCTGGATGCGGCGGCCATTCAATTGCTGAACATGAGCGAATCGGTGGTGGCCGAGATGGCCGGATTGCCGAATGCTTCGAAGATGTTAAAGAACCTGCTGCAGATGAGCTGGAGATCGCTGATCATCGGAGCGGTTGCGAACGCGCCCGCATTCTTCTCGCCGGGCTTCCTGACAGAAGCCGAGGCTCGATCCCCCTTTCGATTCGCCTTTCTACGCGAGCGGCAAAAGAAGCTGGCGAGCCGGGCCGGGCTCTATGAGGCAATGTTCAGCGCATTTATCGAGTCTCAGGAGGAGAGCGACAGCTCTCCCAGCCTTGCGAAATGCGAACTCCCTGCAACATCAGCCATGGCTTCGGCCTGACATCGCATCGAGAAACCACGCCACAACTGAATCCGCACCAAGGTAAGGGGCAGAAGGTCGAATCGAGTGAAGCACATCCGCTTCCTGGCGGATAATGAGTATCGATTCATACCATAGGCGAAACCTCACTTGCGACTGCCGATTCCATCTCTTCCTCCCGGCCAACTCGATCCCACGTTGGTGAAGAGGACGCTGATTGTTCAGAGAGTGTGCGTTGGGCTGGTGTTCTTCCTTTATTTCATCGTCCTGTTTGCCCGGATCTTCCCCCAATTTGGCGAATCTCTTCACGCGATTTCGACCAATCTCAATGTCCCCATCGCCTGCACCGCCATTCTTTGTGCTCTCAGCCTCGGACTGTCAGAGCCCGGGAATTCACCGGGAATGCTGCTGGCCGGCCGTATTCTCTCGGTGCTCTCGGCGGTTCTCGCCGCGCTGATTCTGCTGGCTTGGTTCGTTCCACCTTCCAGCATGCCGGGCTTCATCCCCGATTCTGCACAAGCAGCGTTCACTGCCGGCCATATGTCGGCGCTCTCCGGCAGCGCCTTTCTGTTTCTTTCTCTCGTCATGTTTTCCCTGCGAAACAACAGCATCCTATCCATCCACGCGTCTGACGTTTTGGTCTCAGGCCTGTGCCTTCTCACACTTGTCCTGATCTCCCAGGACATGTTTGGAACCTTTGGTCTCTTCGGCCTCACACCCTCCGACCTCATCCCGCCGCAGGTGCTCTTGAGCGTGCTCCTGCTCACCATGGTTGTGACGCTGCGGCAGGCTGAGTTTGGTGTCTTCTCAATTTTTCTGGGCCGCGGCATCGGCAGCAGAATCGCCCGGGGATTTGCGCCCATCCTTCTCCTGTGGCCGTTTCTGCGCGAGATCGGCGAAGCGCAAATCGTATTCCCGGGGCTCGTTCCGGCGCATTTCTCGACCGCACTCCTGACGTCTCTGGCGGTGGTTTGCTCGCTTGGCCTATTGCTGTTCATCGTCTGGCGCATCAATGACATGGAAAAGGAGATTCACGACCTCACTCTGCGTGATGAGTTGACCGGTCTCTACAATATGCGGGGGTTCTACCTGCTCGGCGAACAGACGTTGCGCCTTGCGCAACGCGCCAAGCTTCCCTTCTCTGTTTTGTTTCTTGACCTCGACGGATTGAAGAAGATCAACGATCATCTAGGGCACAATGTCGGTTCAAAGTACCTGGCAAAAACAGGAGAACTGCTGTTTGCCAACTTTCGCGATGCCGATGTGAAGGGAAGATTCGGTGGTGATGAATTTGTGGTCGCGGGCCAGTTCAGCATAGTGGGAATCGAGGTTGCCGAGCTGCGTCTGAAGACAGTCGCCAAGGAACTCAGCAAGCATGTCGATCCCCGGTTTCCGCTCAGTTTCAGCATAGGCCATGTCACCGCCGAGCACTATTCTACGGAGACGCTGAAGGAGCTGGTTACCAAGGCAGATCAGGCGATGTACGAGGATAAGCGGGCCAGAAAAGCAGTGCGGGTCTAGGGGGTTGATTGCGCCGCCGAATCCGGCAGGCATACCATGGAGCCGCCATGCGGCGATGGGTTGTTTTCGTGCTATTGATACTCGTGACTCTCTCGGCCGGCGCGGCAAGACGCCTGACTGTCGCGCAACTGGAAAAGACACTGGATTCCGCTGTGGACGGGCACAAGCCAGATGCTGAACTCGCGCGTCAAATGGGCTCGATGGAGCTCTCCGAGCGGGTGAGCGAGGCAACGCTGGAACGGCTCGAATCGCCATTAAAAACGTTCCACCTTTCAACGCTGGCATTGCAACTACTCGCCGACAAGTCTGCATTCTTAAGTCTTCCGGAAAGCGAATTGCCCTCCACCGCCGTTCCCGACAAGGTCACGCAGCAACGGATACTCGCGGCAGCGCGCAACTATGTTGTGCAGACCCTGCCGCGCTTGCCCAATTTTCTGGCGACCCGGGTCATCAATCGATACGACGACAGCGCGCACGCCCTCAAGAAAGGAGAGTGGCCTGTTCGAGCGGGGCTGCATCGGGTGGATACCTCAAGCCAGGAAATCTCGGTAAGCGACGAACGGGAAAATCAGCCCTCCAACGCAGGGGACCGCGGTTTGGGAACGCCAGATTGGACTGGTTTCCGGCGGCGAGTTTGGAACAACCCTCGGCATGGTGATGGCGGACTCTCTCAATGGCAGCGTCCTGTGGAGCCACTGGGAACAGATCGATTCGAAACAAGCGGCGGTCTTTCAGTATGCGGTGCCCCGCCCTGCGTCACACTTCGAGCTCATCAGCACTCTTCAGCGAGAGTCAGCGATCGAAGGTTTCGCAACACCCAGTGGGACTCGCGGAGTCGCCGGCATTGGCGCACGCCTCAACACCGATCCTTCGCGCACGTCGATCCTCCACGTCAAGCCTGCGTATCACGGATCGATCTGGGTGGATCCGGACACCGGAACCATTCTGCGCATCACCATCGAAGCGGAGTTGAAGGATAGCGATCCGTTCCGCCGTGCGGCGATTCTGGTGCGATATGGCCCGGTCAGGATCGGCAATGGCACGTTCATTTGCCCGGTGCGCAGCCTTGCGCTGTCCATCGCGGCTTTTAACGCCCAGTTGGATTCAGAAGACGCGACCACGTGGTTGAATGAAACTTTGTTTGTCGGCTACCACCGCTTTGCGTCGACGACACGCATCCTTACCGATCCAACGGCGCCGCAATAGATTCGCAGTGGGACAAAAGCGCTCCTGATTATTACTTCTTGTGCTTGTCCGGCTTTGGCATGAAGTAACCGCGGCGTGCCTGGACTTCCAGCCCGTCCCGGTCAACCTTGACCTTCAGGTTGTGGAAGGAGTTGTCGGGCTTCTGGTTATCCAGCGCCAACTCCAAAACGTAAACAGTCTCCGGGGCCTCGGCCAAGCTCTTGAATCCCGCTACGAGATCGTTGCTGTTGTGAAAGAAGGTGCCGCCTGTGCCCTGTGCAAGAGCGGCCATTGAGTTCTCGGCGGTCAACATCGAAGTGCGTTGATAATCGGTCTGGGTCTGCACGCTCGCGAGGGTGGAACCTGGAGCGCGTAGGCCGGCGTCCAGTTCCGTGTTGTACAAGCCACGCGCATCCAAAGCGCTGACGGTCACGTTCGACTGCGCCGCCAGGTCCATCATGTGCGATTCCGCACTGATCGATTCCTGCTCGATCGGCAGAAAGCCTGGCGAAACCAGGATCAGCATGCGCTGTCCCGGCAGTGTGGCCATTGCGCGCACAAATGCTTCGAGGTTCGCATACGTCAACCGTACATCCTGCAAGCCAAGATTGAGTACGCGATCGGCGGTTGTCGCTACTTCGTTTTCAATCACTGTCTGCTGATACTTGGCATCCAGACTTGGGTTGCAGTTGATCACCTGCCGCATTGCGTCCTGGAACGCCGGGCCTTCATAGCTGTGTTCATGTTCGATCTGGACGGCCTGGTAGAAACTGATATTTGGGCAGGCCCGCGGATCCGGTCGAAACACCATTCGTGCCTGCAAGCTTGCGAGAGTCTCCTGCAACCGTGCGCGGTTGCGTGTCAGCCCGCTGTTCGCTTTGCCGGAGAGAGACATTACTCCCGCAATATCCAAGGGAGCCAACGTTTCATCCATAAAACTCTCGGCTGCCTTCTTCACATGCGCCATCTCCTCGTCGCTCATATGCAGATCGTCGAAGAGAAACACAATAAAGCGCTGCGATGCGGCGGGAGTTGGTTGTGCTGCGTTGGTCACAGGCTGCCCGGGAGTCTCCGCGATGTTTCCTTGAAGCCCGCGCTGTTCCATCGTGAATCCGGCGATCGGTCGCAGTTTGTCGTCGTCATAGACCTGAAAGTCACTCTCCTTCAGGTCGCCTACCGTCTGCCCCTTTTTGTTGCGCACCACAACCGGCACCAGTACGCGGTTCACGTTGACTTGAATGTTGGGGACCCCGGCCTGGGCTTCGTGCTGTGTTTGCCCGTACCCGTTCGCGCATAGGGAAGCGAGACAGCCAGTCAGCACTGCCGATGCGAGAAGTTTCAAACAGCCCGGAAACATTTATCCCCCAAAGGCATCGGCGTCTAACGGGCCTGAAAGGTCCTTCCGTGCGACACGGTGATTCTATTCCGCAATCGAGTGGGAGCGGCCGCCCTAATACCGCTCCAGAAACTCCGGATCGACTGGGCTCTCGAAGAGCGAAGCGTCGCGCGTAACAATGGTCAGGCCCGATGGAGTGACGAAGTAACGGCGCTTGTCCTCGACCGGGTCGTAGCCAATGACCGTTCCCTCCGGGATGTGGACATCGCGATCGATGATCGCGCGGCGAATCCGGCAGTGCCGTCCGATATTCACATGCGAAAAAATGATGCTTGCGTCCACATCGGAATACGAATTGACGCGAACATCCTGTGAGAGCACTGAGTTCGATACCGATGCGCCGGAGATGATCACGCCGGCCGTGATGATCGAGTTGACCGCCATGCCGGTGCGACCCGGCTCGCCAAAGACAAACTTCGCCGGCGGATACTGGCGCACGCGCGTGCGAATGGGCCAGTTCTTGTCGTAGAGGTTGAACGTCGGCGACACCGAACAGAGGTCAAGGTTCGCGTCGTAATAGGAGTCGAGCGTGCCCACGTCACGCCAATAGAGCGCTTGTTGCTTGTTCTCGTCGACGAAGCTGTAGGCCATCATTTTCTTCTTGCCCAACAGATTGGGCAGGATGTTGTGGCCAAAATCGTGTTTCGATGCGGGATCTTCGGCGTCTGTGATGAGCGCCTTCAGCAGGCACTCGGTATTGAAAAAGTAAATTCCCATCGAGGCATCGACCGAATTGGGGCTGAAGGGCGAGCGGAAAGTGGTGGACGCGGGCTTCTCCTGAAACCCGAGGACTTCGCCGTTCGAGCCGACTTCAACCACTCCAAACCGCGAAACTTCATCAGGCGAGATGGGGAGCGTGGCCAGGGTTACATCCGCCTGCGTCTCGTTGTGATAATCGAGCATGCGGCTATAGTCCATCTTGTAGATGTGGTCGCCGCCAAGGATCAGCATGTGCTTGGGCTGTTCGCTGCCGATCGAATAGATGTTCTGGTAGACGGCGTCCGCAGTTCCCATGTACCAGTTGGTGCCGGTGCGCTGCATCGGAGAGAGCAGTTCAAAGAACTCTCCCAGCTCCTGCGCGACGATTCCGGTCCAGCCTTCGCGAATATGCCGGTTTAACGAGAGGGCCTTGTACTGGGTGAGAACGAAGACCTTGCGCAGGCCCGAATTGATGCAATTCGAAAGTGTGATATCGATAATGCGGTAGTGTCCGCCGAACGGCACAGCCGGTTTGGCGCGATCACGGGTTAGAGGAAAGAGCCTCTCACCGGCCCCGCCGGCCAGCAGCACGCCCAACGTATCTCTCATGTCTGAGTGAGCCATCTCCGTTTGACCCTGCCTTTAACGCATTGCCTTTCCGGAATCCCTGTATTCGGAGTTCCCTGCGGCCGCTGGAGGTGGAATTGATTCAGCAGCATCTTCCACACAGCGGCACTGAACGCAGGAGAATATCACACGCGCGTTACACTCGTATCCATCTGGCTGATTTGATGTCGATTCTAATGAAGAAGGCCGAAGCTCCAACCCTGAGGGTTCAATAACGCAACCCGAGGGATGTTCGCCGCGGGCCCAAGGCCTTTAACGCGGGCCCGTGTTGTGCTTCAGCGAGTTCTCTTGAACTTGTATTCCATTCCCACCGAGAGCGCGAAATTCACATCCCACTGCTTGTTGTTCGGAGGGTAGTTGATGCCGTAATGAGTGATAACGGCATCCGGAGTGATCCGGAACACCCAGCGGGGTGAACGGTTCAGGTCCATGTGCCCGCCGATAATGGCCGCAGGCGCAATCTGGTTATTGTAGAAGTCCACCACCGATGGAGGCTCACCGCGCAAGTCCTTTTCAAACTGGCCGTATACGCCGCCGAACATGGCATGGGCGATTAGAGCGCCATGTTCATTGTGGGGTCCGAGCCACTCCGGGCCGCCGACAAAGAAATACTGCGCCACGAAGGGTCCTTGAATGTTATATGCATTTGGCGCTGCGCCGCTTGTTCCCAGGTAGGCGCGCCCCGAGCCCTCGAGTCCCCAATGATGAGAGAGCCAGTAGGAACCGGAAACATCGAGACCGCCGAGATTCGACCCCTGCAGCAGAGTCGGGCCGGCCTTCATGTGGTCGTAGGCCAAGCCCACCGAGAGGTCGAATCGATTGTTGTATTTCACGCCGGCCAGCGGGTTGCTCGAAGCATAGGTGCCTTTCGGGTTTGTCTGGGGCGTAGAGGACTGCGGCGCGGCAGACTGCGACTGAGCATGGGACGGCACACACAGAACCAGAATTGCAGCGGCGGCAATGGCAGCAGAAAAGCTTACTTTGTGACGCATCATCACTCAGCTTACAGGACCGGGCCAACGGCGGACAATGCGACCGGCGGCGCACTTTCTTCAATGTGGAGGGAGACCCGGATCGGTTCAGAACTGCTTTGAAGTTTGCGGGTTGATCCCTTGCAGGTAGACGGTTGGCAAAGCGTTCGGTTGGCAATCAATCCGGGCGAGAGACCGCCAAATTAGCTGCTCCAGGTATAAGAACAGCCGGAAGCAGCGGAGTGGCCCGGGCTCAAGGCCGGCATTGCTCAACCCACCTGCCATAGACGAGGAAGTGGACCGTTTTCAGGATCTCCAGTCCGGTTGCCTCCATGGTTCCATCCGCTGACGCCTGCGCAAGGGGCGGCGCCGCATGGGCGCGAAACTCGATCGTCATCCCCGTGAAGATCATGCTTGCGCGCGGCAGATGGACGGCGCTCGATATCACTTCGGCTGACCGCCATCCATGCGCCTTCATCATGCGCGTTGCAAAGCAGGCGTTTTGAATCGTGTTCTTCGATTCGGTCTCTTTGAAAATGGCCGAATCTGGAATGCCCTGGGCCTCGGCGGCGCGAGCCATCACCTCTGCCTCGACGAATTGATTGTGCGCAGCGCCTCCCGTGAAAATGATCCGGGGAGCGACATTTCGCTCATACTCCTGCACGGCCTCCGTCACGCGGGCCAGTTCGCGCGGTGTCGGATTACCGTCCGAGTCGGCTGGAGTGCCCAGCACGATAATCGCGTCGAAGCGGTTAAGGTGGGTATTGGAAAGTCGCGCAAAATGGCGCACCAGCGCGGCATACGCAGTCAGGGCAACTACAGCCGCAATGGCAATCAGCAACATGCGTCCACGCCAGCCAATACTTTTTCGACGCGCTGAAGCGAAACGATGTCGCGGTCTGCGCCCCGGGGCCTGGCGCCGGGAATTCTTGAGAGGCGGCCGAGCGTTGGCCAACGGTGAGTCTCCTTGTGTCAACTCTACCGCGCGGGAACGCCGTTGGACCGGATAGTGCCAGACGCGAGCTTAGATTCGGAAGGCCCTAGATCAAATTCAGCCCAGCACTGCCGGCTCGCCCCACGAGGTGAGCACGAATTCGCTCAGCGGCTTTCGGCTGCGGGGCGCGATTTCAGTCTCGATCAGCTTCTGGTTTGGAAGAGCTGAAGGGTGGTCCTGGTATCCCAACGCCATCACCGAGCCGAACGCATACTCTTCCGGAATCTCGAGCACTTTCCGAGCGGCATCATGGTCGTAGCCGCCCATCTGGTGAGTTGCCAGGCCCATTGCGGTAGCTTGCAGGACCAGGAATCCAGTGGCCGTGCCTAAATCATACAGAGCATAGGCGTTAGGGTTCCCATTCCGCGCGGATTTGGTCCTGGCCAGCCCGAGAATCAATACCGCGGCTTTTGGCGCCCAGCTCTGGTTGAATCCCACAAGCGTCGACACGATCTTATTGAATGTCGGCGAGTTGCGAAGGCCAACAAGGTAGGTCCAGGGCTGCTCGTTGCTTGAAGAAGGAGCCCACCGAGCCGCCTCAAACACCTTGGCCAGGTCCGCTGCGCTCACTTCGCGCTCTGCAAACGCCCGTGGACTCCAACGCTCGGCGATGGCGGGCAACAAACCCTCCATCGGCGCACGCTTCAACTGATTCACTTCGCTGGAAGATAGGGTCATCGAATCCGATCCAATGCTCATAGCAGCTTTAGATTCTATAGGAAGGTGACAGGATTCTCGATCGCATCATCGAAACCCGCAATGCGAGCCGGCCGCGTCGTAGTGGCAAGCGGTCGTAGCAGCTCCTTGCTGGCAAAAACGGTCACAAACCTCATGATGCCCATGTATCCAGCCTGACGAAACGGTGAGTTCCTTCGTATCGGGTCACAAGCTGGCCCACGGCTGCGACCGACGGGCCGCGATTGGCGCCAGGCTCAGAATGGCGCCCGTCGTGCAGCACGATATTCGAAGCAAATCCCCGCCCGTGGTTGCGGCTGATCTTCTTCACGAGTTCGGCAGCAATGTGATCGGCGGAAGGATCCGCCCAGTCGCTGGTCATGGCATTCCAGGTGACCGGAGTGAGGCCGAGGCGGCGCGCGATGCGAAGAACCGCAGGGCGGCGCGCTCCGAAGGGCGGGCGGAAGAGGCGGATCGCATCGCCGGTGATCTGAGCAAGGGTGTCGCTGGTGCGCGTCAACTCTTCGCGGACGCGGAAGGATGCGGTGCGCGCAAGATTGGGATGGCTCCAGGAGTGATTGCCGATCAGGTGTCCTGCGTCAGCGACACGCCGCACCAGCGCCGGTTCGGCCTGGGCGAAGCGGCCGACCATGAAGAAGGTGGCTTGAATCCCGTGTTCGGCCAGGATGTCGAGCAGCCGCGGCGTCCAGGCGGGGTTGGGGCCGTCGTCGAAGGTAAGCGCCAGTTCACCTGGACGTTTCGGCGCAATGAGGGTTTTCCCGAAGATCTGGGAACCCGGCCACATGGCCGCGTAGGCGTAGCCGCCCGCGACCAGCCCCAGGCCGCACACGGTGCCCAGACCGGTGTAAATCCCGGTAGCCAAAGGAGAAAGCATGCTTGCATCCAGTGTGCGGCGGGAACCATGAAACTGCAAGCGGATAGCAGAGATTGAGGCCGCGGCGACAGCGGAAACGGCGTTCAGGAAACGGCTTCACAGGATGGGATGGCGCCCGGCATTTTGAGGGCGCGGCAGGCGTATACTTGCTCTTGTTCGGGCCGCATCCTGAGTTGACGGAGCGGCACTGGAGACACAAATGAGCCTGACAAACTTTCCCAACCGCGGAACGTCGTCTGCGGGAACTCCTCTCACAAAAGTTACGATGCCCGCACTGGCCGAGATGAAGCGCCAGGGCAAGCCAATCTCTGCGCTCACGGCCTATGACTACGCGACTTCGCGCCTTGTCGACGAGGCTGGCATCGACGTCATCCTGGTGGGTGATTCTCTCGCGATGGTCGTGCTGGGCCACGAGAACACGCTCGCCATCACGGTGGACGAGATGCTGCATCACACGCGGGCGGTGCGCCGCGCAGTGGGGCGTGCTCTTGTCGTGGCCGATATGCCGTTCGGCAGCTACCACGGTTCGCTCGAGGAGGGCGTGGCGAATGCCGTGCGCTTTGTGAAAGAAGCGGGCGCGGAAGCGGTCAAGATCGAAGGTCCGCGTGTGGAGCTAGTGCGCGCGATGGTTGCGGCCGAGATTCCCGTCGTGGGCCACCTGGGACTGACGCCGCAGAGCGTGCATCGCATGGGCGGATATCGCGTGCAGGCGCGGACAGCCGAGGAAGTGGGGCGATTGGCAGCCGATGCTCGCGCGATTGCCGATGCGGGCGCCGGTGCGCTGGTGCTGGAAGGGATTCCACGCGAAGCTGCCGCGGCCATCACGGCTGAACTGACAATTCCCACCATCGGCATCGGCGCGGGACCGGATTGCGACGGGCAAATTCTCGTGTTTCACGACCTGGTGAACCTGACGTTCGCGCCGCCTGCCAAGTTTGTGCGCCGTTATGGCGATGCGGCTGCGCTCATTCGCGAGGCCGTCGAGCACTATCGCGAAGACGTGGAGCATCGCCTTTTTCCTTCGGATGCGGAGAGCTATCACCTGCCGGCTTCGACCCGGAAAAACCTGAGTGTGGATTTCGACGGCGAAAATGCGGTGGTGAACCGCGACGCGCTGCAGGAATGGGAGAACTGAACCGGGCCGATGAAGATTCTTCGCACGGTGGAGGAGTTGCGGGTGTGGTCACGCGCGAGCCGCCAAGGAGGGCGGACCGTGGGACTGGTTCCGACGATGGGTGCCCTGCACGCGGGACACGCCTCCCTGATTCGCGCGGCAGGTCAGCAGTGCGACGTTGTGGTTGTAAGCATTTTCGTGAATCCCACGCAATTTGGACCGAACGAAGATTTCTCGCGCTATCCACGAACATTTGAGGCCGACTGCGCAGTGGCCGAACACGAAGGCGCCGATGCAGTGTTTGCGCCCGCAGTTGAGGAGATCTACCCGCCGGGCTCGGCAACGTTTGTCGATGTGGAGGGCCTGAGCAATCGCCTCGACGGCAAATCGCGACCGGGGCATTTTCGCGGCGTAGCCACGGTGGTGACCAAGCTGTTGATTGCCGCGGAGGCAGACAAGGCTTTCTTCGGCCAGAAGGATGCGGCGCAGGTAGCGGTTCTGCGGCGGATGGCGATGGACCTGCGCATCGGAACGGAAATTGCCGTTTGCCCCATCGTGCGCGAGCCCGACGGATTAGCACTCAGCTCGCGCAATTTGTATCTGAGCAAGCTGGAACGGAAGCAGGCGCTGGTACTGAGCCGAGCCATTCGGCAGGTTGAGACGCTCGTGGCACAAGGCGAACGGCGGGCCGACGCGCTGATCGTGACCGCGCGAGCCGTCTTTGCTGCCGAACCGGGGGTGCGGGTCGACTACATCGAACTGGTAGACTGGGCGACGCTCGAGCCGGTTGAGATGGCTGCACCCAGAAGCCTGTTTGCTGTGGCCGCGTATGTCGGGGCGACTCGCCTGATCGACAACGTGATCATCGCTTGATTCTCTCGTAACATTTCGGTTGCGGACTCAAGAAGCATCATTCAGGCTGATAGCCATGCCGGAACTGCCCGACATCACGGCGTATATCACGGCGCTGGAGACACGCATCCTGGGCCAGACACTGGAGCGAGTGCGCCTGGTCTCTGTGTTCGTGCTGCGCACGGTTGATCCGCCGGTGAGTGCGGCAGAGGGCAAAAGGGTTGTGGCATTGCGGCGCATTGGCAAACGCATTGCCATCGGCGTCGAAGACGATGTCTGGCTGGTGGTTCACCTGATGATCGCCGGACGCCTGCACTGGAAGTCGGCGGGAGCAAAGCTGGCCGGTCGCAACTCGCTGCTCGCTTTCGATTTTCCAAATGGGACGTTGATCCTGACCGAAGCGGGGTCGAAGCGGCGTGCTTCGCTCCACCTGGTCCGCGGCGAGGAGGAACTGAGCGCGATGAATCCCGGGGGCGTGGAGATCTTCGAGACAGATCTCGCCGGCTTTCGCGCAGCGCTGAGCCTCGAGAACCGAACCCTCAAGCGGGCGCTGACTGATCCGCGGCTGATCAGCGGGGTGGGCAACGCCTATTCCGATGAAATTCTGCATGCGGCACAGCTGTCGCCGGTGGCGCTCACGCACCAGCTAAAGCCGGAAGAGTGGGAGCGGCTTTGGGATGCGACCCGCTCCAGCATGACGATGTGGATGGAACGGCTGGGCGGCGAGGCCGCGAAGACCTTTCCTGAAAAGGTCACGGCATTTCGTCCGGAGATGGCGGTGCACGGCCGCTTCGATCAACCGTGTCCGCGCTGCGGCGAGAAGGTGCAGCGCATCCGCTATGCGGACAACGAGACGAATTACTGTGCGAAGTGCCAGACCGGCGGCAAGGTGCTGGCGGATCGCAGCCTGTCGCGATTACTGGGGTCCGACTGGCCGCGGACGCTCGACGAACTGGAAGCATTGAAGCGGAAATGATGGAGGCGGTTTGGTAACAAAACAGTTTTCATTCGCCTCCGTCGACGACAACCTGGGCTCGCGTCTGCCAAATTTGACACCCTAGGCGGCATTTGCGAGACTCAAAGTTACTGCCTAGCTGGCCCAACGCCAGAGAGATATCCCGTGCCGAAGTGGCGGAATTGGCAGACGCGCGTGGTTCAGGTCCACGTACTCGCAAGGGTGTGGGGGTTCGAGTCCCTTCTTCGGCACCAATGTCAAGAAAAATCTTCTGAAAACAAAGCAAATACAGCCTTTACAAGGGCTTAGAGTACAGTCTTGTCTTTTGGTTTAGTCTCTCTAGTCTCTCCAGGGGACAGCGAGGACACAAAATCATTGATAGGAACTAACTATAAGCAGAAGTGGAGGTTGTAGAAAGCCTTTGAAAAACTGCCGCGCAAATCGTGAGCGTCCCGGTTCAGGGTACTCGGAGAGAATATTGCTGAAACATAACTAAGCTTTGGCGACGGTTCTGCGAGCAGAAGTGCCCCATAGCATGCGAGTGAAATATCGGACTAGTCGCCCTGTCGTGGCGTGCCATCGACGTCGAGTCTCGCAAACTCACTGAATGCTGCCAAATGTCTGAGGGGTAGGGGGATAGGGGGCCGGGAAAAGTGCACCCCCTCTTGCGGACAGAATTTCGGCTTAGGGGCCGGGAAAAGTGCACCCCTCCCGCTTGCCGTACGATTTCCGCCTGGGATCAGATCACTTTGGTTGCAGAATTCCAAATGTTTTCATAAACCGAACGCGTGTTTGCTGCGTCTTGTTCGACAATATAGGTGGGTTTCTTCTTTGCGGCGTCTTTGATGGATTGACCGATAAACCAAACGCGATCGTCGATGAGTATCAGCCGATCATGTATCTGGTTGCTGGTCCGAAGCTCCAGATTGCCACCTGAAGCGTACTTTTGAGCAACGTTGAGCACTGCCGTAGCGATATTGTTGGTGAGAATCCTGAGCTTAATGGAGCGGCTAACCGGAGATCGCGGCAGTACTTCACCGCACCTTTCCAACTCAGTAAGCGTGGTGTTCTGGCCGTCTTTGGCTTTAGGACCGAAGTGTGCAGTTGAGTTACTTGGTTGTGTCCACGATGCTGGGTAGTGGACACGACTAGTATGTAATGGTCGATTCCGATATTGGGTTTACTTCGTCGATGT
>DATKPJ010000152.1:0-24333 GCA_035524195.1 Occallatibacter sp.
ACCAAAGATCTGCGTCACTCAGTAGATTTCTTGCCCGGTTGAAGGAGGGCGCGAAGATCATCGGCAACATCAGCAAGATCGCCACGTTCATTGAGTGGCGCGAAAAGATCCGCCGGAACCACCGCGATGGCAACCGAGGCGCGGCTGAAGAGGTAAGGGGGGGCACAGAGCTACTCTCTTCGGCTGAGATGGAATCCATAGTCATAAGGTAACCATAACGACACTCGACAAACAATCATGAAAGGTTCAGCCGGGTGAGGCTCGGAACCTCTCGTACCGTTACCGGAGAATCCGGTTCGCCTAAGCGAGCGTGCGATCTTGATTCAAGATTTGGCGTTCATGTGATACAGATTAAGCAGCATTCAGAGAATAAGATCGCAACACCGATCCTTGAGGGGCGCAACTCTGGCCGATACCGTGCCGATTGGAACATTCGCGGTCGGGCGTCGTTTTCAAGGAAAGGAGATAACCAGAATAGGTTACCTCGGTGTTACCGATACGCACCAAAGGGGTATTGACCCTCTGGTTTCGGCCGGATGAGAATCACGGCAAGCGAAGTCTCTGAAACGTTAGGCTTTACTGGCATAACTTGATAGATTTCCCCAGGAAGCGGCTCGGCATTGGTTGCACTGGTTGTTTGCCGTAAGCTTCTCCAGCGCATATCCCCATGGACCTTATAACAGCGCCGTGCTCCGCGTTGGCGCGAGAGGAAACGGGACCAACTATCTATGATTCGGATCGGGTTGCTTACTGAAGAGGGCGAGCTTCAACCTCTTCTTTCGTCCGCTTTGGGAAAAGAATTCCGGGTTCAGCTTGCATCAGATGCAGAAGATGTGGACGCACTGATCGAAGCGGCAGAGTGCGAAGTGCTTCTTGTCGATCTGAATTCGACCCATAGCTCTGTCAAAGAACGGATCGAGTGTGCGCGGCGGCAGATTTCCGCGCAATTTCCTTTGGTGATCATGGCCGATGACGGACTGCGGTCGACCGCAGGTGAGCTGGTTCGGCTGGGCGCGTTTGGGTACTGCCGCAGGCCGCCTTCAATACGTGAGCTGAAGGCCATGCTCTGCCGGGCAAACGAGAACTCGGCACTCAAGCGGCAGTTGCAGACAGTGCATCAACGGAATGAAGCAGCGAGCAGCTGCGATCGGCTGATCGGGTCAAGCCCTCAGATCCGGCAGGTTTATCAATTGATTCATCGCGTGGCCAACCTCAATGCTTCAGTTCTTGTTACCGGCGAAAGCGGAACCGGCAAGGAACTGATCGCACGCGCTATCCACAATCTTGGTTCTCGTTCTGATCGCCCCTTCGTGGCAGTTTCCTGCGGAGCCATTCCGGAAACATTGATTGAGGCTGAGCTGTTTGGCCATGAAAAGGGCGCATTTACTGGCACGGTGGGAGCGCGCGAAGGGTACTTTGAGCAAGCGCGCGACGGCACGCTCTTCCTGGATGAAATCGGCGATCTGAGCCTTTACACCCAGGTAAAGCTGTTGCGGGCCTTACAGCAAATGGAATTCAGCCGGTTGGGCAGCAGCAAGCTGATTCCGCTCAAAGCGCGGCTTATTTTCGCCACGCACCAGGACCTAGCAAAGCTCGTTTCGGAAGGGAAGTTCCGCCAGGATCTCTACTACCGCATCAACGTAATGAGGATCAACTCGCCTTCCCTTGTTGATCATCCAGAAGACATTCCGCAGATTGCGACCCACTACCTTCATCACTACTCAGACCTGTTCCAGAAGCCAATGCAGGCCATCGGAATGGATGCGTTGGCGATGCTGCAAAGCTATACCTGGCCGGGAAACGTGCGGGAACTTGAGAATGCAATCCAGAGGGCGATCATTCTCGCACCGGGAACCACGATCCGCCCGGAAGACCTGCCGCTTCACGTGCACTCCGATAAAATCGTCGAGATCACGGATTCTAATCCCGAGGGCAAATTCGAGCGCCATCTTCGAGACTACAAGTTGAAACTTGCGACAGATGCTGTGCGGGAGAGCAACGGGAACAAGACACTGGCCGCACGCAGTCTTGGAATCTCCAGGGCCTACCTGCATCGTCTGATCCGCAACACGGATTCGGAGCTTGGGTTCGAACAGGATAGCGTGAATTCGGCATCCGCGTAGCTCGCATCGCAAACTGACAATCTGGGCCCGCATCGCGTCGCGACACTGGGATCCGCGCCTCTCGAGTGCATTGACCTTGCGCTTCCCTTTCGTGCAATCAGAGTCCCGTCACATCAGCCGCGTGGCGCGGTCAAGTGCCATCACTGAACTTTGGTGATGACTATACGGATCACTGCATGGTCCGAATCACCGAATTTATTGATGTGAACTGTTATATTTCTCTCATCATGTCAAGGCGGTTTGCGGTACTCATGGCGCTGATAGCGTTCGCGACATCGCCCGCGATTGTTCTGGAGCAGGACGCAGTAACTCCCGGCGCCAGTCGTACTCCAGCCGGCGCTACCGGCACGACAAACGCTTCGACTTTACCAGCCGCTCGCAAACCGGTCCTGCAAACCCCGTCCAGCCCGGCGACCAACCCTGCCGGCGAACCACAGAGCACAGCCAGTGAGCCACCGCAGATCATCGTGAATCCGCCTGCCCCTGTCGTCCAGCCCTGGACATGGCGTGAGCAGGTGGCCTGGGGCGCAGATATCGTTCTGGCTGTTCTTGGATATGCCGGCATCATGTTGTTTCTGCGCTTCCTGAAGCGTATTGAGCGAAATACCGAGTCTGGGGCGACCACGGCACAAGCCGCGTTGGACACCGCCCAGGCAGCACTGGAACAGACACGGGCCCTGATCCAATTGGAGCGTCCCTGGATTGTCATCCGAGTTGAGCCTTCTTTGACGAAGGAAAACAGCTTCAGGGTGATGGCCACCAACCGCGGACGCGCTCCAGGGAAGATCGTCGGGCTTCTCGACCGGGTACAGTTGGCAGTGGATGAAACAAACCTGCCGGCGACGCCGGAATATGAGGGGGCGAAATCGCCGGCGCGTCCGGAGCCGATCATTCTGTTGCCCAGTGAGTCCGTTGCGATCAAAACATTCAGCCGCGACGACGTGCGCTCAGTTTGCAAGACTCCGGAAGAATTCGAAAAGGTCGAACTCTGGGAAAAGAACATCTTTGTGTACGGCCGAGTGACCTATCGAGATATGGTGAGCCCAACGGAAGAGCCCGCGCACACCTCGGATTGGTGCTATTGGTATATACACGGCGATAAAAAGAGCGCACTCACCATCGCCGGCACACCGGAGTACAACAAGCATACATAAATGTCGCTCCGTCTCCGGCACCATGCCCGGACGCATGTATCGTTTGCTAGACTCTTCGTGAGGCCATTTCCCGCGTTCCAATCCAATTCAGTTGCCACTGTTAGCTGCAGGAGATTCCATGCCAGTTGTCGAACTCGCAGGAGTGACCAAAGCCTACGAGAGCAAGGTCGCCGTGCGCGATTTGAGCCTCTCGATCGACGCAGGTCAGATGTTCGGGCTGCTTGGACCGAATGGCGCGGGAAAGACCAGCTCGATCCGCATGATGATGGGCATCACGCTTCCTGATTCAGGAACGGTGCGGCTCTTTGAGAGACCGTTCGAGCGCAAGAGCCTGGAGCGGGTAGGATATCTGCCGGAGGAGCGCGGCCTTTACAAGAAGATGAAGGTGCTGGAGCAGCTGATCTTCTTTGGCGAATTGCATGGTCTTGCTGCTGGAGAAGCGCACAGGCGTGCTGAAACGTGGACAAAGCGGCTCGAGATCAATGATGTTCTGGGAAAGAAGACGGAAGAACTCTCAAAAGGCATGCAGCAAAAGATTCAATTCATCGGCTCGCTGCTTCATGATCCCGGGTTGATCGTGATGGATGAGCCATTCAGTGGACTGGATCCGGTGAACGCCAAACTGCTGGAGCAGACGCTCCTGGAGCTGAAAGACGAAGGCAAGGCCATTTTATTTTCGACACACCGGATGGATCAGGTAGAGAAGCTCTGCGATTCAATCTGCCTGGTCAACAACGGCCAGGCGGTGCTTGCGGGCCGGGTTCGCGAAATCAAGTCAAGATACGAGCGAAACCATCTAATCGTTGAATTTGAAGGCAGCCCTTCGTTCTTGAGCAGCTCCGAGATCGCGGAAGCAAAGAACTTCTCCGGTCACGCTGAGATCAAGTTGAAGCCGCATGGCAATGCGCAGAAGCTGCTGCAAGAGGCGTCCGCGGCAGCGACCATTTATCGCTTCGAACTGGTCGAACCCTCGCTCGAAGAGATTTTCATCCAGACCGTGGGAGGGAAAGCCGATGCGTAATACTCTGCTGATCGCAAAGCGTGAGTACCTCGAACAGGTACGAGGACGAGCCTTCAGGATGACAACCATCGGATTGCCGGCGGTGTTTGCGGCGGTTGTGGGGGTGGGGTATCTCTCCAGCCTAGGACTTGGTTCGAACCGGCATATGGCAGTTGCCGCTTCGGACCCGGGGCTGGCCAACCAGATCCGCGACCAGCTCATCGGCGACAAAGACGCGAAAGCCAAAGTGGATGTGATTGCGCCCGCCACTCCGGACGAACGGGCCGCACTCGTGAAGCAGGTGCAGAACAAGACGCTCGACGGCGTCCTGTGGGTAGACACGCCCCAGGGCTCTGCCCCAATCGCGACGTACACATCTCAATCGTCGGGTGACTTTATTACCATGGATCGCATCAAGACGGCACTGGATCACGCCATGCTGGATGAAAAGCTTACCGGCGGCGGAATGAAGCAGAGCGCGGCGAATGACCTGGTGAACGGCGTAGCCATCGATACTTATCAGGTAAAGAAAGATGGCAGCGTGGTAAGGAGCAATGCGGAAGCCGCGTTCTGGAAAGGCTACGTTATGGCCCTTCTGCTCTCCTTGACCACGATGATTTACGGCATGAACGTAGCTCGTTCGATTATTCAGGAGAAGACGTCGCGGATCTTTGAGGTAATGCTCGCGATCGCCAAGCCCGGCGACCTGCTGGCCGGCAAACTGATCGGCGTGGGCGCGGTGGGGCTGACGCAGATTGCGATCTGGCTCATCGCAGGTACGGCAATCCTTCTCTCTCCATTCGCCGCGGCCATGATGTCGGGACAGTTCGCCATCCACTTCACGTGGACGGAGACCATCCTGTTTCCGGTGTACTTTATCCTCGGCTACCTGCTTTACAGCTCACTGTTTGCGGGTCTTGCGGCGACCTGCGAAACGGAGCAGGAACTGCAGATGTATATGCCGCTGGCCGCTGCTCCGACTTGGCTGAGCTTTGCGCTCATCATGCTGGTCATCAACGATTCGAATTCCTTCTGGTCGGTGGCCGCGTCATTCTTTCCGCCCACCGCTCCGGTAATCATGTTCTTGCGCATGGCGTCGGAGATTCCGCCAGCATGGCAATTCGTTGTCTCCATCGGGCTGCTGGCCCTGAGCATTTGGGCGGTGCTTTGGTTCTCGACACGCCTCTATCGCGTGGGCATTCTCATGTATGGAAAGCGTGCCACGCTGCCGGAACTGATGCGCTGGCTGCGCTATTCCTAAAAGGGGCTTGCGGATCCTAGTTCCCGCCCGCTGAATGAAATCTCTTGATGATGTTTATTCGTTCCTGAGCACAATCAAGGGATCGACGGCCAAGGCCCGGCGTGCCGGAATGCATGCCGCGAGCAAACCCGGCAGCAGCATGGTTAGACAATCTCCCCAAGAACCACGGGATCTTTGGGCGTTGCCGGTAGACGATGAATGAGAGCACGTGTATAGCGAGCGCTCCGAGCGCCAGGCCGCCGCCATCCATCGCCAATTAGAATCAAGAAAGTGACCGCTGAAGACAGTCCCAGATTTACGCTGAGCCAGCGAATCGCGCTGGCAGTGGTGCCGCGCCTTGTGTGGGCGATCGTGTGGGTGACGGGGCTCACGTGGCACTATGAGGTGATTGCGGAAGACGGAGTGACGCCTGTCGTGTTCGGCCAGAAAGCCGGACCGGAGATCTACTGCTTCTGGCATCAGTGCGTGCTGCCGTGCACAATGTATTTCCGGCGGTCGGGCGCTGTAATCCTCATCAGCCGCAGCTTTGATGGCGAGATGATCACGCGTATCCTGAGGATGTTTGGCTTCGATGCGGTGCGCGGCTCAAGTTCGCGCGGGGCTCGCGAAGGGATGCTGGGCTTGACGCGCGTGATCGAGTCAGGCCGCACCGCTATTTTCACCGCGGATGGCCCTCGCGGGCCGATTTATGAGACCAAGATGGGGCCCATCAAGCTAGCGCAGATTACGGGCGCGCCCATCGGGGCGTTCCACCTGGAACCGGAACGGGCATGGAGAATGCGCTCATGGGACCGGTTTCTGGTGCCGAAGCCGTTCACGCGCATTTGCGTGAGTTGGGCGCAATGGACTCACGTGCCCGCGGATTTGCCAAGTGAAGATTTTGAAACCAGGAGGCGGGAGTTGAATGCGGCGCTGGAGCGGGCGCGATTGAATGCATTGAAGCATTTTGGAAAGGCGGATGCGTGAGCGGCCTGCGTGTGGCCGACTTCGATTTCGAGTTGCCACAGGAACTGATCGCTCAACAACCACCAGCGGAGCGCGGGCACAGCCGAATGCTGGTAATGGATCGCACCAGCGGCGGGTTACGGGATACGGCTTTCTCCGAGTTCCCCGCCCTTCTGCGCGCAGGAGACGTGCTGGTATTGAACGACAGCCGCGTCATTCCAGCCCGGCTCAATGCCCGCCGTTCCCTGGTTCGTGACCGCCAGATGCCCACAGGGCTGATCGAAGTGCTACTGATCGAACCGGCGGATGAGAACCGTTGGCGTGCGCTGGTCAGGCCCGGGAGGAAAGTGAACGTCGGCGAGCGGCTGACCTTTTCCGGCGCTTCCGGCGAAGCAGTGCTGCAGGCCGTGGTCGAGGAACGGGGCGCGTTCGGAGAGCGAGTCTTGCGATTCGAGCCCGTCGAGGACTTCTGGGGGGCAATTGACCGAATCGGGCACATGCCTTTGCCTCCCTACATTCGCCGCAATGACGTAGAAATGGATCGCGAGCGCTATCAGACCGTGTTCGCGCAGGAACGAGGATCTGTGGCCGCACCAACGGCCGGCCTGCACTTCACGCCGCAAATCTTGCGGGAGATCGCAGAACTCGGAGTGGAGATCGTGCGCGTAACGCTTCACGTCGGTCTGGGCACATTCGCGCCGTTGCGGGTGCAAAATGTTGATGACGTCCATCTTCATCGAGAGCGGTATTCGCTGCCCGCCGCAACGGCAGAAGCTGTGAATCGCGGGCGCAAGGACGGTCGGCGCATCATTGCGGTCGGCACCACAGTCGTAAGAACCCTGGAAAGCGCCGCGGTCACCAAAGGAGACGCGACGCTGAAGCCGCATGTGGGCACCACCGAAATCTTCATTGCGCCAGGATACCGATTCCGCCTGGTGGATGCGTTGCTGACCAATTTTCACCTGCCGCAATCGAGCCTGTTGATGCTGGTAAGCGCGTTTGCCGGCAGGGAGCGCGTTCTAGCCGCTTATCGCCACGCAGTCGATAAACGCTACCGTTTTTTCAGCTACGGCGACTGCATGTTCCTTGCCTGACCTGCCTGCAGACTGCAAGGAACGCCCATCGGTCGGAATCCGGCAGCCGGGACGATGCCGATGTGCACATCCAGGTACCAAGAAGAATCCTTGCCCTCGTCGGACTAAATTGATCTGTGAGGCAGAGGAACCACAAGGTATACTGGCGCCAGCAAGCTACATATACCGCTACGTAGAAATCGCGGTATTTCTGCATAAGCTGTTGAGATTGGTCCTATTTGCGCTCCTCTTCCTGATGGCGCGGCGCGGTGCATCGGGTGTAAACCTTGCGCTTCACTGCTCGCAAGCGCACGTAAACATCCGTCTACACCATCCGCCAGCTACACCCACGTAACATATTGAATTAATACGCGCTTGACTTATCAGGATTTGGAGGGACAATTGCATACATAACGCCGACAAGCGTATTCACAAGGGGTGAAGGGAGCCAGAGTTGCATTCGATTGCGTGGTGGCCGACTGTGATCGTTGTCGCAGTGGCAACAATCACTGATTTGCGGAGCCGCCGGATTCCTAATTGGCTGGTTTTTCCTTTCATGCTTGCGGGGATCGTTGTGTCGTTCGGGCCATCGAGCTGGCAAGGGATCAGCATCTTGCAGAGTCTTGAAGGGTTGGGGCTGGGCGCGCTGTTGTTTGGCATTCTCGCCTGGATGGGCGGGATGGGTATGGGCGATGTAAAACTCTGCGCTGCGATCGGCGCATGGGTGGGGCCAAAGCAGTTGATCATGGCGCTGGTGATGACGGGTGTGGTCGGAGGAATTATGGCGATCGGCTGGGCTATGGCGGGCGGTTTCCTCGGGGAGCTGTTCACCGGCACCGGCAATCTTCTTTTTGGCTGGAGAAAGCGTGGCATGCACGCGGATCCGGAGCTCACGCTTTCGAATCCCAAAGCGCACAAGATGCCCTATGCGCCGGCAATTGCGATCGGCGCTCTCCTTTCCTTTTTTGCCTTTCCACGATAAACAACCGAGCTGGCAGGACGCGAAGAATACAAAGCGATGCTTCGAAATGCAGACTAACCGCACCAGGAACGAACATCCAGGAGTTCTAATTAAGTAATGGCAGCCCATATCGAAGATTCCGACTCCATCAGCGCAGGTACTCTCTCCATAGCGCTCATTGGTCCAAGCGACCAGCGGCGAAGAGTCGTGGCCAATGCACTGGCGGGATCGGACGCTGGAACCGTGCGCGAGTTTACCGCCTATCCCTCCAAACTAAGCGATGTGTCTCGCATCACCGATCAGAACTTTGATGTTGTCATCATCGATCTCGACAGCGATCAGCACTACGCTCTCGAACTCGTGGAAGCCATTGCAGCCAACCCCGCCATCACGGTGATGGTGTACTCGATGCAGACCGATCCAGGACTGCTGATGAACTGCATGCGGGCCGGTGCTCGCGAGTTCCTAACCCATCCGATCTCGGTAAATACCCTCACCGAAGCGCTTGCACGCGCGTCGGCGCGGCGGCCGACGACCCGCTTGTCCAAGACGCAAGGCGGTAAGGTGATGGTGTTTCTTGGCGGCAAGGGGGGATCGGGCATCACTACAGTGGCTTGTAATTTTGCGGTATCACTGGCCCAGGAATGCGCGCAGAGTACCGTGCTGCTCGATCTCGACCTTCCCCTGGGAGATGCCGCGCTCAATCTTGGAATCAGCCCCCAGTTCTCGACCGTGGACGCCCTGCAGAACTATAGCCGCCTGGATCAGAATTTTCTTTCCAAGCTTCTGACCAAACACAGCTCGGGCCTGTTTGTGCTTGCGGCGCCGGGGAAGTTTCCTCAGGTGGAAGTCAGCAATGAAGCTGTGGAGAAGCTGGTAGCCATCGCCCGGATGGGATTTGATTATGTCGTAATTGATGCCGGCTCAAGATTCGACCTGAGCGGAACCACATTGGTCGATCAGGCGGACACGGTGTATCTGGTCATGCAGGCAGGAATTCCCGAGTTGCGAAACTCTCATCGCGTTATCTCGGAGTACTTCAAATCCGGAGGCTCCAATCTTGAAATCGTCCTCAACCGGTTCATGCCGCGTTCCGGCGGCGTAGATGAAGAACATATTTCCAAGGCCCTCACCCGGCCGGTGCAATGGAAGATCCCCAGCGACTATGTAACTGTACGTCGCATGCAGAATGAAGCGACGCCCCTTGCCCTGGAAGACTCATCGATTTCCAGAGCGATTCAAGATATGGCCCGGACTGCGTGCGGAATGCCCGCCAAACCGGAGAAGAAGAAGGGTTTCAGCCTGTTTGGCTGATTCCTCGGCCCACAGTGAATTCAGGTTAGGGAGTGGTGCAGCGTGGAACATCTAAATCTTGAGAATTTTAAATCGGAAGTACACAAGACCCTGATCTCGAAACTGGATCTGGAGAAGCTCTCGCGAGTAAATTCGAACCAGGCTCGACAGGCAGTGACGAGCATCATCAGCGAAATTATCAGTGACCGGCGGGTTCCCCTCAGCTTCGATGAACAGGAGAAGATCCAAACCGACCTGCTCGACGAAGTATTTGGTCTCGGTCCGCTGGAACCCCTGCTCAAGGACCAGAAGATCTCCGACATCCTGGTCAACGATAAGGACCACGTCTTCATTGAGCGCGGAGGATTGCTCACTCGCGCGGATGCGACCTTCCGCGACGACCGTCACCTGCTGCAGATTATCGATCGAATCGTGTCGCGTGTGGGACGCCGTGTGGATGAGTCATCGCCCATGGTCGACGCACGCCTTCCCGACGGATCGCGCGTAAATGCGATTATTCCGCCGCTGGCGCTTGACGGTCCTTCTCTATCGATCCGGCGTTTCGGCACCGGACCGCTGGCTGCCAATCAACTGGTGCAGTTGAAGAGCATCTCGGCCGAGATGATGGAGTTGCTTTCGTCGGCCGTTCGAGCCCGGCTCAGTATTCTCATCTCGGGCGGTACCGGCGCCGGCAAAACAACCTTCCTCAACATTCTGTCCCAATACATTCCGCAGAACGAACGCATCATCACCATCGAAGACGCGGCCGAACTGCAACTGGCTCAGGAAAACATCGTGCGCCTGGAAACGAGGCCGCCGAACGTTGAAGGGCAGGGCGCCGTCCGGCAGAGGCAACTACTGATCAATAGCCTCCGTATGCGTCCTGATCGCATCATCATCGGTGAGGTCCGCGGCGAAGAAGCGTTCGACATGCTGCAGGCCATGAACACCGGCCACGAAGGTTCGATGACCACGGTACACGCCAATACCGCGCGAGACGCGCTGACCAGGCTTGAATCGATGGTTGCCATGAGCAACCTGAGCCTTCCTGAAAAAACAGTACGACAGCAGATTGCTTCCGCACTCACCATTGTTGTGCAGTGCACTCGTTTGAGTGACGGCACACGCAAGTGCGTCAGCATCCACGAAATCACGGGTATGGAAGAGAACGTCATCAGCATGCAGGAGATCTTCACCTTCCAGAAGAAGGGAATCGGTCCCAATGGAAAGGTGCTGGGCGTATTCAAACCTAGCGGCATCCGTCCACGGTTCCTCGAGCAGCTTCGCACCGCAGGCATTTTCCTGCCCCCAAGCCTGTTTGAGCGCGTAACGGAAGTGAGCTAAAGAGAGGAGGCACACGGCGATGGTCCTGATTATCATTTTTGTGTTTTTGGGCGTGTTCGCGGTTGTCGCCCTATTGGCGGCCGCAACCGGCACGGGAGCGTCACAGCAGGACAAGCTGATGCTCGCCCGGCTTGACTCTGCTCTGGCCACCAACAAAACGAAGTCGGACATGGCAGACCTCCTTGTGGATATCCGCAAGAGCGATCTGCTGAGCACAATCCCATGGTTCGACAAGATGCTGCGCCGGATCGAACTGACCCCGCGTCTTCGCCGTCTGCTCTATCAGGCCGACCTGAAGTGGACAGTGGGCGGACTGATGATGATGTGCGTCGGGTGCTTTGCCGTCCCCGCCTATCTGATATATCTCCGAACCAGCGCGGTTTTGTTCGCCGTTCTGGGCGGATTGCTTGTTTCCGGCGCGCCCTTCCTGTTTGTGATGATGAAGCGCGGCAAGCGCATGAAGAAATTTGAAGAAGGGCTGCCTGAAGCGTTGGATCTCATTGTGAGCGCCCTGCGCGTGGGACACAGCCTCAACTCCGCCATCGGGCTGGTAACCCGCGAATGCGCCGATCCAGTGGGCACGGAATTCCGAGTGACCTACGACGAACAGAACTACGGGCTGGAGTTGAAAACCGCACTGGAGAACATGGTGACCCGCATGCCCACGCAGGACCTGCGGATTGTGGTCACGGCCATCATGATTCAGAAGGAGAGCGGCGGCAACCTTGCTGAAGTCCTCGAAAAGACTGCCGAAGTCATCCGGGAACGGTTCCGGTTGAGGCGACAGGTGTTGACCCACACGGCGCAGGGCAGGTTGACCGGAGCGATCCTGACACTGCTCCCGGTTGTCATGGGCTTTCTGATCTATTTCATTAGCCCCAAGATGATGAGCCTGCTGTGGACCACGAAAATCGGCCTTGATCTGATGTACACGGCTTCGGGAATGATCGTGGTGGGCGGACTGATTATTCGCAAGATCGTCAACATGGATGTCTGAGGAAAATTATGGGCGTCGCAGTTATTTCGTTTTTTGCTGTATTCCTTCTGATCGCAAGCGCGGGTTTGCTGGTTTTCTACCGCGAGACGATTCAGGCGCGCATCGCAGCGGCAATCAATCCGCAAGTCAAGCAGAAGAGCTTGAAGATCAAGCTTCAGGACACAGGGAGCATGCTTGGCGGCGTGGTGGAACAACTCGAGCGCGTCGTACCCAGAAGCGAATCAGAAGTTGGAGTCGTACAGAAGCGCCTGATCAACGCCGGTTACCGCAAGGACTCTTCGGTGAAGGTCTTCTATAGCTCGAAGGTGCTCTGTCCGCTAACCCTGGTCCTCATTGCTATGATCAGCGGCATTGGAGGAAAGAGCCCGCTTTTCATCTATATCGCGTGCGTGGGAATCGGATACCTCGTGCCTGATTTTGTACTCGGCAAAATGATCTCAGACCGGCAGTCCAAAATACGGCGAGGTCTTCCCGATGTCCTGGACATGCTGGTGATTTGCGTTGAGGCGGGCCTGAGTCTCGATCAGGCGACTGCCAGAACCTCAGAAGAGCTGCATCATGCGCAGCCCGTCCTGAGCGACGAATTGGGAGTGGTGGCGCTGGAACAAAGAGCCGGAAGTGCGCGCTCGGATGCATGGAAGCATTTGGCCGACCGCACGGGCGTGGATGTGGTTCGCAACCTTGTCTCGATGCTGGTGCAATCTGAGCAGTTCGGTACAAGCATCGCCAAAACGTTGCGCGTCCATTCAGACACATTGAGGACAAAGCGGGTACAGGAGATCGAAGAGAAGGCTGCCAAGCTTTCCATCAAGCTTCTCTTTCCTCTTGTGCTGTTCATCTTCCCTGCTCTGTTCGTTGTCGTTCTCGGTCCTGCAGCCATCGTCATGATGCAGTCGTTCAAAGCAATGTTCAGCCATTAAGAGAAGGGAGAGTTGAAGATGGATACTACCACGATTATCCGTGTAGTGGCCGGCGTACTGTTCGTCATCGTGCTGGTCATACTCATTCAGCGCCGGCGTACGCGGGTGAAATAACTCTTTACCGGGCAAGAGCAGGCGGTTTCTGCCCCTGAATTGTGCCTCTGATTGTCATGGTTCTCTAAACAGGAAGGGAGAGTTGATATGGACACTACTACGATCATCCGCGTGGTGGCTGGAGTGCTGTTCGTGATCGTGCTGGTGATTTTGATTCAACGCCGGCGCACACGGGTAAAGTAGCACAGAAAGCGCTATTGGCGGGTGGTTCTCATGTGGCTCTTGAGCCGACTGCTCCACCCGCACATTCGTTCTCCGGATTGTCCGTACATCCGGAAAGCAGGGTATTTCTAACTTTGGTCTTATGCCTTTGGAAGGCGGCCTGTGTGCCGTTGATCGTCGTAGAGCCTTCTGATCGCCGAGCACGCTATCTTTTCGAGACAAAGTGGCTTTTAGCCGATATTGGAGCTTCAAAAATTGGCCCTATTTAGCAACACGAGCGGGAATGTTGGTCGTTGTGGTGCCCTGCGGCCCGGCAACCTTCCGGAGGGTTAGGCATATGGAAAGCCAAAAATACTGTGTATACAATCAAACCCGTGAAAGCTTCTTGAGCCTCGAAGTTACCTTGGCCGATGCCACGCACGTACAGGTTCGCAGCTTGATCGAGAAGCTCTCCGTCAAGCCGGACAGCGGACTCTGGCTTACTCCATATAGAGGTGTTCCTGCGGCACGCGGATTATCTCCCATTGACCTGGTTTATCTGGATGACGACTATCGTGTGATACAAGAAGTCGAATCCTATCCGACCTCAACCGTTGAACCGTCGAAGGGAGAGGCGGCAAGCGCGCTGGTTCTGCCTGCCCATACAATTTACTCGTCGCAGACTCAACCGGGAGATCAGCTTGTTATCTGCGTTGCGGGCGAAATGGAGCGACGATTGGAGCGGCTTTCCAGTTCTTTTGCATCCTCTCCGGCAACAAACGGCGACTCTAATTCGTTCCACGGACAATCAACAAAGACGATCTCCAGCGCTGTCCCTTCGCCCCTTCGTTCTACAAACGTACAATCCATATTTCAGGGGTCAGATGCGATGAATGATTACGAGCCGAAGCCCAGCAGGCCGAACTCACTGAAAACCTGGCTTCAGAATTGGCTTTCATCGGACCGGCGGCGGGCGCAGCGGCGGCCGCTGCCCGGCCTGGTTGCGTATTACTGGACCGGCAGCGCTCCGAAGGCTTACCAGATCGCCGACATCAGTTCGAGCGGATTCTATGTTCTCACCGAAGAGCGATGGTTCCCCGGAACGATGGTTCTTATTACCCTGCAGCGCACCGACAGCTCCGGCAAAAACGTGGACGATTGCCTGGCGGTTCAATCGAGGGTTGTCCGATGGGGTAGCGATGGACTGGGGCTTGCATTCGTTCCGTCAAGAGCTGTCGACTCGAAAAATGGAGAGGCTCTGAGAGAAAACGGCGCAGATAAGAAAACACTCGATCGGTTCCTCGATCGCCTCAAGGAACCCGTCGATGACCTCCGAATAGCAAACGGATAACCGTTCAACCGATTGCGAAAACTGGTAATGCATGCACAGACCGCCCTCTGCGAATTCATCGCGGGACGCTCGCTCGCCAGCTCGGGCGAATTTTGAAATGCCCTCGAAAACCCTCCGTCGTGTGCTCCGCTGAATCGTGGCGTAGCGGAGAACTCGCACTCTGCGTCATGGCTTGCGTACTGCGAACGTTTCAAACGATTCTCATGGAACGTCTTGATCGGGGCAAGGAACGGAAAGAATCTCGCAAAGCTCATACGCGATTTTCCTTTGGTCAACGCTAACTCGCATCAGGACTCAACTTCGGCGCTTGCGGTGAAGCTGCGTAAAGCATGCCCATCACCTCGTCCAAGGCGCGCTCCCAGGGAGCAAGGCGAACTCCGAATTGATCGAGGAGCTTCTGGTTCGATAAGACCGAGTTGGCCGGACGTTTCGCTTTCGCATGAAAGTCGCTTGCCGCGATCGCCCTCAACGCGGGGGCCCTTTCAAGTTGCTCCGCAGAGCGAGCGAAAATCGCTTTCGCAAAGCCGAACCATGAGACGCAACCGGAACAGGTCATGTGATACAGCCCTTCCCAGCCGGTGTCATTCTGATTCGCCAACACTGCACCAACGACAACGCGGGTGGATCGGGCCAGTTCGGTCGAAGAGGTTGGTGCACCGTACTGATCGTCGACAATGCTGAGTTGATCTCGCTCGCGCCCAAGGCGCAACATGGTTCGAAGAAAGTTGTTGCCGTGCGGGCCATACACCCAACTGGTTCGAAAAATCAGGTATTTTCCGCCAACCTGTTGAATCGCCTCTTCTCCAGCGAGTTTGCTTGCGCCATAGACATTCAGGGGATGTGGCGTGTCCGCTTCACTCCAGGGCTTTGTCTTCGAGCCGTCAAAAACATAATCGGTCGAGTAATGGACCAACAGCGATCCCGCGCGCAAGGCCTCCTCCGCCAGGATTCCAGGCGCATGACCATTGACTGCCATCGCTAATTCAGGCTCAGATTCAGCGCGATCGACCGCCGTGTATGCAGCAGCATTCAGAATAATTTCCGGCGAGGTTTCGCGGACGATCGCACGCACCTGGTCAGGTATTGCAAGATCAACAGAATTTCGATCATGCGCGAGGACCTCGCCGCAATCAGCGAAACTGCGCAGCAGTTCCCTTCCGACCTGACCGGCCGTACCCAAAACAAGGATTCGACGATACGGATTCATGGGAAAACCTGGGCATCGGAAAACGCAATTCCCTTTCGGTCTTTCTCGGAGACAATCGCTTCCGCCTCTGCGATCGGCCATGGAATATTCAGGTCGCGGTCGGACCACAGAATCGTTCGCTCGCCGTCCGGCGAGTAATAATCCGTTACCTTGTAGGCAAAACCGACCGTTTCAGTCAACGCGAGGAAAGCATGGCCGAATCCTTCCGGGATCCAAAGCATTTTCCCGCGCTTTCCATCCAATTCAATGCCCACGTGCTTTCCGAATGTCGAGGAACCACGCCGAAGATCTACCGCCACGTCAAAGGCAGCTCCGTGTGTCACACGAACAAGCTTTCCCTGTGGATGCACCACCTGATAATGGATCCCGCGAACGACATTCCTTTTTGACAGCGAGAAGTTGTCCTGCGCCCATGTGGCAGGCAGGCCCGCTTCAGCGAAGGAGCGCTGGTTCCATATCTCCCAGAATGCGCCGCGGCCGTCCTGGTACACCGCCGGCGTCAACAGGAGTACACCGGGTAAGGATGTCTGCTCGATTTTCATCATTCGGCGATTTTGAATGTGGGCTGCGAATCGTGCAGCAAAGAAAGCAGGTATTGTCCGTATCCGCTCTTCAGTACGGGTTGCGCCAACTCTTCAAGTTGCTCCGCAGAGACATACCCGAGGCGAAACGCAATCTCTTCAGGACAGGCAATCTTCAATCCTTGTCTGCGCTGAATGGTCTGAATAAACAGCCCGGCATCAAAAAGAGAGTCATGCGTACCTGTGTCGAGCCACGCCATGCCGCGGCTCATGACCTCAACCTTCAATTGCCCCGCCTCCAAATAGAGCCGATTGAGATCGGTGATCTCCAGTTCCCCTCGTTCAGACGGCTTGAGCGAGGCAGCGAGGCTCACGACCTGACGATCATAGAAGTAGAGGCCGGTGACCCCATATCTCGATTTCGGGTGGCTCGGTTTCTCTTCGATGCTCACCGCGTGCCCCGAATTGTCAAACTCGATAACGCCGTATCGCTCCGGATCCTGCACTTGATACGCGAAGACGATGGCTCCATTCTGCACGCCCGCTGCACTTTGCAACTGGGTTGACAGAGACTGCCCGTAGAAGATGTTGTCACCTAGAACCAGTGCACATGTATCATCGCCGATAAAATCGCGCCCAATCAGGAATGCCTGAGCGAGGCCATCGGGGCTTGGCTGAACTGCATAACTCAAATGGATACCCCAACGGCTACCGTCTCCCAGCAAGTCCGCAAATCGCGGCGTGTCCTGCGGAGTCGAAATGATGAGGATTTCCCTCAACCCCGCCAGCATCAGGGTAGTCAGCGGATAATAAATCATCGGCTTGTCATACACCGGCAGCAGTTGCTTGATCACGGCATTTGTAACCGGGTAGAGTCGGGTCCCCGAGCCGCCCGCAAGAATGATTCCTTTCATTGGGGAAGCCTTTCGGTGTAATTGCGCCGAATCCAGTCCATGTAGGCTCCCGTGCGAATGTCCTCGATCCAGTCGCCGTGCCCCAAATACCATGAGACGGTCTTGCGTAAACCCTCTTCAAACGGAACCGAGGGTTGCCACCCCAGGTCTCGTGCGATCTTCGAAGCGTCAATCGCGTAGCGGTAGTCGTGGCCAGGCCGGTCCTTCACGAAAGTGATGAGCTGTCTCCGAGGACCACGCAATACATCCGGACGAAGTTCATCCACGAGGTCGCAGATTGCCGTAACCACGTCCAGATTCCTGCGTTCACTGCTGCCTCCGATGTTGTAGGTTTCACCTGGACGACCGTGTTCGAGAACCGACCGGATCGCAGAGCAATGATCCTCTACAAAGAGCCAGTCGCGGACATTGCTTCCATCGCCATAGACCGGCAACGGCTTCCACTCGAGCGCATTGAGAATCATGAGAGGAATCAGTTTCTCAGGGAATTGAAACGGGCCATAGTTATTGGAACAGTTGGTGGTGAGCACCGGAAGGCGCCAGGTGTGGTAATAGGCTCTCGCCAGATGATCTGACGCTGCTTTGGAAGCAGCGTACGGACTATTCGGCGCGTAGGGTGTCACCTCAGAGAAGGGAGGATCGTGAGCCTCCAGAGACCCATAGACTTCGTCCGTAGACACGTGCAAAAACCGGAACTGCTGCCGGCTCGTCTCGCTCAAACCGGACCAGTATTCTCTTGCTGCGTGAAGCAAAGTGAAAGTGCCCTGTACATTGGTACGGACAAACTCACCCGGATCAGTAATCGATCGATCGACATGACTCTCCGCCGCAAAGTGGACGATAGCCCTGGGGCGATGCTTTCGCAAGAGTTGCGCTACCAGCTCTGCGTGGCAAATATCACCCTGCACCAAGAGGTGCCGCGAGTCGCCGTCAATGGACGCGAGGTTTGCGGGATTTCCGGCATATGTTATGAGATCAAGATTGACGATGGGACCATGAACATTCTTGATCCATTGCAGCACGAAATTCGATCCGATGAATCCCGCGCCTCCGGTGACAAGGACCGACTGAGAATGGTCATTCATGCTTCGAGGATTTCCTTACCGAAAAAGAACCTCTCAAATTCAATCAGAATCTAGGGTAGCAGCATACACGCAGACGTCGCACAAAACTTGGCTTAACGGTTTGATGCATGTCGGTCGAGATGCGTTGATCGAGTTTGCCTCGAGGCCTAGCAGAACCGGTTGCGTACGCCCGGTCGAATAGGGAAAATAACGCAGCTCTGAATCCCTGCAGATCGAGAGTTCTTGAAATCACTCTTCGTTGGAAAGGAGTGATCAGCGCTAATTCATACCTTCGGGAATGATCAAAAGCACTTCGACTCTCGCCTTTTGTCCATTCTCCGTCGCCGGCCTGAACTGCCATTGCTGAAGCGCCTGAACGACCGCCTGGGCCTCGGCGAAGCCGGGCGGGAAAGAGAGCGAGAGGGATTCAAAGTGTCCGCCAACATTCACGTATCCATGGATCATGAGCGCATTGGAGTTGACATATGCGGCATCCACATCGGGGCGCACGATGTAAAAGGGCCAGGGCGCTTCGAGATGGGGGAGCTTCCCGCCATCCGCGGCATCAGCCGCTGTCGGAAGCGAGTACTGCAGAATCCAACTCCTCGATAGCCCGACGTGGAGATACACCGAATAGACCAGGCGGCCGCCCCAGAATGCCGCAGTCTCGGGAAATTGCTCAGTTAACGCCGACCCGACCACGACGAATCCGAATTGACCATCGTGCGGAACGTTGACTCGGGTAAACGTAACCCCGCTTCCCTCGCCTTCGCCCATACCCGTTCCGGACCTGCCCGAGTTTCCTCCGGTGTTTCCGGGAGTTCCTTGGCTGCGCTGACCGTTTGCCTCAAGCCCCTTACTGTTGGGATCACCATTGCCGGCACGCGCTGCGTGGCCCGAGTGGCCAGGCGCCAATGCTCCATTAGGATCTCCAGCAGCCGTCTGGTTAGCCGGCGGAACAGCGGTTCGACCTTGATTCATCTGGACATCGGAAAGCGTCATGATGGATGCGGAGGAAGGCGCGATGGAGACATTCGATGACGTCTCGGGCACGAAATCGGAGGGATCCGGACCTTGAATCACAATGGGCGAGGAAGATCCCGGCGCCGGCATCGGTTTGGCCGTCGCAAACGTCGTGGAAGTGAGGGGAATATCGGCCAGCTTTACTTCCGAGTTTGGACGTTCGATAGAAGGCTGAACAGTGGAGGTCGGAAGTTTGCGCGGCTGAGGTGGCGTGATGAGTGCAACTTTCGGACGCTGGGCAGACCAGATGAGCATGGATGGGAGCTGATTCTGCAAGAGCAGCTTGTTCAGACGGACGTCGGGCTGCAGGACCGTTCGCTCGGCCAGCAATCGCCGCTCGAGCCTGCGAAGGCTTGAAGACGGGGCAGCCAGTTTTCCATGCGGCGTGGTGTGATCTGGTGTTGGGCTTGGAGTCTGTCCGCTGTCTTTGGGGAGCGGTGGCACTTCAATCTCCGGCCGGCTCAGATCAACGTCGCGGACAATGTAGCGATCCGCCGCTGCTTTCATGTTGATCCGCGGAGCAAAGATGACTCCGTAGGCAATCATCCCAACAACGAGGCCATGCGCGAGGATGGAGACAAGATATGCTCCAGGCGGGCGGGGCTCCGGCGTTCGGTCCGCAAAAAGTGAAATCGGACGGGATGACCTCATAATCCTGAAAGGATTCCTCTCTTCCGTGGCTTGTTCCTACTTTACATGGATAGTGTTGAATTTAGGACCAGAGAGAATTACCAACTTGGATGCCCTTAGTACCGTTCGCCGGAACCCACATTTCTCGATGTTTCCGATCGGAATCCTGGAAAGTGTGGCCCACGGAATTGAGCACAACGTGCTTCCATTTGAAAGGGCGAAACAGGTTGGTCTTTTCGGCATTGAATCAACAGGACCGGTCTCTCGCAGATTCGAAATAAGCGAGTCTGCTTTCACGGGCCTAAGGGTCGAAGGAATAAAGGGTAGCCCATGGGGTACCTTCGATTAAAGACCGCCCTTTTTTTGTTGGCGAACGGCCTATAGGATAGTGCTATACTTCGATTCCGTTAATCCTCATTTGGGGCTAAACCAAGTGGAACACTAACTCGGCGCGCTGCCGTTCGCCGTCGGCTATTTGTGCGAAACGCAATGCTGCGGAAATGGCTAAGGGCCGCACATCTGGTGCAGACAGGATTCTGAATGAACCGAAGACTGCTAATTATCCTCCTCGTTGCGTTCGTCATCGCCGCCTTCAGCACGTTTATTGTTGTACGCCTCGTCGGGACCAGGCTGGCCGCATCGAAACCTCAGGCGGCTACGCGTCTGGTTGCCGCAGCTAGAGACATCAAGTTAGGAACAGTTCTGGCGCCGGCCGATTTGACCACGATTGCAATCGTCGGTTCGGCTCCGCAAGGCGCCATCCTCGATCCAAAAAACGCCATCGGTCGAGGAGTCATCTCCCCTATTTATACAGGAGAGCCGATTCTAGATAGCAGACTCGCTCCGTTCGGTTCTGGCGGTGGACTTGCGGCGACGATTCCTGAAGGAATGCGCGCCATCGCCGTGAAAGTGGATGATGTGGTGGGCGTGGCGGGATTCGTGACTCCCGGTATGCGCGTGGACGTTCTCATTTCGGGAGTTCCTCCAAACTCGGGGAATAATCAGGATACCGAGTCGCATACGATCCTTCAGAACATCGAAGTTCTGTCGGCCGGAACAGACATCCAAAAGGATGCCGAGGGCAAGCCGAAGCAGGTTCAGGTCGTGAACCTGCTGGTAAACCCGGAGCAGGCGCAGGACCTCTCGTTGGCTGCCAGCCAGATGAAGATTCAACTCGTTCTCAGGAATCCTTTGGATACTAAAGTTGCCCAGGTTCCCGAAACCGAAATGGCGAGCCTGTTTACTGGACAAAAGCCACCTGCTCCGAAAAGCCATGGTGAAGCCCCCAGGCGTGCCAGGCCAGCTGCCCCGCCGCCCTTCACGATACAGGTCATCAATGGATCAAAGCAGACTGAGCAAAAATTCTCTTCTTCCGAGGGACAACAAAAGTGAAATCGAGAGCCGGCACCATCATTGCCCTTTTCAGCGCAATCGTCTTGATCTTCGGTTCCAGCGTGTCCCTGCGAGCTCAGGCTGCAGCGGAAGCGGTTCAGGCAGGCGCAGCTGCCGCCCAGACGACGCCATCGCAGCCTAAGGTTCCCGTACCTCCAGCTCAACCAGCGGCACCCGCTCCAACCCCGATCCTGCAACCTGTCGGGCCGACCACACAAGATTCCTCAAATGAACTCTCCGTGGCTGTCGGCAAGTCGGTGGTTCTCGATCTGGCTCGGCCGGTTACGCGGATCGTTGTTGGATTTGGCGATTTTGCCGAAGCCGAAGCGGTCAGTCCGACCCAGGTACTTGTGAATGGGAAGGCGCCTGGAGAAACGACGCTCATCCTTTGGGATGTCAGCGGCGGACGTCAGTTCTTCAACGTGACGGTACGTGCGAGCAAGTTTAATGAGAACGATCAGCTCGAGGCGCTTCGGCGCGAACTCAGAGCCGAACTTCCCGGCCAGGTCGTACGGGTCAGCGAGGAGAACGGCAACGTATTCATTCGCGGTACAGTGAACGATCTCAGCAGTTCAGAGCGTGCGGTCGCAATTGCTTCGACAGCCGGCAAAGTTGTTAACCTGCTGGACGTTAACCTTCCGGCCGCAGAGCCCCAGATTCTCCTCAAGGTACGGTTTGCCAGCATCGACCGGCAAAAGAGCCGTCAGTTCGGGATTAACCTGTTCAGCCTGGGTGCCGGAAATACGATTGGAACTGCAGGCACAGGACAGTTCTCGCCACCTTCCATTACCCTTGCCGGCGGGCAAACTTCGACCGGAGAGATACTCAGCCAGCCTTCTCTCAATTTGTCGAATGAACTCAATCTCTTTGCGTTCTACCCTGGAATCAATCTGGGTGCCACGATTCAGGCACTTGAGCAAAGAGGCTTGGCGGAGACTCTCGCCGAGCCAAACCTGCTCGCAGAAAATGGCAAACAAGCCAGCTTTCTTGCCGGTGGAGAATATCCGTATCCTGTGGTCCAGGGAATTTCGGGAGGCGTGAGCGGAGCGGTCACGATTCAATTCAAGGAATATGGAATCCGGCTGAGTTTTCGCCCGACGATTACTCCGCGGGGAACAATCAAACTTCAAGTTGCGCCGGAAGTCAGCGCTCTGGATTTCGCGGATGCGGTTACGATCGGCGGATTTACGGTACCCGCAATCACCGAGCGCAGAGTCAAGACGGAAGTTGAACTCCAGGATGGTCAAAGCTTTGCGATTGGCGGTTTGCTGAATAACACCGAAACGGAGACGTTTGAGAAGATTCCCTTCTTAGGTGATATTCCGATTCTCGGAAAGTTCTTCCAGTCGATCACGCGGAACAAGACCAACACAGAGTTAATCGTAATTGTGACACCGGAGATCGTGTCGCCAATTCCGGCCGGTACGCCGCTCCCCAGCCTCAAGTTCACGCAGCCTTTCCTGCCGCCGAACTCAGCTATTCCGATGTACACTCCGGATACTAAGACGGCTGAAAACACACAACCTCCGCCACCGACTGCTATACCGGTTGAGAAGCTCATCGAGAGCATGAAGCCGGAACCTCCGCTCACGAACGATCAGGGCGGCGGGATGCAACCGACAGGGATGTCGGTCAGCGCCGGGGGCAGCGGTCCATAGCCGTTGACACTCGGCTAACTCCGGCTCAGCTGATTGGATTGGTATTCAGACTTTTTCATCCCCGACGAGCAATCTCGCCGGGGATTCTCTTGTCCAGGATGATGCGCAGAACAGAGGATGATCTCATTCTCCAGGGTTGCCAAGGACGCCCCTATTTTTGAGTTGGACGCACCCAGAAGGGCCAAGGAGACTATTGATGAGTCGACCGCGGAAGCTATCCTCAAAAAGTCGGAAAAAGAGTGCACAGAATCTTTCTAGCGCGAAAAGCTCACACGTAAAGGTGACGAATCTCACGCGGCAGTCGGAGCTGGGTAGCCGAATCGAAGTTGCAGACCGTGGGCCTGCGCGTACCAAAGGCCTGCTGGGCCGCAAACAGCTCGGCCCAGGCGAGGGAATGTGGATTGTCCCTTGCGAATCTGTGCACACATTCTTCATGCAATTCCCAATCGATCTGGTTTATCTTGACCGGAATCATCGCATTACCAAGGTGCGGCACTCAGTCCCGCCCTGGCGGCTGTCCGCTTGTTTGTCCGCACATTCCGTCATTGAGTTGCCAGCGGGCACCGTTCGCACAACAAAGTGCGAGAAAGGCGATGTCATCGAGCTTGCCGGGGTCTCGCACAGTTGAACGGAATACGGGTCCCGCTCCGGGACTGAAGGCTGGAGCCTCTTCATACCCTCGGGACGGGCTTAGCCGCTGGCTCACATGGCATGCAACCTTGGATCCAATGATTGAGAAGGATGTCTCGCGACCGCAACGGACTATCAGGCGAATCGCTTGGTTCCAACAAGCGAATACAGACCATTTCTCAGTTCAAGATCGAAAATATGCCCAGCATATGTACGAGGAGTTCAGCCGCTTCGGACTTCTGAATGACCCATTGGTTTACACTTTCGGGTCAAGTAAGGCCAAGTGTGGCCGCAGCGCATCTAGATGTATACAGAAGTTTACAGTCCGCTTCCCTTTCAGCTTGTAAATGCTTGATTCTTACCACTAAATGGGGATAGCAAAAATGGCAGCGGACTTGCTATAAACTTACTAACCCGGCCCGTGGCTGGCAAAAAAATCAAGCTTAGGAGAAAACAAAAATGAACGATCTGATGCTCAAGATGTATATCACTTGCAAGTCTCTCATGGAGCGCGAGGAAGGCCAGGACCTGGTCGAGTACGCCCTCGTGGTTGCCTTAATCGCTTTCGGCGCGATCGCCGGAATGAATGCGTTGGCTGGCGGCATCAACAGCGCGTT
>DATKPJ010000153.1:0-4324 GCA_035524195.1 Occallatibacter sp.
CCGCACAGGATGTCTTTGCCCAATCCGCCAGGACCGGCGGCTGGCCTGCCGGAGCGTATGGAGGGAATAGCCGGTCTGGTAGAAGTAGAGCGTCGGAAACGCAAGAAGATCGAGGCCCGTCTCCACCAGCTTCGGATGGCAGACAACCACCTCGACCCCGGACTCGAGCTGCCGGTCGTACCACTCCTCCCGCTTCTGCGTCGGTACAGACGCACGCAGAACAGCTACGCGCAACCCGGCGGCTGACAATACCTGTTCCAGACGCGCGTTGACGTCCTTCTCCCCCGTGTACGTCGCATATACCTGGCAGCGTCGGCCCTGCCGCAGTTCATTCCGCACGTCCTCGATCAGCGAGGATTCTTTCGGATACGAATCTTCGCGACTCAGTTCTCGCGGACGTGCGACGAGAAAGTTGTAATACTCCTTCGTGGCTGGATCGAGCGCTCGTGCCCAGATTTCCTCGAAATCATAGGGATGATCGGGATAGAGCAGGAGCGTGTTCAGAAGGACGCTCATCAGACTCTTGTTGCCCCGATGTTCCGCCATGGCATCGCGCAGCGCCTTTTCGAGTTCCTCGTAGGCCTCTGCGAGCTCCTTGTTCATCTCGCAGGAGAGCACGCATTCCGTGTATGGCGGCAGGTTGTCGGCGATGTCTTCGAGCGCCAGAAAGGCGGTCGTCGACATGAGGAACTTGCCAAACAGCAGAGGTGAGGCGCCCGGCTTGCGGACGACCTGCACGGTCTTCTTCGAAGCGCGCGAGCAGGCATTATCTTCTTCACGAATTTTCTCGATGGTTTCGAGGACTCCGTACTGCTCCTGAAAGCTCCGCCGCCCTTCGCCTCCGTATGTGAAACCGTCTCCCGCGATCATCTGCGGTTCCATCCGGTAGAAGACGTTGAAAAGGTCGTCGGCATAGCCGCCCATCAGCGTTCCCGTGAGAGCAATGAGGCGGCGCCCGGCACGCGCCAGGACGCCGAGAGCATTGCCCTGTGCCGTGTCACCGGCCAGCTGGTGCAGTTCGTCGGCAATCGCCAGATCGAACCACCCTTTCATGTACCTGCCAATGAACTCGACCGGTGCCATCCGCTGGATCTTCTTGCCATCCGCCTGCCATAGCGGCGAGAACAGCGTCGTTCCGTCCTTCGCACGCTCAACTTGTTCGCTGATTTTCAGCTGATCGAAATCCATCCGTGTGCGGCGCCCGCCCTCCGGATTCTCGATCGAGCAGCCTGTATCCGGATTGACCACACCGCCGAGTTCCGGACCGGATTTTGCGGTCAGGAACGCATGCCGCCAGAAATAGGACAACTTGCCCTTGTCCTTGGGAATGATGAACACCGAGCAGTGCGGGCAGCGCTGTCTCCACCCGTTTCGTCCCAGCTGCCGGAGTTCGGCAAGAGACAATTGCATCCCTTCGTAAACGATCCTGCCCTTGCGCAGGCGAACTTCGCAGACCCCGTGAGCCAGTTTGGGATCGCCGCCATTTCGCATGTCTTCGACCAGGAACGTCCGCGCAGAAGGAAGCGTCCTGATGGCCTCCCGCGCCCACTTCTTGGCGATATGCGAAGGGCACATCACCAGAATGGTCCGTGCCTTGAGCACGTGCGCCACGCCCAACGCCATAAAAGTCTTGCCCGCGCCACATTCGGCGACAATGCGTGCAGCCCGTGCGCTCCGCAGATGTTTTGCCAGCCCTCCAATCGCAATGGCCTGGGCCGGCAGTGCCGACCGCAGAAGGCTCGATAGTTCAGCGGGAACTTCATCGGTTGTGCTCTGCAGCGGAGGGTAGGATTCCAGAATGCGCGATCCGAGTTCATTGGCCTGGGCGCGCAAGTACGTATAAGTGTCCGTGACCTCCACGGCGCACCTCCTGGAGTCAAATATGTCCTGGGTTTCCGAGCAGAAGGGCAATCTCGCGGCCGCGGCGCTCGAACTCAGCCCTGAATTATTTAGAGATGTGAGCTGAGACAAGCCAATTAACGTCGCGGAAACTGCACTGAAGGGCCCGATTTCGATGAAACCGCGCTTAGGGATTGGCGTGAGCCCGGAATTGGGTGACGACATGCCCGTCTATCGGGATCTGTTCCTGTGTCCATCGCGCAAACCATTCTCGATGAGCGCGCTGCCCGCCTGGGAGGACCCAACGCTCGTCTGGCTTTCCCGACACGTTAATCTCATCGGGCTCAAAGACATTTTCCATATACCTTGACCTTCTACATGTCTGGAGTTATATGTAGAAGCAATCGGCATGAAAACTGAGGACCGCTTCGACCTGCCGCAGGGTACTCTCGATCTCCTGATCATGAGGGTGGTCGCCCTTGGGCCGATTCACGGCTATGCCATTGCCCAGCGAATCCAACAGATGTCTCGCGAAGCTCTTCAGGTCCAGCAGGGATCGCTGTATCCCGCGCTGCATCGGCTGGAATACAAGAAGCTTCTCAGGGCGAGCTGGCAGGCGTCGGACACCGGCCGAGAAGCCAAGTTCTACGAGCTTACAGCCAGAGGCCAAGATCATCTGAAGGCGGAAACCGAGAACTGGAAGCGGCTGATCGACGTGGTGGGACTGATTCTCAAAGGCACAGCGGAGGGAATCTCATGAGCTGGCTCGGGAGACTGTTTGCGCGCAAGCGGATGGAGATGGAGCTGGATAAGGAGCTGCGCTTCCACTTCGAAGCGCAGGTTGCCGACAAGGTCCGTGGCGGCGTTCCCGAAAGCGAAGCCCGGCGGCTCACCCGCATCGAGTTCGGTGGGATCGATCAGATCAAGGAAGCTTGCCGGGAAAGCCGGGGCACGATGGGAATTGAGTCGACGGTGCAAGATATCCGGTATGGATTACGACAACTGCGCAGATCGCCGGGCTTCGCCCTGCTGGCCATCGTCTCGCTCGCTTTGGGGATCGGCGCCAACACAGCGATCTTCTCCCTGCTGAATGCCATCTTGCTGCGCCCTCTGCCGGTGCAGAATCCCGGCGAACTGCTCCTCTTCGGGGATGGCCGAGCGGCTGGCAGCACGGAGTCGGTTCCCGATGGAAGCTGGCGGCTGTTCTCTGACGCATTCTTTCAGGATTTTCGGCAGAAGGATAGTTCTTTCTCTGGTGTGGCCGCGGTCGACAGCACCGACTTTGCCGTCAAAGCATCCGTTGCCGGGGCAGCTTACCAAACGACGCACGTCAATCTTGTCTCGGGCAGCTATTTCTCGGTGCTCGGGGTGCCGGCATTTCTTGGCCGGACGATTGAGGAATCCGATGACAGCACACCCGGCTCCGGGCCAGTCGCCGTAGCCAGTTATTCCTGGTTCCAGCGGCATTTCAACGGCAACCCATCCGCTTTAGGCAAAGTCATTCGCATCGAGTCGCACGACTACACGCTGGTGGGCGTGGCCAACCCCGGATTTTCTGGCGTGACTGTCGGCCAATCCGCTGATCTCTTTGTTCCGCTCTCGATGGAGAAGGCGTTCTCCCGCCCGGGTTGGAACGGCATCGGCGACAAATTCTTTCAGTCACTCTACCTCATCGGCAGGCTCAGGCCTGGAGTGAACGCGGCGCAGGCCAGCGCTGAAACCAATCTGCTCTTCAAGCAGATCATGCGGAGCTATCTCGGGCCGCAGCCTTCGCAGAAGCACCTCGCCGACCTTGCGCACGCCAGCGTCGAACTTATGCCTGGCGGCCGGGGTGTATCTCCTCTGCGATACGCATTTTCGCTACCGCTCAAGATCCTCATGACCATCGCGGCGCTGGTGCTGCTGATCGCCTGCGCCAATATCGCCAACATGTTGCTGGCGCGGGGCGTGGCGCGGAGCCGCGAGATTGGTATGCGCATGGCGCTGGGCGCCTCGCGCCTGCGCATTGTCGTTCAACTCCTGACGGAGTCGGCGGTTCTCGCTCTTCTGGGAGCGGCCACCGGCATCGCTCTGGCGTGGAAAGCCGGAGCCATGCTGCTGCACATGGCCACTCCAGGCCCCGATTCGGTACCTCTGAACGTTTCCCCGGACCTGCGTGTGCTTGGGTTTACGCTGGCCGTCACGGTTCTTACGGCGATTCTGTTCGGGATTCTGCCCGCATTCAGGGCTGCAGACCGTGCGTTCGCGCCTGCCCTCAAAGACGGCCGTGGCAGTTCTCCGGTTCGAGGCGCCCTGGCTCGCTCGCTGATTGTTGGCCAGGTGGCGCTCTCGACTCTGCTACTGATCGTCGCTGGCCTGTTTGTTCACAGCCTCATTCACCTGGCTGACGTGGACACCGGCTTCGACGAACACAACGCGCTCGTTTTCACGCTCGATTCCAGTACGGCTAATCTGCCGCATGGACCCGGCGAGATGCGTTCTGTCA
>DATKPJ010000154.1:0-56019 GCA_035524195.1 Occallatibacter sp.
GCCCGGCATTCATGCGCCGTTGTTCTCTTTCACCATTGCCCTGCTCATCACCACCTGGAGCATCTCCTCAATCGGCTTTCTCATCGCCAGCATCGTGCCAACAGCGCGGTTTGCGCAGCCCATCGGCGCCGTCATCTTGTACCCCATGATCGTCCTCTCAGGTCTGTTTATGCCGATTGAGTCTCTACCGCCGGGATTTCAAGCCGTGGCCAGGGTATTGCCGTTCACTTACGCTGTTCGTCTCCTTCAGGGGATCTGGAATGGCGACGGATGGTGGATCCACGGGAGCGATGTGGCGGCACTGGCCGTGGTCTTTGTTGTTTGCACGGCTCTGTCGGCAAAGGTCTTTCGCTGGGAGTGACGCGGTCACACTGCGATCAGGCCGGCAAAAAAGATACCAGATTCCAGTCGCCAAGCCGACTTGAACGAAGCCGCTGCGGCGTCGGCGCGTGCCAAGGCGTTCCGGCGGATCCACCAACACTGCAAGCCCCGTCTCAAAGCTTTCAGCATGCGGGCAACTCCCGCAACTTTCGGCGCAACTCGTCGACGCCGGAGCCTCCTGGGCGCAAATATACTGGGAATGACCTCCGGATTCACACTCATGCGTCCCGAATTGACTCAGGCAATTGAACTGCTGCAAAGCGACTCCCCAGCAGATCTGGAGAGAGCGATCGCGATGCTGCAGCAGACCGTCTACTCGTTCAGCATGAAAGTGTGCGGCCACCCCGAAGACGCTGAAGACACGATGCAGGAAGTCTTGTACCGCTCCCTCAGTCATCTCGCAAAACTTCAGGAACCTCGGGCCCTCGCAGTCTGGCTTTATACGGTCACCAGGAACCGTTGTTGGCGCATGCGCCGCAAAGGAGCGAGTGTGCCCAAGGAGATCTTGTCGCTGGGCGAACTGATGCCGGATGAAGTTGAGCTTGGCCGCCTTCTTAAGAATGCTTCCGATAGCCCCGAGGCAAATGTGCTCCGGGGCGAAGAGCACGAGAAGCTCCATCGGGCCATCCTGCGCATTCCACCTCCACTACGCCTGGTGCTTGTGCTGCACGACATGGAAGAGCTCACCACCGAAGAGGTGGCGCAGGTTCTCGACCTCCAGCCCGGCACGGTGCGGGTAAGGTTGCATCGGGCAAGGCTTGGTGTACGAAAGGAACTGAGCAGGAGCGGAACTATTTCGACAGGGCGGAAAACCCCTGGGAGCGCAAAGCGTTTGCCTTCCAAACGCCGACCGCTAAAACCCTCTCAGCAGTGCCGCGAGATGTTCGCTCAGCTCTCTGAATATCTCGATGGCCACATGGAGCCGCGCTCCTGTGACGAAATGCAGCAGCACATCGACGCGTGTCCCTCATGTGTGGCCTTCCTGCGCGATCTGCGCAGCGCCATCGATCGGTGCCGTTCGATGAAGGTTTCCTGCGATCCTGCAGTCGCAAAAGGCCTCAGAAAGCTCCTCACTCGCGAGTATCTCCGCTTGCTTGGAACCTCACGGTCCGGAGTTGGTTCGCCGCAGGTCCTGTAGGAGTTCAAGCGAAAGGGCTTTTGACCATTTCGGTCTCATTCCCTAAGTGCGCTTCTTCTATCCCTTTAACCGGCAAGGTCTTCGCCAAAAAATGTCGATTCGTGTAACGGAATGCCCGCTCCAGGGCTTTCTTCTTCTGAACACGCCTGAAGAGGGTTCCGAACACGATGAAGCCGCTCGACTTTCTAGTACCACTTACATTCCTGCTCTGCGCAGCGCCTCCAGGGTTGTTCGCGGAGACGCCGAGCCTTACGCTGCGTCAGGCAATTGATCGCGCATTGGGGCAGAATCCCCAGGCCGCAATCGCCCGCGCCGGCGAAAAGGATGCCAAAGCAGCATCCGGTCTTGCGCGAACAGCGCTTCTCCCGCAACTGAGCTTCACTGAAGATATCTCGCGCGGAAACGATCCTGTCTACGTTTTCGGTTCTCGGCTGCGGCAGCAGCAGTTCACGCAGGCGGATTTTGCCCTCAACTCACTCAATCGGCCGCAGCCCATCGGCAACTTCGCCTCCCGCGTCTCCGGCAGCTGGTTAGCCTTTGATTCCCTAAAGACCGAAAAGGACATTCGGCGTGCCGACCTCTTTCGCCAGAGCGCCGCTTCTGCGTCAAAAGCGGTGGATCAGGCGCTGGTTTTTCAGGTGGTGCGCGCTTATCAGGCAGTACTCTACGCGCAGCGGCGAGTGGATGTTGCCCAGCATGAGCAGCAAACCGCCGAGGCGCTGCTTGCGCAGGCTGATGACCACGTTAAAGCCGGTTTGGCGGTGGAATCCGACCGCATGGCGGCCAATGTGAATCTCGCCGCGCGCAAGCAGGAGTCGATAGCGGCCCAGGGAGACCTCGATCTTGCCTGGGCCGATCTGCGTGAAGCCATGGGTGACGGCGATTTGCAGCCTGCGCCACTCCGTCCAATTGAGCCTCATGTGTTTCCCACTTCCACTCTGGGCGACGAACTGGCCCTGGCCTTAAAGTCGCGGCCCGATCTGCTCGCCCTGGGCGACGCCGGCAAAGCGCAATCAGAAGCTGTGAGCGCGGCACGCGCGGACTTTGGCCCGCGTGTAAGCGCTTATGGCAATTGGGAAGAGGATCGCGGCTCATTCATCGGATCCGGCGGCAACAATTGGGTGGCAGGTGTGCAAATCGATCTTGACATTCTCCCACTCGGCAAGCGCGATCAACTCGCACGCGAGAATGCGGCCTGTCGGCGCGTCAGTGCAGAGGCGAGCCAGGCGCGCTCGCAGATAAGACTGGACGTGAGCCGCGCCCACATCCAGCTCCAGACCGCCGGCCTGTCACTTCAAACTGCGCGTCAGGCCCTGGACCAGTCGTCCGAGAGTCTGCGCATTGTGAAGAACCGCTATAACTCAGGTCTTGCAACCATCACGGATCTTCTGCGCGCCGAAGATGCCGAGCGTGAGATCCAGTCGAACTATTGGGGCGCGGTTTACGCCAATGCGGTCGCTTATGCGCAACTGCTTCACGCCGAAGGGGCTTTGACTCCCGATGCGGCGGAGGAACTGCAATGAAGATCATTTTATCGATGAGTTGGATAGCAATCTCGGCGGCGTTCCTTTCCGGCTGCCATGAAGATGCGGCTGCCCGTTTGACGCCGGTGGAGAACGCCGCTGCGCATCTTGTTGCGAGTCGTCAGCAGCAGATTCCTGTCGGCATGCGCGTGACAGGCACCGTTCAAGCGAAAGAAGAAGCGATCATCTCGGCGCAGGTGATGGGCCGCATCGAGCAGGTCCTGGTCCATGAAGGCGACAACGTGCGTCCGGGACAGACACTCGTCATTCTCGATGACGCGGTATTACAACAGACCGCGGCTCAGGCTCAGGCCGCCCTGGTGGCCGCGCAGAGTCAGCAGGCCGTCGCGCAAAGCAACGCCGCGCTTGCTGCCAGCACCCTTGCGCGCTACAGGCAGCTACAGACAGAAAGGAGCGTCAGTCCGCAGGAGATGGACGAGGTCAGCCGACGGGCCGATGCAGCGCAGGCCCAGTTCGATGCCGCTCGCGCGCAAACGCAGGCCGCTCAGGCCCAGTCGGGAAGCGCACGCACCATGCTCGGCTACTCCCGGCTGGTTGCCCCATTCGCAGGCATCGTGACGGCTCGCACCGCCGATCCAGGCTCGATGGCTGCACCCGGCGTGCCGTTGCTGCAGATCGATCATGCGGGCCCTCTCCAGCTTCAGGTTTCGGTTGATGAGTCCACGATTGCTGCCGTGCGCCATGGCATGAAGATCGATGCCGCTGTGGATGGAATCCCCCAATCCATGCAGGGCACAGTCGCTGCCATTGTTCCCGCAGCCGATCCCGCCAGTCACAGTTTCCTCGTCAAAATCGATCTGCCTTCATCCGCGCAATTGCGGCCAGGCCTCTCCGGTTCGGCGCAGTTTGCCGGCGGATCGCGGGTCGCAATCCTGGTTCCCCGCTCAGCCGTCGTCATGCGCGGCTCCATCAACTGCGCCTATGTTCTTGACGGGCAGGGAATCGCCCAGCTTCGTTACCTCACGCTTGGCGCCGCGCAGGGCGATCGCGTCGAAGTGCTCTCGGGAATCTCCGCCGGCGAACAGCTTGTTGACTCCCCTCAGGACAGAGACTTCTCCGGCAAACGCGTTACCCCGCAGAACGGAGTACAGCCATGACGCAGCCTCTGGGCCTCGCCGGCTGGCTGGCGAAAGTATTCGTCAACTCCAAGCTGACTCCGCTCTTCATCATCACGGCGCTGGCGATCGGCGTTTTTGCAGTCGCGGTGATTCCTCGCGAAGAAGATCCGCAGATCCTCGTCCCCATGCTCGACATTACGACCGCTATGCCGGGCGCGTCGCCGGCGGAGGTCGAACAGCGGGTGACCGCGCCCATCGAGCGGCTGGTCCACCAGATCTCGGGCGTCGAATATGTCTACTCCACATCGAGCCCGGGACAGAGTCTCGTCATTATTCGCTTCCTTGTCGGCACGCCGCAGGAAGACGCACTGATCAAGGTGTACAGCAAACTCTATTCCAACTTCGATCTTCTGCCGCCGGGCGCGTCGCAGCCCATGATCAAGGCTCGTTCCATTGATGACGTTCCCATCCTCGCCATGACGCTCTGGGGAGCCCATTACGACGGCTATCAATTGCGGACGATCGCCAACGAAGTCCAACACACCATCGAGCAGATTCCCAATGTGTCTGAAACCAGTGTGATCGGCGGCCTGCCTCGCGCCATGCGCGTCGTGCTGAGCACAGGCAAGCTCGATGCATACAGTCTTTCTGCGGCAGCCATCGTTAGCCGTTTGCAGGCCGCCAACGCCAGTCTCCAGGCCGGCAGCTACTCAGAAAACAACAACGAAATCCGTGTTGATGCCGGTAATCTCTTCGCGAGCACCCGCGATCTTGAATCCGTCGTGGTGGGAGTCGACCGCGGCCGGCCAGTCTGCCTGGGGGACGTTGCCGAAAAGATTGTTGACGGCCCCTCTGAGCCGGCGAGCTATGTAGTTTTCGGCGCGGCCGGTCCTGATTCGCATCAATATCCTGCTGTAACCATCACAGTTGCCAAGCGCAAAGGCACCAACGCCACCAATATTGCCAATGCGGTTCTTGATTCGGTGCACCGGATGCAGGGCGTAACCGTTCCCGGCGACGTAACCATCACCACCACGCGCAACTACGGCGAAACGGCAAAGGCCAAGTCCGACGAACTCCTCGAACATCTACTGCTCGCGACACTCTCGGTCACGTTTCTGGTGGCTCTCTTCCTTGGCTGGCGCGAGTCGGGCGTGGTTCTGCTTGCCATTCCCGTCACTCTCGCGCTCACAATGTCGGTCTTCTATCTACTCGGATATACCGTCAACCGCGTCACTTTGTTTGCGCTCATCTTCTCCATCGGCATTCTCGTCGACGACGCCATCGTGGTTGTCGAAAACATTGTTCGCCACTATCGCCTGCCTGAGAACCGCGGGCGTTCCTGCATGGACGTCGCAATCGAGGCCGTCGCTGAAGTGGGCAATCCAACCATTCTTGCTACCTTCGCCGTTCTCGCCGCGGTCCTGCCTATGGCCTTCGTCCGCGGCCTCATGGGTCCGTACATGCGGCCCATCCCGGTTGGGGCGTCGGCTGCCATGCTCTTCTCTCTGATGGTCGCATTCGTTGTCTCGCCATGGGCGGCGGTGCGTTTGCTCGGCCGGCATCTGGCCGGCGCGCATTTGCTTGAGCCTGAGCACGAGAACTGGCGTACGCGCCTCTACCGCGGCGTAATGACTCCGCTCATCGCTTCACCCCGCAATCGATTTCTGTTTTTCGCTGGAGTCGGCTTTCTTCTGCTCATCTCTGTTGCGCTTGTCCCACTCAAGCTGGTGCGCGTCAAAATGCTTCCCTTCGATAACAAGAGTGAGATCCAGGTCATCGTCAACATGCCCGAGGGCACGCCGCTCGAGCAGACGCTCCGTGTAACTCAGGCCCTGGGCACGGAACTGGCGCGGCAGCCGGGCGTGCTCAACTATCAGGCTTACGCCCGCACATCGGGGCCGTACAACTTCAACGGATTGGTGCGCCACTACTACATGCGTGAAGAGCCTTATCAGGCCGATATCCAGGTGAATCTGGACTCCGCAAGCGAGCGCAAGGAGCAGAGCCACGCCATCGCCAGAAGGTTGCGGCCCCTGCTCGACCAGATCGGCAATCAATTCGGAGCTCGCATTCAGGTAACGGAGGTCCCGCCCGGGCCGCCGGTCCTGCAAACCCTTGTTGCGGAGGTTTACGGCCCTGACCTCGATCAACAGCGCCGTGTCGCTGCTCAGATCAAGTCGATCTTCCTCGGGACACCGGGCGTGGTAGACACCGACTGGTATGTCGACGATCCGCAGCCGCAACTCACGATTCGAGTCGATCAGGTAAAGGCCGCTCAGAACGGCATCGCCGTTTCTGATGTGGCGCGCGCGCTTGCGTTCGCCGCGTCCGGGACGCAGGCTGGGCTCCTCCACGATCAGGCGGCACGTGAGCCTGTCCCTCTCGTGGTCGAACTCGATCGCGCTGACCGGTCGTCGGAACAGGATCTTGAGAGAATCAAGTTGCCTGCTGCCGGTGGATCCATGGTCTCGCTTCGGGAACTGGTCACGATCAGTCGTGAAACCCTGCCGCAAAGCATTTATCACAAGAACCTGAAGCGCGTGGTGTACGTAACAGGCGACCTTGCCGGAGCTGAAGAAAGCCCGGTCTACGCGATCCTCAGGATGAATCAGCATCTCGACCAGCTTAGGTTGCCAGCCGGTTACACGCTTCAGCGTTACAACTCGGTGCAACCCGATTCCACCGATCACTACTCGATGAAGTGGGATGGCGAATGGCAGATTACGATTGAAGTCTTCCGTGACCTCGGCCTCGCATTCGCTGCTGTCCTGGTGCTGATTTACGTCCTTGTGGTGGGCTGGTTTCGATCCTTCATCGTGCCGCTCATCATCATGACCCCCATTCCGCTCACACTCATCGGTATTCTGCCTGCGCACGCCATCCTGGGCACGTTTTTTACAGCTACTTCGATGATCGGTTTTATTGCCGGAGCCGGCATCATTGTGCGGAACTCGATTATTCTCGTCGACTTTATCGGCGTGCGCCTTCGCCAGGGAGCTCCGCTGGGTGAGGCAGTCATCGACGCCGGCGCGATCCGTTTCCGTCCAATGCTGCTTACCGCAGCGGCCGTCGTGGTCGGCGCCAGTGTCATCCTTACCGACCCCATTTTCCAGGGGCTGGCCGTTTCGCTCATGGCCGGTGCCATCGCCTCGACATTCCTGTCGTGGCCCACAATTCCGATTCTGTACTACATGGTGCACGCGCATCGCGAAGAAACACGTGCGAAAGTGCCCATTCAGCAAGGAGAAACCAATGACCGTTGAACGTGGACTGCGCCTGTTGGCGGGTGTGATGGTTCTTTTATCGGCGACCCTTACCTACTATGTTTCACATTACTGGATTTGGCTGACAGCTTTTGTCGGGCTCAATTTGCTTCAGTCGGCCTTTACCAACTGGTGCCCCGCAATGGCGATTCTTCGCCGGATCGGACTCAAAGGTGTCGACTCCCCGCATCCAATGTGATTTTCCTGCGCAGCTGAAGGCGGGGCGGACCACGTAATATCGAGGGGGCGAGTGCAGCTGGTGAGTTTGAGCCTTCGGCGTGCTTGCAGGCTCGGGATTAAGAGACACGCACACCCCCATCACTCCGCCAAAGCTGGGGACAAGCACTGAAAGGTGAGAGTCCAGGGAAGAGGGAAAATCTTGAAACAGACAGGCAAGGGGTTTCAAACAGACAGACGTTCTTTTATTAAGGCATCGGGTTTGGCCGCCGTCAGTACGATGCTTGTCACCGAAGCAAGTCCCGCTGGTTCACAGCCGGCGCCGAACGTGAACCATGCGCCGGATCCTGCCGGCCCATCGAGCCTGGCAGACATGGTGAATGTGCTGCAGGGGACCGATTCGACCTTTGAATTTTCGCGCGGTAACACGCTTCCCATTGCCGCAATGCCCTTCGGAATGGCGCATTGGACAATGCAGAGTTATGTCGACACGCCCTGGATGTTTCACCCTGAAGCGCGGCGCATCCAGGGATTTCGCTGCACGCACCAGCTCAGCCCCTGGCTCGACGATTATGGCTTTGCGACGATTTTGCCGTTTCGCGGCAACATCCGGCTCGATGCATCGAGCCGGAGTTCCTCCTACAGGCCGGAAGATGCCCGGCTGACGCCGTACTCGCTTCGATTGGAGCTGATGCGCTACGGGTCCCAGGTCGAACTGGTTCCCACAGAGCGATGCGCCATTCTGCGCGCGACATTTGATGACAGTGACAGCAGCAACCCCGGATTGCTCTTTGACATCGTCGACGAAGGAAACAATTTCGAGTCGGACCCCAATTCGCTCACCCTTCGCATGAAAACCAAGGCGAACGCGGGCGGGGTTCCGGACAACTTTGCCGCCTATTATGTGGTCAAGTTCGCTGCGCCTCACCTTGGGCTCGAGGTCAAGCAGGACGGAAAGCACCAGATCGGCGTGGTGCGATTCCGCGCGGGAAACTCAATCGAGGCGCGAATCGGAACATCGTTCATTTCGTTTGACCAGGCCGAAGTCAATCTTGAACGGGAAGTTGGCAAAGCGTCGATCGAGACGCTGCGTGAAAGAGGCGCCAGGACGTGGAATGAACAGCTCGGGGTCATCTCGATCGAAGGCGGCAGCAACGATCAGCAACGAACCTTCTATTCCTGCCTGTACCGGGCGCTCTTGTTTCCGCGCATGTGGCATGAATTGGATGCGCAGGGAGAAATGCGCCATTTCAGCGCCTTCAACGGCCGCGTGATGCCTGGTCCCATGTATGCGGATCACGGCTACTGGGATCTTTACCGGGTGTGGTACCCGATGATGTCGGTTCTCTTTCCTGAACGGCTTGGCCAGATTCTGCAAGGCTGGGTGAACGCATATCAGGAGGGCGGATGGCTTCCGCAGTTCCCTTGTCCGGGCTACAGAGCCTGCATGACCGGCAGCCTGATCGATGCCGTCTTTGGAGATGCTGCCGTCAAGGGGATTGCCGGATTCAATCTTGCCGCAGCCTTTGAAGGCATGAAGAAGCATGCGACTCAACCCGGCGATCCGGCTAAAGGATATGGACGGCGGGGGCTGGAGTTCTATCTGCGCGATCATTACGTGCCCGAGAATCATGTGGAACAGTCGGTGGCCGAAACCGTCGATGCGGCTTATGGAGACTTCTGCATAGCGCAGGTGGCGAAGGTGCTCGGCAAAAGTCAGGATGCCGCCACGTTTCTTGAGCGTTCGCAATATTGGCGCAACCTGTTTGATCCGCAGGTGAAATTCCTGCGCGGGAAAAACGAGGACGGATCATGGGTATCGCCGTTCAACCCGTTTACGTGGGGAAGTCCCTATGTGGAGGGCGCTGCTTGGCAGCACCGCTGGGATGCGCCTCATGATCCGCACCAGCTCTTTGAGGGAATGGGTGGAGACGCCGCTGCGGCCGGCTTCTTGCATGAGATGCTGACAATTCCTCCGACCTTCCATGTCGGCGTGTACGGAATGGAAATTCATGAAATGTCGGAGATGGCGGCTGTACGGTTCGGCCAATATGCGCATTCGAATCAACCTGTGCACCATGTGCTCTATCTTTTCGCCCATGCAGGCCGGCCCGATCAAACGCAGTACTGGGCGCGCAAGGTGATGGCAGAGCTTTATTCGCCGGATAACTTCCCGGGGGACGAAGACACGGGCTCCATGTCGGCCTGGTTCATTATGAGCGCGCTGGGGTTCTTTCCCGCGTGCCCGGGCAAGCCTGAATACACGTTGGGAAGTCCGCTCTTTTCGCGGGCCATTGTGCGGCTTGGCGGAAACAAGACCCTGACGATTGAGGCACCGGGAAACAGCGAGCAGACGGTGTACGTTCGCAACCTGTCGCTGAATGGCCAGGCCCTTTCAGGTCCCACCGTGGATCACAAGACATTGATGCAGGGGGGAACAATGCGATTCGCCATGGCATCGACGCGATGAATCGACTCCGTGGTGGGCCGCTCGGTGCGGCTCACCACGGGAGGGGATTGATCAAGCTGACTCAGGCTGATTGAGGGTCCCTCGAAAAGAGCGCCCTCTTGCTTTTCATCGACGTGTTTCAATCCGGATGATGGGCCGAAACATCTGCTGGGACCGTCACTTCCCGGCTCCTGGGAGGCTTCCTGGATTGAAGAACATGGTCGGTTTCTAACGGACTCGCCTCGTTTTCGAGAGCGGCAAGCTTGAGCAGCAGAGTGCGCTTGAGGTCAACCACAGAGGGATCGTTCGGGTTGAGATCAGTGGAGTCCTCGATGCCCTTAAGCGTATCCCGAAGAATGCCGATGAGAGTCTTATAAGTGTAAGGAGACAAGTCCAGTAATCCTATGGGACCTTCGATGCCAAATTGTCCTCTCGGGATGTGTGAGAAAAAACAATTCGGCCGAATCGATTCTGAAATTCACTGACGATGCCGTATCACCGCACTCGAATTGCCACGCGCAGGCTCCGAACGTTCTCCCGTTTTCCACAATTCTTGTTAAACAGAGTGAATTAAGGCAACCCCCTTTCAAATCTCCGCATCTACGCCTCTGCCCAATACTCTGAGGCTACTGATCAAGTTCGGCGAGGTCACCGTGGAACTCCCCGTGTTCCGCGGTTACGGAGAGAGTCTAAGTATTTGGTAAACAAGTCGTTGGTCGACTTGAGGAGAACCTGCATGAAGAGGGCCGCCCAGCCGCCTGCCTCTGCCATTGCCACCGTAGAAGCGCCGGACGAACAGAATAACGGTCACACGGCTTCAGCCCCTGACCCGAAATCGCCGCCCCCCGATCTGGGCCTGATCCTGGCTGGACTACAAACGATGCGGGACGGGGATTTCTCGGTTCGGCTCCCGGTAGCGTGGACCGGCCTCGAAGGCAAAATTGCAGACACCTTTAACGACATTATTGCTGCCAACGAGCAAATGGCGCGGGAACTGAAGCGAGTCGGCCTGGCGGTGGGGAAAGAAGGCAAGACACGGGAGCGCACCAGGTTTCAGCAACTTCGCGGCGCGTGGGGCGAGATGGAGGTTTCAGTCAACACGCTGGTTGAAGACTTGCTGCGTCCAACCACGGAGGTGACCCGCGCCATCGCGGCAGTGGCACAAGGAAATCTGACCCAGACAGTGCGCCTGGACGTGGATGGGCGGCCGCTGGAGGGCGAATTCCTTCGTTCGGCAAACATCGTGAACACGATGATCCAGCAACTGGGCGTGTTTACCGCCGAAGTGACACGCGTGGCCCGCGAGGTTGGCACCGACGGCAAGCTTGGTGGACAGGCGCAGGTGCCGGGCGTGGCGGGAACCTGGAAAGACCTCACCGATTCTGTGAATTCGATGGCCAGCAACCTCACAGGCCAGGTGCGCAATATTGCCGAGGTCGCGACGGCCGTGGCCAGCGGCGACCTTTCCCGCAAGATTACGGTGGACGTGCGCGGCGAGATTTTGCAGCTCAAAGAAGCCATCAACACCATGGTGGACCAGCTGCGATCATTCGCCTCCGAAGTGACGCGCGTGGCCCGCGAGGTGGGAACCGACGGCAAACTCGGCGGACAGGCGGTGGTTCCCGGCGTCGCCGGTACCTGGAAAGACCTGACCGACAGCGTGAACGCGATGGCCGGCAACCTGACAGCGCAGGTGAGAAACATTGCGGAAGTCACGACCGCCGTGGCGCGCGGCGATCTGTCACGCAAAATCACGGTCGATGTGAAGGGCGAGATTCTCGAGCTGAAAGACACCATCAACACGATGGTGGACCAGTTGAACGCATTCGCTGGCGAAGTGACGCGCGTGGCACGTGAAGTGGGAACGGAAGGAAAACTGGGTGGGCAGGCCCAGGTGCCCGGCGTGGGCGGAACCTGGAAGGACCTCACAGACAATGTGAATTTTATGGCGAGCAATCTCACCGGCCAGGTGAGAAACATCGCGGAGGTGGCAACCGCCATTGCCAACGGCGATCTTTCACGCAAGATCACGGTGGACGTGCGCGGCGAAATTCTGCAGCTGAAAGAGACGCTGAACACGATGGTGGATCAGCTGAACCGGTTCGCCGGAGAGGTGACGCGCGTGGCGCGCGAAGTCGGAACGGAAGGCCGGCTCGGCGGACAGGCCAACGTGCCGGGCGTGGCCGGCACATGGAAGGACCTCACCGACTCAGTGAACTCCATGGCCGGAAACCTGACCGGCCAGGTGCGCAATATTGCTGAAGTGACGACCGCTGTGGCCCGCGGCGATTTGAGCCGCAAAATCACGGTTGATGTGAAGGGCGAGATTCTTGAATTGAAGAACACCATCAACACAATGGTGGATCAGCTGAATGCCTTTGCCGGCGAAGTGACGCGCGTAGCGCGTGAGGTGGGAACGGAAGGAAAACTCGGTGGGCAGGCGCAGGTTTCGGGAGTGGCCGGTACCTGGAAAGACCTCACCGATTCAGTGAACTTTATGGCCGGCAACTTGACAGCGCAGGTCCGCAACATTGCCGAAGTAGCAACAGCCGTGGCTCGCGGAGATCTGTCGCGCAAGATCACGGTCGACGTCCGAGGCGAAATTCTGGAGTTGAAAGACACCATCAATACGATGGTCGACCAATTGAGGGCGTTTGCCTCAGAAGTGACGCGCGTGGCGCGCGAAGTGGGCACCGATGGCAAGCTTGGCGGGCAGGCACAGGTACCCGGCGTCGCCGGCACGTGGAAGGACCTGACCGATTCAGTGAATTCGATGGCCAGCAATTTGACCGGCCAGGTGCGCAACATTGCGGAAGTTTCAACGGCAATTGCCAGCGGTGACTTGTCGAAGAAGATCACGGTGAACGTGAGCGGCGAAATTCTGCTACTGAAGGAAACGATCAACACCACGGTGGACCAGCTGAATGCATTTGCCGGCGAGGTGACGCGCGTGGCGCGCGAAGTCGGAACAGAGGGCCGGCTCGGCGGACAGGCTAACGTGCCCGGCGTGGCCGGCACATGGAAGGACCTCACCGACTCAGTGAACTCCATGGCCGGAAACCTGACCGGTCAGGTGCGCAATATCGCCGAAGTGACAACCGCCGTGGCCCGCGGCGACTTGAGCCGCAAGATCACAGTTGATGTGAAGGGCGAGATTCTTGAATTGAAAAACACCATCAACACAATGGTGGATCAGCTGAATGCCTTCGCGGGCGAGGTGACGCGCGTGGCGCGCGAGGTGGGCACGGACGGAAAGCTGGGAGGACAGGCGGAAGTGCCGGGCGTCGCCGGGACATGGAAAGACCTCACCGACAACGTGAACTTCATGGCCAGCAACCTGACCGGCCAGGTGAGAAACATTGCCGAGGTGGCCACCGCCATTGCGAATGGCGACCTTTCAAAGAAGATCACGGTCGACGTGCGCGGCGAAATTCTGCAACTGAAGGAAACGCTGAACACGATGGTGGAGCAGTTGCGCTCGTTCGCCGCTGAAGTCACGCGCGTTGCGCGCGAAGTGGGCAGCGAAGGCCGGCTTGGCGGGCAGGCGAACGTTCCCGGCGTGGCCGGCACGTGGAAGGACTTGACCGACTCGGTGAATGCGATGGCTGGAAACCTGACTGCACAGGTGCGCAATATCGCCGAAGTAACAACTGCCGTAGCCCGCGGCGACCTTTCGCGCAAAATTACGGTCGATGTGAAGGGCGAAATCCTCGAGCTGAAGAACACCATCAACACGATGGTGGACCAGTTGAATGCGTTTGCGGCCGAAGTCACCCGCGTGGCTCGAGAAGTGGGCACTGAAGGCAAGCTGGGCGGGCAGGCACAGGTGCCCGGCGTTGCCGGAACGTGGAAGGATCTCACCGACAACGTGAACGTGATGGCGGCCAACCTGACCGAGCAGGTACGCGGCATCGTAAAGGTGGTGACGGCCGTCGCGAATGGCGAGCTGACCAAAAAACTCACAGTGAATGCCAAGGGCGAGGTGGCGGCGCTGGCTGAAACCATCAACAACATGACGAATACGCTGGCAACGTTTGCGGACCAGGTGACGACCGTTGCGCGCGAAGTGGGAGTGGAAGGCCGGCTCGGAGGGCAGGCCAACGTACCCGGCGCATCAGGAACGTGGAAGGACCTGACCGGCAACGTGAATCTGCTCGCCGACAACCTGACCAACCAGGTGCGCGCGATTGCCGAAGTGGCAACCGCCGTGACCAAAGGCGACCTGACGCGATCCATTCAGGTGGAAGCCAGCGGCGAAGTCGCCGACCTGAAAGACAACATCAACACCATGATCGACAACCTGCGCCTGACCACCGATCGCAACACGGAGCAGGATTGGTTGAAGACCAACCTCGCCCGGTTCACGGGCATGCTGCAGGGCCAGCGTGACCTGACAACGGTGGGCCGGATGCTGCTTTCAGAGCTTGCGCCGCTGGTGAACGCGCAGCAGGGCGTGCTCTACCAGATGGAATCGGAAGAATCGACCGGCATGGTGCTGCTGTCGGCTTATGCAACCGGAACAGACGGCCGCCTGGAACGGATCAAAATTGGCGAAGGCCTGATTGGGCAATGCGCCGCAGAGAAACGCCGCATGCTCATTACCGATCTGCCCGAACACACCGTGCCCATACGGTCGGGATTGTTTGAGGCCAAGCCAAGCAATGTGATCGTGCTGCCGGTGCTGTTTGAAGATCGCGTGAAGGCCGTCATTGAATTGTGCAGCCTTAGCACATTTACCGCTTCGCACCTCGCGTTTCTTGAGCAGCTGACCTCGAGCATCGGCATTGTGCTGAACAGCATCGAGGCGACGATGCAGACCGAGGGACTGTTGAAGCAGTCGCAGCAACTCGCCATCGAGTTGCAGACGCAGCAGAAGGAGCTGCAGCAGACCAATGAGCAGCTGGCGCAAAAGGCGCAGCAGCTGGCGGAGCAAAACGCCGAGGTGGAGCGCAAGAATCAGGAGATTGAGCAGGCCCGGCGTGCGCTCGAAGAAAAAGCCAAGGAACTGGCGCTGACTTCAAAGTACAAGTCGGAGTTCCTGGCCAACATGTCGCACGAGCTGCGCACGCCGCTCAACAGCATTCTTGTTCTCGGGCAGCAGCTTGCAGAAAACCCTGACCGCAACCTGAGCGGCAAGCAGGTGGAATTTGCGCGCACCATTCACGGCGCCGGTACAGACCTGCTCAACCTGATCAGCGACATTCTCGACTTGTCGAAGATCGAATCGGGAACCGTTTCAGTCGAAGCTGAAGAAGTCTTCTTCAGCAGCTTGATTGAGATGGTGGCAAGGCCGTTCCGGCACGAGGCAGAGAATCGCAAGCTGTCGTTTGAGGTCCACACGGGAAGCCGTCTCGCACGCAGCCTGGTGACCGACTCGAAGCGCCTGCAGCAGGTGTTGAAGAACCTGCTGTCGAATGCATTCAAGTTTACTGAGCAAGGAAAAGTGAGGCTATCGGTCTCGCAGGCCAAGAGCGGATGGACGCAGAATCATCCGATTTTGAGCGCGAGCGGTTCGGTAATCGCTTTTGCCGTATCGGATACGGGCATCGGCATCCCATTTGACAAGCAGAGAATCATTTTCGAGGCCTTCCAACAGGCCGATGCGGGAACGAGCCGGAAGTATGGCGGAACAGGCCTGGGTCTGGCCATCAGCCGCGAATTGGCCAGTCTGCTGGGCGGTGAGATCCAGTTGATGAGCACGCCCGGTAAAGGCAGCACGTTTACCCTTTACCTGCCCCAGACCTATGTCGGTCCTTCGTCTCCCAGCATCACAGTGAGAAATGAGCCCTACGACGGCATGGCGTCAACCAGCCAGATGTTGCCCTCGAGCGTTGCGGAGTACCACGCTGAGCAGATTGAAGATGATCGCAACTTGCTGCAATCGGATGACAGCATCCTGCTGATTGTCGAAGACGATTTGCATTACGCGCGAATTCTGTGCGACCTCTCGCGGGACAAGGGGTTCAAGGTGCTGGTGGCAACGCGCGGCGCAGATGCGCTCGCGCTGGCGCGGGAATATCATCCGACAGCCATTTCTCTCGATGTTTTCCTGCCGGATATGCTCGGCTGGACTGTGCTGAACCATCTCAAGCAGGATCCGGCTACGCGCCATATCCCGGTGCAGATGCTGACACTCGATGAGGATTTGCACCACGGACTCTCGCGCGGCGCATTCTCTTTTGTCACCAAGCCAACATCCCCGGAAGGGCTTGAAGCGGCTATTACCCGCATCAAGGAGTTCTCAAGCCCGCGGAGAAAAAAGCTGCTCGTCGTGGAAGATGAGCCGGCTCAGCAGCTCAGCATCGAGGCTCTGCTGGGATACGACGATATTGATGTCAAGGTCGTGGCAACCGGTGCGGGCGCGCTCGAGGAGTTACAGCGGGAGCCGTACGACTGCCTGGTGCTCGATTTGCGTCTGCCCGACATGAGTGGATTTGAGGTGATGGAACGGCTGCGCGATGCTCCTTCTCTGAGCGAATTGCCGGTGGTCGTTTTTACCGGCAAGGATCTTTCCCCGGAAGAGGATGCCCGGCTTCGCATGTTGGCCCGCAGCGTGATCGTGAAGGATGTTGAGTCTCCGGAACGCCTGCTCGACGAGACCGCTTTGTTCCTGCATCGGGTGGTTTCGGACCTGCCCAAAGAAAAGCAGAACATGCTCGACAAACTGCATCGGTCGGACGAAGCGCTGGTGAACAGAAAGGTGCTGATCGTAGACGACGACGTGCGAAATATTTTTGCGCTGAGCAGCGTTCTCGAGCGGCGCGGCATGACCGTGCTTACGGCCGGCACGGGGCGCGAGGCAATTCAAACCATCGAGTCCACGCCAGACCTTGCCATTGTCCTGATGGACATCATGATGCCCGAGATGGACGGTTACGAGACCATGCAGGTCATCCGGCAGAATGCGGCCTTCCGCCGGCTGCCGATTGTTGCCCTGACAGCGAAGGCAATGAAGGGCGATCGGGAAAAATGCCTCGAGGCCGGAGCTTCGGAGTACCTGGCAAAGCCCGTGAATACGGAACAATTGCTGTCCGTCCTGAGGATGTGGCTGCATCGCTAGAAAACAGATCGCCGGCTGTCGGCCGCATCGAGAGGGAAGCACTTCATGGAGAGGAGAAAGAGGGCATGAACGTCAACGAGAAAGCCAACATTCTGATGGTTGACGATCAGCCCGCGAAGCTCCTGAGCTATGAGGCGATCCTCGGTGAGTTGGGAGAAAACCTCATTCAGGCTCGATCGGGAAGGGCTGCGCTGGAACAGCTTTTGAAGCACGACGTCGCCGTTGTTCTGCTCGATGTGAGCATGCCGGAGATTGATGGCTTTGAAATGGCTGACATGATGCGGCAGCATCCCCGGTTTCAGAAGACTGCGATCATCTTCATCTCCGCCGTGCACCTGACCGATATGGACCGGATCAAGGGATACCAGAGCGGGGCGGTGGATTACATATCAGTTCCTGTCGTTCCTGAAGTACTGCGCGCCAAGGTTCGCGTATTCGCTGAACTGCACAGAAAAACACGGCAACTGGAGGTCCTGAACCAGGAACTGGAACGGCGGGTGGATCAGCGTACGCGCCAGCTGCAGGAGAGCGAGCGCCAGTTTCGCACCCTCGCTAACACCATTCCACAGCTGGCATGGATGGCTGATGCCGAGGGAAGAATCTTTTGGTACAACCAGCGGTGGTTTGAATTTACGGGTTTGTCGCCCGAACAATCGCAGGGACTGGACTGGAGGCAGATTCTTCATGAGCAGCACGCGGACCGCGTGTTGGAGAGCATGCAGCGTTCCTGGCAGAATGGCACTCCTTGGGAAGATACGTTTCCTATTCGCAACGGTAATGGCGAGTTCTGTTGGTTCCTCTCTCGCGCTGTTCCCATTCGCGATTCGGAAGGCAACGTTGCGAGATGGTTTGGCACCAGCACGGATATCAGCGATCAGATAGCAGCCGAAGAGCGGATCAAGAACCTGAATACGCAACTGGAACAGCGCGTTACGGAACTGGAAACCATCATGCAGGTGCTCCCCGTGGGCGTGACTGTGGCCCATGATCCTGCCTGCGAGTTCATGACGGGAAACCAGGCATTGAGTGAGTTGCTCGGTGTGCGGCCGGACGAAAACATGTCGAAGAGCCTCGATTCGACCGGCGCGGCGATGTACGAGCTTCTCCAGGGTGGGCGGGTCCTGCCCGCCGATGAGATGCCGGTTCAGCGCGCCATTGCAACCGGAAAGCCGGTTCCGACGGCTGAATGGGAAGTCCGGCGCAAAGACGGATTTACAGCACAGATCCTGGGTAGCGCCAGCCCCTTGTTTGATACGGACGGGATGGTGCGCGGTGCTGTTGGCGCGTTCTTCGATGTGAGCTCGCGCAAGAAGATGGAAGACCTGCTGCGTGAGCGCGCCGATCTGCTGGAACTGGCATCAGAGGCCATTCTGGTTCGCGATCGAAACGGCATCCTGCACTATTGGAATGCGGGAGCGGAGGCCTTGTATGGATGGAATCGAAACGAGGTGCTCGGCAAATCCCTGCATCATGTGCTGCATACTCAATTTCCGACCGCAAAAGAGACCATAGATTCGACTCTGATGAGCCTCGGCCGGTGGGACGGAAATCTTGTCCAGCACACCAAGGACGGGCGGGAAATCACGGTGGCAAGCCGCCAGGCATACAAGGCCGGAACCGAGTCGATCCTCGAAATCAACCGCGACATCACAGCACAGTTGCATACCGAAGAAGCCTTGCGCCGCACCGAACGGCTGGCTGCCATGGGCCGGATGGCGGGAATCATCGCGCACGAGATCAACAACCCGCTGGAGGCGATTACCAACACGTTCTTTCTGCTTCGCAATCACCCGTCTCTCGACGATGAGGCACAGTACTACGCGCGCCTTGGGGAAGAGGAACTGCTGCGGGCTTGCCACATCACCAAACAGACACTCGGGTTCTATCGCGAGTCGCAGGATCCGGTCGACGTTTCGATCGTCGACCTGCTCGATGAGCTGCTGGAACTGCAGGTCCTTCGCCTTCAGGTGAGCGGGGTCAAAATTGTCAAGAAATACCGGTCCAGGGGAATGGTCAGAGGTTTTCCCGTTGAACTGAAGCAGGTCTTTCTGAATCTGGTCGGGAATGCCATTCAGGCGATGCCGAACGGCGGTACGCTGCGGGTGGGTGTCGCGGAAAGAAAGAGTCGCGTCGGCCCGCACTCTGAACTGTGCGTTTCAATCTGCGATACGGGACTCGGTGTGCGCCCCGAACACGCCAAGCGCGTATTCGAACCATTCTTCAGCACCAAGGAGGCCAAGGGAACAGGGCTGGGCCTCTGGATCAGCAAAGGAATCGTGCAGAAATATGAAGGTACAATTCAGTTCCGGAGCTTCCCGCTCAACGGCGGAAATGTGACCTGCTTCAGGGTAATCATTCCGCGGGCGCAGCAGCCTGAAGAGACGGAGCCGTCGATGATTTATGCAGGAATGGAGGACATCCCTCCGGTCGTGCGAGGCGAAATTGATTCCAGGTAGAATTGTCATTCTTTGTGTCGATGACGAGGAGAATCCTCTTCATCTGAGGAAGCTGGTGCTGCAAAAGAGCGGCTTCCAGGTGGAAACGGCAACCTCTGCCAAGATGGCCCTGGACATGTTGGGTTTCGCCCATGTCGACCTCGTTCTTTCCGATCAGTTGATGCCGGGAGGAACCGGAACAGAGCTTGCCCAGCAGATCAAGTCGCAGCATCCTGAAGTTCCGGTTATGCTCCTCTCCGGAGTCAACGAGATTCCGCCCGATGCTCATTACGCGGATCGATTCGTGAGCAAGGTTGAGGGCCCCCGCGCCCTCTGCGAGCACATCTCAGAAGTCCTGGCCAAGCGCGGCATCGCGATGTGATTCGCATCTCGGGCAGACCGCGATGCCCTCGAATGTTTGCAAATTCTCCCTCGCTCTCGAGTTTCAATTCATCCCCGGGACTGTAATTGCCGCGTGCGCAGATGTGTGACCAAAGTCGCTGCGATCATTTCCTTCCTTCGGTACGCTCGATCTCAGAAGGAATACTGAGATGGTGCCGGAAGGGTCAAATCGAGTCCGTTTAAACATCGAGAAGAAGAAACTGATTCGCCGGTCGGTAGCCGACCGCTCACAGCCGATACGGCACATCATGCAGGGACTTTTTGTGGTTCTGAACGGCTTGCTTGGCGTGCAGTTTTATCTTTGGGTGCGCTACTTCGAGCACGGTGGCCACGGCTTGTATGTATCACGGCCGCCGGGAGTTGAAGGCTGGCTGCCGATCGCCGGCCTCATGAACACGAAATTCTTCCTGGCCACCGGAAGCGTCCCGACGGTCCATCCGGCGGCCATGTTCCTCTTTCTGGCTTTCCTGCTGATGGCCCTCCTCTTGAAGAAGGCGTTTTGCTCCTGGCTCTGCCCGGTTGGAACACTGTCGGAATATCTTTGGAAACTTGGAAGAAAGCTGTTCAAGGGCAATCTGCGGCTTCCGCGATGGGCCGATCTTCCGCTGCGAGGGATGAAGTACCTGCTGCTTGGTTTCTTTGTGTTTGTCATCGGAGCTATGTCTGCCGAAGCCTTGCAGGACTTCATGCTTACGCCGTATGGCGTAGTTGCGGACGTGAAGATGCTCAATTTCTTTCGCGACATCGGACCGACGGCAGCCATTGTCATCGGTATCCTGGTCCTCGGCTCCGTGTTGGTCCAGAACTTCTGGTGCCGGTACCTGTGCCCTTATGGTGCGCTCATGGGTTTGGTTTCGCTGCTCAGCCCGGTCAAGATTCGCCGCGACGCCGAAGCGTGTATCGACTGCGCCAAATGTGCGCGTGCCTGTCCCGCCGGCTTGGCCGTGGATCGGCTTGTTCAAATCAGGTCCGCCGAGTGTGCCGCGTGCATGGAGTGCATTGCGGTGTGTCCGGCAGAGAACGCTCTGCAATTCTCGTTCGGGCCGGCGCGGAATGCGGTTCCTGCGCAGCGATGGTATCGGCGTGTGGTCTCACCAATGGCAGTTGCAGGTGCGCTGGCGTTCATTTTCCTGGTCATGGTTCTGATTGCGCGAGTCACCAGCCATTGGCAAACCAATTTGCCGCGCGAAGTCTATATGGATCTTGTTCTGCATGCGAATGAATTGGCTCACCCCGGCATGTAGTTGGGAGAGCTTGTTGTTGGCGGGCACCAGGCAATGGCATGATTTCCATGAACGGGGTTCAAACCTGCTCAATCTACACGAGGGCGGCGGCAATCGGAATGCCCGAGTCAAGATAACCCGAAGACCTTGGACTCATGTCGACGCGACCCCAGGGACCAACGAACATGCACAAACACCGAATGGCCACCGCAACTCCGAAATTGCCACAGGATTGTGCCTGTTCGGGCGAGGTTGTGAGAGTTTCCGAATCCGCGAGTGGTGGAACTCTCCGATTCCTATTTTGCGTTTAACCCCGCGGCGATCCCTGCCTGGGCTCTGACCTCACTCAGCATTTGCTCCACTTTGTCCCTTTCGGGGTAATTGGGGGCGGTCGCCAGCAATTTCTCCCAGTCAGCAACCGCGCCTGCCGCATCTTTCTTGCCCTGCCACCTCACAAGACCGAGATTGAATAGCGTGTTGGGGTTATTGGGGGCGTACGTGAGTGCCTTGTTGAACTCGGCAATCGCCGTGTCGGCGTTGCGCATGTACCAATAGGCGGTGGCCATGTCGGTGCGGACGGCTGCGTCCGACGGCTTTGCCTTCAGGGTTCGCTCGTAGTAATCGATAGCAGTGGGATACTGCTGTGCGTCGTAGTAGAGATTGCCGATATTCGTCAGCAATTCTGGATCATTGGCCTTCGACTTGAGTTGATTGATCAGCGGCGCCGCCTGCGCGTCAGCCATTTGCTTCATCTGTTCGGGATTCGGTGCCTGGGGCTGCGTTGCCGTTTGAGCCGGTGACGAAACAATGGCAGCCTTCGTAGCGCGGGCTTCCACCGGATGCCGCAATCCGCCGAGCAACCAGCCGCAGGCGGTTCCGGTGATCAGGCAGACAAGCGCAAGAAGCGCAGCGCGCTCTCGCGTCCAATGTACGGCCAGTATTCGATTAGTGATGGTCATGGACCCCTTCTCCTCGCGTCGCCGGTCGTTCGCCCATTGAGGTCAGTACTTCAGCCATCAGCTTTTGCACCTCGGCTTTGCGGTCGGCGCTTAAAGTGGGATTGGTCTTCAACAACTTCTGCCAGGCAGCCAGCGCGCCTTTCCCGTCGTGCTTTCCCTCAAGCCGAATCATGCCGAGGTTGAACAACGAGTTGGCATCATGCGGATCGTAGTGGAGCGCCTGATTCAACTGCGCAATGGCGCCATTCACGTCGCCGCTTCGATACAGGCTGATCGCCAGCTTTGTATGCAGGGCCACATTCTTCGGTTCGATTTCGACGGCCCTTTCGTAGAAGCCGGCCGCTTGACTGAATTGGTGGGTGGAGTGGTAGATCACTCCAATCTGCGCCAGTAAAGCCGCGTTGTTCGGGTCGGTCTTCAACTTCTCGAGCAGCGGCCCGGCCTGCTTGTCGGCCATATGCCGCATCTCTTCAGGGCTCGGCATGTGCCCGCTGGCCATCGCGGCAATCGGGGACGATGGAGATGAAGCAGCAGCGGATCGAGGCACGGAGAGTTCTCGCGGTCGCGACGCTCGGGTCACGTATCCAATGGCGAGGCCGATGACAAGGAAGATCATCGCCATCATGTAGACCTGCGTAGCCTGCATGGATGGGCCCGTTGCAGATGCGGTGATTGTTTCGTTTGCCACTGTTCAGCTTTCCTTCGCAAAGGACAGACCTATTGGACCGTTTCGATCGTCTAGCCGGGGACGTCCATCTCGCCTCGACGGACGGAATGTCGTTTGCGGGCCTCCTGATGTGCCTTCACATTACATCTCGGCAAGATTTACTGGACCATATGGCGTTACGGGCGCTTGTGATGAAGATCACACAGTAGATGCCACGAGCCTATCTGCGGCCTAGTGGCGTGACAGAGGTCACATCAAGACGAACGAATTCAGTGGTGACATAACAGCGTTGGTGTGGGGCATTTCACCAATAGTGACTGTGCCAGGACGCCCATCATTCGGTGAAGCATTCCGGTTACGGTTGCAATTCGTACTATCGGCAAGTTTCTGGGCTTCTTGAATCAACCACGCGAGTGACGAAGACGAGCTGGGAAATCAACCAGGGCCCCACGGCAACAGCACGAATCGTGCTCTGGTTCTGCATCAAGGACGAGCCCGGAAACTGGCGACGTCAAAGGTGCAGTTCAAGGGAAGTATCGGAATGCGCATTAGGAGGCTTCACGGAATGAAACGGATCTTTTCAATTGCCATTATGTTTCTGACGGCCGCAGGATTCGCGGCAGCCCAGATCCAGCCGGTGACCACCGACGTACTCGGCGCTCACCTTAACTACGGCCGTGGTTGCGCGGCCTGCCACGCACCACACAGCGGCGTCTACGGCAACGGTAACGCTGCAACCGCCGATCCCACCTCGGGCAATGTTGCTCTCTGGGGCGAGGATGTCGGCAGCCTGTACACCAAGACCATCGTATCCGGCAGCACAAACGGCACAACCGGCGTGAATGAAATCCTGCCCGCCAGCATGTCGGCTTCAACTCCCGACGTAGGTGGATTGCTCACCTGCCTCAGTTGCCATGACGGCAACTACGCAGAGGGAGCCATGATGAAGAACCAGATCTACGAGACTCTGCCCTCGACATATGGAACCGCCAACACGATTCACACCTTGCTCGGCAATGATGGCACCACCAAGGGCAACTATCTCAACGACCACCCGGTGGGACTCAACGCAGTCATTACGTGCGTTCCTCCCTCTGCCGGCGGTCACGATTGGGACTGCACCAATAGCGGCGGCAAAATCACAATGAACGGTGCGGCCTCTTCTCAGTTCGTGACCAACTACGGCTTCTTTGTCAAGCCTGGGAACTACAACAACACCTCCGCAGTGGTCCTCTGCACCACCTGCCACAACCAGCACGTAATGAACGTAGTCTCCGTAACGACCGGCGCAACCTCGGGTCTGCCCAGCGGCAACTATGCGACCATGTTCTTCCTTCGTGGTCCCTACAATCCTTGGGACACCAACAGCAACCAGACAGCGCAGTTCTGCCGCCAGTGCCACGGTGGCGAGTCGAACGAAATGAACGGCAGCACAGCTGGAACGGTGTTCTGATCCGTTTGCATCAAGGGGAGGCCGGGTCCTTTGCCTCCCCTTTTTTTCAATGCAGGAGGTCAACCTTGTTGAACAAATTTACATTCTGCGGATTCCTTGCCCTGGCAATCGTGTCGGTTGAAGCCCAGGTTGCGTCCCATGCGCCGACGGCGATCCAGCAAGCTCCTTCTCAAGCCGCGGCCACTCCATCTGCAACCACTCCGGTGGTGCGCGTGAACGGTTCTGTCTTGACCGAGGCGGACCTGGTGCGCGAAGAGTACACGATCTTTCCCTATGCCCGTCAGCACGGCGGGCTTCCGAAAGAACTGGGACCCCAGATCCGCAATGGCGCGCTCCAGATGATCATCTTTGAAGAGCTGATCTACCAGGAAACGCTGCGCCGGCACATGACCGTGCCCCCCGCGAGAATGCGGCAGGCCGAAGTCGATTTTCGCAAGCAGTTCGCGACGCCCGAGGAATTCAATTCGCTTTTACAGAGCGAATTCCGCGGCTCGCAGAAATCGCTGAATGAAAAGATTCGGCGTTCGCTGCTCATCGATGCTTTTCTCAAAGCCGAAGTGGAAAACAAGAGCCTCGTGAACCCCGCCGAGGTCAGGGCGTTCTACGACAAGAATCCGGCCCGCTTTCATCATCCGGAGTCGTTCCGGTTTCAGACCATATCCGTTCTCCCTCCGGCCAGGGCCAGCGCCGAGCAGTTGAATGAAGGCCGCAAACGGTCAGAGAGCGCGCTCAAACAGGCCAAGGCGACAAAGAGCGCCGAGCAATTCGGTCTCCTGGCGGAGAAAATCTCCGATGACGATTATCGCGTGATGATGGGCCAGCACCAGCCGGTGCCGGTGGATCAGCTGGCCCCGCAGGTGCTGAAGGCTCTCTATGCCATGAAGCCGGGCGATGTCAGTGGCCTGATCCAGATCGAGCAGGCGTACACCATCCTGCGCCTCCAGGAACATATACCGGCGGGCGAAGCCAGGTTTGACGATGTGAAAGCGCAACTCCAAAAGGATCTGCAGCAGAAAAAGAGAGAACAACTCCGTGCTGCTTTGGACAAAAAGCTGCGGCAGAACGCAAAGATCGAGCAGATGTAGGGGCGGCGGAAGTGGCCTGGATAGTGAAGTCCGGGCTAAGACAGAGAGCGGGTTTCGAGGGAAGGGTGGATCGCTGAAACGGAATCCCCGGCGAAACCCGAGAACAAAGAACAGATTTTCAACAGCACGTACGATCGCTGAGAAATCAAGGATGAGATACGGTGGCAGGTTCTTTGCGAGTCGCGTGGTTTATACCGGTGGCGGTGCTGCTGTCGGCATGGCCGGTTGCTGCGCAGGTTCGATTCGGCGAAACCAGTTCCAATGCCAACGGCACGATCTCCACGGGATATACCGACGATTACGGGAATCTGACCAGTTCCACCCATAGTTGGACGCTTGGAGGCACCGGCACTTTTTCTGGCTCGTACTACAGCCCCAATTTTCTTTCCTATAATGCGTCTTTTTATCTGAACCAGTCGCGCGCAAACTCCGATTTCCAGTCCATTTCCGACGCCAGCGGATTCAATCTCTCCACAAACATCTTCGGCGGCAGCAAGTTCCCCGGTTCGGTCAGCTATTCCAGCGCGTACGACAGCGAGGGGAACTACGCGGTTCCGGGTCTTGCCAATTACGTAACCCATGGCAACAGCCAGACCTTTGGCATCAACTGGAGCGAAAATCTCCCCGACGTGCCAAGCTTCTCCGCAGGCTTCCAGACGGGCACCAGCCAGTATTCGGTGTACGGAACAGGGGATACAGGAAACAATACGTTCCATTCGTTGAATCTGCATTCGAACTATACGGTGCAGGGATTCAACATGGGTGCCTACTATTCGAAGGGCGGTGGACACTCGCTGGTTCCACAGGTGATCGCCGGCGTGTCGAGTATGGAGATCAATTCCGACAACAATGCGTATGGATTCAATATCACGCATAAGCTGCCCCTTCAGGGCGCTGTCTCGGCCAGCGTAAACCGGTCCCAATGGAATAGCGACTTCCTGGGAACTAGCTCCAACGGCACCATCGACACGTTCAATGTCCTGGCCTCTGTGCATCCCAACGAGAAACTTGCTTTCACGACAACGGCAAACTACTCCGACAACCTGAATGGCCAGTTGATCCAGTCGGTGCTCAACTCGGGCGGCACCGTTTCTGGGCTTAACCCGAATCAGTCTTCGAACTCCATGGATCTGATGGGCGTTGCCACGTACATCCCTGCGGCGCATGTGCAGACGTCGGCCTTTGCGGAGCGGCGCACCCAATACTTTTTAGGACAGAACTACGGCGTAAACTCCTACGGCGGAGGTGCCACCTACACGCACAATGTTTTCGACGGCACATTCAACGCTGCGCTAACATTCTCTGCCAACACCTCAGACAATACCGACGAGGATACGCTTGGATTTTCAACAACCGACAATTACTCCAGCGTGATTCTTGGGTGGCACGTGAACGCCTCGTTTGGCTATGCGCAGAACGTACAAACGTTGCTGGTCACGTATATGAATTCGTATTTCAACTACTCCGGCAATGTGCAGCGCAATTGGGGAAGATTCAACCTGGGAGCGGGCGCCAGCGAGGCGCGCACGGGAATTACCGACCAGCCTGGAACCGACAATACCAGCCAGAGTTACAACGCCTATATGGGTTTTGGCTCCATTCTCACGACCACGGGGAGTTATACCAAGGCAAACGGGCAGGCGCTGGCAACGGGCGCGGGTTTGGTATCCGTACCGGTGCCGTCACCAACTTTGCCTTCCAGTCTCGTCACGTTGTTTGGCGGAGACAGTTATTCCTTCGGGCTGTCCAGTAGCCCCGTCAGGAACCTCATCATGGCGGCCACTTATGCCCGCGCCGACAGCAATACCGCCGGCACGATCACTTCGACAAACAACAGCACCCAGTTCAATACGCTTCTCCAATACCAGTTCCGCAAGTTGAACTACATCAGCGGATATTCGCGGCTGCAGCAGGGATTCAGCGGGTCCGGCACTCCGCCGCAAGTCATTTCCTCGTTTTATGTGGGAGTATCGCGTTGGTTCAACTTCTTCTAACTCGGGAGCTCAGAAAGTGCGTGGGAGCAGCGTTCATGCTGGCCGGCGCGATGCTGCTGCTCACTCCAGCCCTGGCCAGGAGCAAGCCGGCCACTGCTCCGGAGTTTTGGGAGATGTCGCTCGATGGCGGGCGCAAGCTCACCTGGGAGCGCAGCTTCGGCTCGGAATCTGAAGTCAAGCCAAACCGCGGCTTCTGGAACAAGGTGGTCGACGTGATTGCGGGCGCACCCGATTACCGTTTTCTCGTCCGTCCTTACAGCCTCGTTACCGATTCGCACGGCCGCATCATCGTGACCGACCCCGGCGCTCAGGGAGTGCACGTCTTCGACTTTGCGGAACACAGGTACAAATTCATTCAGCACAACAGCTACCGTAACCCAATGCGCACGCCTCAGTGCGTCGCGCTCGATGCCCAGGACAATATCTACGTTACTGATTCTGAAGCCGGCGAGATCTTCGTCTTCGAACCGGGCGGGAAGTATCTGCGCACCATTGGCGCCCTGAAGGGCGGCGAAGGCTACTTCAAGCGGCCCACTGGAATTGCGGTTGACTCCGCCGAGCAGCGGATCTATGTGACCGACACGCTGCGCGACGAGATCTTCGTTCTCGACATGCAGGGTAACGTGCTCAAGACCATCGGCAAAACAGGCCAGGCCGAGGGAGAGTTCAATCTTCCGACTGAACTAAGTCTTGACGGTCCGAACCTGATGGTCGTGGACGCGATGAACTTCCGCGTACAGGTGTTTGATCGGTCTGGAACGTTCCAGTACGCCATTGGCAAGCTCGGCGATGGCGTGGGCGCGATGTTTCGCCCCAAGGCAATCAGCATCGATTCGGAAGGGCACATTTACGTAGTGGATTCCATGTGGGCCCTGGTGCAGGTCTTTGACCGCCATGGCCAGTTGCTCTACTACTTCGGCTCCAGGGGCACGCATGCCGGGCAGTTCCAGTTGCCCGCGGGTTTGTTCATTGACCATGACGACCGGGTTTTTGTCGTCGATTCATTCAATCGCCGCATCCAGGAATTTCAATACGTCGGCTTGAAAACTCCGGCCGGGGAGGGACTCAAGTGATGAGCAGATTCCTTATTGCCGGCCTGATGATTCTGCTCGGCGGAACCACGTTGCATGGCCAATTGACGGGTGACGCGATGGGAGTGCATAACCTGGGGCCAGGCGGCGGCTCGCCTGTGACAGGCGCCCGCCCTGATGCGTGCGCCTACTGTCACGCACCGCATTCCGGGTTGAACATGGGCCTGTGGAACCAGAAGCTGACCACGCAGACTTACACGAACTACACCAGCACGACTGAGACCAACAAAGGTGTGCAGCCATTGCTCGGCTCCGACAGCAATCAGTGCCTGAGCTGCCATGACGGCACTGTTGCGGTCGGTTCTACCGTGGCATACGGCCAGGTGACCATGCGCGGATCAATGAAGACGCAGGATGTGTTCGGAAGCAGCATGCAGTCGTCGCACCCCTTCAGCCTCGCTGTGCCCATCAAGGACAATGTCGATCTCGTGGCATCGCTGGCGGCAAACGGCACAACCGCCGACACAACCAAGTCAGTAAGGCTGATCAATGGAAATGTCGAGTGCACTTCCTGCCACAATCCGCATGTACAAGCAAAGGACCAGGTGTCGCAGAACTTCCTGGTAAAGGACAGCTCCAGCGGCCAGCTCTGCCTGGCCTGCCATGATCCAAACCGGCAAATGGGCGGACAGGTCAATCAACTGGCCGATTGGTCCACCAGCGCGCACGCACTCTCATCGAGCAAGATTTCGCCACAGGCGCTTCTCGGCAGCTACTCGACGGTTGCCGGCGATGCCTGCATCTCGTGCCATACCCCGCACAACGGAAGCGGTGCATCCCGCCTGCTGCGCGGGCAGAACGAGCAGGATTGCATCGCCTGCCACAATGGCGGATCGAACATTTCGCCGGCGACGCCGTATACCAACGTGTTTTCGGAGTACGCAACGCCAAAGGTCGGGCATCCATTTCCCACCTCGACCAATCCGCACGATGCCGCCGAGAATACTCTGCTGAACAACAACCGTCACGCGACTTGCGTCGACTGCCACAATGCGCATGGGTCTCAGCCGGTTGGCTCGTTTCCTGCAGCCCCGCTTCTCCGCATCTCGCAGAAAGACGTTGCGGGCATAAGTGCCACCGACGGAATCAGCGCCTTGACGCCGGCCGTGAATCAATATGAGAATTGCCTGCGATGCCACGGCAGCAGTGCGGGCAAGCAGGTGCTGCCCATCTATGGATATGCTCCGGTGCGCGCGGTTTCCGCAGGAGATCCACTGAATTTAATTCCGCAGTTTTCTATTGCGTCTACCTCCAGCCACCCTGTCATGCATCCACGCGCCAGCTCTTTGCTGCAGCCAAGTCTGCTCCTCAACATGCTCAACCTCGACGGCACAACCCAGGGACGCGCCATGGGCACGCAGATTCTATGCACCGATTGCCACAACAGCGACGACAACCGCGAATTCGGAGGCACGGGACCCAACGGCCCGCACGGTTCGCGGTGGACGCACATCCTCGAACGTCGCTACGAATTCAGCCAGACCTCGGCGCCCGGCCATCTTATTACCAATCTTTTTCCCAGTCCCGACCTGAGTGTGAACGGACCTTACGCGATGTGCGGCAAGTGCCACGACCTTGCCAACCAGATCATGAAGAACACGAGCTGGAATCACCACAGCGATCACATCACCGCCGGTGTCTCCTGTTCCACCTGCCACACTGCGCACGGCATGGGAGCTGCCAGCGGAAATATTAGCGGCGAGCGGTTGATCAACTTTGACGTGAACGTTGTGGCACAAAACGGCACCCTTCCCATCTCCTACAATCGCGCGGCGAATACCTGCGTTCTGACCTGTCACCAGGTGGCCCACAACGCCGATGGAACCGTCACCACTGCGAGCTTGCGCAGGGGCGTCGCCGTTAAGAGATAGGGGTTGGCGCCCTGCCGCGCTGCGCAAGTTGAAGCCGGCCACGGGGCGCTCCAAAGTTCGCCGGACGCACTGCTAGAGGATCGTTCCAGCCGTGCTGCCGTTCATCTCGTTTGACTTGTCGGCATGGCACTGGCGGCAGAATTGTGCCGTCTGGTTCGACATCGGATTGGTGTCGTTTGGGTTGTAGGGACCGCGAAGAAAGAACATCGTCGTATACGTGCCAGGCGGCAGACCTGAAGTGGAGCCGCTGGCGATGGTGACCGTACTCATCGAGTGGGGGTCATGGCAGGTGGTGCACACCACAACCGCCGCGTTGTTGTAACTGCCCGGTTTCACAAAAAAGCCGTAGTTATTGACAAAGCGGCTGGATTTCGCGCCCTTCATACTGATCACGCCGTTAGACGCTGTACAGTCCCAATTGGTCGGGCCGCCACAGCCCACCGTCGCGCTCAGCCCCATTGGATGTTGATTCAAGTAGTTGCCGGCGCTGGTGCCGTTGTTTCCAATGAGAGTCGGGATTGAGTTGCGGTTCCCATACGTCGAAGGCAGGGACTCATACACCCGGTTCCTCATCATCGCGCTGGGTGCATAGTTGCCGTCGTGGCAACTGAGGCAAGTCATCATGCCGGCAACATCCGGCGTGGTAGCCGACATGCTGCTGGGCAGAACTTCTACGAATTTGCCTCCGCCCGTTGTAATCGTCTTGCCATACAGACCGCTCGCGTCCTCACCCCAAAGTGCCGTGACGCCTGAGCTTGGGTCGGACGATCGGGCGTTCCCGTTGCCGGACGCACCGCTGTGAGGCGAGTGGCACGCGGTGCAACCGCGGCCATAGTTCAGATGTGCGCCCAGCACGTCAGTCGATGGGGACGTAATCTGCGCTGCCGCGAAACCCGTGGCTGCCAAAAGCACAATGGCGATCAAGAGGGTCCGATTCATTGAACAGAGGCTCCTTTGCCAACGCTTCGTTCATCGACCGGATTTCGGCTGACCTTGAGCCGCACGGTCAAGCCAGTTCAGGAAACCCCCGTCCTTTGGGCTAAAACCACGGAAAATGAAGGCTCGTCTTGTGATCTTAATCACCGTCATTGTCTTTTGTTCCGTATCTAATATCCCTGCAAACTTGTTTTTCACTCAGTTTGTTCAACGCGTGGGGCAAGTCGCAGCCGTTGTTCGTCTGACGGTCATCTTCCCCCAACGTGGCGAAATTCGTGGTGCTATGAAACTGCCTCTTGATCGCGTCTGGATCCGCAAAATGGCTTTCCCCCGTCGCGGCCGCAACCGCGGCATCGAGGTTTGGACCTGGGTTGTTTTGGTCCTGTTGCTCGCCGTTCGCGCCTCGGCGGAGATTCATCCCGTTCCGCTCGATAAAAACACAGATGCAGCAAAGTGCCTCGAATGCCACGGCGATAAGACGAAAGGCAAATCCGTTCATTCGGCCATGGCCACGGGCTGTTTGAGCTGTCATGAGATCCGCGTCACCGGTGACGTTACTCGCGTCAAGCTGATGACGGCCACGCCGTCTGAACTTTGCATCACCTGCCATGCCGACAAGAAAGCGGCCGACATAAAGGGGACAGTTCATCCGCCGGCGGTGCGCGACTGTCTCTCGTGCCACGACCCGCACTCCAGTGACAACAAGAATCAGCTTCTGAAGCCGGAGTCGGGCGGAGCAAAAGAAAATCTCTGCCTCGATTGCCACAAGACCGGGTTAAATGTGCCCGACAAGGGCAGCCGTCACGCCGCGCTGGATATGGGCTGCGACACCTGCCACACCACCCACAAGACTGGCGCCGAACCAACCGCCGAGAACAGGTTCCACCTGACCAAGGCGGCTCCTGCGCTGTGCCTGGATTGCCACGACGCGAAGGATGCGGAGCTCCAGAAGGCGCATCAGAACCAGCCTTTCGCCACGGCCAACTGCCTGGAGTGCCATGATCCGCACCAGTCGGCATCGCCCAAGCTGATGGCGAAGTTCACGCATGCGCCGTTTGAGGCAAAGAGTTGCGATACCTGCCACGCGCCTGCCAAGGACGGAAAAGTGGTCCTGACACAGCCCGATGCGAAGTCGTTGTGCGTGACCTGCCATGACGACAAGGCGAAACAGATCGATACGGCCAAGGTGCAGCATCCCGGTGCGGCCGGCGATTGTACTGACTGCCATAGTCCGCACGCCAGCAATCAGCCCGGCTTGCCCAAGACCGATTCCGTCAGCATCTGCCTGGGATGCCACAGCGACATGGACGATCTGCGCAAAAAGGCCGTGCATCATCAGCCTGCATTTGAGCAGGGTTGCGCCATATGCCACACGCCTCACGGCGGCGACAACGATCACTTGCTGCGTGCCAAAGGCAATGCGCTTTGCCTAGAGTGCCACGGTCCCGATTCCGCTCCTCAGCGGGACGACGCGGATCACCTGCTGACCATCTTTAATGGCACGGTCAGGCTGCCGGACGATTACTACCGGAAGAACAAAGTTCCCATCCTCCCTTTGCGCTTTGGCCTCGGACACCCTGTGGAAGGTCACCCGGTTTCTGACGTGATGGACCCGTCCGACCAGGCCAAAGTCAAGACCAGGCTCAGTTGCCTCTCCTGCCATCAACCGCATGCATCGGTCCGGCCCAGTCTCCTCATCAATGACGATGCTGACAACATGGCATTCTGCGACACCTGCCACAAAAACAGGCTCAACATGATGCAGACTACGTCCCCCGGAAAGTAACTGGAGATTGAGATGTTTCGCTTCCTCTTCAATCCGATACGCACTCATAAGACGCCGGTTTTGCTGCTCCTGCTTGTGCTGGGGCTGACATCCCCGTTTGCGGTCGCCGCGAAAAAGAAGAAGACCGCCGATACAACAACGACCCAGGCTGGTCCGCGCAAGTTCCCGTTCGATGCGACAAAGCTTGCTTGGCCAAGCCCGCCCAGCATTGCCCGTGTGCACTGGCTCGATTATTTTGCCGGAGCGAAGATCGACTACTCTGCGGCGGCCGCCAAACCGAAGGCAACCTGGATGGACCGCCTCGCGGGCGGCCAGTCCCAGGATGAAAAATTCAACCCCAAGGATTTTCCTTTCCAACTGATCGGACCGTATGGCATCGCCATCGACTCCAAGGGGCAGGTGTACGTGGCCGACCAGCGAGTCGGCGCCGTCTTCATTTTCAACACCGAGACCCACGATACCCAGCTCATTCGCAATGGAATTGAGGCGCATTTCGGCTGGATCAACGGTCTCGCCATCGATGACGATGACCGTCTCTTTGTTTCAGACGGCAAATTGCATCGCGTCATGATCTTCAATGCCAAGCACGAAGTGCAAGGCCAGATCACCGAAGGATTGGTGGATCCGGTTGGTCTCGCCATCGATCGCGAGAACCGCTTTCTCTATGTCGTGGATACGCAGCAGGACCAGGTAATTGTCTATGACGCCGATACTCTCAAGCTGCTGCGGCGCATGGGAACCGGCGGCAAGAACCATTTCCTCACGACACCAGGCGACTTCGCCGCGCCTCAATGCGTTGCTCTCGATAAGGACGGCAATGTCTACGTCACCGACACCCTCAACAACCGCGTGGAGATCTTCGACGCCGATGGCGCGTTCATCAGTCAATTCGGCAAGCACGGCGACGGTCCCGGGTATTTGGCGCGGCCCAAGGGGATCGCGGTAGACGGCGACGGCCATATATGGGTTGCCGACCAGATGGAAGACCGGCTCCAGATATTCAATCGCGAGGGAGATCTGCTGACCTATATCGGCATGGGCCATGGAGAATTGCCGGGCCAGTTCAAATCGATCGTGGGAGTTGCGATCGACAAGAAGAACCGCGTTTTCACGACCGAACAAGAGCCAGGCCGCTTGCAGATGTTCCGTTACGTAACCGACGCCGAAGCTGCGCAAGAAAAAGCGAAACAGGACGAGGAGCTACAAAGGGCTTCCGATCGCCATAAGAAGACCGCGTCTCCTGGGCCGCAAGACAAGCCCGCGGATACATCTCCCCAGAAGGCCCCTGATGCACCCGGTCCCAAGGACAGTGCGCCTTCCAAGGCTCCCGGGGCCTAGGACCAACCTGATCTTCAGCCTTCAGGCCGCGACCAACGCGCGGTCGTGCGCCGAGCGGACAAGCGTGGAATATTTATATCGTGATACGATATAAATATGCGCGAGCACGCCCAGGACAGCATCCTTCTCAGGTCACTTGCGGAATTCCGCCACGAATTGCGCTCTTTCCTGCACTTCAGTGAAAGCGCCGCGCTTAAGGCTGGATTGCAACCGCAGCAGCATCAGTTGCTTCTCCAGGTTGCAGGAGCGCCCGACGAAACCTCTGTGACGATTGCGTATGCCGCCGGCCGGCTGGGTCTGAGGCACAACAGCACGGTTGAACTGGTTGACCGATCGGAACGCGAAGGCCTTCTGTCGCGCGTTGCCGATAACGAGGACCGCCGGCGCGCCATTCTGCGGGTGACGGGTAAAGGCAGACGGATTCTCAACCGGCTGTCATCGGATCACGCGCGAGAACTGAACGAGATGGCGCCGCACCTGATCGAAGTGCTGAAACAGGTGAGAAAGCATTCTCTCGCGCAAGCCGTTGCGGAGGAGTAATGCAGTCCAGGCCTTCCGCGCTGCGTGATTTCACTGTCGATCGGCGAACCTGGCTTCTGGGTGCCGTGGCGCTGGTCATTGGCGCGTGTGCAGCCGGACTCGCAGTGTTCCTTCTGCGGGCTATTGCCTTCGCGACAAATCTTTTCTACTACCACCGCCTCAGCCTGGCGATGGTTGGCCCTGCCGGATCAACGGAACCCCACTGGATTAGGGTCTTCGTTCCGGTCGTTGGCGGTCTGATCGTCGGCCTGATGGCGCATTACGGATCCGACAAGATCCGCGGCCACGGAATTCCCGAGGCCATCGAGGCAATCCTGTTGCGCGGTGCGCGTGTTGAACCGAAAGTTGCGTTGCTCAAGCCACTTTCGGCGGCTGTTGCAATCGGTTCGGGCGGGCCGTTTGGTGCCGAGGGCCCCATCATCATGACGGGCGGCGCATTTGGCTCCATGGTCGCACAATGGCTCAAGCTCTCTGACGCTGAGCGGACTACGCTGCTGGTGGCCGGCGCGTCTGCCGGAATGTCCGCGACCTTTGCATCTCCGCTTGCCGCGATTCTGCTGGGAGTGGAACTGCTTCTCTTTGAGATGAGGCCCCGGTCGCTTGTTCCTGTTGCAGTAGCTTCTGCTGTGGCGGGCGCGCTGAGAATATGGTGGCTCGGTCAAGGCCCGTTGTTTCCTGTTGATTTATCAGGGGGCATCCACATGACAGAGGCATTGGCTGGTGCCGTTCCTCTCGGGATTCTGGTTGGATTGGCCGCGGCCGGACTTAGCCGGCTGATGTACGGCTTTGAGGATGCCTTCGAATCTTTGGGTGCCCGGTTTCACGTGCACTGGGTCTGGTGGCCGGCCATCGGAGGCATCGGTGTCGGTATGGGGGGATTCTTCTTCCCGCGCGGATTGGGCGTAGGTTATGACAATATCGCCGAATTGCTGCGCGGCAACGCCCCAGTCACACTGCTCGCAGGACTTGTTGTTGCCAAGTCGTTGATGTGGGCATTTTCATTGAGTTCCGGAACCTCGGGCGGGGTGCTCGCGCCGCTGTTGATGATCGGGGCTGCACTTGGCGAATCCATGGCACATCTCTTGCACTTGCCGGTTGAAACCCAGGCTGTGTGGGCGCTCATGGGATTAGGCGCAATGCTCTCCGGGGCGCTGGGCGTGCCCTTGACCGCCATCGTTTTCTCACTGGAACTGACACATGCACTTCCCGTTATCATCCCGCTGGTGCTCGCATGCGCTGCATCCTATCTCGTCACCTCGCTGGTCATGCCACGTTCCATCCTGACAGAAAAGATCGCCCGGCGCGGGTATCACCTTTCGCGGGAATACGGTGTCGATCCACTCGAAATTGTCACCGTCGCCGAGGTCATGACGCGTTTGACCGACGACGCGACCTGGCCCTCCGAGTCCAGCCGCCTGCCGGAGACGTTTGCCTACTCTGACCAGACGTGTCGAACCGTGGCTGAAGAGATGGCCACATCGGGAGTGTTAGCCATGCCGGTGATCGATCGCGAAACCGGACTTTTATGCGGAAGCGTAGGAGCAGCGGAACTGCTCGCCGGCCGAAAGCGGGCCGTTCAGCGTGAATGCGAACGCAGGATTGCATTTCGCTTTGAGCCGGAGAGGGAGCAGTGAACGGTCGCGTCGCGCAGAGCTCATTGTGAAGCAATTCGGCTGGTCTTTGAGCCATGGCTCGATGCAGGGCCTGTTTTGAGTTGCTGCGTCAGGAATTCCTTCAGCGCCTCGGCATTGTTGTGTTCGGTGTGTTTTGAGCCGTAGAGCAACGTAACCGTGCCACGACGCGCGGCATCGAGAAGCGCGAGCCAGGAAGACGGGTTCGCCCGCAATTCATCAAAATAGCGTTTGCGGAACTCGCTCCACTGTTCGAGGTCGTGATGATACCAGTGCCGAAGTTCGTTGCTGGGCGCGACATCTTTCAACCAGGATTCCATCTTCAACGACTCTTTTTTCATTCCGCGAGGCCACAGCCTGTCGACAAGAAAGCGGGCGCCGTCGGCTCCATTCGCATTCTCGTAGACGCGTTTGATCTGAATCATCGGATTTGTGTTGCCAAGTAAGGCGAACCTTCGCGATTGTCCCGCAGCGTGCTCTCGATTGGCAAGGTCCGGCACGGTCTGTGCGTACGTTGCGACAAATGACCTTCAGCCGAGTCGCGCGTGGGTTGTGCTGAGCGGGCCCTCTTTGTGTTTGGGAGGCACGTTCTGAGCCACCACCCACGCACCGGCCCCTATGACCCAGGAGATGAAAAGGGCGGTGAAATACAAGCGGGGTCCCGACTGAGGAAAAACCTTCGACAGGTCCTTGTCTGGTCCGAAGGTTGCTGCCGGCAACCAGATGAGCAGCGTATACGCAGAGATCTGAAAAGCCTCAGCCCACGCGGCCACGCGCGGAAACACGCCAAACAGCAAGCCGAGCCCGCTCGCCATCTGACCGACTCCGGTCAAATATGCCCAACCTGTGCGGTAGGGCAGCCACGATGGCACAAGGTCTGCCGTCGCCTGCACGTAAACCAAATGCGACAGCCCGATGGGAATGATCCAGACGGCGAAGTAGAAGCGCACAATGCGCACCACGCGTTCGCCGGTCAGAAAGTTCAGCCGCGAGGTTTCAGGCAGCGCGGCCATGAGCGCGAAGAGCGTCCACCCGCCCGCCAGGAGCACTGCCAGTTCTCCGAATCCCAGGTAGACGCCTTCGCTGCCTGGCGTGATGAAGATATCCGGCAATTTGAGCAACTGCCACGCGATGAGATACGGAAACAAGATGCGCACGGCCCAGGCCGACGTGGCACGAAAGATCAATCCCACCCCGCAAGCCAGCATCAGCACGCCCGATCCGCAGGCAAGCGCCACATGGCCCGGCACCCAGGCCGGCACGGGCTGCCATACCATCGCGAAGTCGCGATAGACGAGAGCGAGAACTCCCATGCCCACCATGCCCACGGCAAACAGCACGAGTCCCGGCTGCTGGTTGAGTTCGAGAACCGCGGATCGTGTGGACTGCGAAGCAAACTGAAGGACGGATTGTGGCTTGGTCGTCATCGGTTGAGGCGAACCTACCGGAATGCTGGTTTTGGTGTCAACCCAATCGGCCATAGCCACTTTTGAGCCGTCCGACATTCGATTTTCCGGCGCAGGGCAATCCCGCCACATTGCATTTCTATCCGCGGATCCGCAGCAACATGCCTGTTCCTCCATAGAGCTTCAGCTTGCCTGTCGCGGATGACAACACGATCGTTCCCATCGGATCGGTTCGTCCTGCGTGGTCGATACGAAGGTTGGCGATGCCGTACACGCCGCAAGCATCGGTGGAAAACAACCACAACGCCTGCTGCCGCGTGTTTTCGCCAATTACGCCTCGGCAGTTTCCATGGGGATTTGGGCGCGGCACCGCCAGCACACCGTACGGTACCGGAACCCCGACGGGGGCCATCCCGTCCGATACAGGCCCACCTCCGCGATACACTTGCTCGCCACCGATCTGTTCGGTAGTTGCCACCTCAGGCGTAATCCCTCTCGATGCTCCTTCTTCGGGGACCATGGCGTCCTCGACGTCAAGGAATGAGGCCACCGCGCGAAGACTTGCATGGATGGGAATCCGTTTTCCGTGTATCTCGATCGCGTCAAATTGCAACGTGAGTTTTTCCAGGCCGCCCGGCAAAGCACTGGCTTCGATCACGTGCCCCAGCACCCGCGCGTGCCGGCGAATTGGGGTGTCGGGAACGTTCTGCATCACTTCAGCCCGGATTGGCTGGCCCGCATGGATCTTGGAAGCATTCAGGCCCGTTTCAAGGGCAACAGGCAAGATCGTTCCTGACGGAATGGCGTTCTGCGCCATTGCCACGCTCGAAACCATGAGCGCCGCAACGACGATCCATCCGCAATGCATTGGTTGCTCCTTCCCACCGCAGCGCGTCCACGTGCTTGGCGGCAGCAGACTGATCTGTCAATCCATTTGACGTCGCAGAATGACTGCAGGTTTTGGCCCGTTTCCGGACTGCGCCGGTCCTCCGCTTTGGAGGGTGAATCTAACTGGATAACGGGTGAGTTTCTCTTCGCATGTGAATGGCGGCTTCTCTCAAGATGCGCCATTGATGGGGTATTTGCCGGCTTTGCCTTTGTACAGCGGAGGCAAACCGAGTACGTCGCCGATGCGTAGAAGGCGAAATCGCTGCGCGCGCAAGTGAGACTGCCGGTATAGTGATTTCAAAGATGGCCTAAGTGGAAATCCTGGGTGGTGGGCTGAGGTGTCGCAGCCAGTGTCAGGAGATCATGAAAACCCAGAAATTCTGCATCTACAATCTGTCCCGCGAACGACTTGTCCGCCTTGAGGTGCAGGAGTTCGACACTACTGCCGGGACACTGAAGAACCTGGTCGATGCACTTTTCAGTTACGCAGAAGAGGGATTGTGGCTGCAGCCCTACCGAGGCATTCCCTCTGTGCCCGGTTTGGGCCCATTCGATCTGATCTGTCTCGACGAAGGTCATCGGGTGATCGAGCAGGTCGAATCACTTTCCACGGTTGAACTGGTGCCGCTGGAGGGCGTGGCCGCCAGCGCGCTGGTCCTGCCCGCGGGTTCGATCCGCTCTTCCCGCACGGAACCTGGGGACCGTTTCGAAATTTGCCTTCCCGAAGCGATGGAGAGCCGGATTACCCGAGGGCCCGTCGAGTCGATCTCTGAGCCCCAACCCGCAGGCGTCGAACAGTGGGCGCCAGAAGCCTTCCTGCGACGCGCGCACTTTCTGCCGGACAGATCATCATGGAAGACGCGGCTGCAGCGTTGGTTAATCCCCGATCGGCGAAGGGCAACACGGTATGAGGCTCCACAACTGGTGGCGTTCAGCTGGTCCGGCGCCACTCCGCAGGCGCGACGCGTCGGGAACATCAGCAACACTGGTATGTACCTCCTCACTGAGGAACGCTGGTTGCCCGGTACGATGATTGCAATGACGTTACAAAAGGCCAACAGCAAGGGAGACAACCCGGAAGATGCCCTTGCCATACAGACCAGAGTCGTGCGCTGGGGAACTGACGGGGAGGGCCTCGACTTTATTCTCCCAACCTACGCCGATGTTGAGCCGGGCCGCGGCCTGACCGGGGAAAAAGCACTCAGGAAATTCCTGCGCGACCTGTAATCTTCTCCCCGTGCAAATCGGCCTGCTGTAGGGCGATTTCCCTGACTTGAACCTTTTTTTGCGATCCCTCTCTGTATTCGACGCCAAATCCGACCTATACTAACGCGCATGCGGCTCCCAGGCGATGAGCTCCTGGCCCTGCTGATTGCAGTCAGCTTCGCGGCGGGGCTGAATGTGTACGCCACTGTGGCGACACTCGGGCTGCTGGCTCACGCGGGTGTGCTGGCGCTGCCGCCGGGGCTGCGCCTGCTTGCGAGTTGGTATGTCATCGGTGTAAGCTCCGCGCTCTTCGTGCTCGAGTTCTTCGCAGACAAAGTGCCCGGGTTCGATCTCTTCTGGAACGCGCTGCATACCTTCATTCGCGTTCCCGTCGCAGCCCTCCTCGCCTATCGCGCGACGGAGACGCTTTCGCCCTGGGAGCAGTTGCTGGCCGCGAGCGTAGGTGCGCTGATTGCCCTCTGCGCGCATGGCGGCAAGACCGCAGTTCGCGCCGCAGTTACTCCATCGCCCGAGCCCTTTTCGAACGTCACACTGAGCCTGGGAGAGGACTTGCTGGCGGTCTTTCTTCCCTGGCTGGCGACAAAGCACCCATATGCCGCCATCATCGCTGTGGCCGCCATGCTGCTGGCGATCGTGGTCACGATGCGATGGGTTTTACGAGCATTGCGGTCTTTGTTCTGGGGCGCAGAAGCGGTGAGCCCGAACTCGCCTTCATGACGCTCGCAAGCGGCTATTGAGAGCTTTAGCTGCCGCGCTTCAAGAGGTCTTTTTCAGCCTCGTTCAATGAGATTCCGCTGGGAAGCTGCTGAAAGTCGGACTTCACGTCATCTTCGTTTTCTGAGATGTCTTTGAACAGGAGAGCATAGCCCTCAATGTGGACGTGTGTCGCCGTGATCTGCCAGATGGACTTTCCCGTCTCGCGCCGCTCGACATCGAAGGTGCCGCCGGCTTTGAGGTCACCCAACAGGCCGCCAAAGAATTTTACGTCGTGGATCAGCCTTCCTTTGAGGCTCACAATTCGATGCTGCGAATTGTTAACCACCATGTCACCTTCCATGGCGGCAAAGACGCGAGTCTCCCAATCTGGAGCGTGAAAATTGGGATCGGGCCGGAAGTGCAGGAGCGTGTCGTCATCTCGCGTCCCGGTAATCGTCCAGATGAATGCATGAGGCAGCAATCCGAGCATCTCAGCGGCTTGCTGGTCGTCATGCTGTCCTGATTTGCGCTGCTTGGCGCGCGCATCAGAATTCTGCAGGAAATTATTCATCGACTGCCGCTGGTCGGCGCGCGACATTGGCTTTCCATTTTTTTCTATTACCCGTTTCAGGTCTCCCTCGTGCGTCTGCGCCACCCATTGTTCGACTGACCCGTTGGGAGTGCGGTCGTTTTCTAAATAGATCCAGCACGAATGATCGTCTTTCGCAGCTTGCAACTCAGTCTGCACGGCCTGCTGCACAATGCTTTTCGGATTCTGCGCGAAAACTGCGATACCCGGCCCCACCAGAAGCGCCAGCGAGATCAAACGCCCGAAGCGGCTCATCGTCTTCTCCCAGTTCGTAGAAAGCATCATTCAATTAGATGCAGGGAACAACGGCTGAATCTAGATCGCAATCCTATGGTGGGAATTTCGCAATGCCGGTGTTTGCAACCGGGAGTGGCGTCAGGTTTGGCACTATTCCGACGTAACCATCACGAACAACGTGGCTTACAGGCCGCGACTCTTCTCTTGCCGAGGCTGATGGACAGCTGCCTGGCAAAACCTGATGCACTTGCTCTGCTGTAGAATCAAGAGTGCCGCACTGTGCGGCAAGCCTGATTCATCTCATCTCTCAGCACGCACAATTCTGAGCGGGCCAGCCCAATCAAAGGAAAGCCTCCCCTGTGAGCCAGACAATCCGCAATATCGCCATCATCGCCCATGTGGACCACGGAAAGACCACTCTTGTCGACGCTATGCTGCGCCAGGCCGGCACATTTCGCGCCAACGAGCAAGTGGCGGAGAGGGTGATGGACTCGAACGAGCTGGAACGCGAGCGAGGCATCACCATCCTGGCCAAGAACACCGCAATCAATTTCGCAGGCGGCAAGATCAATATTGTCGACACGCCGGGCCACGCCGATTTCGGAGGCGAAGTGGAACGGGCACTCAAGATGGTTGACGGCGTGATGCTGCTGGTAGACGCCGCTGAAGGGCCGCTGCCGCAGACGCGTTATGTGCTGGCCAAGGCGCTCGAGGCCAAGTTGCCTCCCATTGTGGTGATCAACAAGATTGACCGTCCCGATGCGCGCCCGCAGGAAGTGCTGAACGAGATTTACGATCTGTTTATTGACCTGGACGCCGACGAATCGCAGCTTGATTTTCCGGTGCTTTATGCGGTCGCGAAAGCAGGCACAGCGAGTATCGACTTCAGCGTTCCGGGCACGGATCTGCAGCCGCTCTTTGAGGCGATCGTGAACACCATTCCTGCGGCCACTGGCGACGCGGAAGGCGCGCTTCAGATTCTGGTTACCAATCTCGATTATTCCGACTACTTCGGGCGCATTGCCATCTGCCGCGTCTTTCAAGGCACGCTGCATGCAGGCGACGATGTGAACATCTCAAAGCGCGATGGCTCTCTCTACAAGACGCGCATCACCAAGCTGTTCACATTCTCCGGCTTGAAGCGGACAGAGATTACCGAGACGACGATGGGCGATATTGTCGCCGTCGCGGGCGTCGAAGGCATCACCATCGGCGAAACCATCACCAGCATTGAGAATCCCGCGCCGCTGCCGCTCATCATCATCGATGAGCCGACGATCGCAATCCAGTTCAGCGTAAACAACGGGCCGTTTGCGGGCCGCGAAGGCCAGTATGTGACCAGCCGCAATTTGCGCGAACGCCTGGAAAAGGAACTGCTGACCAACGTGTCAATCCGCGTTGAAGAGGCGGGTTCGCCGGACACCTTCAAGGTGCTGGGGCGAGGCGAATTGCAACTCGCCATCCTGATTGAAATGATGCGCCGCGAAGGATACGAACTGATGGCCGGACGGCCGGAGATCGTAACCAAGATGGTGGAAGGCACACGCATGGAACCGGTCGAGAACCTCACCATTGACGTGCCCGAGCAACACACCGGTGTGGTGATCGAAAAGCTGGGTCCGCGCAAGGGCGAGATGACGAAGATGCACAACCATGGTTCGGGACGCGTCCGCATGGAATTTCGCGTGCCCAGTCGCGGGCTGATCGGACTGCGCAGTGAGATGCTGACGGAGACGCGCGGCACGATTGTGATGAATACGCTGTTCGACGGCTATATCCCCTACCAGGGCGAGATTCCGCAGCGTCCGACGGGCGCACTGATTGCCGATCGCCAGGGGCTGACGACGACGTATTCTCTGAACGGCCTGCAGGAGCGCGGCATTCTGTTTGTCGGGGCCGGCGTGGAAGTCTACGAGGGCATGATCGTCGGCGAGCACTCGCGCGATAATGATCTCGACGTGAACGTAGTGCGCGAAAAGAAGATGACCAACATGCGTGCCTCTACGGCGGACGAGGCGATCCGGCTGGTGCCTTATACGACGCTGAACCTGGAGCAGGCAATCGAGTTCATTGCCGATGATGAACTGGTGGAAGTGACGCCCAAATCGCTGCGCCTGCGCAAAAAGATTCTGCAGCAGAATCGAAGGCCGAAGCGTTGGGAAAAAGTGAACGCGTAATTCGGCCCGGAGGTTGGTGGGTCACATAGCGCGTTTAGACCATGTAAGGCGCGAAATTCAGGCCCATCACAGACGGCGCTTTGCACCCAGAACCCGTTCGAGTGCCTCTTCAGCTGTTGCGCCGGTTGCCGACAGGTGGCCCATCTTTCGCCCGGCGCGCGGTGTGTGTTTCTCATACAAATGGAGCCGCACTCCTGGAACCGCAAGCGCGGCTGCAAAATCCGGCTCGCCTTCGCGGTCGAGCCATACGCCGCCGAGCAGATTCACAATCGCACAGGGTGAAATCAGCGCCGTGTCACCAAGCGGTAAGTTACATGTGGTGCGCACCAACTGCTCAAACTGGCTGGTTGCGCATCCGCGCTCGCTCTGGTGATAACTGTTGTGGGGCCGGGGCGCGAGTTCATTCACCAGTAACTCGCCCTGTTTGGTTACAAAGAGTTCGACGCAAAGCAGGCCTTCGATGCCAAGCTTTTCAATCATCGAAGCAGTCAGCGCCTCGGCGCGTTGTTCGAGACCGGCCGGTACGCCGGCAGGCAGCACGCTCCATGCGAGAATCTGATTTTCGTGATGATTGCGAGCTGCCGGATAAGTCCGTACCTCACCAGCAGGACTGCGCGCTGCCATCACGCTGATCTCGCAATCCAACTCCAGCGCCTTTTCGGCAACGCTGGGCCGCCCGCCCACGGCCGTCCAGGCTTGAGAGATAGACAACTCGGTAGGTGGAGTGTGGTGTCCGATGCGCGCTTGGCCGCGCCCGTCATAACCGCCGCGCCCAATCTTGAGATACACCTGGCCGCCCAGGGCACGAACCGCCTGGTGCAGCTGCGCTTCGTCCTGCACGACGCGAAATGGTCCGACGGGAAATCCATTTTCCGCAAGCCACATTTTTTGCAGCGTCTTGTCCTGGATGATGCGGATCGGTTCGACACCGGGCCGCAGTGGGGCGAGGCGCGCGACAGCGCTCAGCGCATCCACTTCGATCTGCTCGATTTCCAAGGTCACGGCATCGGTGCCGGAAGCCAGCCGCCGTGCTGCGTCCACATCGTCCCATCGGCCGACGATGGTTTCATCTACAACAAAACTTGCCGGGCACTTCGGCTCGGGATCCATGACGCGGACGCGATAGCCCATGGTGCGCGCAGCCATGGCCGTCATGCGGCCGAGCTGGCCGCCCCCAAGAATTGCGATCAATCGGCCCGGCTGAACAATCGTTGGCTCGTGCGATGGAACGGTACTCAACGGGGCGGCACCTCGTCGAGCTTCTGTTCGAGCACTTCCTGTGTCCGCGCCGACCGCCAAACCGAAAGTCGATTGTAGAGTGCGGGGTCGGTTGCGGCCAGGATTTCGGCGGCCAGCAAGGCAGCGTTGGCTGCGCCGGGCTTGCCGATCGCGAGGGTTCCAACCGGCACGCCCTTCGGCATCTGCACGATGGAGAGAAGCGAGTCCATCCCATTCAATTGCGTTGCCGCGACGGGGACACCAAGGACAGGCACAAGCGTCTTGGCCGCGAGCATACCCGGCAGATGCGCCGCGCCACCGGCGCCGGCGATGATCACACGCAGTCCGCGATCGCGCGCCGTCTCAGCGTATTTGAAAAGCCAGTCGGGCGTTCGATGCGCACTGACAATCCTCGCTTCGCAAGGAATCTCGAAGATGCGCAGCATCTCAACCGCAGCCGAGAGTACATCGTAGTCGCTCTTGCTGCCCATGACCACGCCAACCAGCGGGTTATCGTTCATGGGCTGATTATAGAAGCGCATGGGCCTGAAGCGTACGCCAGCTTCTGTACTCCTCCTTGACTCGTCCCGAAAACTCTGCGAACTCACCCAGCAGTCCTTTCAACAAGTACCTACTCCCGAGTATTTTTTGCCTCAGGATACTTGACAGGATTTTTGAAGGCATGAATCGGGCAAGAGAGAAACCACCGCCGCGAGATGATGGGGGCGGATGCTCTACCATGATCGGATGACAAAGCCTGCAACCCATGACCCCACGCTTCTGGTTCACGGCGGCGCGTGGGCCATCCCCCCCGATGCCGAAGCGGCGCATGAGTCGGGTGTGCGGCACGCGCTCGAGACGGGGCACGAGATCCTGGCGCGGGGTGGAGCAGCCCTTGATGCCGTGGAGCAGGCCGTCAAGATCCTGGAAGACGACCCCACGTTTGATGCCGGCCGGGGAAGCTTTTTAACTTCGGACGGACGGGTACAACTTGATGCTCTCCTGATGGACGGCGGCCGCATGAAAGCGGGTGGTGTGGCTTGCGTGGAGCGGCTCAGAAATCCGATTCACGCCGCGCGGCTTGTTCTCGAGCGCAGCCCGCATGTGTATTTTGTGGGTGTCGGTGCGGAAGAGTTTGCGAAGGCGCACGGCATGGCGCTGATTGAAAACTCAGAACTTGTGCTGGATCGGGAGCGCAAGCGCCTAATCGAAGCGCAGGCACGCCAACAGGCTGGCCTGGCGGACAAAACATTCAGCGGCCTGTGCGACGATAAGGACCCCGAAACGGCCTTCCCTGATAGCGAACGTTCAGGTTCTGCGGCCGATGAGGACGACCGCTCGAAGTGGGGCAGTCACGATACGGTGGGTGCGGTGGCGCTCGACGCCTGTGGGAATCTGGCCGCCGGAACCTCGACGGGCGGGACGCTGAACAAAACACCGGGGCGGGTGGGTGATTCATCGCTGATTGGTTGCGGCTGCTATGCAGATAATCTCGGAGCCGCGGTGAGTTTGACTGGCTGGGGCGAGCCGATTATGAAACTGGTGCTGGGCAAATGGGCTACGGATCGCGTCGCCGCGGGAACCGCTCCTGAGATTGCGGCGCGCGAGGCCATCTCATACCTGTTCAATCGCCTGGGTGGGCACGGCGGCATCATTCTGCTCGGCCCTGACGGACGCTTCGGGCTGGCACACAACACGCCGGCCATGGCCTGGGGCGTGGCCACGCCGGGTGGGATCCAGGTGGGTGTAAGAATCTAGGGCGATCATAAAGACAAATAAAAAGGCGCAGGTTCGCTGCCCATCCATCGACTACCGAAACCACCTACTATCCCCCGACAGGGGGTCCCGCGGAGAGGGCTGGTCCGTGCCCGGATTCGGGCAGTGGCTTACAAGGGTCCTTCCCCGGGCCCAGTCTCCACTTAAGCCGGGCGCCGAGATCCATGAAAAATGCTCGATCTGATCCAGGTCGGAAGATGTGAGCAGCTGAAACATGCCGATGACAAAGGTCTGCGTCGTCGGGGCATCGATGCCGTCGAAGACAACGTCAGCACCAGCGCATTTCATCGTCGCCGAGTCACAGTGGGAAAAGAGCCGTTTCCGTGCACGGGCGAATTGTGCGCATGCATCCCCCTCGGCCGCCTCCATGCGCTGAGCGGGTGCATGATCGGCAAAGAGCATTGCCTCTCCATCGATGTTGAGCAGACGCGAGGATAACCTGAGAACATTGGATATGGCTATGCTGATTCTGGCTTCTGCCTCACCTCGACGGCGCGAATTGCTGGTCCAGGGTGGTTATGAGTTCGAAGTGCATCCCGCCCATCTCAATGAGGAGATACGGCCTGGCGAGGATCCCATTGCCTACGTGGTGCGGCTGGCGGGAGAGAAAGCGGAGGCTGTCTTCCGTGAGCTTATGCAGCGCAAGGGAACAATGACCGGGCAGAAGAGCGTCGGCGAAGATGAAACAGGGAATTCGCTTGTCGTGTTGGGAGCCGACACGACCGTGGAGTTGGACGGCCAGATCTTCGGCAAACCCGAGAATGAGGCGGATGCTGCGCGCATGTTGCGCCAACTTTCGGGCAGAACACATCGGGTGATCACCGGAGTTGCGCTGGTGACCGACACAGGAAAGCAGGTTGCCGCCGAAGTTACAGGGGTCTCGTTCCTCACGCTGAGCGACGAGGAGATTGCTGATTATGTGGCAACGGGCGAGCCAATGGATAAGGCTGGGGCGTATGCGATCCAGGGAAGGGCGGCGCGTTGGATTCCGAGGATCGAAGGCTGCTACTTCAATGTGGTTGGACTGCCCCTGGCACTCGTTTCAACACTGCTCGAGTCAGTTCATGACTCCCATGCAGCGCGTCGAGTGAAGCAGAAACAAACGAGTTAGAGGATTCGGAGGTCGGCATTTGGGCCATGAGATGGAAGGAGTTAGAGGGTTGTGCCTTGCAAACGGGTCTGATGAAATCCTCCTTTCGGGTGATTGGTTCAATGCCTTTGCGCGACTAGAATGACTGCATTTCAAGCAGCTTTGCGCTACACTTCCTGTTGCTCAAAAATCAGGACTTCATGATGCGAATTCGAATTGCTGTTGCCCTGTTCCTTGCCCTGGTGTTTCCCGCGGCATTGCTTCATGCCCAGTTTCAGAAGCCCACCAAAGAAGAACTGGAGATGACCTCCGACCCCAAAGCTCCGGGGGCAGCGGCGGTCTATCTCAACATTGAAGAGACAAATGACGATCCCCATCACTTCGAGACCTTTTACGCGCGGGTCAAGGTGCTCCAGGAGAAAGGCAAAGAACTCGCCACGGTAGAGATCCCCTATCTTGAAGGAAACTTCAAAGTGACTGACATTGAAGCCCGTACCATTCATCCCGATGGTACGGTGATTCCCCTCACTGGGACTCCAGATGACTTGCTGATCTACAAGAACCGGGACACGAAGGTCGGCGGCAAGGTCTTCAATCTACGCAGCGTTGAAGTCGGCAGCATCCTTGAATATCGCTATTCGATTGATTATCCGCCGAACGGGTATTCTTCGCCCCACTGGGAAGTTCAGCGGCCCTACTTCGTGCACAGCGCGCATTATTCGTTTACTCCTTTCTCGGCGTTCCAGAAAGCTGGGTTCGGGTCTCCAAGTCAGAGGCAGCTATCAAACTCGCAGGGGATCGTAAATTCATTGGTCTGGTGGTCCAATCTGCCCCCCGGGGTGCATTTGATCACCGAAGTGACAGGGCGTTACAAGCTCGACGTGACCGATATACCTCCCAGCCCGAATGAAGAATGGATGCCGCCGATCCAAAGCCTTCTCTATAAGGTGGACTTCTTTTATTGCATCGCAACGGATCTTCAGAATTTCTGGGTTACAGAGGCGAAGCGCTGGTCAAAAGAAGTGGATCACTTCGCTGAGCCCACAAAGCCGATTCAGGATGCAGTGCACAGTCTCATTTCTCCCGGCGATAGCGATCTCAAAAAGGCGCAAAAGCTCTACAACGCCGTGCAGGCGCTCGACAATACCGATTTCTCAAGGGCAAAAGGGAATTCCGAGCGAAAACAGCTCAAGCTGAAAGAGATCAAGCGGGCTGAAGACACCTGGGCGCAGAAGACCGGCTCGAGTGAAGACATTGCACTGCTCTACCTGGCGATGGTGCGCGCCGCCGGACTCACCGCTTACGACATGAAAGTCGTGAATCGCGAGAGAGGAATCTTCGATCCCGGCTACCTCAACTTTAACCAGCTTGATGATGATGTCATCATTCTCGACTTGAACGGGCAGGAAATTCTACTGGATCCGGGCGAAAAGATGTGCCCGTTTGAAACCGTGGCATGGACTCACTCCGGAGCCAGCGGAGTGCGGCAAAGCCCCGACGGGCATTACTCTTCGACTACCCCTTTCCAGGCCTACAAACCGAACACTCTGATCCGTGCCGGCGACGTGACTGTGGACAAGAACGGATCCACGACGGGCACCTTCCGTTTCGTGATGACAGGTCAGCAGGCACTTCGCTGGCGTCAGGCGGCCTTGAGGAACGATCAGGACGAAGTGCGCAAAGAGTTTGACCGGTGGCTCGAGTCCATGTTCCCCGATGGGGTACAAGGAGAACTCGATCATTTTCTCGCTCTCGATCAGCCGGACGAAAACCTCATGGCCATCGTGAAGATACAGGGATCACTTGGAACGGTCACTTCGCGCCGGCTGATTCTTCCCGGATTCTTCTTTGAATCAAAGGGCCATCAGCCCTTTATCAACGAAGACACCCGATTGGAACCTGTCGATATGCATTATGGAGAGCAGATCACGGATCAGGTGACGTACCATTTGCCCGCCGGAATGACAATCGAAGGCTCACCGAAAGATGCGCAGGTGACCTGGCCGAACCAGGCCGTTCTCGTTACGAGGACTGTAACTGCCCCGGGAAGCGTCACCATTGGCCGGACATTTGCCCATGTTTTCACGGTCGTCGACCAGAAGGATTATCAGGAACTTCGCGGCTTCTATCAAAAGACTGCTTCGTCCGATGGCCAGCAGCTGGTTCTGATTTCATCTGACCCGGTCAGTGCCAAATAGCCGGATTTTCAAGTTTTCTGATTTGTTGATTTGGTGGTGAATCAACCATGAGTTACTTTCGCTGAATGTTGTTGCAGCAGCTCCAGCCCGAAACAGAAGATCGGGGTAGAATCACTGCATCTCAAGTAAATCTGCATTAGACGGTCTATTACTGAAACTCAGGACGGCATTGTGCGAATTCGAATTGTTGTTGGTCTTTTTCTTGCCTCGGTTCTTCTTCCAGCTATGCTTCGGGCCCAGTTTCAGGAGCCCACCAAAGAAGAACTGCAGATGACCTCCGATCCCAAAGCCCCGGGGGCAGCGGCCGTCTATCTAAACCTTGAAGAGACCACTGACGACCCATTGCACTTTCATAGCTATTACGCGCGGATCAAGGTCCTTCAGGAAAAAGGCAAGGATCTTGCCACTGTCGAGATTCCCTATCAGCACGGCGATTTCAAGGTGACAGACATCCATGCCCGCACCATCCATGCCGATGGCACAGTGATTGCGCTGGAGGGCAAACCGGAAGACCTGCTCACTTCAAAATCGGGCGACAAGCAGTTTGGCCGGAAGGTTTTCACACTGCCCAGCGTTGAAGTCGGCAGCATTCTCGAATACCGCTACGATCTTCGCTATGACGATAACCATTACTCATCGCCCTACTGGCAGATTCAGCAGCCCTATTTTGTTCACAAAGCGCACTATGCTTTCACGCCCTTTAAGGCCTTCTTGCACGGATCTCAAAGTGCGACGAACCAGTTTCTAGTCGACGCGAGGGGGAACGCGGTCAACTCCCTTATCTGGTGGCCAGTTCTTCCCGGGGGAGTAAAGCTGGTAACCGACCAGATCGGGCGCTTCACGGTCGATGTAACGGATGTGCCGCCGATTCCCGATGAAGAGTGGACCCCGCCGCTTGAAACCCTCCTTTATCACGTGCAGTTCTATTACAAGAGCGCATTCGACACGCAGGACTTCTGGATCACCGAAGCCAAGAGATGGTCAAAGGAAGTCGACCATTTTGCGGGGCCCTCGAAGGCGATCAAGGCTGCTGTCTCGGGAATCATCGCGCCCGGGGATAGTGATCGGGAGAAGGCGCGGAAACTCTACAAAGCTGTGCAAGCCCTCGAAAACACTGACTTTTCGCGTGCCAAAGGACAAGCAGAGCTCAAGCAGCTTGGCCTCCATGTTGCCAAGCGGGCAGAGGATACATGGTCGCAAAAGAGTGGGTCCAGCGAGGACATCGCCCTGTTGTATCTGGCCATGCTGCGGGGCGCCGGTCTCACTGCATACGACATGAAGGTCGTCAATCGGGACCGCGCCCTTTTTGCCCCGGGATTCCTGAATTTCGACCAACTAGATGACGATATTGTCCTGGTGAGCATCGACGGCAAGGAGATCGCGCTCGACCCTGGCGAAAAAATGTGCCCATTTGCCATGATGCACTGGAAACATGCCGGCGCAACTGGCGTTCGTCAGAGCCCCGAAGGTCGCGCAGTCGCGTCTTCTCCGCTGCTGCCGTATACCGCGAACAGCCTGACGAGGATCGGCGACTTGACTGTCGACAGCCACGGAACGGTTTCTGGGAGCATTCAACTGATCATGACAGGCCAGGACGCCTTAAGGTGGCGTCAGGATGCATTGCGCGCTGATCCCGACGAGGTGAAGAAGGGTTTTGATCGCTGGCTCCAATCCATGGTTCCGGCGGGTGTCGAAGGCCACGTCGATCATTTTCTCGGAATGGATGATCCGGACGCGAATCTATTGGCCATTGTCAAAGTACAGGGTGTGCTGGGCACCGCGACGTCCAAGCGGCTGTTGATGCCGGGATTCTTCTTCCAGACACGAAGTCATCAACCGTTTTTGCAGGAAACCGCACGGGTGGAACTGGTAGATATGCATTATGGGGAGAAGACCACCGATGAGGTTGTGTACCACCTGCCACAGGGATTGGCAGTTGAAGGAACCCCACAGGACGGAAAGATTTCGTGGAAGAACGAGGCGGTGTTCGCCAACAAGTCCGTCGTCGCGCCTGGACAGGTGACTGAAGCCCGGGAGGTGCTGCGCGGCTTTACTTTTGTAAAGCCGGAAGATTATCCGTCGTTGCGGGACTTCTATCAGAAGATCAACGCCGCCGATCAGCAGCAGCTGGTGCTCATCGCCTCCCCTGGAGCCAAGGGCAACTGATGAAGATGCATAGAGTGCTGTTATCATTTCGCCTTCCGCTGTGCCTGCTGGTTTTCGTCGCGTTGCCTTGCTCCGGTCACGCCCGAGAGAAGGCGCAGCCAGCCCCGCAGTGGGCTGTTGATGCGGCGAAGATTCCCACGCCCGCTTCGGCCAAGGATGCGCCGGCCGTCGTGCTTTCGGACGAGTACCTCATCACCGTGGATGCGCAGAATCACGCGGTCGAGCGGGAGCGGGTCGCGGTCAGAATTCTTGAGCCGCAAGGCCGTGTCTACACCCATTGCTCCATAGACTATGACGTCGATGAGAAGCTGAATTATTTCCGTTCGTGGACCATCACGCCCGACGGGCATCAACTGCAGGCCATGGAGTCGGATTTTGTGGACCGTGGCGCCTATGCCGAGCCGGTTCTTCAGTTCACTGAGCGAATCCGCACCGTGAACCCGCCAGGCAGCGACCCCGGCGCGGTCGTAGCGTGCGAAACCGAGCAACAATTGCGGCCCTACATGTCAGAGGAAGAGTGGGAGATCCAGTCATCGATCCCGATGGTGAACGAGTCGCTCGAACTCGACCTAGCGCCCGGCGATCACTTCGCCGAGTCATGGAGTCATTTTGCCCCCGTGAAGCCGGTCGAAGTGGGACCCGGTCGCCTGCGCTGGGAATTGAAGGACATGCCGGCGCTGGATCTCGAAAACCAGCATGCAACGCCGCCATGGTCTGCGCTTGCTGCGCGCATGTCGGTCAAATGGGGCGACTCTGCCGTGAACGGCGCACACAACCAATGGCGAGCCATCGGACTTTGGCAGCAAAGCCTCGAGGAACACCGGACCGATCCGACTCCAGTGATTGCCGCCAAATCCCTGGAACTGACCGCCGGCGCGACCGACTTTTATACCAAGCTCAGCCGCATTAGCGACTACATCCAGAAGAATATCCGCTATTTCATTGTCGCCCGGGGAATCGGCGGCTGGCAGGCGCACTTCGCCGATGACATTTACCGCAGTGGCTACGGTGATTGCAAAGACAAGACTACCCTGCTGATTTCGATGCTGCAGGCCGTTGGCATCCATGCGTATTACCTGCACGTCGATAGTCGCCGCGGCATTATCGATCCCGAAGCTCCATCACTGATCGGCAATCACATGATCACGGCAATCGAACTGCCCTCGGGAGATTCCGATCCTCGGCTTCAGGCGCGCGTGAAGACGGCTGACGGCAAGACGCTCCTGATCTTCGATCCCACCGACGAAGTCACACCTGTGGGTCTCATTCGCGGGCAACTGCAAGGCGCCTGGGGCAATCTTTCCGATGGAGATGCAAGCCAGGTTATCCAAATGCCCGTGCTTTCACCTGACTCGGCAGGAATGGACCGCAAGGGATCATTCACGCTCAGCGCAGACGGTACCCTCTCCGGCGATCTTCAGGAAGTGCTTTCCGGCGATGACGCGGCAGGGGAACGATGGTTCCTGAAAGATAACGATACGAAGGAAATCCGCGACAAGCTCGAAGGGCGAATCTCTTCTGATCTGCCCGGGCTTGCCTTCAAGGGATACCAATTCCAGGGCGCGACGGATCTGCAAAAGCCGCTGGATCTCGATCTGCAGTTTGCTGTGGCCACGTACGCCCATCAATCCGGCCCGCTTCTTCTGCTTCGGCCTCACGTGCTTGGCAGTCACGCCATGTTCGTGCCCGAGGTCATGGAAGGGAAACCGCGACCTTATCCCATTGAGCTGGGGCATCCGGGCCGCTGGCGCGACAGCTACGACATCACGCTGCCGCCCGGGTATACGGTCGACGAGACCCCTGACCCGGTGGACATTGACACGGGTTTCGCGAGCTACCATTCGTCGGTGACGGCCAGGGGGAGGGATTTGCACTACGAACGCGAATACGTCGTACGCCAGGTTGAGATTCCCCCGGCAAAGGCTACCGACTTCAGAAAGCTCGAGAGCGCAATCCTGACCGACGAGCGGGGAACGGCCGTTCTCAAAAAGCAATAGTCAGAGAGCGATTTCCTTCGAAGGCTTTGCATCGCTTCACGCTTCAAGATCATCCATTGATTGCGCCGCCTACAAATTTCTGCGCCACGACGAGACCATTCTTGATGAGCCATCCGCTCTTTTCGCCTTTTCAACTTCGTTCCGTGCAATTTGCCAATCGCATCGGCGTTTCGCCCATGTGTCAGTATTCTTCGCAGGACGGTTTCGCAAGCGACTGGCATCTCGTCCATTTGGGGAGTCGAGCACAGGGCGGCGCCGGCCTTGTCATTCTTGAAGCTTCGGCGGTTGTTCCGGAGGGCCGGATATCGTCAGCCGATCTTGGAATCTGGAAAGATGATCACATCCCGGGTCTGAAGCGGATAGCGCACTTTATCCAGTCGCAAGGAGCGCGAGCCGGAATTCAACTTGCTCACGCCGGCAGAAAGGGCAGCATGGCGCCGCCCAGCGCCGGCGAGCGCCTGCTCGGTTCAGAGGAAGGCGGCTGGCAGCCCGTTGGGCCAAGTCCGATTGGATTCGCACCGCACTACGCCAGGCCAACTGAACTTAACCAGGCGGGAATTGACTCGGTCATTCGCGCGTTCGCCTTGGCCGCGCATCGCGCACTCGATGCCGGCTTCGATGTCGTCGAAATTCATGGCGCGCATGGCTATCTGCTGAATGAGTTTCTCTCGCCCCTTGCCAATCAGCGCACCGACTCCTACGGAGGCAGTTTTGAGAATCGCACGCGTCTCGTGCTCCAGGTGGTCGACGCGGTTCGCGACGCATGGCCTTCGCACCTTCCACTCTTTGTCAGGATTTCTGCCACGGATTGGGCCGAGGGAGGATGGACGATTGATGAATCGGTCGAATTGTCCCGGCGTCTCCGTGAGCATGGAGTGGATCTCGTAGACGTCTCCTCGGGCGGACTTGTCCCAAATGCACAGATTAGGCTGGGACCCGGATACCAGACCCCATTTGCAGCTCGAATCCGCAATGAAGCGGGGATTCCGACTGCGGCCGTTGGCTTGATCACAGAACCTGATCAGGCCAATACGATTATTACGGAAGGCCAGGCGGATTTGGTTTTGATGGCGCGTGCAATGCTTCGCGACCCGTATTGGCCTTTGCGTGCGGGGGTGGCTCTCGAGGAGCAGGTGAGTTGGCCTCCGCAGTACCTTCGCGCCGCGCCTGCTCACTCGCCGGCCCGGACCCCCGTCAATCGTCCCCTTGAGGAATGAACGTCGTGCGCCGTTGGCGGCCCGGATTCTCGGAGTTGCTGTGATCCAAAGAGATACGCCTTTGGAAAAGTGGGACCCCGTCGAAGATTTTGCTTCACAGGGATCGGTTGGACTGGCCTATACTGCGTCTAGAGCAGCGCTGTCAGCACCTGAGCGCGCACTCGCAGACGATATGGCCACGCAACTCTCCCGGAAGCGCGTCCAGGAACCGCCGGCAATTCCCGACCGCCTCTACTTCAAGATTGGCGACGTAGCCCGTATTTGCAAAGTCGAAACCTACGTTTTGCGATTTTGGGAATCGCAGTTTCCGCAACTGAAGCCCAATAAGAGTGGGACGGGTCAGCGCCTCTATCGCAGGCGCGATGTGGAAATGGCATTGGAGATCAAGCGCCTGGTACATGGCGAGGGCTACACGCTCTCTGGCGCCCGCCACGCGTTGGGTGAGGCTCGCCGCAAGGAACATCAGCCCCGTTTGCCTCTGGCGGCAGGGGAACCGGGAGCACGATTGGATGCGGCGGCCGCTGTAATCGGTTCAGCTCGCGCCGAATTACGCGAGATTGCTGGGCTGCTTGCTTCACCTCGGCCTCAGCCGCCCAGGCGCCGGCCGCGCGTGGGATCCCTTCACGCACCTTCCGACTCGCTGTTCCCTTCGT
>DATKPJ010000155.1:0-12475 GCA_035524195.1 Occallatibacter sp.
CATTCTTTGAGGCTTTGGGGCAGAGATCAGTGGTTGTTTGGAGAGGAATCGTTGAGCGGGTCCTTCACGACGAATTGCTTTACTTCGAGGCGTTGGCGCTGCACGTCCGCAGCCTGCTCCCGTTGGAGCGTCTCGTGCAGCTGGAATTCCTGTTTGGCGCGGGCTCGATCGCCCACCCGGTCATAGGCGACGCCGAGGCGATAGTGGGCCTCGTTTAGCTGGGGGTTGGCCTGGATAGCTTGCGTGTAAAGTCCAATTGCAGTTTTGTAATCGCCGCGCAAAGAAGCCAGGTTTCCAAGCTGCAAAAGCGCATCGCTGCATGTGGGATCAAGCGTGACAGCCCTGGCGAGCAGGGACTTTACCTGCTCAAAGGATGGGGCATCCAATCCTTGCGTATGCTGCTTCCAGATCGCCATCGCGTAGAAGTAGTTGGCGAGCGCATTTCCGGGTTCCCGGCTTGCAAATTGCTTCAGCTTCTGCGCGACACAGACGAGCGGACTGGGTGAAGCGATTTCAATCTTTCCCATAAGGACATAGGGTTCGTCGCTTTCCGGTTCCAAGTCAGATGCTTTGCAGAAACGAAGAGCAGCCTCATCGTAAAGCGCTCCGGCAAAGAGAGCCGTTCCCAGCGCCGTTTGCATTCTGGCTGAGTTGGGAAATGCCTTTATCCCCGCATTGAAAACTTCCCGGGCTTGCCATATCGCCCTGTGAACAAGTAACTCGCTTCCCCACGCGAAGTAGTTTTTTTCGCTCGGGTCCATGCGAACGGCCTGTTCATATTCGTTCGCCGCCGCCATCGGTTGTCCGGTCTTTTCGTCGATCTCGGCGGCGATCCGGTGCAGGTCTCCGCTGTCGCGTTTCGCCTTCAACGCCTCGACGAGCGTTTTTGCCTTGGAATAATCACCTGCTCCTTCGTATGCAACTGCTAATTGAAATGAGTTATCGTAGTTATCTCGAGCCAGCTTATTTGCTTTTTCAAGAAAAGGAATGGAATCCTGATATCTGCCGTTGAGGAGGTAGTATGCTCCGAGCCGATGGTTTGTCTCGAAGCTATCCGGCGCGCGATTCAGAGCGGCACGAAGATCGTTTTCGGTTTGAAGGGCGCCAGGGCTGGTTAAGGCGGAGTCCGGCTGAGGTTTCCCCGTCTCCGCCGTTTTGAGGGCGACGGTTTCCCGCGTGAGAGCTTCGCTGGTTCGCAGTATCGAATCGGATCCATGCCCGCCTGCTGCTGTCCAGTCGGTCACCCCGGCAATGGTGAAACTGGGCCGATCGGAGAATTCCATCTGCGCGCCAGGAGGTGAAGGGTTTTGATTGTTCGACGATATTTTCGTCTCATCAAAGATGAGTTCGGGATGAAGGCTTTCGCCGCCTGCGGATGCGCTGAGTTCGACGGTGCGGCTGGAGCTGCCTTGCTTTACCGCACTCAGTTTGTACGTACCGGGCTTCAATCCGGAGAAAGTGAATCGGCCAGTTTCGTCCGACTTTGCGTCAAGAATTGTTGAAGTGTCCTTGACTTCCAGCCGGACATCGGCGCCGCTGACGACTGAGCCAGAGGAACTTTCGGTTCTACCGGTAATGGTGACGCTGTTTGGTTCCTGATAGGACGTTTGCGGAGAAGTCGCTCTCGCAACGGACGAGGAAAAAAGCAGGAACAAAGCCAGGATCAGCGAGCCAAGGGGTCTGGGAATCAAGGCGTGAGCGACGGATCGCAGCTGTTTGGGATTGCCGTCGAATTCGCTCGCCCGTTTTCTCCCAGAGATGAATGGAAACTGATTTTTCATGGCGCTGACTGAATCGAACCATCCAAGCAGCTTCGGTTCTTTTCAGGGACGATCACATTGTACGACGGTCGCATGCTCCACTCCGTCCTCATTCAGGGATCGTTCTTCAAGGCTGTCGGAGAAGATCCCCGAGGATCCTTATGCGGGGCCGATCATTGCACGCGGATCGCGTCGACCGGGTTGACACGCATGGCTCTCAGGGCCGGAAGATAGCAGGCTAATACGGCAATCAGGGCCAGTAAACCGGTGACACTGACTACGGTGAGCGGGTCGGTTGCGCTGACTCCGTAGAGTAAGCCGGAGAGAAAGCGCGTGAGGCCGAGCGCGAGGGCAAGGCCGAGCGCGAGTCCGATGATCGTAAGGCGCACGCCCTGGAGGAGCACCAGGCGCAAAACGTCGGTACGGGCTGCGCCGAGGGCGACACGAATGCCGATTTCATGGGTGCGCATCTGGGTGCGGTAGGCAACCACTCCATAGATGCCGGTGGCGGCAAGCGCCAGCGCGAGCATGGCGAAGATGGCCGCGAAGGTGCTTTCCATGACGGGAAACATGTTGGAGAGGCGGGTTGTTTCGCGAAGAGGGCGCACGTCGTAGACGGGCATGCGTGTATTGACTTCGTGGATGGTGCGCTCGAGCGATGGAATCATCAATTCCGGATCACCCTTGGTGCGCACCTGGATGATGGTCTCATTTTCGCCGATCTGAAAGTAGCTGAGATAGATCATCGGCTCGAGGGGCTCGTTCATGCGCTGATGTTTCGAGTTCTTGACCATCCCAACCACGGTGTACCAGTCGCCCCAGACATTGAGCTTGCGGCCGACAGGATCCTGGCCGGGCCAGTAATGACTGGCGGCGGTCTGATCGACGATGACGACCGGGGGCGCGGCGCCATTGTCGTCGGGGGTGAAATCGCGGCCCTCAAGGAGCGGGATTCCCATGGTGTCGAAATAGCCGGCACTCACATCTGCATGCCGCATTTCAAGGGAATCGTGGGGGCGCGGCACATAGCCCTCAGGATACACATCGGCCGTTTTCCGGTTGTAGTTGAAAGGCAGCCAGTCAGTGAGCGAGGCGCCGGTGACGCCGGGGAGAGCTTTCACACGTTCGAGAATGCCATGACGGATGGTCGAGACTTCGCTCGAAGAGTAGCCGGCAATCGAAAGGCCGACGGATGCGGTGAGCACGTGGTCCTGCTCGAAGCCGGGATTGGCAACGGTGATGCTTCTGAGGGTGCGCAGAAAGAGGCCGGCGGTGACCAGGAGGGCGAGCGAGAGCGCAATTTGCGCGACAACCAGCCCGCTGAGCAGATGGCGGTTATGCGCTCCGCCGGAGACGCTGGCCGCCTCATCTTTGAGAACTTCGGCTGGCGAAACACGCGACGATCTCCATGCCGGGAGAGCACCACAAATCAAGCTTGCAAGCACCGAGAGCAGCAAGATGAAGCCAATCACATAATTGTCCACCCTGCCATTCAGGACCAACGGGTTCGAGTTGGGCGGTATGAAGCGGTTGAAGGTTTTGGCGGTCCAGGAGGTCATTACGATTGCGACAAGGGCTCCGCCGAGGGCAAGCATCAGGCCCTCGAGAATCATTTGCCGCATGAGCTCGATCCGGCTTGCGCCGAGTGACTGGCGAATGGCGATCTCGCGGCGGCGCGCAACAAAGCGCACCAGGGCCAGGGTGGCGACATTGGCGCAGGTGAGCAGCAGCACCACGCAGGCGATTCCGAGCAGAATCGGGAGCGATTCCTCCAGGTACCCGTTGGCGCCGAAGGGTGAGCGCCACATGGGATCGAGGGTGATGGTGTTTACGCCGGGGTGATCGTTGGGGTAAGCCGTCACCAGTTGCTGCATCAAGACCTGCAGGTCCTGATTGGCGCTCTGGCGGCTAACTCCGGGACGAAGGCGACCGAGCACATTAAGCCATCCGCCGCCTCGTTCCTCCATGCGCGCTCGATCTCCAAGGGGGTTGAGGGACAACCAGGCGTCTTGTCGAATGCCGGGCATGGCGCCGATAAAGCCCCTGGGTGCAACGCCGATCACGGTGATGGGCTTCTGAGCGATCTCAATGGACTTACCGACGATGGTCGGGTCGGAGGCAAAGTGCGTTTGCCATAGCGAATAGCTCAGGATTACGTAGGGGACCGCGCTTTGTACCGTTTCTTCGTCCGGCCTGAAGAAGCGACCCATGAAAGGCTTGACGCCGAGCACATCGAAGAAATTCGAGGAGACGTTTGCGACATAAATCAACGCGGGAGTGGAACTGCCTCCGGTGAGGGCAATCCAATCGTGGTTATATGCGAGGATTCCGGTGAAGCTGTGGTTTCTTTCCCGCAGATCGCGGTAATCGGGATACGAGAGCGGCGGAGTGGGCGACGAACTCCATTCACCGCGCATGATCGAGACCAAGTCGCTGGTATTTCGGGCGCCGGCAATGGGGTGCAGCATCGTACCGTCGATCCAGCTGAAGACGGTACTGTTGGCGCAGATGCCCAACGCCAGCATGAGAACGGCAGTGATCGCGAACCCGGGGCTCTTGCGAAGCTGCCGGAGTGCATAGCGGACATCCTGGAGCAGTCCAGCCATACGGCGCCTCCCACTCGTCTTTCAATTGAAAGAGAAAGTATGCCTTCAGTACTGGCATGTGCTGTGCCAAAAGGCACAGCCATGTAAATATCTTAGTTTGAATTGGATATGAAAGACGATGATTGAAAGTGCACCGTTTCGACCCGTTCAGGCACGCACAGGGTGTCCGTTTACGAACACGTCCGGGGACCCTAAGCCGGACTGGCGCCGATCGTATTGAACCATCGAGACGACTTGGACGTATCATTTCCATGGTCATCCGTGCGGCTCCCGGCCGCCCTGCTGATCGGAAAGAGCTGTGGGATGCAAGTTCCCACTGAAACGGATCGACGGAGCGAGAGTCCGCGCCAGGCGGCGAGCGAAGATTGCCGGAACCTAATCCCGCCAAAAATTTATGACCTGCGAGCCGGTGAGGGCTGTTCCGATCGCTCTTTCAATGCGGCAGCGACGTTCTGGAGGGAGTTTTTTCCTGTCATTGAAGAGCATGCGGCGCCTTTGATCGAGGGCTATGGATGTCATGTGCAGGCGAAGCTCGGCGAATCGCGGCGCAGTCGCGGCGAATACGCGCTGGATTTGCTCGTGCTGGGAATGGTGATACGAACGTACGCCGGCAACGCACGCAGGACGCGACGATTCGTACTTGCATTGGCGCTTGGAATGTTGTGGATTCGGAAAAGAGCTGCCTGGGTGAAGTCGCTTGCGGACGAGGCACGCGTAGCGCTGTTGTGTTCTCACGGCTGGCGAGTCAACGAACCACGAACCGGGTACAACGTCGATCAGAACAGCATTGAAGAAGGCGCAGACCTGCTCCGCAGTTTGCCCCGAACCATCACCTGGATGCGGGCCACAGGCGATTTAGAACAGGAAGCACGCCGCGTGGACAACTGGCGCAGCTACCTGGCGACGATGGAATTGTGGCAAGCTGTTCGGTGGCTGGAACTGGCCGTTGAGCTCTTTGACGAATTCAAGCGGGTATCCGATGAAGCACTGGGCGCATACACGAAGGGCGTGGAGACCTTTCTAAGCACCGAATATGCTCGTCGCGGAAGGCGGGAAGACCAGGTCTTCTGCGGACGCAGTCCTGCCGAGTATCGCCTGAATATGGTTGCTGCTGAAGTGATGAACCTTGCTCTGAGGGAGGCATTCGAGTTTACGCCCGAAAAGGTGGTCCTGGTGCCGACGTGCATGAGGGGCGCTCGAGCCAGCATGTGTCAAGCGCAAGTCCGAGGTGTGGACATGACCTGTGCCGGGTGTGACCCGGAATGTGCCGTGAACAGGATCAGCGAGCAAATGCGCCGACTGGGAGCATCTGTGTACCTGGTTTCGCATACCAGCGGATTCAGCCGTTGGTTGGACCGCTGGCAGCGGGAGCCGAGCGTGGGTGTCGTAGCGGTCGCCTGCCTCTTGAACATCCTTCCAGGTGGATTCGAGATTCGTGCACGCCGCATAGGAGCGCAATGCGTTCCCCTGGATTTTCCGGGATGCAAAAAACACTGGGATCGCGAGGGTATCTCGACTGCTGTAAATGAGGATCGACTGGTTGAGATCGTGGCACGGCCGTTGGCGAACTGAGCGTGGGGCCGTTCAGAAACGGTTTGTTTTCTCCAACCGGCTGACCGCGACCACCGCTCGTTGCCGGTAGCGGGCAGCGCGGCTCAAATGCTAAGGTGAGTCCCACATGCCGCTTGTTACGACAACAGAGGCGGGCGTTCCGATCCAGGGACCAAGTGCGACGCTTCTCTATGACGACTGGTATCCCGCGTTGCGCGCCGATAGACTGCGGAGGAACAAGCTGGCCAAGGCCATGCTGCTGGGGATTCCGCTGGTGTTGGGGCGGAGGAGCGACGGGCGCGTGTTCGCGATGCGCGACAGCTGCCCGCACCGCGGCATTCCATTGAGCGTGGGATGGTTCGACGGCAACCGCGTCACGTGCCGTTATCACGGATGGGAGTTCGAGCCGTGCAGCGGACGATGCGAGTTGATTCCGTCGCTTACCGGCAAGGATCATCTGGACGCAACGCGCATCTTTGCGACGGCGTTCCCCTGCGAAGAGCGCGATGGACATGCATGGGTCTACATGCCGGGACCGGGCAGCGGGCGAAGAAGCGAGGCCGCAGAACGGCGTCCGGTTCCGGAGTTGTCAAAATTTGGTTCTCGCTATCGCACCGCGTTTCTGACGGCCGATTTGCCCTGCAACGTCGATCACGGGATCATTGGGCTCATGGATCCGGCGCACGGGCCGTTTGTGCACCAGGCGTGGTGGTGGCGCAGCAGGGCCAGTATTCGCGAAAAGACGAAGCGCTTTGAGCCGATCCCGGAAGGATTTCGCATGAGCGCGCATGCACCCAGCGGCAACTCGGCCCCCTACAAGCTGCTGGGCGTTTACGGCCAGCCCGTGGAGACGACCATCGACTTTGTGTTGCCGAATCGGCGCACGGAAATCATTCGCTGTGGAGAGAAGTGGTTTTCGAGCCTGACCACGGTGACTCCGGTGACCGCATCCACCTGCCGCATCGATGTGATTGCGGCGTGGAATGTGTTCTATTACGTGCCGTTTCTGACGCCGATCGCGAAGTTCTTCGGAGCCAAGTTTGTGCGCCAGGACCAGGAAACGATGATCCAGCAAGCTGAGGGGCTGAGGCACAATCCAAGCCTGATGTTGATTGACGATGCAGACAAGCCGGCCAAGTGGTATTTTGCGCTGAAGCAGGCGCGGCTGGATGCGGCCCAGGTCTCAGACGCGAGGCCTGGGGCGCCGGCAAAGCATCCCATGGATGGCCCGGTGGAACTGCACTGGCGGAGTTAAGCGATTCCTTCAGGCCGGCAGCGGAGTGCCCGTCCAGGCCAAAGTGAGGACCGTGATGTCATCCTCCTGGCCAAAGGACTGCGCAGCGCCGGCGATGCTTTGGGCGGACTGCGTGCTCAGATCGCGCGTGCGCTCGAAGCCGAAGAGCTGGCCGTCAGGATTCATGGCTTCCACGACGCCGTCGGACAACAGCGTGAGGGTGTCGCCAGGGTCGAGTTGAATGGTGCGCTCTGCATAGCTTATGCCGGCACTGAGTCCGAGCGGCAAGGCCGGGTCAAGCGGGATCTCCTGCCCGTTCCAATACGGTGACAGGTGTCCGGCATTGGCCAGGAGGACGGTCCCGTGCGGATCGAGGCGGAGGCAGAGGCAGGTGATGAAACCGTCGTTGTGCGCTTCGACCATTTGCGTGTTCATTTGCGAAAGAATTGCGGCCGGCCCCCGATTTGCCGAAGCCAGCGTGCGCAGAGCGCCGATGGCGAGCGCTCCCGTCATGGCGGCTTTGAGCCCCTTGCCGCTGACATCGCCGACAACGATCAGGGTGGCATCAGCCGATTGTTCGATCACCTGGTAGAAGTCACCGCCAACTTCCTGCGCAGGCAGGTAGATTGCTTCGATGCGACACCCTGCGAGATTGGGCAAAGCCGCGGGTACGAGCCGCTGCTGAATCTCCCGGGCGGCGGCCAGTTCGGCAGCGGAGCGCGCCTGTTCACGGCTGACGCGCGTAAAGCGGAAGAACATGACGACCGCGATCGCAACAAGGAAGAGCAAATCGCTCATGTCCTGGGCAAAGATCGGCACCGGACCGATTCGCAATGGGTTGTCGAGGAAATCCGCGAACCTCCACGAAAAGAAGATCGACATCGTTCCGACATCGTAGAGCGATGCCGTAACAGCAGGGAAAAGACTGGGCAGAATCAGCCATCCGGCTTCGCGATTGCCGCGCCGGTACCACACCAGCAGCAGAACCGGGAGCAAAGCGCCCGCGGGAAAGAGAACGATGGTCTCGGCAGCCAGATAGATGGAACTGGAGAGATACCCGAGCCAGGTCGGCGGGATGAATACAAGAGGCGTGAGTAACAACAAAGCTTCGTAGATGCGCACCGCTCGACCGACACGCTGCCCGCCAAACCGGAATGTGAATTCGACCTGGGAAAGCGTGAACACGTAGAAAAGTGGATCGCTGAGAAGAAAGTTCCATGAGAGTGCCCACAGTCCGACATGCTGTCCGACAAAGAGAAAGTTTGCGGCACCGAGTGAGAGGAGATAAAACCCGAGCCACTTGTATTCCGAATTTCTTGGCTGGAAACGGTGAAGCCCGATTGCTCCCAGGCCCGCGAGCATGAGCAGGAGATTGATGGCGAAGGCGGGGAGCGCTTCGTAGAGGCGCGTACTCTGCATGGACTGGCGCTCAAATCCGATTGCCTCCGGGGTTCCAATGGTGAGGTTGAGGAAGAGCGGAAGATGCCAGGCAGCGTAGTTTGGCGGCGCATGTGTGCGCAACGCCAGCAGCAGGTCGGTTCCGGGCAGGTTAAGCGGAAGGGTGCGTTCGGTCGGCCTCGAAACACCGAATTGAGAGCGCAAGCGTGGTGCTGGAACCCGAATTCCGTTGATGTAGAGCTCATAGGTTCCGTCTCCGGCGGAAATGAGCAGCGCGAGATCCGGGTGGTTTTCATGAAGCCGGATGTGCAACCGGAACCAGCGCCAGCCGGGTTGCGCCGCGCCGAGGTCATCCAGGTCGACCTGGTCCCAGGAAGCGTCATCGAAATCCGGGCGAGCGTAGGCGGGGTTGTCGCCATCGTGGACGCGCCAGCCATCGTCGATATCCGTGAGCCAGTCCTGGGCATTGGGACGGTCGATGAGCAACACGTTCGCGTTGTTTTCCGGCGCAGCAGAGTCTTGAGCGCGCAGCACTGCTGCTGTACTCGCAAAGAAGAGGAGCAGCAGGAGGGGAAGCCTTCTCATCCAATTGCCGATTGTACGGGAGCGGCGAATGCGTGGCGCGGCGGAGCCAACTATTCGTCCGGCGTGTCGTCCGCCTCGTCCGTGTCGCCCTCGATGGAGATTCGCAGGGAGCGCAGAAAGTTCAGGTCGTTTCGGGTGAACGTGCCGTCTTCGGCTCCAACCTCGCCGCTTGCTTCGGCCTCCGATTCCTTGGCCGAAACCTCGTTCAGGCCGATGGTTGCCTCAAGCATGAGGAGCACATCGAAGCCATGGCGGCGAATATCCTGCACTACCCCGGCAATCTGCTCGCTCTCAATAACCGACTCATGGATTGCCTCGCCGAGTTGTTGGATGAGTTCGCGCAGGCGGGATGTCACGGATTTCCTCCAGAGAGCGGCGGCCAGCGCAAATTGAGCGCGGGGAGCGGCGTGAGATTGTATTACCTTACTTCCGCAGCGGGCCAAGGGCAACTGGCAAATCCGGGAGAGGGGCCAAAAGCCTTCCTCCCACCGTCGCTGATACCATCATATCGAAGTGAGACCGCAGACGATCGGCAGAGTGCTTGGCATTGGGCTTCGCGTGGCGGGGCGTGTTGCCAGCCAGCGCATCAACGGCGATGCCCAAGTCAACACGACACAGCAGGTTAGCGCTGCCGCGAACCCGAATCCCGGCAATGCGGATGGCGGAGCCCGCGGTCGAGGCGCCGGACAGAACAACGGAAGCCTGAGGCGCGGCATCGCGGGCTTTTTGCGTCCATTTGGGCGTGTGGGACGGAATCTCTGGCTTGAAGTGACAGGTGTCTTCTTCCTGATTTTTGTTCCGGTGTTTATATGGCGGGGGATGTGGCCTGCGCGCGCGAGCTATCTGCACGGTCCGGAGCACCTGAGGTTCCTGGCCTACGCTGGACTTGCCCTGGCATTTCTTTATCTGGGAGTGAGTTCCTTCTGGCGAGCTAGCCGGAAATAGAGTCTGTTGCTGGTTTTCAATTTTGAGCCGGTAGCCGACGGAGGCGCGGGAGCGACCAGAGAAGCATGCCAAAGGAGACCAACCCCGTGAGAAGCCAGACATATCCCTCTCCCCTGCGATCCTCGTGAAGAATCTGGCGCACGCCCATTCGCATCAGCGCCAGTGCATTCGCAAGCATGATCAGCATCGGATCCCTCCTTCGTCCGTCAGCAGGGAACGGTTGCGCGTTCCCCCCGGGCTTAGGCATTAAGAACCGGCGAAGAGGACGCAGGTTGCTTGGGGGCAAAGGACCGTAGGAGGCGGGTCAAGCCCGCTTCCACCAGAGCCTGGGTGCAATGGCGTAATTCAATTGAACCAGCACAATGACGCCGATGCTGACCCACGTGTTGATGAAGCACAAGGCTGCGCCGGCAGCGTAAAGAGTCTGCGCAATGAGGATGCGGCGGCAGATGCTTCTCCGAATCTCATCGGGGGTGCTCTGTTTAATCAGGTGAGCGTGGGTTGCATAGGACCAGCTCCAGTACAGCATGGCGCCGGGGACAAATATGTTCAGCCAGTACAAGCCGAGTGCCAGGCGGTAGGTGATGAACTCGTCGAGAAGGCGTGTTGAGAGCGGCATGAGGGTGATGGAGAAGAGGAAACCCAGGTGAATCCATGTAAGGTCGCGCGAACCCTCTTCAATGTGATTCAACTGGGTCTGCTGGCCGGCCCAGAAGATGCCGAGGGTAAGAAAGCTCATGCCGTAAGCGACCCATTGCGGGCCGAGCGCGCCAAGAGCCGCCAACAATTCGCGCTCGCTGTGGACAAGGGAAGCGGTTGGGATGCGCAGGTCGAGCACCAGGAGGGTCATGGCCACGGCAAAAATGCCGTCGCTGAGTGCGGCGAGGCGTTCAAGATTCCTGCCCTGGATGCGGTTGTAGAGTGTGGGCATCGAAGGCTACTTCTCCTTGTGCGGTCACCCCGCCGGTGCGGCACTCAGAGGCGCGGCGGCCGCAGCGATGGTCGAGTCAAGTGCCAGACGGCCAGTGCCAGGGCGAGAACTCCCAGTCCATACGCAAACAAGGCGTTGTGGCCGGAATGGAATTTCCACCCACGATACATGGCGAAAGCTGCAGCCACAAGCATGAGGGTTCCACGAAATTGATTCATCTCTATGTTCCTGATCACTTTCATCGCTCGACCTTTGCCGTGCCTGTTTGACCCGGAAGAGGAGCCGACCTATCGTTGTTAGGGTAGAACACGTGATTGAAAGGATCAGCCATGGGGACTGAGACGGCACCAATTGCAATCGGGCTCAAGAAGACGGCTCTCAACGCCACACACCGGGCGCTGAAGGCCAAGATGGTGGATTTTGGCGGATGGGATATGCCGGTCGAATATCCATGCTTCAGACCCCAGCGACAAGGGGCGGCCACCGGGGGCCCCGCGACGGGCGGCGGGCTGATTGCGGAACACCTGGCGGTGCGCAATGCGGTTGGTCTTTTCGACGTGAGCCACATGGGCGAGATTCAGTTTCGGGGGCCCGGTTCGCTGGCCGCCGTGCAGCATATCACCATGAACGACGCATCGCGCCTGAAAGACGGGCAGGCGCACTATTCCGCGCTGCTTACACCGGAGGGGACATTCGTCGATGACATCCTGGTGCATCGCCTCGCGGAAAACGACTATCTGCTCGTGGTCAATGCAGGAACCAAGGACAAGGATTATGCATGGATCCGGCAGCAAGTGGGCAATTGGCCGGGCATTCATCTAAGTGATTATTCGAGCTTCTACTCGCAACTCGCATTGCAGGGGCCGCGGGCGCTGGAGACACTGAAGAAACTGACTACGGTGGATGTGGCCGCCATCAAGAACTATTGGTTTACGTGGGGGACCGTAGCCGGAATCCGCAACGTTTTGATCGCGCGGACGGGTTACTCCGGCGAGGACGGATTCGAAGTCTATGTGCCATCGGACGAGGCCACCACGGTGAAGATGTGGGATGCGCTGCTGGATGCAGGCGCGGAGTTCGGCATCAGGCCCTGTGGATTGGGAGCGCGGAATACGCTGCGGCTGGAGGCGGGCATGAGCCTCTACGGCCACGAAATCTCGGAAGAGATTAACGTGTTTGAGGGCGGGCTGACGCACTGGCTCAAGCTCGATAAGGGCGAGTTCATCGGGCGATCGGCCCTGCTGGCAGTGCAAGAGGCAGGCGGCCCCAGGCGCAGGGTTGCGGGCCTGGAAATGGTGGAACGGGGCATTGCGCGGGATGGGTACACGGTGCTGTCGCTGGAAGGGGATTCCATTGGCCAGGTCACATCCGGATCGCCGGCGCCCTTTCTTAAAACCAACATTGCCCTGGCCCTGCTGCCGGTTGAAGTGGTAGCTGGGGGCGGCGATGTGCTGGTGGATGTGCG
>DATKPJ010000156.1:0-5702 GCA_035524195.1 Occallatibacter sp.
GATTCAATGTCTGTCATACTTGACTGTGCCCACCAGGTACGGCCAATCAGCACAATCCAACAATGAGGTTGCAGCGATGTCGGCAAAGTATGTCTTTGTGACGGGCGGAGTTGTGTCGAGTTTAGGCAAAGGTCTAGCGGCAGCTTCGATCGGCTGTCTGCTTGAGAGCCGCGGTCTGCGCGTCAACATGATGAAGTTTGACCCCTACCTCAATGTCGACCCGGGAACCATGTCGCCCTTTCAGCACGGCGAAGTGTTTGTGACCGACGACGGCGCTGAAACCGACCTTGACCTCGGCCACTATGAGCGCTTTACGCACGCACCGCTCTCGCGCGACAACAACCTGACCACGGGCCGCATCTACGAGCAAATCATCCTGAAAGAGCGCCGCGGCGATTATCTGGGCAAGACGGTGCAGGTCATTCCCCATGTGACCAATGAAATCAAGAATGCCATGCGCAAGGTCGCAGCCAATGGTGCAGACGTGACCATTGTCGAAATTGGCGGTACGGTGGGCGATATCGAATCATTGCCGTTCCTTGAGGCAATCCGCCAGATGCGCCAGGAATTGGGCCGCGAGAATACGGTCTTCGTGCATCTCACGCTGGTGCCGTATATTGCCGCCGCGCAGGAATTAAAGACCAAGCCGACGCAGCATTCCGTCAAGGAATTGCTTTCGATCGGGATCCAGGCTGACATTCTGCTGTGCCGGAGCGATCGTCCGCTGAGCCGCGATATGAAGCAGAAAATTGCCGCGTTCTGCAACGTGGAGGAGCGCGCCGTAATTGGAGCGCGAACGGTGCCTACGATCTACGAGGTCCCGCTCGGTTTCGCGCAGGAAGGTGTCGACTCGTTGATCTTGAAGTATCTGCACAAAGAGGCCCCCGGGGCCGACCTGAGCAGGTGGATGGACCTCGTTGACCGCTGCCACAATCCCAAAGACGAAGTTTCTATCGCCATCGTGGGCAAATACGTCGAGTACGAGGACAGCTACAAGTCGCTGAAAGAGGCTCTGACGCATGGAGCGGTGGCGAAGAGTCTGAAGCTCAACGTTACCTGGATCGAGGCTGAGGGGCTGGAATCGAAGACTCCCGACGATCGGAGTTACGAGCCGCAGTTGGAAGGATTTGATGGAATTCTGGTGCCTGGAGGATTCGGCAAGCGGGGCATCGAAGGGATGTTGAACGCCATCCGCTACGCACGCGAAAAGCAGGTGCCATATTTCGGAATCTGCCTGGGCATGCAGACCGCGTGCATTGAGTTCGCGCGCAACGTCTGCGGCCTGAAAGACGCGAATTCGAGCGAGTTCGATCCGGCTACGCAGCACCGTGTCATCTACAAACTGCGCGAACTGCTGGGCGTGGAAGAGATGGGCGGTACCATGCGGCTGGGCGCCTGGACCTGCATATTGCAGGAGGATTCGCTGGCATACAAAGCGTACGGCGCAACGGAGATCAGCGAGCGCCATCGCCACCGCTACGAATTCAATCGCGAATATGAGGCGCTGCTTACCGGCGGCGGATTGATGATCAGCGGGACCACCCCCGATTCAACCTATGTGGAGATCGTCGAAATCCCGGGCCATCCGTTCTTCCTTGGCTGCCAGTTCCATCCCGAATTCAAGTCGAAGCCGCTCGAGCCGCATCCGCTCTTCCGCGAATTTGTGGCTGCAAGCTACAGGAACCGCCTCGCGCGAAAAGCGCCGGTGGATGGAACTGCCGTGCTGCAGCCCTGAACACGGTGGCGCAGTTCTGACACAGTGCAAGGTACTGAGCCGACCTCTGATCAGCGCCGTTGGCAGCCCAAGGGTTGATCTTTACAGACAGCTTTTCTCTCTCCTCTCCTGCGTACAACCTTAGATACGTGACCTGAATCACATCGGTGGTATTGACAATGCAATTTTGCGGAGCCTATTGTGGCTTGGTTTTCATCGTTCGGAGGGCACTCGAAAAAAATGTCTCATTTTGAATTGCAACCATCAGAATCGGAACTGCAGCAGTTGGCGGAGCAAGGCTGGCAAAAGGCCGGTGAGCGCGAGCATGAACTGGAAAGGGAAGCCTTTGAAGCGGGAGCGGCCATTCGCGGCGGCGAGTTCTCGCTGGCCAACCTTGAATCGATCGTCCGCTGGAAATCCGAACGCGTGGTCCATTACCTGATCGGAAACAGCGAAGCGAAGATTAAGAAGGTGCTCCAGGTTGCCGCATCCCCCGATAGTTCGACGCGACAGGCCGTGGAAGCACTGATGGAACTGCGAGGAGTTGACTTGAACATTGCCTCGGCGATCCTGGCCTGCATTGCACCGGATCGCTACAACGTGCTCGATTTCAGGACGCTCGAGGCCCTCGGTCACGCGCGTCACGATGTGGATTTTTACGCCGAATATGTCGCCTTTTGTCGGCGTCTTGCCGAGCGCGGCCTGGTGAAGCCCCAGAACGACCTGCCGGGGGCCACGCCTCTGCACGCGCTGGAGCGAGCTCTTTGGGAGTGGTCGCGCAGCCGTGCGGAACACCGTGTTCCCGCGTAGGGGCTGATGTCGAGTGCGGATGTCCCAGGTTCCTTGCACCCGAAGGAAGTTTCTTCGCTGTTGGGGTGGTAACCTCGCCGTTTTCGACTTGGGTATCACCCCGTCCCGCGTTCCATGCTCTAGAATCCTTCCGTGAGCCAATCCTTTGAAATTGGGCCGGTGCACGTGGGCGCAGGGAAGCTGTTTCTTATTGCTGGGCCCTGTGTCATTGAGTCTGAAGCGCATGTGCGCAAAATGGCGGACGCCATTCAGCGCATCGCCAGTGACTTCGGCATCCCGTACATCTTCAAAGCCAGTTATGACAAGGCCAACCGCACCAGCGTAAAAAGCTTTCGCGGTCCGGGCCTCGAGGACGGAACGCGCATCCTTGCCAGGCTCGCGAAAGACACGGGCCTGCCGGTGCTGACCGATGTGCACGAGCCGGCGCATTGCGAAGTAGCCGCCGAGGCGGTTGACGTGCTGCAGATTCCGGCCTTCCTCTGCCGCCAGACCGATCTCCTGATTGCTGCGGGAAAGACCGGTCGCGCGATCAATATCAAGAAGGGCCAATTCGTGGCGCCATGGGACATGGCCTATTCCGTCGAGAAAGTCCGATCTACCGGCAACGAACGTATCTTTCTCACTGAGCGCGGCGCAAGCTTCGGCTACAACACCTTGGTTGTCGATTTCCGCTCCCTGGCCGTAATGAGGCAGATGGCCCCGGTGGTTTTCGACGGCACGCATTCCGTGCAGCAGCCTTCCGCGGCGAATGGTGTCAGCGGGGGGCAACCGGAATACATTCCATTGCTGGCGCGCGCGGCTGTGGCGGCTGGCATTGATGGTCTTTTCCTTGAAGTTCACGACGATCCACCGAACGCCAGGTCTGACGGCGCAAATGCAATCGATTTAAAACTGCTGAAGCCACTGCTGGAGACGCTGCTGGCAATCCAGGCAGCAGTCGTTCCAAGTAACTTAAGTTAGTCCTTCCAAACGTTTAGATTGCAGTAAGCTATCCAATATATGCCCAGCAAAGCTCAAGGATCCATCCACCTCGTCCGGGTGGCCGGTATTGACCTCTTTTTGCACTGGTCCTGGTTTGTCGTGGCGATATACGAGATCCAGAGCAGAAGTGGCAGGTATTCGTCCATTACGTGGAACGTGCTGGAGTACCTGGCGCTGTTCCTGATCGTGCTGCTTCACGAGTTCGGACACGCTTTTGCTTGCAGGCAGGTGGGTGGCACAGCCAATCGCATCCTGCTGTGGCCGTTTGGCGGCGTCGCGTACGTCAGTCCTCCTCAGCGTGCTGGCGCAACGCTGTGGAGCATTGCCGCAGGCCCGCTCGTCAATGTCGCGCTTCTTCCCATCTTCTTTGGCGCATTTGAATTCGCGAGAATGAACCACTGGGCTCTCACCGCACCCGACGAGTACCTTTTCGTGCGGGCTGTCTTTGCCATCGACCTCGTATTGCTTGTCTTCAACATGCTTCCGGTTTACCCCCTCGACGGCGGACAGATTTTGCGCTCCTTGCTCTGGTTTGTCCTCGGGCGCGCCCGCAGCCTGATGGTTGTTACGATCCTGAGTTTTGTCGGCATCGCCGGGCTCATCGGCTTGGCGGTGTGGGTGCATTCGGTGTGGACCGGGGCAATCGCGATCTTTATGCTCATGAACTGCTGGGGTGGTTTGCAGCACGCGCGATCCCTGCTGCGTATGGCCAAACTTCCGCGCCGTCCCGGATATCTTTGCCCAAGTTGCCGGACCGCCCCGCCCATTGGGCCGAACTGGGGATGCAGGCAATGCGGAAAGCCCTTCGACACATTTGAGACGCGCGCCGTCTGTCCAAATTGCTCGGCGCAGTACAACGCCACAACGTGCCTCGATTGCGGCGAGTCGCGCCCAATGCAGGAATGGGTTGCCGATCCGGTGGCCGCGTCGGGCATAGTGATGGTCAGCCCGGTTGTTCCGACCTAGTCACGCTCCGCCGGCTTGGTTTCTTTTCGCCTCCCGGAGTAATCTCGTGTGTTGTCACCGGGGACCTCGAATGAACCGACGATCATTTCTCACCACAACCGCGGCCCTAGGTGTGATCGCCACGAACTACACCTTGGCAGCGCTGACGGAAACCCCCGCCGCTCCTGCGGGGCTCGACTTCACCCGTCATCGATTCGGCGTCAACTACACTCCTTCGCACAACTGGTGGTTTTGCTGGAACGACTGGAATACTGACCCCATCCGTCGCGACCTCGATGCCATTGCCGGACTGGGCGCCGATCACATGCGCCTCATGCTGATCTGGCCGTTTTTCCAGCCCAATCCCAAATGGGTGAGCCCCGCGCATTTAGAACGACTCGATCAATTGCTCTCCCTGATGGGGGAACGACATCTCGATGCGCTGGTGACCGTTTTTACGGGGCAATTAAGCGGGTGGTTCTTTCTCCCATCCTTCAATCGCCTCAGCGAGGGATTCTACTCCGATGCCACCATGCTCTCTGAGCAGGAGCTTTTCGTCCGGGAGTTGGCGCATACGATGAAGCCGCACAGGAATATCATCGGCTTCGACTTCGGCAACGAACTCAACACCTGCTGGCAGTCTCCCATTCCGCAAGGCGATGCGTGGATGGCGCGGATGTTTGCGCTGATGAATGAAGTCCTGCCCGATCATGTCAACGTGAACGGTGTCGATCACGCGCCGTGGTTTGAGCCCGACACATTCTCTGCGACCGCGCTCGCCGCCGCGCAATTCCCCGTGATGCATTGCTATCCCTACTGGACGGGAGCGATGAGATACGGCGGTGCAATGGATCCTCCCAGTGTCAAACTACTGGCGGCGATGGCTGTCTTGATCCGCTCGTTCGCGGGCACACAGCGAAAGCCGGTTTGGGCGGGCGAGTTCAACACATGCATCAAGGAACTGCCCGAGAAGGGGCAGGCCGAATGGCTTGAAAAGGCCGTTCTGGCGGCAATCGAGCAGGGCGTAAGCTGGTTCAGTTACTGGGACAGCCACGATGTCGATCGAAAATTCGACTTCAATCCGCTTGAATACTCGCTGGGCCTGCTGACCAACGATGGCCGCGTCAAGGACCAGGGCCGCGTTTTCAAGCAGCTCGCCGATACGTACCGTGGCAAGCCGGTCGTGTTTCCCACGGCTAGCCTGCCTTCGTCTCCCTCCGTTCGGACGCAGGACGGAACCTGGCAATGGATT
>DATKPJ010000157.1:0-10553 GCA_035524195.1 Occallatibacter sp.
ACGCGCGAGGCCATTGAAGGAAGCGATTGTCTGTTGACAGTTGGCTACCGCCGCCTCGAATCAACTACCGGGTTCTTTACTGACAAACTGCCGCCTACAGCTATCCACCTCAATTCAACCTATGTCGATGCGGCAGACAGGAACTTCCAGGGGGTTTATGTCGGGGAGCTTTTGCAGGCAATCATTGACTCATGTTCAGACAGGTTGACAGAAAAGCGGCCGCCTCGTCCGCAGAAGCAACTTGATTTCGTCCCTTCGGATGCCCCCCTCACGCAGGATGCGTATTGGAAGGCGATGCAGAACTTTTTGCGCCCTGGTGATGTGATCGTCGTCGAAGACGGCACATCGAGTGCGGGATTTGGGCGACTGACCCTGCCATCCGACTCAATTTACATCACCGGGGCATTTGTATGGTGCTCGATCGGCTATGCAACAGGAGCACTCCTCGGAGCCATTCTCGCGACCCCTGGACGGCGCCACATTTTGCTGACCGGAGACGGGTCGCTCCAGATGACAGTCCAGGAGATCTCAACCATTATGCGGCTTGACCTGAAGCCGCTGATCTTCGTGAACCAAAACGATGGATACACGGTTGAGCGAGCTGTTCTGGGAAAGGCTGCGAAGTACAACGACATCGCAAAGTGGCGTTATTCGGAGCTACCCAATGTCTTCAGCCGAGATACGAAAGCCGAGAGCCGCGTTGTAACGACCAGTTGTGAGTTGCAGAAGGTATTGGACTCCAGGCACTCCTCGATGGTCTTCGTGGAATGCGTCATGGACAAGTACGACGCACCATACGATCTGATCCTCGGCGGGCACGCAATCGCCGACACGGACTATGGAGCGCGAGGGCCACAGTCTGCGGCCAATTCGCAAATTTCATTCCCGGCGCACTGAACAAAACACTGGCATTCAGCCTCGCAGATCTTCTCTGTCCCGAGCTGGACGACGAGGCTCTCAAACCGGACAAAGCTGCGCACGTGAACAGAAATTGCGCAAGTTCACACAGGAGAATGCGACATGCATAAGGTGGTGGTTTTCATTTTCTTAACAGCGGCTATCGTCCAGGCGCAGGAACAACAGAGCCAGCCATCGTCTGCGGACTTTGCTGCTCCTAACTTATCCTCAGCCGTGCGCAGTACGTCGGCCGTCGATAAACGGACGAGTGAGAGCCGGTGGTACGCGAGAGTCGGCGTCCTAGGTGCCATCTATCATTCGAGTGCCGCTTTCGCAACAAGTGGTAGCACGGTTCCTGACGCAAGCGCACAGGTCAGTAACGACGAGAGTGTAACGCTGGATGTTGGCTACAACGTCGCTAGGAGTTTTTCGACGCAGCTTATGGTAGGAGTTCCCCCAAGGCCGACAATTACCGGCCAGGGAACAGTCACGAGCCTCGGAACACTCGGCGCGGTACGGTATGGGCCAGGGATCTTGACGGGTTTGTACCGGATTCGAAGGTGGAGCGCCTTTCAACCGTACGTAGGGCCTGGCGTTGCCTACGCAATCTTTCTCAAAGATCATGATGCATCTGTTTCTGACCTCCACGTCGCCAATAACTTTGGATCCGTGCTTCAAGCTGGCGCCGAGTACAGGATCGGAGAACGGTGGAGCATTTTTGGAGATTTCAAGGAGATCTGGCTCGGCGTCAATGCTCACGGACTTATCGGGGGTGACGTTCCGGTTACCGCTCATGTCTCCCTTAATCCGAGCCTGGTCTCCGCAGGCATAAAGTTTCGCTTTGGTCGAGAGCTGCGGCGGTGACTATCTGACCCGCAACAAGATTGCCTGCACATCATTCCGGTCGGAGGTCGGCAAATGAGCAATATGAACGTTTCATTCAATGTTGATGCAAAACAAGAGGAACAGCAGTTGCTTTCAAGTGCTCAGGCGGGTAACGCGGAAGCATTTGAGAAACTCATAAAGCCCCACGTGAACGCGCTCCTGCGAGTGACCCAACGAATGCTTCGCAATCGCGAAGACGCGGAGGACACAGTACAGACCACCCTTCTGAAAGCCTGGCGAAGCTTGAATACATTTCAAGGACGTTCTCAATTCTCATCGTGGCTGAATCGGATCGCGATCAATTCTGCCCTCATGAAAATGCGCGCGAATCGACGCATCATCGACCTGTCCCTCGATGAAGTGGTTCTGGGTGATATGCCTGCCGGCGTCCGTGCAGCACAAATCGGCCGCAACCCCGAGGAGGGGTATTCGGCCAAAGAAGTGCTCGGCATAGTCGAAAGTATGTTTGATCGTTTGCCACCGCGTCATGCCGAGGTTCTATGGATGAGCGCTTTCCAGGAACTGAACGGGAAAGAGGTTGCGCGAATTCTGAACGTGTCGGTTGCGACAGTTAAATCGCGGCTGTATCGAGCGCGTGCAATTCTGTCCCAAAGTGCGCGACCGATGCTCGTAAGTCGGCGACGTTGTGCCAACAGTGAGATAAGGCGTACGGCAGCCCTTGCGCCGCAAATGGCAGCCCGGTGATTGAGGTTGCGTAAGGCCGGTTCGAGTGGCCGACTCGTCACGAACAAGTCTTTGTGAGGAGAACGAATTTTGTGAATAAGCCGATCCTCGTCGTCACATCCCGCTTCATTGAGCCGATTGAAGCACGCATTGAAAACAAGTACGAAGTCAGACGGAAAGCGGATGGAACATTATTCACCTGTGCGGAACTACTGGAGGCATCCAAAGGCGCCGACGCGATTTTCATCACGCCGTTCGACAGGCTCGACGCCGAGTTCTTTCAGCGCCTGTCGCCTTCTGTCAAAGTGATCTCAACCTATTCCGTTGGCATCGACCACATCGACATGCACGCAGCTGCTGAACGTAACATTGCGATCGGATATACGCCGCGAGAAGTCACAGACGCCACTGCCGATATCGCGATGTTGCTGCTTCTCGGAGCGAGCCGGCGTGCGTTCGAAGCGCAGGAATTGGTCAGAAGCAGGGAGTGGACAATGTCGCGTGCAGGTGTTCTGTTGGGTTGGCAGATCACCGGCAAGAACCTAGGAATTCTGGGGATGGGCCGTATCGGACAGGCTGTCGCAAAGCGCGCGCGCGCCTTTGGAATGAGGATCCATTACTCTGACCCTCAACAGCAACCCGAGGATAAGGCAGGTAATGCGGTGTTTCATTCGGACCCCATCGACTTGCTGAGGTTCAGTCAATTCCTGAGTCTGCATGCGCCCGAGACAACCGCAACTCATCATTTCCTCAACGCGAAGACCATTTCTCTACTTCCTCAAGGCGCCATCGTGGTGAACACAGCGCGCGGCGGACTCATCAACGATGGGGACTTGATCGAGGCTCTCAAGGCCGGCCGAGTCGCCGCAGCAGGTCTCGACGTCTACGAAGGAGAACCACAACTCAACCCAGCCTATATCGAACTCAAGAATGTATTCCTATTGCCACATGTCGGTTCAGCGACGATTGAGAGCAGGACCAACATGGGCATGGTCGCACTGGATAACATCGATGCGGTCTTGAATGGAACACCAGCACCTTCGCTTGCCAACGCTTTAGTGTGAGCGGGAATGACGGCTTACTCCTCTTATGAGGCGCGCAATCAAAACAGTAGTTGAAAAGGAGACAAGATGAGAACTCTTAGAATTGCAGGAATTCCAGCGATGGCGGTTCTCTGCGCAGGAATGGCGCTTGGTCAGGATGTCGCTCACGACGTGAACAAGGGCGCAGACAAGACTGGGCATGTCGTCAAACAAGTCGGAAAGAAAGTGGGACACGAGACGAAGTCTGGTGCCAAGCTTGCCGGCCACGGGACCAAAGTGGTTGCCAAGGACACCGCAAAGGGCGTCAAGAAGGCGTCTGGGAAGACTGGAGAGGGGATCAAGGACGCAACCGGAAAACAACCACCTTCGAAGCCAAGCTAGATCCTGACGAAATCAACACGACGTCTCGATTTCATCAAGTGGGTAGCCAGAATCCAGTTAGCCTGTCGCCCGAAGCAGATGTGAGTGATGAAACAGTCAATCGGAGCTGAATGAACCTTCCTCGATCGCAAACCGCAATCGTGATCACGGGGAACCAGCCCGCACACCGTTTCATCGCTCGACTTTTCCTTCGATAAAAGGGATTGATGAATGGCCATAAAGGAGACAATATGAAACTCGCAGGCAAAAAAGCTCTCATTACCGGAGGCAACAGCGGCATCGGTCTAGCCACAGCACACCTATTCATCGCGGAAGGCGCCGAGGTCGCCATTACGGGCAGGGACCAAGAAACACTCGACGAGGCAGTCGCCGAACTGGGACCGAAAGCGCACGGCTATCGCGCCGACATAACTGTGGCGGAAGACCGCAAGCGGCTCTTCGCGGATCTTGCCAATGACTTTGGCAAGCTGGACATTATTTTTGCCAATGCCGGGATTGCAGGCAGAACGCCAACCGGTGCGACGGACGAAGCGGCCTTTGAGAATATCGTCCACACCAACCTCAACGGTGCCTTCTTTACCGTTAATTCCGCCGATTCGCTACTAAACGACAACGGCAGCATCATCTTCAGCGGGTCAGTGCACAACTATATGGGACAAGCCGGCCTAGCCGCATACGCAGCCACGAAGGGAGGCGTCGTCTCGTTGGCGCGCGTGATTGCCGCCGAACTTGCGCCGCGCAAAATCCGCGTAAATGTGGTCGCGCCCGGATGGACAAAGACGCCCATGTGGAAGCGCGGGCCGCGCGCGAACGCCTCTGTTGATGAATCGGCCAGGGAGACTGACTACTACTCCTCTGTGATTCCCTTAGGCCGGTGGGGACAACCGGAAGAGCTTGCCAAGGCTGTGCTTTTTCTCGCCTCGGACGATTCGTCGTACATCAACGCGGTCGAGCTCATCGTCGACGGCGGGGCGACGGGTGCTCCATTCGGAGCTCCCATTCTTCGCACCTGACCTCCGAGCTTGCCAATTTCGATCAAAAGGAACACCCATTTGCATTGAGGAGAAGACATCATGAAAAAGGGTTATTGGGTCATCACATACCGGTCGATCGCTGATGAGTCGGCGCTGAAGGCCTACGGTGCGTTGGCACTGCCGGCGCTTGAATCCTTCGGCGGGCGCTTTTTGACGAGATCGATGAGCCAGGTTCAGGCCCACGAAGCCGGTCTCCAGCAACGGACGATTCTTGTCGAATTCGACGACTATGAGATCGCCCTCGCAGCTCGCAAAAGCGAGGCTTACCAACAGGCATTACAGGCACTCGGCTCTGGCGTGGAACGCGACTTTCGAATCGTCGAAGGAGCGTAGGGAGCAGGCCCATCGCACATTTCTCGAGCAACGATGGGGGATGGGTTGGGCGGCATGCGTGGATTCGTCGCCCTCTCGCAAACGCAAACAGTAGGACGAGCAGAAGACTCAACAAAGAGTTCTTCGGAAAGGGATCAATTGGGAGGACTTATGGCAAACGCGGCTGTGTCTATGCCTGAAGTAGGTGAGAGCGTCGACGTCGATACTCTCGTCGAATCGAGCTTTTCAGCAACAATCAATGCACCGATCGAGAAGGTGGATATTCCTTCATGGTGTTTCACACTGCCCGAGTCCGAGTACCAGGCTTGCTCTCCGGCACACTTCTCCGCCGGAGCAACCACGGCACCTGATGGACGTCGCATGTCAATCAATGTCGAAGTGATAGGAGGAAGCCTCATGATTCAGCACTACCTCGCAGATATCGCCGAACCTGATCACCTCAGGCTGGTTTCAAATTCAGACGTGTTCGCTCCTGCAGGCCGCACAAAGATCGCGGTGATCTGGGAATTGAGCGTTAAGAAGATCGACGACCGGCACTGCGAGTTCACAAATTCAATACACTCCTCTGCTACGACCGAACTTTTGGAGTTCCTCGGGAGGCAGGGTATCCCATTTGAGGTCTTCAGAGCTGCCCGTAGACCCATCTCGGAGGCTCATAACCGGCAGGAGACGCCGCTGTTCGCGAAGAGCATCGAACGACATGCCTTAACGCGGAAGTAATTTCGGACTGCTGATTCGATTTGCGGAAACGGAATCTACACAGAAGAATACTCAAGGTCGGGTGGTCCTCGGCTGATGAAGGAATGACCCAAGCGCGAACGACACACCGGAGAAAAGAACATGACAGATCTGACTTTCGACAAGGGGATCACCGCCCTTCTCGTCATCGACCCTTACAATGACTTCATCTCGGAAGGCGGCAAGGTATGGGATCGGCTGAAAGCAGTTGCCGATGCCAACCGCTGCGTACCAAACATGCTGCAGGTTCTCACGGCCGCGCGCCAGGCGAACCTGCGCATTTTCTATGCCCTGCATCATCGTTACCGTCCCGGCGACTACGAGACCTGGAAGTACATCGCACCTATCCAAAAGGCCGCGTGGTCACGCAAAACGTTTGAGGAGGGCACTTGGGGCGGCGAGATTCGCGCGGAATTCATCCCTCAATCTGGCGATATCGTGGCCCAGGAGCATTGGTGTTCGAGCGGCTTCGCTAATACCGATCTCGATCTGCTCCTCAAAAAGCACGGTATCCACCAGCTCATCGTTATCGGCCTCATTGCACACACTTGCGTCGAGGCCACAGTTCGCTACGCAGCCGAGCTTGGCTACGAGGCCATCGTAGTGAAAGACGCAACGGCCGACTACTCCGATGAAGCTATGGGCGCGGCTCTCAACGTCAGCCTTCCCCACTATGCCACCGCCATCGCAACCACGGCCGAAATCGTCGAGTTCATGCTTCAATCCAAGACCCCTGAATGACTTTTTCTGCGGCCCTCTCAAAAAAGAGTAACTCTCAACCTGCGCGGCAAGGTTCGTGACGCCAAGAGCGCTGTCCGGCGCCCTTCATCCCCATACTCGAACGATCGGAGTCTCGACACTATTCGACATTTTCGACTTCGACACCTTCGATCGACGACGCCCTTCAATCCTTAAGCTGACAAATCAATCATTTAGCCGATTGGACAGTTTGGCACCGGCGTTGCCTGAATCAAGAGCGAAAGGCAACGGCAGTCTTGAAGATCTCGATTCTCGATAGTTCTGTTTTTCAAGCGATCAAACGAGGAATTCAACTGTCATGGAGGTCGGGCATGAAGGATGAGCCAGTTGTACCGATGAGCGTTGAGAACGTCGAGAAGTTTGATGTGTGGATACACGACTCGCAGCATCTGGAGGTCTCTGTTGTTCCCCACCAAGCACCATGGAACACCACGTTAGAAGACTACGAAATCTGCGAGTCGTGAAACGAGTCATTCAGAGCACAGAAGCAAAAAGAACACACCCTAACCATCTTCTCGCTGCACCGCAAAGAATCAACCGTGAGGTGGAAAAGGCCAGATGATCGTAGTTCAGGAAACGATTAGCTATCACCAGCGTGCAATGGCAATTGATGTGACGCCCGCGATCCGCGGATTGCTGACAAAGATAGATGTCACTGTACAGAGCGAATTAAGGCGGTCTCGGCATAGGCTGCGTACCCTCACACCAGACCAACAGCAGGCGATCCGGCTGCTCATGCGGGGAATAGCGAATAAAATTCTCCATCCTGCGATCCGGTGCCTGGAGCAGGCTGCCCAGCGGGGAGACTCGGAAACAATTGCGAGGGTATGTGAGCTGTTCGGAATCGCTCCTTTGCCGCTTATGCAAGCAAGAGAAAATGAGTCACGTTATTTGCCCTGGATCAGCCAGATCTGACGGTCATGTAGGAAGAAGCCGTTTCTGAACGGGAGTCAAGTTTGCACAGATTCCTCTTCAAATAAGGAGATGACAATGAATGCTTTTTCGGAATGCTCTCAACCACGAACGATGATGTACGTATTCCTCTGCATGGTCTTGCTAGTCTTTCGCTCTGGTCCGCTGGCTGCGCAGAACGACGATCATCGTGTGCGCAACGTTGTATTAGTTCACGGCGCTTGGGCCGATGGCTCAGGCTGGAAGGGCGTTTACGACATTCTCACTACGCATGGCTATAACGTCAGCATCGTGCAGGAGCCAGAAACCTCCTTTGAAGACGATGTCGAGGCAACAAAGCGCGACATTGAGCAGCAGGATGGGCCATGTATTCTTGTCGCTCATAGCTATGGTGGCGCTGTCATAACCGAAGCGGGAAATGATCCATCGGTTGTGGGGCTGGTGTATATCGCAGCTCATATGCCCGATGCTGGGGAAAGCGAGGCAGAAGATGGAAAGCGGTTTCCAAGCGATCTCAGTAGATCCGCCGCTATTAAGAAGACGCGAGACGGCTTCACTTTCCTTGATCCGGTTCAATTCCGCGAGTATTTCGCAGCCGATGTTCCCGTCGTTGAAGCCGCATTTATGGCTCGATCGCAAGTGCTAAACTTCGCCGACAACTTCAAGGCCGTGATCACCCAGGCTGCGTGGAGGACCAAACCAAGCTGGATGGTAGTAGCGGGCGCGGATCGAACCATCAACCCGGAGCTCGAACGGTGGTATGCGAAGCGAGCGGGCAGTCACACAATCGAAATAACTGGCGCGAGCCACGCAGTCTATGTTTCTCATCCTAAGGCGGTCGCAGCAGTGGTTGAGGGTGCCACGATGCAAGACAACACTCGTTCAGTGAACTAACCAAAAGGAGCGGTATGCTAGACCACGTTTTTCTAACGGTGAGCAATATGAAGCGCTCGATCAGGTTTTACGAAGCAGTATTGGCACCCCTTGGCATCCATGAGCGTGTTGATTTTAATGGTAAGGATGGGCCGCCGGGACACCCGGATCTCCAGGGCTTTGGTGCAAACGGCCGCCTGTTTCTCTGGCTTCGTGAAGGCCCCGCTGACAGTCGCGCCGCACACCTTGGCTTTGTGGCCAATAGCCGGCATCAAGTTGACGCCGCTTACGCTGCTGCCATCGCAGTGGGGGCCACGGACAACGGGGCGCCCTCTGCGCGACTTTACTATGACCCGCGCTACTACGCTGCCAATGTATTCGACCCCGATGGTTACAGCATCGAATTCGTTTTCAAGAGTTATCAGCACTCCGAGATGAGCCGAAAATCATGAACTGGACGGGATCAACCGGCACACGAAACTTGAACTACTGGGCCGTTTGGGCTGGCTACAAATTCTGAGGCGAAAATCTGATGAACTCACTCACCAACAGCGAGCGCGTTCTGCACGCTTCTCTCTACTGCCTGACTTTCGTGACTGGGTTGATCGACGCCGGCAGCTACCTCGCGATGGGACGTGTATTCACTGCCAACATGACTGGCAACATCGTCTTTCTCGGTTTTGCATTCGGTGGCGTTCCAGGATTGTCGATCGGGCGATCCGCGACTGCACTTGGCTTTGCCCTCCTCGGGGGATTTCTGGCCGGAAGGCTCGATTCGTGGCTTGGAAAGAGACGCCGGAACCTTTGGTTTGCGGCTATGTTGGCATTCGAGGCCCTACTTCTGCTCGGCGCATTGGGATTGTCATGGCATTTTGCACCTCAGGGAGGACAGAATATTTCCATTGCACTTTACGGGATCATCGCCGTAACCGCGTTGGGAATGGGAATGCGCAACGGAACGATCAGGCGGCTCGCGGTGCCAGAGCTGACAACGACGGTGCTTACTCTTACAGTAGCGGCAATCGGTTTCGACTTTTCATTCACACGAGGCAGCAATCTAAGATGGCGAAGACGCATCGGCTCAATTCTAATGATGTTCGCCGGAGCCTCTGCGGGCGTTCTGCTGGTACGACACTCACTGGTTCTGCTGCTGGGCACCTCGGCCGCTCTCACAATATTGTGTACATTGGCCCAACTTTGCCGTGAAGAAACGGAACACGAGATTCGATCACACGCATCGGGAACAAGGTATGGTGCACAGCTTCAGGAGGTTGCTACTACATAGGCGCGATTTGTTGAGGTGTGGGAAACGGTTGCGGCCGGTTGCTACACTCCGAGACGTCAGACGTGCGATTGACTCCTTAGACACCTTGAGGAATCGCTCGATCGACTCATTGCAGGCGGCGTGCGTAAACCGCATTTGAGACGAGACTTTTCAGTCGCCGATCACCAGCCAAGGATTCGCAAGGCTTCGAGCAAGTCCGGATCGTCTTCAGCCACTTTCCGCGAGTTCGGCTGATGAATGGGGAATCGATCCTGCATGGGCCAGTCTTCGAAGATTGCCCAGTTCTCAATCGAGTGGCCGTAGCGGGAGTGATAGAAGACCCCCGCGAATCCGAGTTCGAATGCAACCCGGCCGGCCAGTTGTGTCAATCGGCGCGGTTCGGCCCGTTCCAGCGAACTCAGGTCGATGTTCTCGATCCCAAGCTTCACCGCAGTCCCGGCCAGCGCCAGTCTGAGATCACTGACCCATATATGTCGCGCGTGGATCTTTGGGATTTCGCTCGTCTGGATGTGCCCAAGTATCGGAATTCAAGTAGCTCGGCAACTCGATTCCCGCAGGTCGGTTGTGAGCGGTGGGCGCTACACTCGAAGTGATGGCGCATCGGTGCTGGGATGAGAGCTACGCTGCAGGAGCGCTTCCCTGGGACACGGGGGAGCCGGAGCCGCTGCTGGTTGAGTTCGTCGCCGCGGGCCGGGTTCGGCCGGCGCGGACGCTCGAGATCGGCGCGGG
>DATKPJ010000158.1:0-67765 GCA_035524195.1 Occallatibacter sp.
GCTATCAAGTGAATGGGTTCTGTTTTATGTTTTTCCGGGCTCCCAAAGACTTACCGCCGTTTGACCTGCTGGCGAATCTTCGAGCAGCCCTGCTCCGATTAGAGTCCGATCCAAATCCAACCCAATCGATGGAGAATCTCAGGCGCATCCTGATTCAGCGCATCTCAATTCTCGAATCGGAAGTGAAGAACAATTAGCCGGCTGCCCATCCTCCGCGCCGTCCTTGTGCGAAGGATTGGAACAAACCGGACTCGCCCTTCTTCCCCTTGCCTCTTTTTCCGCCAAAGCGCGCACAATAGAACTGGAGGGTGTTCTGCTTGAGCAGACACCCTCTTCCTGTTTCCGGCACGGCCCAGGCCGCGCATCATCCGAACGCTCCTTGAGAAGTCAGACCCGAACGCCCCTCTAACTCCTTGCCCTGCAAATATTTGCCCATAAGTCCATTCCCAGGAATAATTTGCGGCCAGGGCCAGAGGCTAAACCGTTTTCCAAGAGTAATTTGCGTCCGGGACCCCCGGGGGGGGGGTGGCCACGGGTCTTCGCCCGTCTTACGCCCCCAGACGCAACAACGGCCCGGGATCGCTCCCAGGCCGTTGCCGGTGATCTGTTGGGATTGGACTAAGGCCATCGCGCTGCCGCGAGTGCCAGTGACCCGGCCGGTAATGCTTCGCCGCCGGGGCGTACTGTGGACTGGGGCGCGATGCCCTAGGCCTCAGTCACCTCACGTAGGGTACAACTTGGTAAATCAATCTTCATAGGCTGGATCATCCTCCTTTCCCGTGTACCCCCAACCTAACCCGTCCCAAAAGCGGAGTCAAGACTCCGCCCTTCAGGCCGGCAGAAAAACCGGCAATCTCCGCGCCTTCATCAGCCGCGCGCGGATCGCTCCATGCTCCGCCCGCTCAATTCGGCGAAGGCTTCTCGATATGATCGATCACGATCACGTCGACCGGCTCTTTCCGTGATTCGAGTTTCAGGCCAAGTTGTTCCTGGAGAGCGGTAAAGAGCGGCGGCGCGGAAGCATCCGAACCCGGCGCGTTCGTCCCGTCGGCGCCTGACATCGGCGGCGCATCGTCCGGCGTCCATCGCAGCTTGAAGTCGTAGTGGCCCGTGAGTCCCGTCTTGTCCAGGATTGTGTGCCCCACCTGCGGCGAAAGCGCTTGAATCAGAGACTCGATCGTCGTCGCATGGGCGTCCATCTGTCCGTTGCCCATCGACCAGCCGCTGTCCTTCTCTTTCCCGTCCGGCCCGGCCTTGGTTCCGGTCAGCTTCGATCCTCCTTTTGCAATCGTCAGCACATAGACCGGCAGCACGCGGGATTCGTGATGGAACTTGAGGTTGAAGCGATCGCTGAGAACAGGGACGATCATTGCATAACGCTGGTGGTAGTTCAGGTCCTTGTATTGAGGCAGGTCGGCCGGGTCAACCCTGGCCTCGATGTCGAAGCGCTGCTCCCTGATCCAGGCCGGCAGCCCGACAACGCGATCGTCTTCGAGGTTGAACGCCGCGCAAAGTATCTGCTGCATGGGCATGCCGGTGAATGAGATGCCGTCGGGCGTGTTGCGCCAGGCGAATCCGGTACTGTCAGGCTTGCCCGGTTTGATGACCGCCACGGCGAACGATGGCAGCGCGGCAGCGCCACTTTGCGCCGCAGGCGGCGCCTGCCCGGGAACCGTGCCGGCGCAGCATGCGACCATCCCGGCGATCAACGCGCCACGCAACATCGGACCAGATCGGGACTTGGTGATCACAGAAAGGCTCTCCACGTCCATGAAACAACGCACGCTCCAGCTTCAGCGCCGCATCTTTCGTTTTGCATCGATCCGCGGCCAGTATTGGAACTCATCTGCAAACAATTCTCCATTCAGATCCGACACGCGCGAAACCATGCGGGCCTGGGCATCGGCAATCGCCTTGTTGTAAATCGCCGGTCCGATCTCTTCCACGAAAAAATCGAGCAGCAGCCCCGCGGGCATTTCGCCGATAGGTTCCCGCAGCTCATCCTGAAAGTAGCGCTTGATTGAAGCAATGGCATCAGCCCTGGCCTGTTTGGGCAGTTCGATCGCGGGCATCGTGCCTCCTCTCGATGAGGTTATACGACCGTCTCGCGCCCTGCGCAGCCTTGAAAGGAATCACCGCATGCGCCGCAGAGGGAACAGGCAGCGCAGCCGATCCTCGCGCAACAGGATTCCGGCCCACAGCAGCACGGCAAACAGAACCGGGAAGACAGTCTCAAATGTTGGGCTGCCGGCGCGCATCTGGATTGCGACCGCCCCGCCGAGAAATCCCGTGAGCAGAATCGCGCCCAGTAGCGCAGTCCGCGGAATGGCGTAGGCGAGCGTGCAGATTGTCAGCAGCACGCCGATTTCCACGCTGAGGCTCAGGGGAACGCCAAGTCGGTTGAATGCCTCGACAACAAAGGACGGCATCATCAGCTTGCCAACCGCGTCAAACAGCAGAAACGCCACGGCAAGAGTGCTGAGCACGCGACCTGTCCAGATTTTCCCGGTTGCGCGCGGGCGAGAGGCCGTGTTTGGGCCGCACGGCGGGTTGGCTGTGGTTTCTTTTCCGATGCGATTCTCCATGTCCATCGAATTCGCGCCTCTCAACGCTTCAGATGTCATCACACGACGGATGGTGCTCAGGCAGTCGGCTTCAGCGGAGCGGGCATCTGGGCCAGGAAGCGTTCCGCAAAGGCCGCGCTGTACTGCTCCAGCAATTCCTTCACCCGCTTCGGATCGTCTGAACACACGATCAGCCCCGCATGATGGTGCTTCTTCATCCGGATTACGATCTCCGGCGCATCGAACTCGCTGGTATCCGGTTCGGCCGTCTTCGCCAGGCACAGCACGCTGCCGGCATAACTCGCCCTCGTCTCAGGCAGCGCATACTCCTCCCCGCGCAGAGCCGCCACTTCCAGCTTTGCCCACTCCCGCCACAGGTTCACTCCGGTTGCGGTCTCCACCAGGTCAGAGATGAACGCCCCGCCTACGCGGCCCGCAATCTCAAGGAAGTAGAAGCGCCCATCGGCATGCGCCCTGATGTATTCCGCGTGCGTGACCCCCTCCAGCATGCCCAGTGAGGGTGCCAGTCTGACATTCAGCTCAGTCAGTTCCTTCCAGTCCCGGCTGGTGCGGTCCACGGTGCGCGTGGTGAACACGCCTCCCTCGTGCATCACCTGCATGGGTGGCCGCCCGTACTGATGCGCGGCAGAGAACAGCACCTTGCCCCGGTGCACGATCGAGTCAACGTGAAAAATATCGCCGGGCACAAATTGTTCGAGCAGAAAACGACTCTGTTCGTCGCCCAGTTCATCAAGCGTCCGCCAAAGCTGCTCCGGCTCGTGGATCTTGCGGATTCCCAGCGCCGAGGCTTCTGCGCGCGGCTTCAGCAGCCACGGAGCCGGCACGCGCTGCATGTAGTCGCGCAAATCGTCGTAGTTGAAGACCCCGCAGAACTCCGGAACCACAAAGCCGGCGTTACGTGCACTCGTTCGCATGGCAAGCTTGTCTCGGTACTTCGTCGCCGTGCTCAGATTCATGCCCGGCAGTCGCATGTGCTCCCTGACCGCCGCCGCCGTCTCCTGGTCGAATTCATCCAGCGCCGCAACGCGCTCGAACTTGCGCCCCCGCGCCATCCAGGACACCGTATTGAGAATCTGCTCGCGGCTCAGGCCCTCGGGCATCGTCACCAGATCTTCGAGGATGTCGCGCGGCCAGTCTGCGTTGCGCAGTTTCTCCACGGTGAGAAGCGTCGGGCGTACGCCCAAGCCCGCGCACTGGCGCAGAAATCCCTGACCTTTCTCATAGCTCGAGATGCATAGTATGCGCTGGGTCGCGTCTGCCATCTCACCCCCGTAAGTTGGCCCAAGTTGAGGATAGTTCTACCACACGCGTCGACGTTTTCTGCGCATGGCAATGTTGCGCCCGCAGACCCTGCCCCTCGCCACTTGTTATGCTGGACACAGGGCCTTCTCATCGGTCAGATTCTGCGAGGCCGTCTTTCCAAGCAATCCGCGGACCGAACCTGATGCAGACGCACACTGATCCTATGGTGTCAGCCGACACAATCGTGAACCTGCATGACGAACTCACGCGGACGTGGCATTGTGATCCGCCTGCGCCGCTCGTCTCCCAGTCGAATGACTGGCTCGCCCGCATTGCCGGCCATCACCGCACCAATTTCGACCTCTGGCACATCGAAGACGAAGCGAGGAAACCGGGAGTTGCCGATTCGGTTCTTGCCGATGCAAAGCGCCGCATTGATCGGACCAATCAGCTTCGCAACGACTTGACCGAACAACTGGATCAGGCCCTGCTCGATTATCTCGAGCCGCAGTTGCTGCCTGATCCCGATGCCCCGCTCCACTCCGAGTCGCCCGGTCTGATGATTGACCGCCTGTCCATCCTCGCGCTCAAGATCTTCCATACCCGCGATGAAGCCGAGCGAACCGACGCTCCTCCAGGCCACTCGGAGCGAAATCACAGCCGGCTTGAGATTTTACAGGTGCAACGCTCTGACCTTGCCGGCTGCCTCGATGCGCTGTGGCGCGAAACGCTCGATGGAACGCGCCGATTCAAAATCTACCGCCAGTTGAAGATGTATAACGATCCTGAATTGAATCCTGCAATTTACCGCAGCCTGTTGCATGATAAGCAACACTGATCTGCTTCCCGGTGACGCGCCCATTGACGTAGACCGGGGTTGTGGGTATAACAGTGGCTCAAGTAGCGTGATTCGAAAACGTGTGGTCCCTGGATGAATCCGTCCAAGCCAACGTTGCCGATGCGCAGATGGCAAAACTATGATGCAAGAGGCACGTCCGGCGGCAGCAGGCCGCAAAAAGGCTCCCCCGCTCACGAGTAATTCGGGCGGCCGCTCTTCTGCTGCAACAACCCAGGCCTTTCAGCATTACCAGGCCGCGGTGCAACTGGTTCAGCAAGCCAAATATGAGAAGGCTCTCGCCGCTTTTGAAAAGCTGCTCCCAACGGCGCCATTCGAGATCATCGAACGCTGCCGTATGTACATACAGACCTGCCGGCGCCAAATGGAGAAAACAGGCCTCAAGTTTCTCACTCCAGAGGAGCGGTTCGATTATGCGGTGTCGCAGCTCAATGCCGGCTACTTTGAGGAGTCTGCCAGCGAGTTAAGAAGCATTCTTACCGACCATCCGCAGGCCGACTATGCCTATTACGGCCTGGCGGTCCTCGATTCCATCACCGGACGCGTCCAAAGCTGTCTCGACAACCTCGCCAAAGCCATCGAGTTGAACCCCAAGAACCGCCTTCAGGCCCGTTCCGACAACGACTTTCAAAGCATGGTGGACGATCCCCGCTTTACGGAATTGCTGTATCCTGAGATTCCATAGGGCCTTTGGCTTGATGTGAAAGTCCGGCAACGAAGCTTATTGTGAAATCTGCTACCACAACCCACTCACGGTCCAATTCGGCTCGTTCCAAAACACCAACCAAAGCATCTGGGACGCCAGCGCGGCCTCTTCATGTCGTTGCTATCGGCGGAGGCACCGGGCTCTCCACCCTTTTGCGAGGTCTTCGCCGCCATGTCAGCATCCCCGGGCAGCCCAACCCAGACCCAGTGCCGGTCGCCGAACTTGCTGCAGTCGTTACAGTAACCGACGATGGAGGATCCTCCGGCCGGTTGCGCAAGGACCTCAATATCCTGCCTCCCGGCGACCTGCGCAACTGCATGGTCGCCCTCAGTGAGGAGGAAGATCTTCTCGTCCGGCTGTTTACTCACCGCTTCCGTGGCGGGAACGGAATCGGAGGGCACAGTTTCGGCAATCTTTTTGTCGCCGCGCTCACTGAGATCACCGGAGACTTTGCCCATGCGATCCAGATCGCATCGAGAATTCTCGCCACACGCGGCAGCATCTATCCCGTCACCACCGCCAACGCCACGCTGATCGCGCGCATGGAAGACGGTTCTCTGGTCCGCGGAGAGACCAATATCACCGCCAGCCGCAAACGGATCGAGGAACTGATGCTCGTTCCGCCCGATGCTGCGGCGTTGCCGGAAACTCTAGAGGCCATCGAACGCGCAGACCTCATCTCGGTTGGGCCCGGTTCGCTCTATACGTCCCTGATCACCAACCTTCTCGTGAAGGGTATCCCTTCGGCCCTCGCCGACGCTCGCGGTGTCAGGGTCTACATCTGCAACCTCATGTCTCAGGCCAACGAGAGCCTGGGGCTCACTGCCTCGGAACACATTGAGCGCATCTACGAACACACGCGCGCGCCCATTTTCGACTATGCGATCGTGAATACCGCGCCCTTTTCCCCCGAAACCATCGCGCGCTACGCCGCCGAACGCGCCGCCCCCATTCGAGCCGATATCGAACGCATCGAAGCCTTGGGCGTCCGCTGCATTACGGGCGACTTTGCAAGTGAAGAAAATGTCGTGCGCCACAACTCGGCCCGAGTCACCGCCGCCTTACTGGAACTTGGGCAAGCCACTCCTCGCAAGCGGTAGCCCGAAAATCCTGAGAGGAGTTTTTGTATCAGAAGTCGCCCGCCAGCCCCCGTCCCCGAGAAGCTGATGAATCGACACGTTAAGTTCGTTGCTCGCATACTGGCCATTCTGCTCGTCTTCCTGGGTGCGATCTGGATTCTTCAGGGAATCAACGTGCTGCCCGGCAGCTTCATGACCGGCCAGATTCAGTGGGCTTATCGTGGTGGCGTAATCGCGATCGTTGGCCTCGCCCTGCTTTTCTTCCTGCGGCGCCGCCGGAACTGAGCTGGCCCACGGCCCTCCCGCCGCAGCTTGCGACAACCAGCATCATTCCCGGGAACCATGCTCTCCGGCGGTACCTTTGGAACTCCACTGCAGGCCCAATTCTGCAGCGCGACAGCCAACCGCAACTACCATCAGGGTGAGAGGTGGAAATGCCGATCCGCTTCAACGCCAACCTGAGAGTGGAAGCGCGCGATGGAGTCTCACAGCGAACTCCAAACAAACGCGGTGTCGCGCTCCTCTGCGGCACGGTTCTAGTCGCATGCGCAATCCTCTACCTGGCGATCGAAATCGGCTTCGCGCGCTATGCTCTCACCGGATTCTTGTGGGCCGAGACCGAAGGCACAGTCCTGGACGCAAGCCGCACGTCCACCCCGTCGATCCAGTTCTCCACCTCCGACGGCGTACCCCATGTTTTCCGCGAAGATTACATTCTTCTCTGCGGGGGCAGGAGCTCTTTCTGTCTCATCCGCAGCTTCAATCCCGGTCAGGTCGTTCCGGTCGTCTATGACCCCGGTGCGCCGCAAAATGCCTTCGTGCACGACTGGGCGCTCTTCGCAAACGTCATCTCGTGGATCCTCGTCGCCGGCGCCGGCCTCATGATCATTTTGCTCACTGGCGTGGTCTTCATGAAAAAGCCAGCCACGATTTCCATTCGCCTCGGATCGAGACCCGACCCTTCCTAGAGCGCCTTCAGGCTCCTTCCACCGTCCGCTTCAATTGCCCGCACGCCGCAAAGATGTCGCGCCCCCGCGGCTTGCGCACGTAGACCGGCACGCCCTCCGCCTCCAGCGACCGCCGAAAACTCTCCACCGCTTCCACCTTCGGCATCTCATAGTCGATTCCCGGCCCCGGATTCCACGCGATCAGGTTGACTTTCGCCGGCAGTCCGGTTCGCCGCACCAGCTGCGCCACCTCGCGGGCATGCTGCGGCCGATCTGTCACCCCACCCAGCAGCACGTATTCAAATGTGACCCGCTCTCTGGGCCTAAGCCGTAGCTGCCTCACCGCGTTCACCACCGCCGCAATAGGCCATTTTCGATTCACCGGCATCACCTCGCTGCGCACTTCGTCATTGGGAGCATTGAGGCTGATTGCAAGCTTCGGACGAATCTCCGGCGGCTCCTCGGCAAGCCGCTCAATTCCCGGCACAATCCCCGAGGTGGAAACCGTCATGCGCTGCGGGCTCAGTCCCGCTTCCTCTACCAGCAGCCGCACCGCAGCCATCCAGCTCTCGTAATTCAGCAGGGGCTCGCCCATCCCCATGAACACCAGGTTCACGCGGTCTCGGCCCACTTCCACGCGCTGGCGATCCATCACAGCGATCACCTGCCCGGCGATTTCACCCGCCGTCAGGTTCCGCTGCAGGCCCAGCTTTGCCGTAAGGCAGAATTGGCAGTTGACCGCGCATCCCACCTGGCTTGAAACGCAAATCGTCGCGCGCTTCCAGCCCTGGCCCCCACCTGCTTCGGACGGTCCTTCCACACCCGCCTCGCTCCCGTCGCCCGTTTCGCCGTCATCTCCCTCCGGCATCCATACCGTCTCGACCGTGCCGTAACCGGCAGCATCGCTGGAGACCTGCCCTTCCACGAGGTAACGCTCCGTCCCATCTTCCGAGATGAATGCCTGGGCAATGCGCGGTCGGCCCACGTGCCAGGCCTCAGCCAGCTTCCTGCGCAAGGGTTTAGATAAAGTCGTAATTTCGCGAATTTCTCTAACCTTTTGCAAATAAATAGCTTCTGCAATCTGGCGACCACGCCATATCGGCTCGCCAAGATGCTCCATAACTGCGCCCAACTCCGCCGTCCCGAGGCCGAAAATCGGCCTCAGGCTTCCATCTCCCGCACAGTTGGTATCTAATCGTACAAGTTGGCTGGATCGCGCATTCATGGCTGGGCCCAGCATAGAGCATTTCTTTTATCCCTGCAGCCGCAGCCAGCCTCCTTACGCTTCTGTTTTGTTTGAAACTCAAATTGGCGACAGGCCGGATGAGTCTCGAAGGCCTGCAATCGAATCAAATAGGTGACGATGGGCACTGAGCGAAATCTTCGCAGGACTGTACTGCCGAACGGCCTGATCGTGCTGACCGAGCGCATGGAGCACCTTCGCTCCGTGGCCATGGGCGTATGGATCAAGTCCGGCTCCCGCTGCGAACCTGCCGAGACCAACGGCATATCTCATTTCGTCGAGCACATGCTCTTCAAGGGCACGCGCTCGCGTTCTGCTCAGCACATCGCCCGCGAAATGGATTCGATCGGAGGCAATCTCGACGCCTTCACCGGCAAGGAAACCATTTGCTTCAACGTCAAATCGCTCGCCGAGCACGTCCCGGTCGCGCTCGATGTGCTTGCGGACCTGGTGCTCAACCCCATCTTTGCCTCGCCTGAGATTGAACGCGAACGCGGCGTAATTCTTGAGGAAATCAAGATCGACGAAGATAATCCCGACGTCCTCGTGCACGAGCTCTTCACGCAAAATTTCTGGAAGGATCATCCCCTCGGCAAGCCCATTCTCGGCACCTCGGCCACGGTCGGCAAGCTCGACCAGGAAAAGCTTTTCGCCTATCACAACGACCGCTTCCACGGCAGCAACATGGTCTTCTCGGCCGCCGGTAATCTCGAACACGACCAGTTCGTCGAGTCCATTCAGCAGAAGTTCTCTTCCCTCAAGTTGGGCGAGTCCACTCGCGACGAGCTCGCCCCCGAAGCCAGCGCACGCATTCTGCTCCGCAACAAAAAGGCGCTCGAACAGGTCCAGATTTGCCTTGGCGTTCCGGCCCCGCCCATCACCGACGACAACCGCTACACTACGCTGATCCTCAATACCGTGCTCGGCGGCGGCATGAGTTCGCGCCTCTTCCAGACCATTCGCGAAGAACGCGGAATGGCCTACTCCATCTACTCTGACCTCAATCCGTATCGCGACACCGGCACCTTGTGCGTCTATGCCGGAACCTCGGCAGGCAAGGCTCTCGAGGTCATCAGCCTCATCCTCGCCGAGTTCCGCAACCTCAAAGACTCGCCTCTCAGCGATGAGGAACTGACCCGCGCCAAAGATCAGTTGAAGGGAAACATCCTCATGGGCCTGGAGAGTTCCAATTCGCGCATGGCCAACCTCGCCCGCCAGGAGATGTATTTCCAGCAGTTCTTTACGGTGGAGGAAATCATCTCCCGCATCGACTCGGTGGAGGGGTCACAGATACAAGCTATGGCGCAGCGGCTTTTCGATCCCAACCGCATCGCCGTTACCCTGCTCGGCCGGCTCGATGGCATCAAGCTCAACCGCGCGCGCCTCGTCTGCTGAAGAATGTGCCCGGCTCCCGGCGTCTCATTTATGACGCCATTCCAAGACCCACCAGGTTTGCGGCCACAATAATCACAACAATGCCGGCCCAGAGAAGCCGGATCGGCCTGCCTTCAACCTCTGACCATTCGCCCAGCGCCAGCCCCACCAGTCCTCCGCACAGCACGTAAATGCTCATGTGCAGCATCCAGTTCACATACGACAACCGCGGTGGAATATTCGATGCGCCCCACGCGTAGAAGAAGAATTGCAGATACCACATGATTCCCCCGGCTGATGCCAGGGCAGCATTCTTCATCAACGTCGTCCGTGGCTGGCCCAGGTCCGCGCGCAATGATAATTGCGGCATCGCCGCCAGCCGGATGAAACAGTATCCCAGGTTGATAACCGCGCCTCCGCCCATGATGAACACGTAACTGGGCAAGGCCGCATACAGCGGATTCACGCCCAGGTGCAGCGCCGCTGCCTCCATCGGCTTGGCTGCGTCAATCGCAAACGACATTCCCGACGAGAAGATGCCGCACAACACCGCCAGCATCAAACCCAGCGACAAGTTGAACTCCGCAATCTCGCCCGCGAGTCGCTTTTCCTTCTGGTGTCCCGCATACGACACAATCGCTACGCCCACAAGCGCCACCACCACGCCCGCCATCGTCAGCAATCCGCTCTTCGTCGTGAACAGCATGGCTCCCTGCCCATGCATGAGAGGTGGAACGAGAGTCCCCACAATCAGCGTTACGCCGATGGCCACGCCGATCCCGAGTGACATACCCAGGTGCCGCATGGTCAAGCCGTAGCTCACATTGCCCACACCCCACATCGCTCCAAATAACGCCACCTTCATCAGCAGATGCGGATCCGTGGATGCGTAAAAGCCCCGAAAGTCGGGCAGCAAAACGAGACTCACCCCAATGGGCAGCAGGATCCACGAGAACAGACCCGCCAGTGCCCACGTCGTCTCCCACGACCATCTCCTGACCTTCTCAATCGGCGCATAAAATGACGCAGCCATGCTCGCGCCGACCACATGCCACCCGATTCCCGCAATGACTGAGGTCATCCCTTCCCTTTCATGCCACTGTTGCTGCGAAAGACCGCCTATTTCAATGTCGCGGTGAATTCGTAAGTGCCGGATTCGAGTTTCTGTCCGCTCTCACCGTTCGGCCCGGCTTCGTGTGCCATGCCGCCCTCCTTCATGGGAGCGCCTTTCAGTTGGAACCGGCTCACCTCGGCGTCGCTCAGCCACCCGGTCGTGTTCGCCGGAATCGTCACGCGCCACGTCGCGCTATTTCCCTTCACCGTCCAGTCCGAGCGAATGTCCCCATAAGCAGACGGGTAGGTAAACTCCACGCTTCCGATGCGCGGATCGAACACCGGATGCAGCACCACCGTATGGAAGCCCGCATCGAGCGGCGTCGCATCCACGCCCGCAACGTAGCGATAAATCCAGTCCCCCACCGCCCCATACGCGTAATGGTTGTACGAGTTCATGCTCGGATCGTTCTTCATCTGGTCGCCGTTCCACCGCTCCCACGTCGTTGTCGCGCCGTGAACCACAAGGTATCCCCACGATGGATACGCGGTATTGAGCAGCAGATGATAGGCCACGTCCGCATGGCCGGTTTTCGTCAGCTCTTCAAGCAGATAGGGAGTGCCCAGGAAGCCCGTTCCCAGCAGCCCGTGATTTGCTTCGATCTTGTCCACCAGCTTCTGCGCCACCGCTGCGCGCAGGCTCTCCGGCACAAGATTCATATGCAGCGCCAGTACATAGCCAGTCTGCGTATCACCGGCGCCTGCACTGCCCGTCTTGGTCCGCTCTCCAAAGGGCGAGGGGCCGCCCGCGGCTCCGGCAACGAAACCGTCTTCATGCACAAACTGTTTTTGAAAAGCGGCGCGAATCTTGTCGAACAATTCTTGGTACTTCGCAGCATCGGCTTCGCGTCCTGTCGCCAGGGCCATCTCGCGCATCAGGGTCACGTCATACGCCCATGACGAGGTCGCAATCAGCACCTGGTCCGTTCGGCCCTCGGGCGAGAGCCAATCGCCGAATGGAATTCCGGAATCTTTCCATAGTCCATCCGGATTGCTCTCTTCGATGGCACCAAGATACTTCTCCATCGCCGCCCAGTTCTGTTCGATCACGCTGGTATCGCCGTTTTGCAGCCACGAGGTCCAGGGAATAATGACGCCCGCATCGCTCCACCCTGCGCCATGTCCTGAATTCTCCTGCGCAGTTCCCGGCGCATAGATCCCAAAATACGGCGTACCCGCCTGCGTGCCGCGCATGTCTGCGGCAAACTTGCGCGTAAAGGACGCGAGGTTCATGTTGTAGCTGGCTGTCCGCCAGAAGACTTGCGCATCGGCCATCCAACCCAGCCGCTCGTCGCGCTGCGGGCAATCCGTCGGCACGCTCATGAAATTCGAGCGCTGGCCCCAGAGAATATTGCTCAGCAGCTTGTTGATCATGTCGTTGCCGGTGGTCACGTGTGCCGCGAAAGGCGCGTCCGTATGGAACACCACAGCTGTCACTGCATCCTTGGCCGGCGCAGTGGGCAAGCCTGTCAACTCCGCATACCGATAGCCGTGGTAGGTGAATTGCGGTATAAATTCCTCCACGCCCCTGCCGCTCAGCGTGAAGTAGTCTGTGGCTTTCGCGGTGCGCAAGTTCTCGGTGTAGATCGTCCCATCTGCGTTCAAGATCTCCGCGAAGCGGAGCCTGATCTTCGTTCCGGCGGGCCCTTCGACGCGCACGCGTTCTACGCCCGCATGGTTCTGTCCGAAGTCGTAAACGTAAACGCCCGGCTTGGGTTCCTTCATCGAAATAGCCGTCAGGGTGCGTTCAGCGCGGATCGGCGGATACGCCTGCGCTTCAATCGGAACCTCCTTTGGCTCAATTGCGATTGCCTTTCTCCATCCCGTCGCATCGAAATGCGCCGTGTCCCATCCAGGCTGCTTCAGCCGCGCATCCTGCGTTTCGCCGTCATACAGCTCGGCATGCACGATATAGGAAGGTCTCGCCTGCCAGTCTTCGTTTGTCGTCACCCACTCCACGCTGCCATCGGTGTGCTCGATGCGGAGCTGTGCCCGCAATGCCGGCGGCGTAATCCCATAGTTGTTCGGCTGCTGGAACCACTCCAACGGAGTTTCGTACCAGCCCGGCGCCAGCAGCGCGCCAATCGCATTCTTCCCGGCGGCGAGAAGCGCCGTTACATCGTAGGTCTGGTACATCACGTGTTCGCGATAGTCGGTCCATCCGGGCGCCATGATTTCGTCGCCAACGCGCTTTCCGTTCAGGAACATCTCATACTCACCCATCGCGGTGGCATACAGCCGCGCGGACTTTACCCCCTTGCCAACGTCGAACGTGTGCCGGAGCTCCTTCACCGAATCGGGAATCCAGGGATGGCCCAGCGGAGCATTCTGGCCGGATTTCTGCGTCCATTCCACAGCCCCCTTCCAACGCGCGTCATCGAATCCTTTCTGCTGCCAGCCGTCTGCTGCGTGAACTGCGCTCTTCCACGATGGGCCGCTCGCAAACGCTTCAGTCGTTCCGTCGGCATATTCGACCACCAGGGTGGCGATCATCGGCGGAGCCTCTTCCGGTTCACCGCTGGGGTTCGGGACGTAGCGCAACGTTTCGATGGCAATCGAGTTTGCGCCGCCGGTTACCTTTGCCGTCACGTCCGCGCTGACAAACTTCTTCCACGGCATCTGCCCATAAGGCGGCAAGGGATTCTCTTCCAGCACCTGTGCCCCGTTGATCCAGCCCGAAACCGTGTCCTCACCGGTCGCATACAAGGTCGCATGCCGCACGGACTTGGGCAGCTCGATGGTCGTGCGATACGCAACCCGCTCCTCTTTGCTTTTGTCTGCTGCAAGGGTCGCTGCATCGGCGCTCGTAATCCACGCAGCTGGGGCATGCCGCACCGCCGCTTCTTCCGCAGTCTCATATCCGATCCAGGAGCCGTGCCAGTCGCTCTGACTCATCAGCCCCGTTTCCCACCACGATGAACTCGCAGAGGCATAGGACTTTCCTGCGGCGCCCCATACCGTCGCCCGCCAGAAATACCGTGTGGCCGGCTTGAGCGCTGGCCCTTCATATCGAATATTCAACGATTCACCGCTCTCAACGCGCCCGCTTGACCAAACATCGGCTTTGCCCGCGCGCAGCAACTCTTCGCTCGACGCCACATCCACTTCGTAAGCCGTTTGCCTTGCGCCCCGCGTCGGGTCATTCAATTGCCAGGAGAATCGCGGCGCAGCATCGTCAATTCCGAGGGGCGTCTTCAAATCATCCACGCGCAATTCCACCGGCCCTCTTGCCACCTGGCCTTTCGCAATGGCTACCGACGCTGCCAACATCAACCCCCAGGCAAACTTCTCCACGCTTTGTCCCATGTACGTTCTCCCCGTCCTTCTTTCTGCCCGTCCATTGTGCAGCATGCACTTGGGGTTCGGGAAATCCATTCCCTTCGTACAGGAGGATGGGCCCCGCCCTTTACACTTTCTCCATGGGCCTCAGTCTGTACGTCGCCACCTCGAGCCAGGGAAAGCTCCGCGATTTCCGTACAGCTGCGGAGACCTACGATATTTCGATCGATCCGCTTCCCGGTCTTGATGAGATCCGCGCCCCCGAAGAGGACGGACTCACCTTCGCTGCCAATGCGATGATCAAGGCTGCGTATTATTCCCGCTTCGCCCCCGGCGAACTGGTCGTCGCCGACGATTCAGGTCTTGAAGTCGATGCGCTCGGCGGCGAGCCAGGTGTACGCTCAGCGCGTTTTGCAGCCGATGCCGGCCTCGTCGACTCCCCGGATGCCAACGACAATACCGATGTGTGGAACAACATGCTGCTGTTGCAGCGGCTCGGTTCGCTCGCCCCATCGCAGCGAACAGCGCGCTACCGCTGCGTCCTGGTGGCCGCGCGCGACGGCCATTTTGTCCACACCGCCGAAGGAGCGGTCGAAGGCGTCATTCTCGATGCCCCAAGAGGCACCGGCGGCTTCGGATATGACCCCTTGTTCTTCCTGCCCGCGCTGAACCTCACCATGGCGGAGATTGATCTTGATACCAAGCTCTCGTTGAGTCATCGCGGCCGCGCTCTCGTCGCCCTTTTGAGTCATTTGCAACTCTGAGAATTTCGGCCGGTGCGTGGATCGTGTCGCACATCGTGCAGCCGCTGCCTTGACGGTCATAACATCGGAAACGAATAATGCTGGAGGTACATCTGAAAGATAAGTCTCCTCTGCACGAGGCCAAAAGCCTCGACCCGAAGCCTCCCAGGAGCTGCAATACACATGGCAACTGCTCAACATCCATCCACGCCGACCGTACACAAGGGCGTCCCTCCGCTGCGCGCCGGCCAGGGAAACTCCTTCCTCTGGCATAAACTGCACTCTCTGCTCGGCATTGTTCCCATCGGCGCCTTCCTGATTGAGCATTTGCTCTCCAACTTCGAAGCGCTCAAAGGGCCGATCGCCTATGGCGCTCAGGTCAAATTCCTCAACAGCCTGCCCGTAGTTCGCGTGCTTGAGTGGGTATTCATCTTCATTCCCATCGCCTATCACGCGGTGTATGGCGTGTTCATTTGGGTTCGCGGAAAATCCAACATCGTCTACTATCCATGGTCCGGCAACTGGATGTACATCGCCCAGCGCTACACCGGCCTCATCGCCTTCGCCTACATCATCCAGCACGTTCTCCGCCAGCGCTTCATGGGCATCAGCTTGCCGGAGCACCCCTACGCCGCGTTCGCCAAAGTCCAGCATGAGCTCTCCAACCCTTGGATGCTCGCCGTCTACGTCATCGCCATGATCGCCGTCTGCTGGCACTTTGCCTACGGCATCTGGCTGTTCGCCGCCAAGTGGGGCATCACTCCGGGCGAAACCGCCCGCAAGCGCTTCGGCTATGTCTGCGTACTCATCGGCGTTCTGCTCGCCGGCATGGGAATCGCCAGCATCTGGGCCTTCGTTTCACCGAAATACGCCAACACGCCCGACAATGTTGCGCCAGCCACAAGCCGGCTGCTTTCCCCGGTCTCAACACCGCCATGCTTGCCCGCGGCCACCCGCTCGTTCAGCTAAGGAGGGAGAATCATGTCCGAAGCCACGACACGCATCACGAGCCAGGAGTTCCAGAAATACGCCGCCGCCGCCAACAATGCCATCATCGATCTCAGCCGCGCCGTTGCCGCGTCCAGCCTCGATCCAGAGTTGCAGCAGCTGGTTAAACTGCGCGCATCGCAGATCAACGGCTGCGCCTTCTGCACCCAGCTTCATCTCAACGAGTCCCGCCACATGGGCCTCGCCGCTCCCAAGCTTGATTTGCTCGCCGTCTGGCGTGAAGCCGGCGTCTTCTCTGCGCGCGAAAAGGCCGCGCTCGCGTGGACTGAACTGCTCACCCGGCTTTCAGAGCATCACGTCAGCGACGAAGACTATGCAGCCGTTTCGGTACACTTTTCCCCGTCGGAACTCGCCTGGCTTAGTGCCGCCGTGGCCGTCATCAATACCTGGAACCGTATTGCTGCGCCGTTTCAATACGCGCCGCCTATCCCGCGCCACCCAATTCAACAAGCAGTGAATGAACACGCGTCAGAACCGGTATCGGCGTCCTGAAGTGTTGCGACAAAGGCGCTGTCGTTTGGACGGCAAGTCCTGAAAGGAACTGAAAGAACATGGCAGGACCCAGAATCATCGTGGTTGGCGGAGGGCTAGCCGGGCTCGCAGCTGTGATCAAAATCGCCGAAGCTGGCGGCACCGTGGACCTGTTCTCCATCGTCCCGGTCAAGCGCTCGCACTCGGTCTGCGCTCAGGGCGGCATCAACGCAGCCAAGAATCTGAAGGGCGAAGGCGACACCACCTGGAAGCACTTTGACGACACCATCTACGGCGGAGATTTCCTCGCCAACCAGTCGCCCGTAAAAGCCATGTGCGAAGCCGCGCCGGGCATCATCGACCTGCTCGATCGCATGGGCGTTCCCTTCAATCGCACCCCGGAGGGGCTGTTGGATTTTCGGCGCTTCGGCGGCACGCTCTACAACCGCACCGCATTTGCCGGAGCCACCACCGGCCAGCAACTGCTCTACGCCCTCGATGAGCAGGTTCGACGCCACGAAGCCGACGGCAAGGTTCGCAAATACGAGGGCTGGGAGTTCCTCTCTGCCGTAATCGATTCAGGAGGCCGGGCCCGCGGCATCACGGCGCTCGACCTGCGCACCATGGAGCTGCGCTCGTTCCCCGCCGACGCCATTATCCTCGCCACCGGCGGCATCGGCGCAATCTTCGGCAAAAGCACCAACTCCGTCGTCTGCACGGGCTCGGCACAATCCGCCATCTTCCAGCAGGGCGCCTACTACGCCAATGGCGAATTCATCCAGGTGCATCCCACGTCGATTCCCGGCGAGGACAAGCTGCGCCTCATGTCCGAGTCGGCGCGCGGCGAAGGTGGACGTGTCTGGGTGCCGCGCATCGCTGGCGACAAGCGCCCCGTCAAGCAGATTCCCGACTCCGACCGCTGGTACTTCCTCGAAGAGTGGTACCCGAAATACGGCAACCTCGTCCCGCGCGATGTGGCCACCCGCGCCATTCACAAAGTTGTCTACGAGCATCACCTGGGCATCGACGGCCAGCCCATGGTCTATCTCGACCTCACCCACATCGACCGCGCCACGCTCGATCACAAGCTGGGCGGAATCCTCGAGATTTACGAGAAGTTCGTTGGCGTCGATCCGCACGTCGAGCCGATGAAGATCTTCCCCGGCATGCATTACACCATGGGCGGCCTGTGGGTCGACTTCAACCAGATGACGAATATCCCCGGCATCTTTGCAGCCGGTGAGTGCGAGTACCAGTACCACGGCGCCAACCGTCTCGGCGCAAACTCGCTCGTCAGTTGCATCTTCGGCGGCTTCCAGGCCGGCCCCAATGCGCTGCAATACGCGAAAAGCGTGCCCGCGCAGGCTGGCGATGGCGGCCATGCGGCAGAAATCACGCGCCAGTCCGAAATCAACAGGAAGCTGATGAACAACGAAGGCACCGAAAATCCCTTCAAGCTCTGGCGCGAACTCGGCGTCACCACCACCAAGCACGCCACGGTCATCCGCTACAACAAGGGACTGGAAGAAGCGGACGCCAAGATCGTCGAGCTGCTTGACCGCTTCAAAAAGGTGAATCTCAGCGACCGGAGCCAGTGGGCCAACACCAGCTTCGCCTTTGCGCGGCAGCTCAAAAATATGCTGGAGCTCTCGCGCTGTGTTGTTCGCGGAGCCATTTTGCGCGACGAATCGCGCGGCGCTCATTACAAGCCCGACTTTCCTGACCGCAACGACGAGAGATTTTTGAAGACGACCAAGGCGTCGTTTACTGGCGAATGCTCCGGGCCTCGATTCGAGTACGAAGACGTGGACATTCAGTACATCCCGCCGCGCGCGCGCCGTTATGACGCCGCGAAATAGGTTCGTGTCAGGGCACGACTCTAGTCGTGCCGCAGTGGTAGAAGAAATGGGACTTTAGCCCCACGAGAGTTTTGTAACAGGGCATGACTTCAGTCCTGCCGATGGAATGAGCGAAATGGCGGGGCTTTAGCCCCGGGAGTTTTTGAAGGGTGCGGGCTTCAGCCCGTACATATCGATGTTCAGATCGAAAAATGGGGTTTTAGCCCCTGAGGGAATCATGGCAGACAAGACCGTGCAATTCGAAATCAAACGCCAGGCCAATCCGGACGCGCCCGTTGTATGGGAGAAATTCTCACTTCCCTGGCGCCCCGGCATGAACGTCATCTCCGCCATGATGGAGATCGCCGCCAACCCCGTTACGGCCGACGGCAAGCCCACCACGCCCATCACCTACGATTCCAATTGCCTAGAGGAGATTTGCGGGTCTTGCGCCATGAGGATCAACGGCAAAGCCCGCATGGCCTGCTCGTCGCTGGTCGACAATCTCGAACAGCCCATTAAAGTCGAGCCCCTCTCGAAGTTTCCCCTTGTCCGCGATCTGCAGGTCGACCGCTCTGTGCTCTTCGAGAACCTCATGCGCGTCAAGGCGTGGGTTCCCGTCGACGGTACTTACGACCTGGGATCCGGCCCGCGCGTCTTTCCCCAGCAGCAGGAAGCCAATTACCCGCTCTCCAACTGCATCAGTTGCACCTGCTGCATGGAGGTTTGCCCGCAGTTTAATGAGGCCACCGGCTTCGTTGGAGCTGCCACCATCGCGCAGGTTAAGCTCTTCAACAACCACCCCACAGGCAAAGTCTTCAAAGAGGACCGTCTGCGCGCGCTTGCCGGCGACGGTGGTATCCAGGAGTGCGGCTTTGCGCAGAACTGCGTCGAAGTATGTCCGAAACAGATTCCACTCACCAACGCCATCTCCGATATCAGCCGCGACGTGACCGTACAGAAGATCAAGGATTTCTTGCGCGGTTAATCATTCCCGCCTGTTTGGGATTTTCCCCTGCATGTTGCCGATAAATTCCGCCGAACGCGCACAATGGATATGGGAGTGGAGTAAAGATATGGGAATGGAGGAACGGATCAACCCTCCATTCCTCCCATTTGTCGTTGGGCCCGAGAGGCCATAATCCGCCTTCGGCTGTCGCAAAACCTGCGAAAAATGGCCGTAACTCCTTTTCTGAGAGAAATTTGCGGGTAAGTTCTTTCCTGAGAGAAATTTAGCCGAAGACGATGCCTCTAAGCTGATTGAAATGAATAATTTACATCCAGGACCCGGGGTGGGGGTACCCGTTGTGATCGGGCAAAGACCGAGACCTCGCAGCAGACCGCTCACCTTACTTCCTACACCGGATAGAAGGCGGCGATCCAATCCTGCAGCAGAGACGGGAAGCATCCCAGCAATACCACTGCCGCCGCAACCACCACCAGCACCGCCGTGACCACGGGGTGAATCGCGATGTGTGCCTCATCGGCTGCCGGCATCACGTACACCCGCTTGAGCACCTGGAGATAGTAGTAGAGTGACACGGCGCTCATTGCGATGGCCAGGATCACCAGGCCGAGTCCGGCTCCGATCGGGTACACCCCCAGGACCGCTGCGAAAAGGTTGAACTTGGCCCAGAAGCCGACCAGCGGAGGAATCCCGGCAAGCGACAGGAACAACACCAGCATCACCGCTGCAAGCAGCGGATTGCGCTTGTGCAATCCAAGAAAAGCTTCCATTCGGTCGCTGCCCGTTGCCCGCTCCACAACGCCGACAGCGCCGAATGCGCCAACGGTTGTAAGGCCATAGGTCAGCACGTAGTAGAGAACTGCCTGCTCGCTTCGCGTTGAATAGGAGAAGAAGGCAAGGCCAAGCAGTATGTAGCCGGCATGCGCGACGGCGGAATAGGCAAGCAGCCTGCGCACGCTTGACTGGGCGAGTGCAGCCAGGTTCCCCAGCACCATGGAGACGCCGGCCAGCACCATCAGCAGTTCCATCCACGCGACGCGGAAGCCCAGATACACATGCTCAGGCTGAGGATGAAAGCCAACTCTGACCGCCACCCGTAAATGCATTCCATCGAATAAATGCCACGCAGCCGCGGTGATTGAAATAAGCAGCGCGAAGCTGGCAACTTTTGAAACCGAGGCGATGAATGCAGCGCCTGGGGCAGGCGCGCCTTCATACGTATCAGGCGCCCAAAGATGAAACGGCGCCGCTGCGACCTTGAATCCGAGCCCTGCCGCAATCATCACCAGCGACACGTAAAGCAACGGCGCTGCATGGACCGCGTTCGTCGTGTACAAACCCAGCATCATCTGGTGCAGATTCGTTGATCCCGTCAGCCCGTAGAGATAGCTGAAGCCGAAGAGAAGGAACGCCGCCGACATGCCACCGAACAGGTAATACTTGATCGCGGCCTCCGCGCTCTTGGCCGATTTCTTGGCAAAGGCGGTAAGGACGTAGAGACCGAGACTCAGCAATTCCAGCCCGATGAAGATGACCAGCAGGTCCTGCGCCGCCGCAATCACGATTCCGCCTGTCGCCGCCATCAGCACCACCGCGACAAACTCGCCCACGTGGCGTGTGAAATCCGAATCGATGAGCAACAGGAGCGTTAAAACCGTCAGGGCCAGGATGCCTACCTGGGCAACGGCCGTCGAGCCGCCCGAGGCAAGCACTTGATCGCCGCCACCGGGATACGTGAGGCCCACGCCGATCTGAAACACAAGCGTAAACACGGCCGCGCCGCATCCAAAAACGCCCAGCACGGCAGCCACGGCTGTGCGCACCCGCAAGGTCGATTTGCGCAGGAAACCGAGGTCTACGACGAGAACGAGTAACGCTGCAACTTCCAACGCCGTTTCCGGCAGCATGACGCGGAAGAGTTCTGCGTAGTTCATTGCACTCCTCCTGCGAGCAACGCCTTCACCGCCGGCTCAATGGCATCGAGCAGAATCTTTGGATACAGGCCGACGAACAGGGTGGCCGCGGTCAGAAGCGATACTCCTGCGACCTCGGGCCATGTGATCGGCGCCAGTTCGTGTCCATGCTCATGTACGTGAATGCTGGGATGCGAGTCGCTGAAGAAGGCCTTTTGCAGCGCGCGCCAGGTGTAAGCCACGCCCACCACGATGCCAATGCCGGCCGCCGCAGTCCACCACGGTTTCGCTGTCCACGCCCCGATCAGAACTTGCAGTTCGGCCACAAACCCTGAGAAGCCGGGAAGCCCCATCGACGCCATGCCGGCAATGACAAATGCCCATGCGGCAAACGGCAGCCGCTTCGACAAGTGCATGGTTTCAAGGTCCGCCAGTTCCCGCGTGTGGGTGCGTTCATACACGATGCGGCCCACGATGGCGAAAAGCAGTCCGGCGATCACGCCGTGCGAGAACATCTGCAGCACCGCGCCGGTAACTCCAATCTGGTTCAGGGTCATCAGGCCCAGCAGAACAAATCCCATGTGGCTGACGCTGGAGTAGCCGATCACAAACTTGAAGTCGCTTTGCACCAGCGCCACCAGCGCACCGTAGACAATGCCGATGACCGCCAGCAGCGCGAATACATCGCGCCACGAACCGAGACCGATCACCGAAAATCCCCAGGGATCCATGCCACGTGGATAAAGCGTCATGGCAACGCGCAAGCAGCCATATGCGCCAAGCTTCATCACCACGCCGGCAAGAAGCATAGAGGCCGCTGTCGGGGCCGCAACGTGACCCGTCGGCGCCCAGGTGTGGAACGGCCACATGCCGGCAAGAATCGCGAAACCCACAAACACCAGCGGGAAACACCACATCTGGAAGCTCGCTGGCAAACCGGCATGGGCAAGGTTGATCAGGCCCGTCGAGTGGCTTCCCGACCGCGCATACGACGCCAGCAATCCGATGAGCACCATGGCCGACCCAACGAAGGAGTAGAGGGCCAGCTTCATCGCTCCGTATTCGCGCCGGGTCGATCCCCAGATGGAGATGAGAAAATACTTCGGCACAATCGCGATTTCATAGAAGACGAACAGAAGAAAGAGGTCGGAGCTGAGAAAGACACCGTAGACGCCGCCAATCAGTGCCAGGTAGAACGCGAAAAATTCGTTGGTCCGCTTTTCGATATTCCAGCTGAACAGCACGCCGCCAACCGCTGCGAGACCTGTCAGCAGCACCAGCACCAGGCTGATGCCGTCGGCCGCCAGCCCATAGTGGATGCCCATCGCAGGAACCCAGGCCGCGTCCACAATCACTTCGCGCGCGTAATGGCTTTGAGCACCGGCGACGAAACCAAGCACGGCGAGCAGCAAACCGGCCAGTGCGACCATGAGCGCCAGCCAGCGCGCAAGGCCGTTCTTGCCCTTTGGCAGTACCGCCTCAAGCAGAGCCGCGGCAAACGAGAGATAGATAGTCCACGCCAACATCTAAAATCTCCAGTGCGCCAGCAGATAAACCACCGTGGGGTTCACGCTGCCCAGAATAAGTTGAGGCACCAGGCCGATAAGGAACATGAGGGCGATCACCGGAACCATGGCCAGCAGCTCGCCGCCGTGCATATCCGGGAAGGTTGCCCATTTCTCGGGAACCGGACCGGTGAATACTTTCTGAATCACGGTGAGGATCACCGCAGCCGTCACGAGCAGCCCCAGAATTGAAAACGTCGCCGATACCCACGTAAGCGGAAAGACTCCGCGGAAAATGAGGAATTCACCGACGAATCCGTTGAGTCCAGGCAGGCCGAGCGACGAGAACAACACGATTCCCATCATGCCGACCATCACGGGAGCGGGTTTGCGCAACCCGCCGAAGTCGTCGATCCAGCGTTCGCCGCCGCTGCGTTCCTGCAACATGGCAACGAACCAGAAGAGCGCCGCCGCTGTTACGCCGTGGTTGAACATTTGCAGGATGACACCATTCAATGCTGCTGCCTGGCTCGTCTGCACTGCCGCGCCCGCCGCCGGAACCGCCAGAGCAAAGATGCCTAGCATGCAGTAGCCCAGGTGGTTGACCGACGAATATGCAAAAACGCGCTTAAGATCTCTCTGCGCCGCCGCAGCCCACGCGCCCATGACAACCGTCACCACTGCCAGCACGAGCAGCGCGGTGCGCATCTGGGCAATCTCAGGACCGAAGATCGGGATTGCAATGCGAAGAAGGCCATACACGCCCATCTTCGACATGGCGCCGGTAAGCAACATGGTGACTGGCGAAGGAGCCTCGGCATAGGCATCCGGTAACCAGGTGTGAAACGGCATCAGCGGCACCTTCACCGCGAATCCGGCGAGCACGCCGATCGCCAGCCACTTCATCACTGGGCCGAGGTTTGCGGTAACAAGGTCCTGCAGGCGACCGGAAACGGCCATCTGCGTCAATTGCTCGAAATCCATGCTGTGTGTGGCAAGAAAGAGGGCAAGAAAGGCAAGCAGCAGCGCAACCGATCCAGCCATGGTGTAAATGAGGAACTGTGTCGCGGCCGGCCCGCGCTTGGCTCCGCCCCACAGCTTAATCAGGAAAAATGCCGGAATGAGGCTGAGCTCCCAGAAGAGGAACCAGTGGAAAAAGTTAAGCGCTGTGAACGACCCGAAGAGTCCTGCTTCGAGCAGGAGAACCAAAGCGAAGTAGAGTCCGGGCTGGCGATGAGCCCGGTGCGAGGCGTCCACGCTCATCAACGTGACGATGGCCGAGAGCAATACCATGAGGGCGCCCAGACCGTCCACGCCGAGATGATACTCAATGCCCAGCGACGGCACCCACGAGGCGCGCTCCACAAGGCCCATGGTTCCGTCCGCTGGCAGCTTCGTCCAGATTCCCAGGGCCAGAGCCAGGGCGCCGAGCGTCGTCGCCAACGCAACGCTGCGCGCATGGCGTCCAGAAAACAGTGCAATCGCCGCCCCAACCACCGGCAATGCGGTCAACAGCGTCAATACAGGAATTCCGTTCATCCCCGGCTGCTCCAGATCAAGATCGCGGCCAGCACCACAACAGCCAGCGCCAGCAGCCTGAGATACGTCTGCACGCGACCGGTCTGCATCCGCGCCAGCAGCCCGCCACCTGACGCCAATTCCTCGCAGCTCTTATCGAATCCGCCGTTCACTCCGTATTGATCGAGCAACCGATTCAACTGCGCCCATCCGCGGAAGAGCAATGCCACTGCGGCCACTGCCCCGCCCCACACATACCGGTCGAGCCAATCCGCGACCCGCGCCCAACCGTAATAAAACGCAATCACCGTCGCGCCGTAGATCTCATCGAAATAGAATTTGTCGCGAAGCACCGCCCACACCGGTGGCAGAGCCTTTTCCAGAGCATCGGGCTCTTCCGGCTGCGGCGACTTGTTCCCGTACATCCACCAACCGAGACCGAGGCCGATAAAGACGACCAGGGACGAGGTGCCAAGCAAGCTAAAGAATTCGGGCGCGCCAAAAGCAGCGAGACTGAACGGAGCCACGCGGTTTTCGAGGAATCCCTTGAACCACTCCCAGGCCGGTGTCCCGATGGCACCCAGGGCAATGGCAAAGAATGCCAGAATGGCCAGGGGCATCGTCATCACCCGCGAGCTTTCGTGGGGATGCCCATGACCGCGCCAAGTGCCGAAGAACACATAACTGACCTGGCGCGTCATGTAGAAAGCGGTCAGCAGCGCACCAAATACCAGGAGAGCGAACGGCCCTGCCCCGATGCCGCTGGCTTCAGCATGCTTCGCCGCCGCAAGGATTCCGTCCTTGCTCCAGAAGCCCGAGAAGAAGATCGGGAACCCGCACAGTGCCAGCATGCCGGCGGCGTACGTGAGGAATGTGAGCGGCATCGCGCGTCGCAGCCCACCCATGCGGCGCACATCCTGCTCTTCGTGCGAGCCGTGAATTACCGAGCCCGCGCCCATGAACAACAGCGATTTGAAGAACGCATGGGTGATGAGGTGGAACATGCCCACTGCAACGCCGCCGAGTCCGAGGCCGGCCATCATGTAGCCAAGCTGCGACACGGTGGAGTAGGCGAGAATGCGCTTGATGTCGTTCTGCGCGATCGCGATGAGTGCGGCAAACACAGCCGTGATCGCGCCGACCCAGGTAACTGCGGTCAACGCCGTCGTCGTTCCCCCAGGCACCACGCCGGCCTGCATGAGCGGATAGACGCGCGCGACGAGATAGACGCCCGCGGCTACCATCGTTGCAGCATGGATCAAGGCAGAAACCGGTGTCGGGCCTTCCATGGCATCGGGCAGCCACACATGTAACGGCAACTGGCCGCTTTTACCCACAGCACCGGCAAAGATCAGCAGACCGATCGCACCTGCGGCTGTGAGGCCCCAGGCCGCATGTGTCGCCAGCATCCCACCTAGAGCCAGCGGCTCCAGAGCACCCGTACCGCCGTTATAAAAGAGCAGCGTGCCGGTTTGTGCAAACAGCCACACGATTCCAAGAAGAAAAAATACATCCCCGACTCGCGTTGTGAGGAACGCCTTCTTCGCCGCTGCCGCGGCGGAAGGCTTCTGATACCAGAAGCCGATCAGCAGGTACGACGTGAGCCCTACGATCTCCCAGCACATGAAGAGAAGCAGGATGCTGTTGGAAATGACCACGCCCAGCATTGCCCCAGCAAACAAGGCCAGGAAGCAGAAGAACCGCGTGAAGTTTTCATCGTGCTCCATGTAGCCGATGGAGTAGATGAAGATCAGCAGGCCGACAAGGCTGACCATCACCATCATCACAGCAGCCAGCGGATCGAGCACCCAGCCGAGGTCAACATGCGCCGCGCCCACCTGGACCCAGGTGAAATTGACGGTCTCGCGCACGGCCTCTCCCTGCGCCCATCCAGAAAGGACATGAGCAAAGGCGAAAAGCGAGAGTACCAGCGAAACTCCCAGGGAGCCGATCGCCACCGTCGCCGCGGGTTTCCGCAGGGGCTGCTTCATCAATGCGATTGCGCCCGAGGCGACGATCGGCACGGCCGGAATCAGCCAAAGTATCTGCGCAATCGTCGATGCGCTCGACAGCGGGGTGAATGAAACGGTCTCTTGTATCAACTGCTCACCCTTTCATCCGGTTGATCTTGTCGAGGTCCGTGGTCTGCGCCAGGCGATGGATCTGGATTATGAGACCAAGACCGACCGCGGCCTCGGCTGCGGCTACGCCGATGGAGAAAATTGCAAACATCATGCCGGTCAAAAATTCGGGATGCGGGCCGTAGCGCCAGAAGGCGATCAGATTTAGATTCGCCGCATTCAACATGAGCTCGATGCCAATGAGCACCAGGATCGCGTTGCGCCGCGTGAGCGCACCGGCCAATCCAATTGCGAACAGCAGCGCGGCCACGAGCAAATAGCCCGCTAGAGGATTCACTTGGTTCCCTCTTTCTCGTGCATGGCCACGATCGCCGCTCCAATGAGGGCCGCGGTCAACAGCAGGGCCAAAATCTCAAGCGGAAGAACATAGCGCCCCATGAGCGCATTGCCGATCTGCATCACGGTGACCGCAGGCGCCGATGACTCATGTGGCAATCCGCCAGCGCTCTCGATCACTGCCCAGGCGAGCACGGCAAATAGTCCGGCCGCGACAACCAGCCCGGCCAACCACGTATGACTGAAGATTCCGCCTTGTGCCGGTGTCTCTGAGCTGCGTGTCAGCAAGACGGCGAAGACGATCAAGATTGCGACAGCTCCAATGTAGACGAGGATTTGGGCAAATCCTGCAAATTGCGCGTCGAGTTGCAAAAACAGAAGCGCCAAGCCGGCAAAAGCGATGGTAAGAGCCAGCGCGCAGTGAACCAGGTTTTTCAGCAGCACGGCTGCCAGCCCCCCGGCTACGGTCAGCGCTGCAACCACCCAGAATGCAAAACTCATCGACGTTCCTCGGCCCCAATTCCATCAATCCGCATAGCGGTAAATCCTCGTGCCAATTTTTTCACGACGCATCCCGCTTCGACCCGCCAGGGCATAGACACCGACCACTAAGGCCCAGCACACCAGCCACCGCAGCCATCCTTCACCCATGAAGCGCCACACGGCCGCCACCACGAGATTAAAGAGCGTGAATGGCAGCACAAATTTCCACGCGAAATTCATAAGCTGGTCCTGCCTCAAACGAGGCAGCGTTCCGCGTATCCAGATGAAGAAACAAATCCAGAGCTCGACCTTCGCAAAAAACCATATCCATGAAGGAACCCAGCTCAGGAAGGAAATCGGTCCTGCCCATCCGCCCAGAAACAGCGTGGTTCCGAGACCCGCAACCGCGAACATTTCAACATACTCGCCCAAGAAGAAAAGCGCGAACTTGAAGCCTGAGTACTCGGTGAAGTAACCAGCTATAATTTCCGACTCGCCTTCAGGCAAATCGAATGGAGAGCGATTGGTTTCGGCCGTCGAAGCAATAACAAAAACGATGAAGCCCGCGAATCCCCAGGGCGTGAACACGTACCAGTTGGGAAGGATGCCGGTGAAGTGATTCTGCGCCTCGACTACACGCACCAGCGAGAGAGACCCGGTCATCATGACGATCACAATGCTCGACAGCAACAGCGGCACTTCGTAGCTGATCATCTGCGCCACCGCGCGCATGGCGCCCAGCAGCGAATACTTGTTGCGGCTCGACCAGCCGGCCATAAAAACAGACAACTCTGTCGACGCCATCATGGCAAAAAAGAAAAGCAGGCTCGTATCGAGATCAACCAGAACCATGTTTCGGCCCATCGGCAGAACCGCGAATCCCATGAAAACGGCAACGACGAGAACGACCGGCGCAAGAAAGTGCACAACCGCATCGGCTCGCAGCGGAACGATGTCTTCTTTGGTAAGTGATTTGATACCGTCCGCCACTGGCTGCAGAATGCCAAATGGCCCCACGCGGTTGGGGCCGTAACGATTCTGCATGCGGCCCAGTCCCTTGCGCTCCATCAGCACAGCCAACGCAAAGAGCGTGGGGTAGACGGCAATGATGGCGACGACGCAGATGATAACGCCGACGACACCCTGCCAACTCGCAGGCAAGAACGCAACAAGCCAATCTTTGAACAGTACGAAGACCTGGTCCAGCCTTTCGAGCATTTCTTACTGTCCCCCTCCGCCCTGTTTTGACTCGGATTCGGCAGCCTTTGCCGGCGGCTCCGCCAGCTTCTCGGTTGCGGATTCGGCTGGCTTGGGCGCAGCTGCTGCGGCTGAAGCTTTTGCAGCGGCAGCGGCAGCGGCGGCCTTGGCTTTCGCTTCGGTCTTGGCTTTCTCCTCTGCGAGGCGCGCATCCACCTCAGCCGCCTCAGTGGGATGAATCTTGTGGTAGTACTCATTTGACTGCGCGAGTTTGTGGCGATCCAGCAGCAATCCCCCAAAGCGGTCGTCGGTGGCCAGTTCGAATTCGGTGTTCATCTTGATGGCTTCGAATGGGCACACCTCGACGCAAATCTGACAACTCATACAGACGGAAACATCGATATCGAAGCGCGCCGGATAGAACTGCGGCTTTCCCACGTAGTCCGGCTTCTTGTCTTTGCTCTTCTCGATGTAGATGCACTTCGGCGGGCATTCCTTCTCGCAAATCTGGCAGGCTACGCATCGCAGCCCGGATTCCCAGTCCTTGCCATCGAAAACCAGGAACGGGAATACACGGGCATTCTCCGCCGTTGGTATCCGCTCTTCCGGATACTGCACCGTGGTCAACCGTTCTTTTGAGACATAGCTGCCGGCAAAATTCTTCGCCGTCTCGGCCAGCCCCTTCAGTATGCCCTCACCCAGCAATCGAAGCTCCTTAAGAATAGCGATCAGTAGTCAGCAAGGCCGATTTCTTCTCCTGCCCGCCACGAATCGCTGTTACCGATCCACTTCTCCCAGCACAATATCCACGCTGCCCAGAATCAGCACGACGTCCGCTACGTTCTGCCCCAGGCACATATCTTCAAGAACCGTAAGATTGATCAGGCTTGGCGGCCTCACCCGGTACCGGTACGGGTCCGGTCCACCATCACTAATCAGATAAAAGCCCAGCTCGCCCTTCGGCGCCTCGATGCGACCGTACGCCTCGCCCGGCTTCGGTCTGAATCCGCGAATCTTCGCCTTCGGGTCCATCACCGGTCCGGCGGGGATATCCTTGAGCGCCTGCTCCAGGATTTTCACTGACTCGCGCAGTTCCAGCAGCCGGATCATGAAGCGGTCATACACATCCCAATGGTCACCCAGCGGCACTTTGAAGCTGAAGCGGTCATAGATGCCGTAGTGGTCTACCTTGCGGATGTCGTAGTTCACCCCCGAAGCTCGGAGCATCGGTCCCGTTACGCCGGCGTTGATTGCCAGTTCAGGCCGCAGAACGCCCGTACCCTGTGTCCGCGCCATCAGGATTTCGTTCTTACACAGCAAGGCTTCAAATTCATCCGCAAATGCCGGCAGCCCCGCAACTACCGTGCGTGCCCGGTCCAGCCATTCCGTCGATGCATCTACCCGGCAGCCGCCAAAGCGCATGTAATTGCACATCATGCGTGAGCCGGTGAGCGATTCGAACAGGTCGAGGATCTTTTCGCGTTCACGGAACGCATACATCAGCGGCGTACCGCTAGCGCCCATATCCTGGATCAGGAAACCCACTGCCGAAGCGTGGTTCTGCACCCGCGTCAATTCTGCCAGAATCACTCGCAAATACTCGGCACGTTCCGGAACCGCCTGCCCTGCCAGCTTCTCCACTGCCAGCGCATACGCCCAGTTGTTGGTCAGCGAACAGAAATAATCCAGACGGTCCGTGTACGGCATCGAAGCCAGGTAGCTGTTGCCTTCGCCCAGCTTTTCGTGATTGCGGTGCAGATAGCCGAACACGGGTTTCAACCGCACGATGCGCTCGCCTTCCAGCGTCACATTCATGCGGAAGACTCCGTGCGTCGATGGGTGGTGTGGCCCCATGGCCACTTCAAGCTGCTCAGTATCGGTGTCACGCTCGATGACTGGCGACTGGTTCCACCCCTCCTGCCTCGCCAGCCTGAATCCGAGTTCCGTTACGGAACCGCTCATTGTCCCTCTCCCTTCGCGGCATCCGCTTCGTGGTGAGTCTTTGCGCGTGTCAGCACAGCATCGTGCGCCGTGGGCTCGTATTCAAAATCGTCGGGCTCAACGTAATCCCGGCGCATCGGATGGTCTTTAAACCCCTCCCACATCAGAATCCGGCGCAAATCGGGGTGCCCCTTGAATACCACTCCGTAAAGATCGAAGACTTCCCGCTCCTGGAACTCCGCTGAGCGCCATATCGACGTCATAGACGGAAGCTCGACCTTGTCCGTCCGGTTTCGAGTGCGCATCCGCAGCACTACCGGACCGCCATCCTTTTTCGCCATCGAATACAGGTGATAGACCACCTCAAGATATCCGGGCACAACATGTTTGCGAACTTCTTCCGCGCTTTCGTCGACGGTCTGCTCTACGCCGTTCACGGTCTTCGTGACCTGATGTGTTACTTTAACTTTCTCCGATATCTCTTTATCCAGCCAATCGACGCCGGTCACGTTGGACAGGAAATCAAGCGCCAATTCCGGGTCGTCTCGCAGGAATATGGCGACCTCCACCGCGCGCTCGGGGTCCAGCAGAAGCGAGTGCTGCGCCGCGGGCCCAGGGTTTGGAACGATTTCCACTCCCGCGCCCGGCACGCCTGCCTCGATTGCCGCCCTGATTTCTTCCACCGTCTTCACTACCGCCCCTGTTCTTAACTCCCCGGTCCTTTTGTTCCGAATCCCTGCCTCTACCGAATGACCACCGGCGCCGACCACACGCTCTTATTTGCCGGGGGCTCCAAATCGTGTTCTCCCTGTTCCGGCACGGGAAACTCGCCGGGCGCCTTCTCATCCAGAAATCGTGGTCTTTCTTCGCCGGTCAACGGCTGGGCGTCGATCTTCTTCTGGAGGGTGATAAAGGCCTGCAGTAGCGCCTCCGGCCTTGGCGGACAGCCGGGAATATGCACATCCACCGGGATGTAGCGATCAATTCCCTTCAACACGTTGTAGCCCTGCTTGAACGGGCCGCCCGAAATCGCGCATGCGCCCATCGCAATCACATACCTGGGCTCAGCCATCTGGTTATAGAGCCGCACGACCTGGGGCGCCATCTTCTTCGTGACCGTCCCGGAAATGATCATCAGGTCGGCCTGCCGCGGCGACGGTCTGAAGACCTCGGCCCCGAACCGCGCCAGATCGTATCGAGCCATCGTGGTGGCAATCATTTCGATCGCGCAGCACGCCAGCCCGAAGTTCATCGGCCATACCGAGCTTCGGCGACCCCAGTTATAGAGCTCCTGGAGAGTCGTCACGACGATTCCCTGCTTCCCCAGTTCGATCTTCAATTGTTCATCAACAGCCATTGTCGATCAGCTCCGTCAATTCTCAACTTCCACTTCTAGCTCCTAGCCTTTAGTCTTGCCCCGGTTCTTTCGCGGGCTCGTCTCTCGCCGATTCCTTATGGTTTGGTTCTCTACCTCACAACCGGAAGCGAGCCGCCAGGGGCCGCCTTTACGCCCAGGTCAAAACTCCCTTTGCCCATGCCCACCCAAGTCCTTCAATCAGCAGGAGCACGAACACCAGCATTGCCAGGCAGGCAGACACGCCCAGCCCGGTGAATGCCACCGCAAATGGAAGCAGGAACACCGCTTCCACGTCAAATATCAGGAAAATGATCGCGTAGAGGTAGTAGCCCGACCGGAATTGAATCCAGGCATCGCCTCCTGATTCCAATCCACACTCGTAAGTTGCATTCTTGAGTGCATTCGGTTTGGCCGGGGAAAACAGTTTTCCCCAAAGCCACGCCAGTCCCAGCGGTGCTAAACCAAAACCTAGGGCAGCCAAAAAAAGAACGGCTAATGAAAAGTAAGGACTTGAAACCATCTCTTTGAACAGTTCCTACGTCATCAACGGTACCAGTTTCTACGCCACTTGGCGAAGAGGATGTGCGCTGGGACACACCACTAGGACCCATTTGTTCCCTGTTCATCCCACTCTATGAACCGTTCGCTGCATCGGTGGCAAAGAGCCAAGGCGGATCGCCAGCTCCTTGGTCAGGCGTTTCCTGCTCTAAGGTCTCCACCTTTCGATGGAATTCAGCAGTTCCTGCCTCTGTTACCGTTCTAGACGTTCCCCGCAACCTTTCCAGTCAGATCGAGGACTGGCTTCCCGGAGATCACGAGTCATGTTCAGGACTTCAACGCGTCGGTGGCTCCTGTTTGTTTTGCTCGCTTCCGTTTCTCTCTCCATAACCTGGGTTGTTCGCGCCGCCACTGATCCGCTGGCCGCGACCGCTTCTAAGTCCTCGGTGCCGGCTGCGTCTTCCGCTCCCGTGCCAGCGCCCAATGACCCTATCCCGGACTATGCGACCCACATTCCAATCTCGGGGACGCTCACACCGTTCCACGAGTCCGTTGCATCGCGATACAACTATGCGTTTGGAAAAAACAACGCGTTCTATCCTTCGAATGCCTCCTCGTCGAATGGCCAGTTTCTCAGCCCGCGCAGCTTCTATTCGGCCCGCTATTGCGGCCATTGCCATGAGGAGATCTACCACGAGTGGCGCCAGTCTGCCCATTCCAACAGCTTCCGCGCTCCTTGGTACTTGAAAAACGTCAACATGCTCATTGACGAGGAGGGCGTCGAGTACTCACGCCACTGCGAAGGTTGTCACAACCCGGTTGCGTTGCTTTCGGGAGATCTTTCCCAGGGCATGCCGAAAAAGCGTCCTTTTGAAGACGAGGGCGTTACATGCACCACGTGCCACTCCATCATCTCCGCCGATCCTACGGGAACAGGCAGCTACGTGATGGGTACGCCGGCGGTGATGGTAGATGAAAATGGAAACCCGATTACAACCCCAGTTTCAGATGCCGAAATTCTTGCCCATCTCGATCGGCACGATAAGGCCGTAATGCGCCCTCTCTACAAGACACCGCAATTCTGCGGAGCTTGCCATGAAGCCGCTATCCCACGCGAGTTGGACCATTATAGATGGCTCCGGGCGATTCCTCTTTACGACGAGTGGCAAGGCGCAAGCTTTACCAAGCAGTCGCCGTTGCCCTTCTACCGCAAGGATGCCGTTTCCACGTGCCAAACCTGCCACATGGTGCCGGAAGCCGTGTCGGCGGGACTTTCGGAACCAGCGGCGAAGGACGGGAAGATTCTGAGCCATCGATGGTTGGGCGGCAATACCCTGATTCCCGCCTACTATCACTTCGACGAGCAGGCGAAGATGGTCGCCGATTTCCTCAAAAACGGCCCCGACGGCAGGGGCGTCTTCAACGTCGACATCTTCGGACTCGAAAAAGAAGGTGCGGAAGCCACGCTAAAGGATCAGGTCCTCGTGGCGCCGCTCGGCCTCACCAGCTTTTCTCTTGTTCCCGGAGAAACGCTGATTGCCGACGTCGTCATCCAGAACAAGGGCATTGGCCATTCGTTCATACCGGAACAGCGGGACTTTTATGAAGCGTGGGTCAATTTCACGGTGCAGGATGGATCCGGCAAGGTGTTGGCCGAAAGCGGATTTATCCAGCCTGACGGTCAGCTTGATCCCTCGGCCCATTCCTTCACCAATCGCCTCATCAACGACAAAGGTGAGTTGAACGATCTGCATCAGATCTGGCGCAACCGGGTGCTCGCCTACAACAACACGATCCAATCAGGCCGCTCGCAACTTGTCCGCTACCGCTTCCGCCTGCCGAAGACGATCTCCGGTCGTGTCTCCATCACGGCGACGATCAAATACCGTCGCTTCGACCAGCACTTTATCGACTACGCCATGGATCAGAAGCACTATCCCGAACCCGTAATCGAAGTAGCATCGGAGACAAAGACATTCAACATCGGTCAAAACCAGCCGGTAAAGCCCACTCCGAACGAAAACCCCGAGTGGATGCGGTGGAACAACTATGGAATCGGGCTGTTGGACGCGCAGCAATACGATGCCAGCGTTCACGCTTTCGAGCGGGTAGCCGCTCTTCGTCCCGATTACGCCGATGCGTACACAAATATGGCTGTGGTCGAAATCGCATGGGAGCGCTATGGCGATGCTGCCTCGAACCTCGCGAAGGCGCTGACCCTTTTGCCTGGCGATCCGCGCGCGCTCTATTACCGCGCCCTTGTGGAGCGCTTTGACGGGCGGGTAAAGGAAGCCGTCGCTGACTTCCAGGCCGAACTGGTCAAATACCCCAATCATGTCGATGGCCTCAGGGAGCTCGGTTTCAGCTACTTCCAGCAGCACGAATACGCGAAAGCCCGTGATATCTACCTGCGACTGCAAGCGGTCGCCCCGGACGACCTTTCTGCCCACTATTCGCTTGCCATAATTTATCGGCGCCTGGGCGAAAAGGAGAAATCGGCGATTGAGTCTTTGAAGTTCGCCGACCAGAAAAACGATCCTACGGCCAGCGTTTACGCTCTGGAGTTCCTTGCAAAACATCCTGAAGTGGCAGCGGAAAGTGTCGTCTGGCATACCCACGACCTCACTGGCGACCCGGTAAAGCGGCCCTCAAAAATCGAGTATCACTACATTCCGGGCGCAGGCCGCTGAGTCACAAAGAGGGTTCGGACTCCAGGGCGCCGTCCGCTCCTGGATCAAGCAGGAGAAACGGATAATGCGGAATCAGCGGCAGCCAGCCTGGGAAGAGAAAGCCGGAAGCCCACGCGGCTGTGGTGATTAAGATTCCCGGTATGGCAAAGAGGAAAATTGGCCAACTTGAAATCACCGGGCGAAGTCGAGTGCGAACTCGCCCTCTACTCGTCATCTTCGACTGTTCTCTGTGGGCCGGGTTGAGAGCCCTTTGCCTTGCGGCGCAAGATGAGCACACAAACCCAGTTCGCCGCCAGAAACAGGTAGCAAAAGATAAGATACTGTCCGCTCAGCATTGCTTTGTCTCTCCTGGTCAGATTGAATCCACCGTTGGGCTCTCCAGATTGCCGCTGTCAACATCATCGAATAAGTGACGCAGCAAAGCTTCAGCAGTCCTTGTTAAGTTTTGTAAAGCTGCACCTTTTGATCCCTGGCGGATTGATGCGGGCCGTGGTTCGGCCCGGATGCGCGAAAATGAAACGGTGATGGCAAAAAGCCTCTACATCGCGTTGGCTCGAGCCCGGATGGGTCCGGCCCTGGTAAGCCTCGCAATCTGTCTTTCGGCCGCGGCGCAGATGCCGGAAGACATTCCACTACCCCGAACCTTACCTGGCTTAGACAAGTCGCATAACATTTTCGATCAATATCCAGATCGCCCGAGTCTGTCTCCCGCTTTGACCATTCCCCTCGGACCCGCGGGCTACTCCATGCCGGGGCCGATCTACGAGACCCGGCTCGACACATTGGTCAGCCTTGATTTCCTCGATGAGAATCGATTGTTGTTCACGTTTCATTCGTCAGGCGGGTTGTTACAGCGCAGCGAGAGCGCAGTTGAGGACAAAGAGCGCCATATCCGCGCGGTGGTCATTTCGATTCCAAGTGGAAAGATTGACGCGCAAGCCACATGGATTTTGCACGACCACATGCGCTACCTGTGGATGCTCCGCGATGGTCACTTTCTGCTTCGCGACGGAGAAGGCATTCAACTGGGTGACGAGAACTTGAAGTTGAAGCCATACGTGCAATTCAACGGGCATCTGCTGTGGATCGAAATGGATCCCGCACAGCAATTCCTGATGACCAACTCGCTCGTACCCGCGTCTACTCCGGTCACAGCCGAAGAAGCCTCAAACGTTGCGCCCGCGCCGGCCGGTTCAGGAACCGATTCTGCGACCACGCCTCGCCTTGTGATTCGAACTCTCAACCTGGGGTCGGGAGAAGTGTTTCGAACCAGCCGCGTACCCTGGACGTATCAGACTTCCGATTGGCCGATGAATTCCGACGGGTATGCTGAAACGGCGAGCGTGGGCAAGCGGCGATGGAAACTGAACCTCCACTACTTCGCTGGAGGTACCCGCACCATCGCAGCCGTGACTTCCACCTGCGTGCCGAAATTCGCCTTCATTTCCCGGCGAGAACTCTTTGCGACAACGTGCGAACCGGAAGGCGGCTGGGGCCTGAACGCGATCATGGTTGGCGGAGAATACCCGGTGTGGCAGCAGCATGCATCGACCAATAGCATCTGGCCATTGCTGGTCATGTCGCCCGATGGATCCTGGATCGCACGCGAAACGCTGGTCCTGGACCATCCGTTAAATGGCCATAATCGACATTACGACATGCACGATGTCGAAGGTCAGATGGTGCGCGTGCTCAATGCGGCAAACGGGAACCTGATCCTTGAGGCTCCCACAGCGCCCCTGTTACTCTCAGGTGGTAATGTCGCTTTTTCGCCTTCCGGCGACCGCGTCGCGATCCTGAATCGCAACTCAATCGAAGTTTTCAATCTCCCGCACCCGCTCTCATCACCCAATCCTGATCATTGACGCAGGGCCATAGCTGTTGGGGTTAATCGCCTATTGGAGACGGCGTGCGACCGGGCGCGGCAATACCGTATTTCAGATCGAGAAATTCCTGCAATTCAATCGGCAACGCTTCAGCCAGTTCCTGCCAGGTAAGCACCTTGAGCCGCGACCGCATTGCTGCAGACCTCACGGCGGCCATCACCTGAAACCATGACTCTTGAAGATCTGGTCTGCGCGCATCGAGAATGACGCAGAAGTTCGATTCCTGCGCGTATGCAGCAAGCACGTTTCGAATCAGTTGATAGCTCGCAAAACCTTCTGTGGTTACGCGCATATCCCGAAACGACACCGGCTCAACCTCATTCGGAGGCACGATCTTCTCATCCTGCGAATAGTCTTCAGGATATTCCGCAGCTTCTCTGCGTCGCCCCACCGTCATATTGACTCGTGGCAACAGGGAAAGATCGAAAACTTTGTCCAGATCGCGATATGCCTCCACAACCTTTGCTTTGCATGTCTGGAAATCTGCCTCGGTCAGTTTCGATTCGACCAGCAGGTCGCCCCATCGCATGTCGACCTCGGTGCGATCGAGACGCCCGTTTTTGAGCGGGACGCGAGCCTTCCAGCCAAATTCCGGCAATCCTTCGGTATCGATGCCCAGAAGCCGCCGAACTGCCAGGCAATCAGCCACCCCCGGAGAGCAAAAGACATTCATCAGCAGGGCGTCGGAACTCATGGACGAGTCCAATTCTCGCCAACGCCGCGCCGACTCGGGTACCAGCTTAGGCAACGAATGCCCTGCCTGCGCGTGAATTTTGTCGAAGCGGCGCATCCACTCCGGTCGAGCCGCGATCGCTGCATACGCCAGATCGAAAAAATTGCCGTGCCGGCCATCGTCCGGTGCATACACAATGACGGGGGACTTGCCGTAGCTCTCCACATGCAAGCGGCCTCGTGCAAAACTGCGGTTGCGGAGGCCAAGTTCCAGGCGAAGCTGGCTGGCATAGGAGTACTCACGGATCGGCATCGATCATCAGATTACGCCGCCCGATTCCGTTGAAAAAAGCGGGTGCCATACCGTGGGACTTCCACCTGGAGCTGGAGGGGAATTTGGCCGGGAGATGCGAGAATACCAGATGTGAAACTCACTCGGAAAAGCAGCACCTGGCTGGTTGCCATCCTCACTCTTGTGTCCTTCGCTGTTCTTCCGGCTAGCTCAGTTTTGGCATCTGAGAATAAAGCCGGCGAGATGGCGGGCGCAGTCCTTTTTCGCGACAAGGGATGCGCACACTGCCACGGCGCGAATCTGGCCGGCACAAAGAAAGGCCCAAGCCTGGTCGACATTCGAAAAGACAAGCATTGGCCTCCAGATAAGGTTAAGAATCAAATTCTAAATGGCGGACAGAAGATGCCGCCCTTCGCCGATTCGCTCACCGACCAGGAGATCGCACAGATCATCGACTACTTGCGCGCCAAGCACCGTCCTGTTCCACCGCCTGCCACGACAATCAACCAGCAGTAAGCTGCGGGCAATGAGTGCTATCGCGCCGGAACGTAGAGCGCCGACCCACAGACGTCTTTGCTACGGCCCGATTGAGACGAGGATGTTCCCTGCTATTCCTTTGGTCGAGTCGCCTTAAACGTGCCGCTGTAAGCCGAGAATTCCCAGTCTCCGGTCAGCGCATTCTGGTCGTCGATCTTGCCCGTGATCTTCATGGGCGCAGTTTCCCCTGACTCCTCTGACGTCATCGTAAACAGCAAATCCATGTGCCCATCCTTGTAGGTGCCGGCCACATCGGTCTCTCCAAACTTCCCCGTCACTTTTCCCTCGGGATCCACAGCAAACTGGGCTTCCAATTCGCGGTCTCCGCCGGGAGTGTCGAGGACAAAATGCCATTTGCCATCGATGCCCGCAACCGGTGCCGCTGTCGATTGTTGGCCAGGGAAAAAACACATCAGGGCTGCTGCTGCAATCAGAAGAACGTTCACGTTTTCTCTCCTTGCATATTTCGAGCTTCAGGGACATGAATTGGATTCGTGGAATAGCGCTTTCACGGGCGCAACCAAGAGTTTCCTTGAATAGGGCAGTACCGCGCAAGCCCCAGGCTCGCAGATCCTGGGACGCCGCGACCGGAAAGGGGCGTCTGTCTCCGTGCCGCGTGATCTCTAGACCGTAACTGGCAGGGTCTCCATTCCGGCGGTCCCGAAGATGCGACGATAGCGCTCAATCTCTGATGGCGGACCGAGCGCCTTCGAATCATTGTCGGAGAGCTTGACAGCCGGACGCCCATTGACCTCGCTCAGCTTGCACACCAGGCTCATGGGATCGAAGGACGCATCTCCCCTGGGATTGCAATTGCGGAAGTCATTGGTGAGATATGTTCCCCACCCGCCGCTGAAGCGAATGCGCCGATTCGGCCGCCATCTGCTCTCATTGTTGAAATCGCTGGCGTTGCGGAACTCCTGCGGAGACGAGCCATCGCGAATGGTTCCCGCAAAGTAAGCGTGAAGAGCGAGGATCACGTCGATGTCGAGGCCATCGGACGCAATCAGGCGTTTGCTCCGCGGGTCAATTCCGCGTTTCTTGAGCCAATCAATGTATTCGTCGCCGGCAACGAACGGATTCTTGCTATCGATGCGCTGTCCGGTCCAGCGGCCGACCCAGTCTGGGGCATTTTCGAGGAACTGAGTTGTCCCAAAAGTGTCGGGCAGCATGATGAGCAGCTCGCCTTGGTAAGTCTGTTGCCAAAGCTCGAGCATGCGATATTGAGCCGTTTTTATTTCTTCTTCTGAATCGGCCAGCGCGGCCATGGCCATCGGCAGTTCATGCGCATTCGTTCCAATTGCCTCAAGATCGTGCGCATACGCAAGATAGGTGTTGGAACTGCCGACAAATCCGGCGCCGAGGACGTCGCTCATCGCTTTCACGACGTATTCCTGCCAGAGGAAACTGTGGCGACGGCGTGTCCCGAAATCGCTTACGTTCAGGCCGGGAATACCCCGCATGCGCTCCATCTTTTCCCAAAGCCGCGTCTTGGCGCGGGCGTAAAGAATATCGAGTTCAAATTCCGACAGGCGCTTGAGACTGGCCCGGGTTTTCAACTCATCTATGGCAGAGAGTGCGTAAATTTCCCACAGGGTGGTTTCGGTCCACATTCCTTCAAAGCGAAGCGAGATTTGGCCCTCGTCGAACGAAAGATCGAAATCGGAGAGCCCGAAGTCATGCTCGAGCCATTCAAGGAACGCTGGTTCAAAGATGCCGCGACGGCCATAGAAGGTATTGCCGGCCAGCCAAATTAGTTCTGATTTATGAAAACGCAGCTTGCGCGTCGACTCCAGTTGCTCGCGCAATTCGTCGATGTTGACGATCGTGGCAAGCGGGATCTCAGACGAGCGGTTATAGAAAGAAAAGGTAGCGCGCGTACTTGAGAAATGCTTCCAGATAAACTGAAGCATGAGCAACTTGTAAAAGTCCGTATCCAGAAGAGAACGCGTAATGGGATCGAGTTCCCAGTTATGATCGTGCGCGCGCCTGGCGAGATTGATGATCACCGTGCCTCTACTTTAATGCAGGCAGATGGCCCAGCATCACGGTTCGTTTGCGGAGTCTGCAAGAAAGGACCCGCAGGACCGCCGTACAACGAGACGAGTGGGAACCAGCACATCGCGAACCGGCAGCTCTGGGTGATCAATCCGTTCAAGCATAGTAGCAATGGCCGCAGCGCCAATTCCGGCGCAATCCTGGTGAACCGTGGTGAGCGGGACGGGTAGCAGGCTTGCATACTTCGCGTCGTCGATTCCAATAATGCGGGTCTCTTCGGGAATCTGGACGGTAAAACCGAGAAGCGTTTGCATAATGCGCGCTGCCGTCAAATCATTGGCGCAGACAATCCCCTCAGGGTGAGCGGCGTCAAACCGTGCACGAATGAAATGCTCATCCTGGGGGCTCCCGCGCCAGATCGGATCGCAGTCAGGATCCATGCGGAAATTCCGCAATGCTTCAAGAAAACCGGTGATGCGGGCATCGACTGTGTTGGCCGAGTTTTCCTCCGCGAGAAATACAAGGCGCCGCGCACCGAGGCTGAGCAGATGCGCTGAAGCGATGTATCCAGCCCGCCGATTGTCGATGCCAACGAGATCATGGAGGGAACGCTCGGGGTAGGGCATATAGTCGCGGTCCAACAGGACGACCGGGATTTGCGCGCGATCCAGCGACCGCGCAACGCGCCGGTTGATCGCGTCTTTATCCGCTGTGAGTTCGAGAGGTGCGAAGAACACCCCGGAGACTTTCTGCGCAATATACGACTGAACCATCTGTTCGACATCTCTTGCGGCTTCGCGCACCGAAGACGAAGCATTTCCCCAAAGCAGCGCATCGGAACGGGCGATCGACGACCGCATCATTCCGTGACAGATGGGTTCGAAGATTTCCGTCAGGCCAAGCTCGGGAATGAGAAGGCCAAACGTGTGGCCGGTCGATTGGTGCGGACTTGTCACATGGGTGCCGGCGCCGGGGCGCCTCGTGACCAGACCGATTCGTTGAAGATCGAGAACGGCCTTGGCGACCGTAATCCGCGATGCTTCAAAGAGCTTGCCAAGTTCTGCCTCGCTCGGCAGCCGAGCCCCAGGCTTCAGGTGGCCCGACTGGATACCGGCGAGGAGATGGTCGTAGATTTGGCGATGCTTGGTAGCGCGCTGAGCAGGGTCAGCTTCTGGAAGAGGCCCAAGGTTACTTGCGGAAGTACGTGGTCCCGGCATGCGCTCCCTTCAGGGTTCAACACAGCAGATGGCAACGAAATTGAGGTTTTGGAAACACGCGCCAACAAACAGTTCATTCGCCGGCCCACCGAGGATAATGTTCAAGCTAGCCTTCGATGGCGGCGGCAATACTCGACCTCACTGTCTCAGGCAGCGCAGGCATCGCGCCGGATTGAGACGCGACCCAGGATCCCCATCGATTCCCTGCCTCGTTCAACGTTTCAAGTTCCGCTCCTCGCAACAGATAGTGGGTCATCGCGGCGGTAAAGGCATCCCCGGCGCCGACGGTATCGACCACCCTGTCTGGAATGCCGGGATGTTCATGCCATTCGTCGTGAGTCATCAGAAAACTCCCCTGGGCGCCCCTGGTAACGGCAATCATCTGGAGCGAGGGGAATTCAGCAAGAATCCGCGCGCAGGATTGTCGAAGCGATGCCGACGCCTGTTCACCTTCGGTGGGTAAGCCCAAGAGCGCCATGATAAGCGGCACTTCAGCATCATTCATTTTCACGACAGTGGCCAACTCCAGCGATTCCTGGATGACCTCGCTTGAATAAAACGGTGGGCGCAAATTCACGTCGAAAACACGCACACAACTCGACGAGGTCTGCGCCGCCAGCGTCTGAATGGTCTGGCGTGATTCGGGACTCCGTTGAGCCAGCGAACCAAAGCAAATGGCGTCAGCCCTTTCCGCAAGTTGCACCCATTCGTCGGACAACTCGAGTGAATCCCACGCAGCGGGTTGGTGAATGACGAATTCGGGCTGGCCATTCTTGATGGATACCGTAACCTGGCCGGTTTGGTGCGCCGAGTCCACCTGAAGATGGCTGGTGTCAGCGGGCTGCGGATCGAGTGTCTCAACCGCCCTGCGTCCGAGTTCGTCGCGACCAATCCGGCTGAGGATGGCCGCATGACTTCCCAGCCTTCCGGCCATCACGGTGAAGTTGGCCGGCGCTCCACCGAGCCTCGGACCTTCAGGCAGAAGGTCCCACAGCAGCTCACCAATTCCAAGAATCAATCGCGGCTCTCTCAAGCGATTTTCTCCTATTCTGCGGGGCCACAGTGCGCAAACGACGAAGCTCAATTGTCATAGCAAATCAGTATGCAAATTGTGTCCAGGGAACAGCTTCTCCCCCTGGAGTAAAAAGGTCAACTCCGCTCTGCAGATTGGCGGTGTTTATATCCAGCTAAGGAGTCCTCAACGCTTTGCCGTGTGCGGCTGATTCCTCTCGGAGCCGATCCATCTCCAGATGGAACAATCTTCGTAGTTCGCCGATGCATACTCCCCGTCCGGCTGATTTGCCATGATGGCATGATCGGCAATGGCGTCCGTCCGAGAGCGCGGAACTTTGCCGCGAAACTGCAGCGAAAAACCTGGATGGATCCGAATCATGTCTGCCTGTTCATCGTTCACATACAGCAGGTCGAGATGTCCAGGCCGCTCAGCGAAGCTTGCCGCGATGTGAGTGAGAAGCCTTCGCACTACCGGTGCGCCAAATGGATTGAACAGAAAAACAAGGCAGGGACCGGTGGGAAAGCGAAATGCGAGGGCATCGCGGCAGCAGATCGAGGTTTCCGCATGCTTTCGCCTACCCGCTTGCCAGAGCCTGACGTTCCGCCGGGCAATTCGTGCAAGTGTTGGATTGAGTTCCACACCGATGACATTGCGAAACGGCATCTCCGAAGCCAGCAGCACGGCTCGACCCATCCCGGCGCCGAGGTCGACAAATGTGAACTCTTCGATCGGGGCGACCGGCTTTGACTGGCTCCAGCGCCGCAGCAAAGCCTTGAAAACGGAGGGGGCAACACCGAAGTAGGCGGTGGCGTGACGGTCGTGACGATGGCCGCTCTTGAGATAGCGGCCTGCGATGAGCCCGCTTGTCCGAACTCCATTCGCCTCATCAAATGGATGGAGAGTGTAGCCTCCAGCCACGGTGAGGCCCGGCAGCCTGTGCCGGGATCCAACCCGTTTTTGCATGGTTTGCCCCGTTCGCCCCTTAGCATGTGGAATTGGGCTTGCTGGAATTGGCCGGCAAGCCTCTATTCCAGAAATTTTCCAATCAGCCACATATGGCCAAAAGGATCCAGGACTGCACCTTGCAGCATGCGCCTGATCGGATACGGACCGCTCGTTGCGTGTTCATGTTCGTTGACCGGGCTGTGCTCGACGGCGCCCGCAGCGAGGGCCTGACGCTGCACTTCGACCGGGTCGTCCACGAAGAGCTCGATTCGGACGGTGGTGTGTCCCACCGCGCCGGGATCCCGCGTCCCGTATTCCGGAGATTCATGAGCAAGAAAGAATGGCGCGCCATGAATGGCGAGACCGGCCACAATGTCGGGGCCGGTTCCCAATTGCCAGCGTACCTGTGCATTGAATGCGGCCTTGTAGAAAATGATGGCAACCGATCCGTCGGACACGGCGAGCATCGGGGAGATTCGTGATGGCATCGTTGCGGATTGTGAAACGGTCGCGCCCCATTGACTGGGGTCCATGTTCCTCGCGTGCCGTGAAAAGAGCCAGCGGTGGCCGTCCAGATCCTCGGCCGCATATTGCAACTCGCCATATTCGGTCTCGTGCAGGTCCTCGAGCAGAACGACCCCCACGGATTTCGCTCGCTTGAAATGGCTTTCGATGTCTTCAACGAAAACAGTGAGGCACTGTGTGCCAAAGCCAAGCTTCTTTGGAGTCGAGTGCCCTGGTTTCACTCGCCCAACCATAATCCACGCATTGCCAAGACGCATCTGTGCGCCGCTTACGGGATTTCCATAGCGATAATGCTCAGAAAACCCAAAGGCCTTGGTCAGCCATCCGATTGCCTGGTCGACATCCTGATAATCAACATGCGGCAGAACTGTGTCGGTGGGAACAGAACGGTTGAAAATCATGGAATCAACCTCCAGGAAGTGGATTTGCCGCGGGAGAATCGGAGCTTCCGACATTCACAATAGCCTGTCGCGGCCGGGGTTACCATCGAGGAAACCTGGAGCGTGACGGAATGACCACCCCGTGACAGGCAACCGCAAATCGCGATAGGCTGAGGGATAGTCGCTCAGGACGCGATGAAGGAGCAACTGGACTTTCATGCCCATTCAAAAGACCTCGAAAATCTGGCACAACGGAAATCTGATTCCCTGGGAAAACGCCACCATTCACGTGATGAGCCATGTGGTGCACTACGGCTCCAGCGTCTTTGAAGGCATCCGCTGCTACGCTCAGCCGCAGGGCTCGGCCGTGTTTCGCCTGCCCGAGCACATGCAGCGGCTTCTCGATTCGGCCAAAATTTACCGCATGGAATTGCCCTTTACTCTCGACGAGCTTTGCGCCGGGGTGGTGGATCTGATTGAAGCCAATGGGGTGGCGCCGTGCTACATCCGGCCCATCGTGCTGCGAGGCTATGGCGAGATCGGTGTCAACCCCAAGGGATCTCCGATTGAGGTCTTCATGGCCAACTTTCCATGGGGAAAGTACGTTGCCGGGACCGGAGGTGCGGACGTCTGCGTTTCGAGCTGGAACCGCCTCGCGCCAAACACCATGCCGGCGCTGGCGAAAGCGGGCGCCAACTACATGAACTCGCAGTTGATCAGGATGGAGGCCGACGCGAACGGATATGCCGAAGGCATCGCTCTCGATGTCAACGGGCTGGTGAGCGAGGGGTCCGGCGAGAATGTGTTCGTAGTGCGCAACGGGGTGCTCTACACTCCGCCGCTGGCGAACTCGGCGCTCTCTGGAATTACCCGCGACAGCGTACTGACCATTGCGCGTCATCTAGGATTAACCGTCATCGAGCAGTCCATTCCCCGCGAACTGCTCTACATCGCCGACGAGGTGTTCTTTACGGGGACCGCCGCTGAGGTTTCGCCCATCCGTTCGATCGACAAGATCATCATCGGCGACGGGAAACCGGGCGAGACGACACAGAAAATCGCTGACGAGTTTTTCGCCATCGCGAATGGATTGAAGCCCGACCGCTTTGCCTGGCTGACACCAGTCAAGGTCAATGCCCACGAGCCGGTAACAGCTTAGTTGAATCGGAACCGAAGAAGGAAGGCGGCCTTCATCCGGCCGCCTTTGCTTTTGGAAAGTGACAAATCTCGCGCGTTCGCTCGATCCGGATGCACGAGAGAGTGCATCTGCGACGCGTATCATGAATCCAGACGCTGACGGAATTCAAACCTGTGAGCTGACCTCTCAAAAGCCTTCGGTGAAGGAAGACGACCGCGCGTGAAACCCGATATGAAAGTGAGCCTGGCGGGGCTCGAACTGACGAATCCCATCGTCGCAGCGAGCGGCACGTTCGGATATGGGATCGAATTTGAGGAGATTGTTTCGCTGGAGCGAATCGGCGGATTTGTCACCAAAGGCATTTCGCTTGAGCCGCTCAAGGGGCACCTGGCGCCGCGCATTCTGCAGACCGCATCGGGCATGCTGAACGCAATTGGATTGCAGAATATCGGGGTGGAGGAATTCATAGCGCGCAAGCTCGCTCCTTTGGCTCGTTATCCCAAGTGCCAGGTCATTGTGAATGTGTTCGGGTACACGGTGCACGAGTACCTGGCCGTCATCGAGAAGCTAAACCAAGCCTCCGGCATTGCCGCATACGAGCTCAATGTTTCGTGCCCAAATGTCCACGCGGGCGGTATGACGTTCGGTGCTGATGCGGGATCGCTTGAGTATCTTGTAAAGCTGGCCAAGGAGGCCGCCACGCGGCCGCTGATCGTGAAGCTCTCTCCTAATGTTACGTCGATAGCGCAAATGGCGCGGGTTGCGGCCAATGCGGGCGCCGACGCACTGAGCCTGGTAAATACCTTCCTCGCCATGTCAATCGACTCAGAGACGCGCAAGCCGCGATTGAGCAACATAACCGGCGGGCTCTCAGGACCCGCTATCAAGCCGATCGCGCTGCGCATGGTGTATGAAGCCGCGCGCGCCGTTCAGATTCCGATTCTTGGAATGGGCGGAATTGTGACGCCTGAAGATGCGGTTGAATTCCTGTTGGCGGGAGCAACCGCGTTGCAGGTCGGCACCGCGAGCTATGCCGATCCGCGGGCTGTGGAGCGGATTGCCAAGGGGCTTGAATCGTGGTGCCGCAGCCACAATGTCGAAAGCGTGGCCAGTCTGACGGGTTCGCTCGAAGTTCCCAAAGAGTAGCAAGACGAAAATCCAGCGCCGCCCGCGCCGCCGGACTCGATGCGAAAAGGCCACAGAAGAATTCAAAAAAAGAAGCGTGAAGAACACTTTCGTTTTGTGTGTTCGAATGTGATTCGAATCGCGAATCCAGATGGCATGCGCTCTCATCTACTCCCCGAGTGGAATCTATTTTGGGTTTCATTTGGCTGCAGGGGTATGCTTAGACGTTTCTTATGCTCACCCCGCACTCTTTCCCCTCGGAGCGCAGATGAGTATCAAGCAATTTTTCTGGATAGGCATTACAAGCACCTTCCTTTCGGGTTCGGCAGTTGCAGAGCAGGCAATGGTGATCAACGCAGCGGCCATTGGTGAGAACAGTGCTGCGATCTCCGCGCCCTCGCCCCAACCGGCAACCGTGAGCGGCACGGCCACCGATATCAATGGCGGCATCGTTCCCGGAGCGCATGTGATCGTGGATGAAGTTGACACCGGAGCGAAACGGACCGTGGTCGCGGGCGACGACGGCCGTTTTTCTGTTAACGATCTCAAACCCGGTGTGCACTATCATGTCACCATTTCTGCCGACGGCTTCACAAACTGGGCATCGCCAACCATTGTCCTGGATCCAGGACAGTATTTCTTTATGGCAGGCGTCAAGCTCGCACCTTCGGGAGATTCGACTTCTGTAACAGTGTTCGCATCGTCGGAGCAGATTGCAGTCGAACAGGTGAAGGTTGAAGAACAGCAACGCGTTCTCGGCTTCGTTCCAAACTTCTACGTTGTCTATGACCACGACGCCGCTCCGCTCACGGCCAAGCTGAAGTTCAAGCTTGCCCTGAGGGCGGAGTCCGACCCCGTAACCTTTCTGGGCGTGGCATTCGTTGCCGGTCTTGACCAGGGAGGCTCCACTCCAAACTATGGTGAGGGTGCGGCGGGTTATGGGCAGCGACTGGGCGCGCTTTACGCGAACGGATTCAGCGACATCATGATCGGCGGAGCCATTCTTCCCTCGCTGCTGCACCAGGATCCCCGTTACTTCTACCAGGGCACCGGAACGACTCGCTCGCGCTTTCTGCATGCGATCTCGAGCCCTCTCGTTGCCAAGGGCGACAACGGACACTGGGAGCCGAATTTTTCAAGTGTAGGGGGCGACTTGGCTTCAGGTGCAATATCGAATGCATATTACCCGGAGTCGAACCGTGGCCCTAACCTGGTGTTCGAGAATGCAGCCATTGTCACAGGCGGACGGATGGCAAATGGATTGATTCAGGAGTTTCTTCTCCGTCGATTTACGCCGAGTGCGAGAAACCGAGGGTACTGACCGGCCCTGGACCTGGGAGAGACTGCGTCCAGGAGACGTTTGGGACCGGATGATGCCCAGCCCCCCACCCCCGGGTTCTGCACGTAAATTTCTCCTTCTAAAGAGGTTAGCGTGATGATTATGCACTTGACACATATTTCCCATTTTGGGACGATTAGATGCCGTGACAGGGCTTTGATTTTTGGTCAGGTTGTGGTAGCTTGGCTAGTGTGAATTATATTTCACACGGAGGCGTTGGGCATCGGTTAAGTCCAGCGGACTTATAATCTGCCAACCTGACGAGGGTTTTGAGGGTTCGACCCCCTCCGCCTCCGCTCTTGCTCTTATACCACATTTTGGTGCATTCTCATGCCCGACTCGAAGAACAAGAAGGGGACGGTGGTAAGCTGAACGTGAAATTTATTTCACGCGTCACCACCTTGGTGTGATAGTGTGGATTCTCTCACGCGGACCCTGCGTTTTTATGTGACCGATGGCGGGAAAGCGCCAGCCCAAGACTGGATCGACTCTATTGAGGGCCTACCAGGATGGGGCTTAGTGATGACTCGACTAGAGCACGTAAAGCGCGGCTTATTCGGTGATTACCGCTCCGTGGGAAAAGGTGTGAGCGAATTGCGGTTCAAATCTGGCTATCGGATTTATTACGGACTTGACGGGAAGGAATTAGTGATTTTGTTGATTGGTGGAACCAAAGCAACGCAAAAAAGTGACATCAAAACTGCACAGAGGTACTGGAGAGATTACTGTGCCTAAGAGGACCAGATCTTACGAAGCGTGGCAGTTAGAAAAGCTCACAAATCCTAAACTGGCATCTTCTTTTCTCACTGCCGCACTTGCTGATTCGCAAGAGATGTTCCTTGTGGCACTCAGGAAAGTTGCACAAGCGAGAGAAATGGCGAGCGTCGCAAAAGAGGCGGGAGTCCAAAGAGAGACGCTCTATCATGCCCTTTCAGAAGAGGGCAATCCTACTTTAAATACATTGCGAGCGGTTCTCTCCGTTCTTGGAATGCAACTAGCGATCATTTCTAAGACGGCTGCCATCGAACCTGTTATGGCGGGTACAGCAAATATCATTGCCGCCTCAACGGGATACTCCACTGAGGCCGTGAAATCTGCCACCCTTCGTGCAAGCAGTCCGATATGGCAGTCAAGCACATCCTATTACCGATACACTCCGGGCGGTTTTGGAACTGCGGTATCAGATGTTCTTGCGCCTATTAAATTCGAGAAATTGCCCACATTTGTGCAGGAAGGGAGCGTAGGCGTTTATGGCAGAACAAACTGAACTACCTACACCGCAACTTTCAGAAGGGAAACCGATCACCGCAACGAGAGCAAAGTTCGTGGATAGCCCGAACTATCATTCGTTCTACTGCAACAATGTTGGCTTTGCTGTCAATCAATTAGACATTGTCCTGTACCTGAACGAAATTCTTGAAATTTCACCGTCCGCGGAAGCCACCATTGAAAGGCGTGCCCGAGTTACAATGAACCCCGCTCAAGCCAAAGCCCTAATGCAAGTCCTCGATCAGGTTATTAGGGTCTGGGAAACGCAGAACGGGCCGGTCCGAGACATCACATATGCAAGTCCTTTGACGAATGAAAGTTGATAAAGACAAATTCGATGCGTTGCTTGGGAAGCTACTCAAACAGAAGCCCGAGAAGACGCAGACGATAAAAGGCTCTCCCGATCCCAAACCGAGAGAGCCGATAATTCCTAAGCCTCGCCCTTCGGAACCCCGATAAGCTCGACGTAGGGCATCGGTGCGATTCCGGCCATGCGGCGCAGGGTGCGGCTGAAACGATCCTCATCCTTGCGAATGTTGAAGCGGAATTCAAACTCGCTCAGGTAGCGATGAAGGTGCTTTATCGACACGCGGTGAAAGCTGCCTATCAGGCCGCGCTTCAAGAGCGAGAATGCTGATTCCACCGTGTTCGTGTGAATCCGCGTGTTCGGCACAACCCATTCCCTAGAGTGGTTCACTGCCCGGTGTTTCAGAGCCATCTGCGCATCGAGAGCGAAGTTGTAGACCGCCGCAGAATCGGTGTAGAGCCGTTCTGGATTCGGTACAACGTGCTTGTGAACTGCCTCGCGGATCGTGTCTGCTTTGCCATCGGGAATGTGAACGTATTTCACGCGACCGCCGCGCTCACGCATTCCGAGAACCATATCGAACTTCTCAGAGCGAGGCCGCTGGTTTTCCTTGGAGCGTCCAAAACGGCGCTTTGTTTTTCCGCCGATGTAAGTTTCGTCAATTTCCACGATTCCACGAAGCTGGTTGAATGGCCCCGCTTCGTCGGCCATCGCTTTCCTGATCCTGTGAGCCATATACCATGCGGTGCGATAGGAGCCGATGCCCAGGTGCTCTTTCAGTTGGTTCGCAGAGATGCTTTTCTTCGCGTCCACAACGATGGCAAGGGCCATGAACCATTTGTGCAAGGGAAGATGTGAGTCGTTGAAGATCGTGCCAGCGGTAGCGGAGAATTGCTGTTTGCAGGTGGGCTCCAAGCACTGATAGAGGCTCTTGCGAACGTTCTTTGAGGCTTGCCCTGCTTTCTCACCGCGCTTGATGATGTTGGAGCGGGTAATCCGGCTGATGCGATCTCCGCCACAAGTAGGACAACGAACCACGCCATCGGGCCAGCGCATCTGCTCGATGTACTTCAAGCACTCTTCGTCTGTCGGGAATTGCTTGGTTACGTCTATCAGGTTCATCTCTCTGCCTCTACATTCACATCATGGCAGAGTTCCTATTCTGTGTCAAGTGCATAATCATCGTTAGCGTCGGGAGCGATCGCTAAATTACTCTTATGATTGGATTTATACGCAAATTTCTCTAACCGCAGGAGTTATGGGTCCGCGCACCATCTGGAAGTCGCTGATGCGACCAAATTGCCGTCGTTCGGCGGTTGGCTCGACCTTTTCGATCGCTGATACCAGTTTGCGCGTTTTGGCGAATTCATCGGCAAACCAGATCGATGAGGACCGCGCCAGTCGGGATTTCGGGAAGCCAAAAACACCGGCCCCCATCCTGTGTGGATGAGGGCCAATGTCAGGGGCTATTTGGTTTTAATCGGGTTCCAGCCTATTTGGCCGCGTGCTTGTGATGGCGTTCGGCCAGAGGCTTGCGCTCCTGGGGCTTCACCATGGTCTCGTCAACTGGCGTGGTTCCCTGCACGTCATTGGTGAAGGTTGCGCCGGCGGGTACAAGATAATCTTCGACTTTCTGCCCATCGGCTGTACCTGTAGCGACGCTGATGCGCGAAGGATCGATTCCCTTCTCCTTGACCAGGTAATCCTTGGCGTTTACGGCTCGCTGCGCGGCAAAGTCTTCAACCTTTGCGTGCTTGTGCTTGGCCGCATATTTTTCCTGCTTCTCAGTCTTTGCCTTTTCCTTGGCGTCGGAATCACCAACAATAACCGCCTTGGCGTCGGGCGCATTCTGCAGATCAAGGGCAACCTCGTCGAGGCAGGCCTTGCCTTCGTTGTTCACGCGAACCGGACGGCGCTTGTCGGTATCGAACGACATTGAGCAGAGAGCCTGCACATGCGGAATCGGCGGCGGCGGCGGTGCTTCAATGGTTACGCTTGTGTCGGCGCTGGCGGTGTGATTCTTGTCGTCAGATACCTTGCACGTAATGGCAACGGGACCTGTCGGCGCGCCAGTCGATGAGAAGGTGGCGGAGTTTCCAGTGCCACTGATCGAGCCGGACGCAGCCGAGTAGCTGTAGGTGAGCGGACGGTTTTGAGGACTGGCGGCGGTAGCCGTAACCGTGGAGGTTTCTCCGGGCTTAATCGTCGTCGGGCTCGCGGAGCAGCTTATTGTCGGAGGCTCAAATTCCTTGACCGTAAAGCTAGCCGTGCACTCGGCGGATTGGCCTGGCTTGAGTCCTTCTTTGCCTTTCTTCCCTTCCTTGACCTCGCCCTTGACGGTGTAGCTGCCTGGATCGAGTGAGGCCGTGGCCACTGAGGCCGTGGCGTCGTTGCCGGTCACGCCGGTTCCAGACCAGCTGTAAATGACATTGTTGTGTTTCTTGGTGCTTACGGAGCCAGGAGTTGCCGTCACTGAAACCGACTCACCAGGAAAAACACTGGGAGGGGTGGCATTGCAGGAAAGTGTGATGGGTGGCTGCTTCTTGCACCCCATTGGCAAGAGCGTCAGACAGGTCGAGGCAACGAGACAGACAAACTTGAGACTTCGCGAATCCATATTTTCTCCTCCGCTTTGAAAACTGATTGTGCTTAAGGAAACAGTCCCACGGGTGACTCAGAAACGCGTTCAGATGGAACTTTCTTCCAAATTCCGGTCCGGCGAAATTGTAAACCCTCAGGGGCACTATCACATACAGAATCTAGAAGAAAGGGGGTGGCAGAAACGGGACTTTGGTGATACGAGTCACTTTTCTTGGAAGGATTTGGGTTCCGCGTTCTTCATTTTTGCAATGGGGAGCTTTGAACATCAGCTTGCTGCGTTTTTTTGGAAGAACGGTCTCCGGGACGGGAAGTGAGTTGGAACACAAGGCGGCTCGCGAATCACGCAAATGCCGTGATTTATGACACATGTGACGGCGCTCACAGCTGATCGTGATTCGAATTACGTACCGTGCAACCAATCTTCGGAAAGCCAGAACACAGTTCACCCGGATGCAGTTCCCTGGCTCACTCCGAGCGTGCGCAATCAGCGAGGTAGGCATGGGCGAATCGATTTGGAAATCGATGGAGAAGAAGGGCTACAGCCGCAGAGAGTTCATGCGGTTTTGTGCGGCGGCCGCGGCGGCTGCCGGGCTGGGCAAGTCGGGCGTGGCCCAGGTCGCCCAGGCATTTGAGAAGAAGGAAAAACCGGTAGTTGTCTGGATGCATTTCCAGGAGTGCACGGGCTGCAGCGAGTCGTTTTTGCGGGCATCGCACCCGATTGTTGCGGACGCGTTGCTGGATGTGCTGTCGCTGAATTATCAGGAAACTCTGATGGCGCCTTCGGGATTCCAGGCGGAGAAAAGTCTGAACGACACGATCCGCGACCATAAGGGAAAGTACATTCTGGTGGCAGAGGGGGCCGTGCCGACCAAGGACGGCGGCGTCTATTGCATGCTGCATGGGGAAACAGCCGAGTCGATCCTCACGAGAGTGGCGGCGGATGCGGCAGCGGTTGTCGCGTGGGGCACCTGCGCATCGTATGGGGGCGTGCAGGCGGCCAAGCCCAACCCGACGGGCGCAATGCCGATTTCAAAGCTCGTGAACAAGCCGGTCGTGAATGTACCGGGATGTCCGGCCATTGCCGACGTGATGATGTCGGTGGTGACGCACCTGCTGGTTCTGGGGCAGATTCCGGCACTCGACAGCCTGGGAAGACCGAAGGAATTTTACGGCAAGCGGGTACACGATACGTGCTATCGCCGGCCCAACTACGATGCCGGCCTGTTTGTAGAGTCGTGGGACGACGAAAATGCGCGGAAGGGATATTGCCTCTATAAGATGGGGTGCCGCGGTCCTGTGACGTACAACGCCTGCTCAGTCACCAAGTGGAACGAAGGGACAAGCTATCCGATCCAATCGGGCCATGGATGCATCGGCTGCAGCGAAGCAGGATTCTGGGACAACGGACCGTTCTATCAGCACCTCGCCTCATTCCCGGGATTCGGCATTGAGAGCACTGCCGACACGGTGGGCACAGTGGTTGGTCTTACGACGCTGGCGGGAGTCGCGGCCCACGCGGTTGTGACCAATATTCGCAAGAAGCAAGTGATTGCGGAAGTGCACGCAGAGGAACAGAAGGAGTCGCAATAAGCCATGACACGTGTTGTCGTCGATCCAGTTACTCGAATTGAAGGCCACCTGCGGATTGAAGCGGTGGTGGAGAACGGCATTATCACCGACGCATACAGCGCAGGCACCATGGTGCGCGGCCTGGAAAAGATTCTCATCGGGCGCGATCCGCGAGATGCGTGGGCTGTGACGGAGCGGGTGTGCGGCGTGTGCACCACGGTGCATGCCCTGGCCAGCGTGCGTTCCGTCGAAGACGCTCTTGGAATCTCCGTTCCGCCGACGGCGGAGCTGATCCGCAACATCATGATGGCCACGCAGTATGTGCAGGATCACGTGATCCACTTCTATCACCTGCACGCGCTCGACTGGGTAGACATTGTGAATGCGCTCAAGGCGGACCCAAAGAAGGCTGCCGAGCTGGCAGGTTCCTTCTCCAGATGGGATAAGAACACGCCGGCGTACTTCGCCGAAGTGCAAACCAAAATCAAAGCATTCGCCGACAGCGGGCTGGGGATTTTTGCCAATGGGTACTGGGGCCACCCGGCATACAAGCTTCCGCCGGAGGTGAACCTGATCGGCGTCGCGCACTATCTTGACGCGCTGGAATGGCAGAAGGAGATCGTCAAGATTCACGCCGTGTTCGGCGGCAAGAATCCGCACCCGAATTATCTGGTGGGCGGAGTTCCCTGCTCCATCAACATCAACGAAGTGGCGGCGATCAACTCCGAGCGACTGAACCTTGTGAAGCGCCTGATTGACCAGGCAGATGTCTTCGTCAACGAGGTATACATTCCCGATCTGCTGGCGGTGGCCTCGTTCTACAAGGATTGGGCGATGTACGGCGGCGGATTGCAGAACTACCTGAGTTATGGCGAATTCCCGACGAGGGGATATAACCAGCCGGAGTCGTTCAAGTATGCGCGCGGCGCCGTTCTGAATCGCGACCTGAGCCATGTGTACCCGGTCAATCCGCGCGATTCGCAGGAGATCAAGGAATACATTGCGCACTCCTGGTACAGCTACGCCGGCGGCGATTCGGAAGGTGTGCATCCCTGGGCAGGCGAGACAAAAATCGACTATTCAGGGCCCAAGCCGCCGTTCCAAACGCTTGAGGGCTTCGACAAGTACTCGTTCCTGAAGACGCCGCGGTGGAAAGAGAACCCGATGGAAGTCGGTCCGCTGGCGCGGCTTCTGGTTTCGTATGCTGCCGGCCACGCGGATGTGAAGGAACTGGTTGGCCAAACGCTGGGCAAACTCGGCGTTCCCGTGGATGCGTTGTTCAGCACCCTTGGCCGCACCGCAGCGCGAGGACTGGACGCCGCCCTCGGCATGATCTGGCTGAAGGAGTTTTATGGGGACCTGATCGACCGCGTCAAGATCAACGAGGTTTCGACCTTTAATGGAGAGAAGTGGGAGCCCAAGAGCTGGCCGGCGGATGCCGAAGGCGTAGGACTTGTGGAAGCGCCTCGCGGAGCATTGGCGCACTGGATCAAGATCCACGACGGCGCCATCGCGAACTACCAACTCGTGGTTCCGACAACCTGGAACGGGTCACCCCGGGACGCCAGGCAGCAGCATTCGTCGTTTGAGGCATCGCTGATCGGCACACCGGTGGCCAACCTTGAGCAGCCTGTCGAGATTCTGCGTACCGTTCATTCCTTTGACCCGTGCCTGGCCTGCGCCGTGCATTTGTACGATCCGCAGGGCCGGCACCTTCACCAGGTTTCGTTCGAGTAATGACCATGAGCACATCTAGCTTGAGAATCAAGAACGTGCTTAAGACCAACGGCGATCACCCGGCCGAGTATCGCCGCGTCTACGTGTGGGAGCTCCCGGTTCGCCTGTATCACTGGGTGAACGCGGTAGCTCTTGTCCTGCTGTGCATCACCGGGTACCTGATTGGAGCGCCGATCCGAGCCTTTTACGCTTCGGAAGCGTACCAGCAGTACTGGTTTGGCTGGGTGCGATTCATTCATTTCGCCTCTGCATTCATCTACGTCTTCAACTTTGCGGCGCGGCTGTATTGGGGATTTGTCGGAAACAAGTACGCGAAGTGGAACAACTTCTTCCCGCTGAAGAAATCGCAGCGTGAAGAGATTGTGGACGTGATCAAGACAGATGTCCTGCAGGTGAAGATGCACGGGGAGATCTCGACCGGACACAATTCTCTGGCAGCCTTCATCTACTTCTTCACGTTCCTGGCCTTCGTCGCGCAATCCATCACCGGCTTCGCGCTCTATTCCAGCATGAGCAATTCGTGGCTGCCGCGGATGTTTACGTGGATTGTTCCACTGATGGGCGGGGAGTTTGGCGTGCGGTTCTGGCACCATACGTTCATGTGGTTCTTTGTGGCCTTCATCATCGTTCACGTGTACCTTGCTTTCTATCATGACTACATTGAGGGTCGCGGCACCATCTCCTCGATCGTGGGCGGATGGAAGTTTGATCGGGTGAAGGGTGACAAATAACCCTGACATGACGCTGGTGCTGGGCCTGGGCAATATATTGATGGGCGATGAGGGCGTTGGCGTTCACGTGGTCCGCGCCCTTGAAAGACTTCCGTTGCCGGCGGGCGTGGAATGCCTGGATGGCGGGACGGGCGGCTTTATCCTTCTGGAGCCGCTGCAAAGAGCCGACCGGATCTTTCTTATCGATGCAGCCGCGGATGGAAACGCGCCGGGCACGGTGACCCGCACCACTCCCCAATTCTCCCGAGATTACCCGCCGACGTTGACGGCCCACGATGTCGGGGTGAAAGACCTGCTGGACGTTTTCTACATGCAGGGCGGGAAACGCGAGGTCGTTCTTTACGCGATCACGATCGATCCCCGCCAGCCGATCCGAATGAGCCTTTCAGAAGTGGGAACAGGCGCGGCAAATGAGGCCGTGCAACGGATTCTGGCGGAATTGAAAAGCGGGCCGAGCTCGATCGCTTGAATATTCATCCTTAATACAGCGCGCCTCGAAAGCGAATGCCACCTGCCGGACGCGCCATCTGATTCATCCCTGCGAAAATCGAGAACCCAAAGCAACTCGGGGCCGCGCAATTGTGATCCTAGCCGGGCTATTTTCCTGCTTGTAAAAGTAATCACTCACCTGATTACTTTCGCGGAGTCTGAAAAGGCTTTCAGGATCTTGAATTTGCCCGAAAAGGGTGCATTTCTGTAGAAAAACCGACAATTAACGCTAATTAAACCAAACAAAAGTAATGGTTTGCCTTTTATACCTCTATGGTAATCTCCGAAATAGCACTTTAGTGACAATCTTTCATTGCGCACGTGGCGGTTTTGAACTGAACCCTTGGGTATCTCCCTTCTGTTGCGAGAGGGATTGCGGGCTCACCTGGGACAGGTGGGAATTGGCTCGCCGAGGCAAAGGAATGGCTTACTTTCTTCTTCGTTCTTTTAGAGTTTCCCGGTTCGGAACAGCCGATCGGAACAGCGAAACGTGTAACCGAAATCGAAGCCGCGATATTCAGCAGGGCGCAGCGGAGGCCCGCAAGTGGACGGATGGCGTGGTTGTCGCCGTCACGCTGGCTTGCGTCAGCCTGTTGCTTGCCGGGTGCGGAGCGTCTTACGTAGTGAGGGGCGCAAGCGGAAGCGGAGGGTCAAGCAGCACGAGCACAGGATCAATTGCTGCTTCGCCCAGTTCTGTCAATTTCGGCACCGTCAGCGTGGGGCAATCCGCGAACAGCAACGTTGTCTTGACCAACCAGGGCAAGGAGCCGGTGGAAGTCTCCCAGCTGAGTGTTTCGGGCGAGAACTTCTCGATTAACGGGCAGGGAGATCTCCCCGTGACTCTGGGCGCTGGAAGCACGATGAGTTTCAAAGTGCATTTCGATCCGACTTCGAATGGTGCTTCAACAGGCCAGGTGATCGCTACAACCAATTCCAGCATTACGCCCACCGCTTCAATCAAGCTGCAAGGAAACGGGAAGAATGCAGCGACGACAGTCTCAAACAACTCCCTCTCGTGCACGAACTCCACGATGACGGGGACGGGTACCGACATTTGCACGGTGACCCTTGGGACAGCGGATGCCTTCAACGTGACCAATGTGAGCCTTTCAAGCAGCAGCATCGATGTGACGCTGCCCGCCGTGGTCACTGTGCCCGCGGGGTCGATAAGCGCCAGCTTTACGGCGAGTGTGACGGCAGTCAGTTCGGCTCAGACTGCGACCTTGACAGCAACCATTAATGGAGCCAGCTCCACCTTCTCGCTTCAGCTCGACCCATACGCTGCCGCTCTCAGCCTGAGCGCGAGCAATATCGCGTTTGGCAACGAAACGGTCAACACAACTACCACGAAGTCCGTCACACTCACCTCCTCCGGCACCGCACCTGTAACCATCAGTTCTGCATCCGCGACAGGCAACGGATTCTCCATCTCCGGCCTGGTGCTGCCCATGACGTTGCAACCAAATCAAACCGCGAAGGTCAACGTGCAGTTCGACCCCATGGCAGCCGGTTCTGATTCGGGTCAGTTGTCCATTTCAAGCACTTCCGCGTCGAACCCAACGGCTCTAGTGAGCCTGAGCGGAACGGGCACATCAGCCCCGCCAACCAGTTCGCTCAGCGCGATCGCGTGCACCCAGGGCTCCATGACGGGAGCCGGCACCGACAGCTGCACCGTAACACTCAGCTCGGCTGCGGGCAGCGGAGGGGTCATCGTGAGCCTCTCCAGCAGCGATTCGGCGGTCTCGGTTCCATCGTCGGTGACGGTACCGGCCAACGCGACCAGCGCAGGGTTCACGGCTACGGTCACGGCTGTGACTTCAACGCAGACGGCGACGCTGGCGGCGAGCAACACCGACGTAACCAAGGACTTTGCCTTGCAGTTGAATGCCTATACGGCAACCCTCAGTGTGAGCACCGGCAGCCTGGCGTTCGGCAACGAGGCGGTGAATGTGCCGGTCCAGGAATCCGTGACATTGGTCTCGACCGGTACGGCACCGGTCACGGTCAATTCGGCCACGATCTCCGGCAAGGGCTTCTCGATGTCGGCACTGGCGCTGCCCATGACGTTACAACCAAACCAAAGCACGAAGATCAACGTACAGTTCGACCCCACGGCAGCCGGTTCTGATTCGGGTCAGTTGTCCATTTCAAGCACTTCCGCGTCGAACCCAACGGCTCTAGTGAGCCTGAGCGGAACGGGCACATCAACCCCGCCAACCAGTTCGCTCAGCGCGATCGCGTGCACCCAGGGCTCCATGACGGGAGCCGGCACCGACAGCTGCACCGTAACACTCAGCTCGGCTGCGGGTAGCGGAGGGGTCATCGTGAGCCTCTCCAGCAGCGATTCGGCGGTCTCGGTTCCATCGTCGGTGACGGTACCGGCCAACGCGACCAGCGCAGGGTTCACGGCTATGGTCACGGCTGTGACTTCAACGCAGACGGCGACGCTGGCGGCGAGCAACACCGACGTAACCAAGGACTTTGCCTTGCAGTTGAATGCGACCACGCCGACACTGGCACTGAGCGCGACTTCGGTCAGCTTCGGCGACGTCACGGTGGGACAGACTGTGAAGAAGTCGATTACGCTCTCCTCGACGGGGACCGGCGCGGTCAGCATCTCGGCGCTGTCTGTGGCGGGATCGCTCTTCTCGGCCACTGGCTTGTCCGTACCAGTGACATTGAATCCCGGCCAATCCGCCACCTTGACGCTGGAGTTCAACGCTCAGGGCACCAGCCAGTACACCGGTGTGCTGACCATCTACAGCAACTCATCGACCGGCAATATGACGGTGGATATGAGCGCGCAGGGCACTGCGGCTCCGGGGTCGCTGAGTGGGATTACCTGCAGTAAGGGATCCATCACGGGCTCGGGCTCGGATGCCTGCACTGTATCCTTGAACTCCGCAGCAGGAAGCGGCGGCACAATTGTGAGCCTCTCCAGCAGCGATTCGGCGGTTTCAGTTCCATCATCGGTGACCGTGCCGGCCAACGCGACCAGCGCCGGGTTCACGGCAACGGTCTCGGCTGTGACTTCGGCGCAGACGGCAACCCTTGAAGCGGGCTCCGGTGGTGTAACCAAGGACTTCGCGTTGCAACTGGGTGCGACCACGCCGACATTGAGCGCAAGCACAACGAACGTCAGCTTTGGCAACGTGACTGTCGGACAAACAGGCACGCAGTCTCTCACACTGACCTCTACGGGGAACGGACCGGTTTCAATCTCCGCCATTTCTATCGCAGGGTCATTGTTCTCAGCTTCGGGACTCACGGTGCCGGCGACCCTGAATCCAGGCCAGTCAGCCACTTTGACTCTGCACATGCTGGCACAGAGTGCCAGCAACTTTACCGGCGTACTGACCATCTACAGCAACTCGTCGACGGGAAACACGGTTGTGAACATGAGCGGTGCAGGAACGTCGGCACCGGGTACGCTGAGCGCGCTTACGTGCGCCAGCGGCTCCGTCTCTGCGGCAGGCACGGTGGCTTGCACGGTAAGCCTTTCCGCTGCCGCGGGAAGCGCAGGAGTTCAAGTGAGCCTGGCAAGCAACAATTCCGCGGTCGCCGTTCCGAGTTCGGTAACGGTGCCGGCGAATGCGACAAGCGCGAGCTTCAATGCAACCGTTTCCTCCTTCAGTTCACAGCAGACGGTCACTCTCACCGCAAGTTCGGGCGGAGCAACCGAGAGTTTCGTTCTGCAGCTGAGCACGGGCTCTGAAATCCTGAGCATCAATGCAACCACCATCTCCTTCGGCAGCGTCGTGATTGACTCGCCAGCTACCCAGTCCATTACGCTCACTTCAACCGGTACGAGCGCGGTCACCGTCAATTCGGCCAGTACAGGCGGCACCGGGTTCTCGATTTCGGGAGTGAACTTCCCGATCACCTTGAATCCTGGTCAAACTGCAACCCTCAATGTGCAGTTCGACCCCACCAGTTCAGGTACGGCGTCAGGGAATCTGACGATCTCCAGCACCTCTTCCACCAATCCCACCGCTGTGATCCCTCTCAGTGGAACCGGCGCGCCTCACGAAGTCGACCTCTCATGGAGCGCCCCCACCCCGGGCACAGATCCGGTGGCCGGCTACAACATTTACCGTTCGCCCTCTGGGGGCACAGCGTATCAGCAAGTGGGTACCACCAAAGCCTCGCAAACCACGTATATGGACAACACAGTTGCGGGCAGCCAGACATACGACTACGTTGTGAAATCCTACGATTCCTCTGGAAATGAAAGCACCCCGTCCAACATGACGAGCGTGACCATCCCCTGAGGTGATCTTCGAGTAAGCCTACCTCGCTATAAAGGACGATCCCCGCTTTGTTGGCGGGGATCGCTGTTTGATTTAGAAAGGACGCGGGGATACCGCAGGACGTCATGCGGAGTCCTGAATCGACCGCAGGATCTCATCGGCGGCCTGCACGACATCGGGCCGACGGCCAGCGTAGCACTTCGCGCCCGAAGCAACCTTTTGAAAGCTCTCCAACATTCCCGGCGATTCAGCCAGGAAATGAGGCGTGTTTTTCAGCAGGGTGAGCACTGCCTCGCTCTGCGGGACCGGAACAACCTGCCAACTGCAATCAGGTTCGTAGCGAAGCGCGAAAATCCAGCCTACTGGAGCGGCAGCGTTGCCGACAGAAGCATTCAGTTTCTCGGGCAGCACAGGAACCTGCCGGGGAAGTCCGTTTCGGAGGAGCAGCGGCCGCGGATAGGGATGGACGCATCCATCCGGGTCAATCAACGCAAACTCGTCGGAGAAGTAGGTAGCTCCCCGGCGCACCAACTCCGCCACCAGCGACGATTTGCCGGAATGGGTAGAGCCCGGAAGAAGAATGGCGCGCTCAGCCCAAACGACCGCCCCGGAATGAATGGCCCGCAGCGTGTCAAGGCGGGCGATGATTTCATCGTCAAGTACCTTGATGAGCGGAACGATAAGATCCTTCGCGGTTGAGGTCGATTTAACCGGTGAACCTTGAATCGACAGGTGGAGCTGGTCATCCGTTTGAATCACACGCACGTAGATATCCGGCCTGGCGGCAACCGTCTCCAGCCTCGGGAGCGAGGGAAGAATATGGCGATCAAGCAGAGAATAAACTTCGCTGCTTGGCGTCTCGATCAGGATGCTGCAGTTGTATACGCGAACTGTGAAACTCGAATTCGAGGACATAAAGACGGGCGATGCACGGTTCGTCGCCTGGCTTTTTACCTTATCATGCAAGGTCGTCGACGCATTCGTATTGAAGGTGGATCGGGGACGGAACAACTTCTGCGCGCCGCAATTTTCTGGTCCGAAGGAAACGAAGAGAACCCTAAAACGAAAGGACACTGGAAAGTAATTCCCAGTGTCCAAACAATGAACGCCTCCGCAATGACGTCGCTTACTGTTGAGAATTCGGAGGACGGCTGATAACCGCTGTCGGCCGGCGACAATCATCATCAGCCGAGCCAGTTTGCGCCGCATGCGCGCGCTGCTCACCCATCGTGAGCGCTACCACGAGCGGCACAGCGACCGCTGTCAAAGTCGCGAGAACCTCGCGTCGAGTCGTACCAGGCAACGATCCCGAAACTGTCACGAGATTCTGCTCCTGCAGCCGGAGAATCGCTGCTTCGGCAAGCTCTTCGGTGACACCGGGGTTGAATGAGTGCTGCATTTCCTTTGTCACTTTGGAAAGTGACGTTGGATTGCTGCACGCGTCCCAGGCCGCACCCGCCGTCGCGTTCAACGCGAAGACTTTGTCGTTCCTGGAGTCGACGATAACTTTTGAACCGTCTGGAAGCTGATTAATCTTCAGATCGTTGGAGCCCGCGCGCTGAACTTGCATCGTTTACGCCCTCCGGTTTTCTAATCGAATTTCTAGTACAAACTAATACTCGTGAAGTATAGCTTCTGGCTCAGACATTCATGACTTTCAATTAGTAATCCGAGGTGGGGTTGTGGTAATCGCGATTCTTGGTACTTTACGGTGACTTCACTAGGATGGTTGCATTTGGCGGCGTCATGGTTGCACGCTCCTGTGACTATTTTCATCTCCCAAGGTCTCCAAGCCGGCCCTAAAAGGGCACCATCTCCGAGAGATTCGGCTAGAATGGAGCGAAAACTGAGGAGGACTCAACTTTATAACCCCCTCTTCAGCAAGGCAGGCGCCGAGCCTATGCTCAGGTGAAAACCCTTTTAACTCCAATGAACTTGAGTTATGTACGGTTGTCGATTGGGTAACACGAAAGTTGTACAGCAGTCGCCATAACAAAGTGGAAAAAATGGTCGTTATCCAGCAGCAAGAAATCACCGGACCCGGACGGCGCGGAATGGCGGGACGAATGCCACTTGGTCGCGAATCCGAAGAGTTGTTGCGTGCGATCATCCGGCGACCGTCGGAGCGTACAACTCGAGAGATCGTAGGGCTGAGCAGAGAAGTCCGCGATTGGAACGCGCTGCTGGATGTAGCGGAAGCGCATCGAATCGCACCCATGCTCTACGTCAGACTCAAAGAGCTCGCGATTCCGCTTGCGGCTGAAGTCCAGGATCGCCTGAAGAACCTCTACGAGCGCAATGCGCTGCACAGCCTGATGAACGCCGCCGAGTTGATTGCACTGCTCAGAGCGTTCGATGGAGCAGCAATCGAGGCGATGCCATTCAAAGGTGTTGTGCTGGGAGCAAGTGTTTACCACGATCTCGCCATGCGTTCGGCCGGGGATCTGGATGTACTCATCCATTACAGAGATCTATTGCGGGCGACTGCTCTGTTGGCGACAAGAGGATACGAACTGAAGACGCTGGTGAAACCGGATGGAACTCCAGAGGCTCAGGATTATTTCGAGTATCACTTTGAGCGGCCGAGCGATGGAATCGTGCTTGAGGTTCGCTGGAGGCTTGAATTGACGCAGCCGCGCTTCCGCAGAAATCTCGGAATGGACTGGGTGTGGCCTTACCGGCGTACCACGGAGCTTGCTGGAGCCCAGGTGCCGGACATCCAGCCGGAGATTCTTCTCCTGGTGCTTTGCATGCACGCAAGCAAGCATGTGTGGTCGCGGCTCATCTGGATTTGCGACGTCGTTCAACTGCTTCGATCGGAGCCTTCGCTCAATTGGAGAGCGGCCATTGAGCAAGCCAGAAAGACCGGGCTTTGGCGAGCGCTTGCTCTGGGTGTCCTGCTCGCACATCACGTGGCCGACGCGGACGTGCCAGAACCAATCCTGCGGCGATTCAGAGCAGATAGAACCGCAAACAAACTTGCGCTTCACATCCAGAAAAACCTGTTCATTGCCCCCGGCAGCACACCGAGCAGCCGAATTCCATACAACATTCAGTTGCTGGGAATTCACGATCGGCTCGCGCTTCTTGGTTCTCTTCAGTTCCTCAAGCCGAACGAGAGAGACCGCGCGGTGATTCACCTGCCCGAGCCACTTCACGCGCTCTATTACCTGATTCGGCCCTATCGTATCTTGCGGGACAGGTCGGCAAGGTAAGTGGACACGGCGACAAATGATTTCCGTGGCAGGTCTGTTCTTCACTTTCTATTCATTTGGAATCAAAAAAGCGTGTTTGTGGAAATTCCGCTTTGATTGTAGAAATCGTGGCCTGATCACATCTTCACCGGGAAGAAATTTCGTAGTTGTAGAAAAATTACACATAGTGCAAGGCTGTGGAAAACATGGTCTCGAACTTGTCCTGTGGAAAACGGTACTAACCTCAACAAACTAAAGTTTGCACTAAATCGTTTTTACCGGCCTGTTTGGTAACCCGATTGCAACGATATCTGCAAAGTTTCAATTCCACGGGTCATCTTAAGAAGTGCGCACCTTGATCAGATCGCTTTTATCATCCTGTGTCTTCGCGACTCCGCGAATCGGAAAGATCATTTCCATCGCCAGCCGTTTGATTTTCATGCAGGGCCGGGTTCGCCGCGTTTCAACACGGAGGAGCCGGCACATCATTCGTTTTCATCGACTGCTACAACCCCGGCGGCCCATTTTTATGGGCTATGCGGATTAGCCGCTCACTAAATAGCCGGGACCTTTCTTGTTCTGCCTCCCTCAAGGTCCAGCCTTGGAACATGGGTCCCAATCAACTTTATAGGTGACGCAGACTAGAGTCGGTAGTCTGCGCCAATTCATGGTGAGATCCCTGTGTTCTTCGGGGACGAAACGGGCCCGTCAGAGGCCGTCAAGGATGAAGGTTCGTACCAATGAGTCTGTTGTTTCGAGGTATTTTCAGTTCCTATTGGAACCGCACTTATTCCGCTGTTGATGTCCTTCAAAGTCGCGCGCATTTAGGCGGGAGCAAGGAGCTCACACGGCGGCCGCGCCGAGGTTGCCAGATCGATTCTTGGTCAATCGGCATTGTTGGACTAAGCATCCTTTGCATGGCACTGTGCGGGTGCGGCTCTTATTTCGCACTCAATTCAATTTCGGGAGCGCTGGTTGCGTCACCAACTTCTGTTTCATTTGGCGCAGTCAAGTTAGGTGCAACCAGCAGCGCGACGATCTCGTTTTTGAATAAGGGGGCTTCGCCTGTTCAGCTATCCCAGATTGGCGTGAGCGGGAAATCGTTTTCAGCCGCCAGTGAAGGCGTGTTGCCGGTCACAATCGCGCCAGGCACCGAATTTCACGTAAATGTGCAGTTCAAGCCGTCGGCAGCGGGAGCAGCCTCTGGGCAACTTGTGATTTCGAGCAGCTCGTTTGCCAAGGGGACCGAAGCTGTCGATCTGAGCGGAAGCGGAACGGAAGTTCCGCCCACCGGACTCAAATCTCTCTCCTGCGCCAATTCGTCCATGACCGGTTCAGGAGTCGACTCATGCACCGTGACATTGGGCGCGTCGGCGCCCTCGGGCGGAGTGAGCGTGGGCTTGTCCAGCAGCAGCGGATCAGTACAAGTCCCGTCGAGCATCACGATTGCGGCGAGCGCAACCAGCGCAAATTTCAATGCTACGGTATCCGCAGTCGATTCCACCCAGACCGTCAGTTTGAAGGCGAGCGAAGGCGGCACTACATCCACGTTTGCACTGCAACTCAATGGCTCAGGGAACAGCGGCGGTAGCGGCGGAAGCGGCGGAAGCGGCGGTAGTGGCGGAAGCGGCGGAAGCGGTGGTAGCGGCGGAAGCGGTGGCGGTAGCGGAGGTAGCGGAGGTAGTGGTGGTAGCGGAGGTAGTGGTGGAAGCGGAGGTAGTGGTGGAAGCGGAGGTAGCGGTGGAAGCGGAGGAAATACCGGAAGTGGGCCGGCACTCAGCGTCAGCGCAACAAGCGTGGGGTTTGGCGATGTTGTTGTTAATTCACCGGCAACCCAGTCCATTACCCTGAGTTCAACTGGGACTTCGGCGGTCGTGATCAGTTCCGCGACCGTGACAGGGAACGGATTCCAGTTGGAGGGAGCGACATTACCGATGACGCTGGCACCGAATCAAACTGCGACACTGAATATCCAGTTCGATCCAACGGCGACGGGCGCGGTTCAGGGACAGCTTTCGATCACAAGCAACGCGTCAAACAGCCAGGTCAATTCGGTTGTGCTGACTGGCACGGGCGTAACGCACCAGGTTCAACTGAATTGGAATGCTCCAGCGAATTCTCCGGTCACAATCCAGGGCTATCGCGTCTATCGAGCTCCAGGTGGAGGGTCGGTCTTCCAGGTCTTGAATTCGAGTCTCGACTCGACAACGTCGTATATGGACGGCAGCGTCGAGAGCGGCCAGACATACGATTACGTTGTAAAGGCAGTCGACACCGACGGCGTGGAAAGTGGGCCTTCCAACACGACGAGCGTGACGATTCCCTGATTGAAATTGGAAGTGTGGGAAATGAGGAGTGGGCCAGGAAATCCGGATGGATTTCCGGCTTCCCTCCTTTGCGGCTTCAGGCGGGAATTGCGTCCGTCACCATGTTGATAACCTCATCGGCAATCGACAGGGCGGCGGTGGCCGCAGGGCTGGGTGCATTCAATACATGCAGTGCGTGCGGCTGGCGGACGAAATGGAAATCCTGCAAGAGCTCTCCGGATGGTGACAGTGCCTGCGCGCGCACGCCAGCCCCACCATGAACCAAATCGCTGATCTGAATTTCAGGAACGAGCCGCTGCAGCGAGCGGCAGAAGATCGCCTTGCTGAAAGAGCGCCAGAACTCATCCCAACACATGGAGGGATAACGCGCGAGGAATTTCCAGAAGCCCCGGAACGCGACAGTGTCGGCGAGATCGCGCAGGTTGAAGTCCGTTGCTCGGTACCCTTCGCGCGCGAAGGCCAGCACCGCGTTGGGACCAGCCTCAACGCCTCCATGAATGAGTCGAGTAAAGTGCACGCCAAGAAAAGGGAACTTCGGATCAGGCACGGGATAAATCAGATTTCGGACAAGCGCCTGGCGTTCCGGCTTCAGCTTGTAATATTCTCCGCGGAAAGGCACAATCCGGGTCTTGTCCTGTGTCCCAGCCATCTTGCTGAGGCGATCGCAATGGAGCCCGCCGCAATTGATCAGGAAGTCCGCTTCGTAATCCCCGCTTTTCGTTGAGATCCGCCAGCCCTTCACCTCTTTAAGCTGCGTCACCTCAGACGAGAATCGGATATCTCCGCCGCTCGCACGAATCTCCCCGCACAGGGCATCCGCTACCGCAGGAAAATCGACGATGCCCTCTGTGGGAACCCGGATCCCCTTGATTCCCGCTGCATGCGGCTCAATTTCACGAATCTGCTCAGGCCCAATGAATTCCAGCCCCTGAAGTCCGTTTGCAATTCCGCGGTCAAAGAGCGCCTCCAGCCGCGGAATCTCCTCCTGTTCTGTGGCCACGACGATCTTGCCGCAGAGCTCATAGGGAACTGCGTGGCGCGCACAGAAGTCGACCATGCGCCTGATGCCTTGCACAGCAAGACGGGCCTTGCTCGATCCAGGTTTGTAATACAGGCCGCTGTGCAAAACTCCGCTGTTGTTTCCTGTTTGATGGCGGCCCGGACCATCTTCCTTTTCAAGGAGAATTAACTGGGTTGCAGGAAAACGCTGAAGTAGCTGATATGCAGTAGAAAGCCCAACGATGCCGCCGCC
>DATKPJ010000159.1:0-22000 GCA_035524195.1 Occallatibacter sp.
AATGCGGGAAATTGTGACAATGCAGTGTACGGTGTGCAAAGAGCGGAATTACTCGACGACGAAGAACAAGAAGACGACCACGGGGCGTCTTGAGTTCTCTAAGTTCTGTAAGCGCTGCCGGAAGCACCAGCCGCACAAAGAGTCGAAGTAACGGCAGCTACCAGCTTCTAGCTAGAAGCTAAGAGCTAGCAGCTGCTTTCAGGGGCGTAAGCTCAACGGTTAAACTGTCGGTCTCCAAAACCGAACTTGGGGGTTCGAATCCCTCCGCCCCTGCCAGATCAGAACGGGATCCGCCGGGCAATTACGCCGGGCGCGAAGGATTAGATGTATGGCAAGCAAGGCAGCAATCGAAAAGGGCGAACAACGCTCCTCGAAGTTACAAGAACCGGGGGCGTTCAAGAATGTCTCGGATGGCGCAATGGGAGTGTGGACGAATTTCACCCGCTTTCTCACTGACGTCCGCGCAGAGATGCGCAAGGTGGTGGCGCCCACGCGGAGGGAAGTGCAGGCAACGACCTCCGTGGTGATCGTGACTACGTTTCTCTTTGGGCTCTTCTTTTGGATCGTAGATATGATTTTCAGCAGGGGAGTGCACGAGATACTCACCCGCATGGGCGGCCAATAAAGCGCGCCGCGAATCGAGAAAAGCATGGCAGAAGAATTAGAACAAACCGGCGAGCAGCCGATTCCTGAGCGGAACCCGCTCTTCAAGTGGTATATCCTGCATGCCTATTCGGGCTTTGAGCGCAAGGTGCGCGAGTCGATTGAGAGCCGCGTGCAGGCCTTTGGGTTGAAGGACCGCGTGGGGCGGGTCATGATCCCCACGGAGCCGGTTACAGAGATCATTAACGGCAAAAAGCGCACCGTGGAACGGGTGTTTCTGCCCGGCTACGTGCTGGTCGAGATGGATCTCGACAACAACCTTTGGCATGTGTTGAAAGACACGCCCAAGGTGACGGGCTTTCTGGGCACGGGCGATAAGCCGGTGGCGCTCAGCGAGGAAGAAGTGAGTTCGATCCTCTTCCGCTCTGAAGTGTCGAAGGACAAGCCGCGGCTCAAGATCAAGTTTGAAAAGAACGAGCAGGTCCGGATTACCGACGGACCGTTTGCCAACTTCAACGGCGTGGTGGATGAGATTAACGAAGATCGCGAAACGCTGAAGGTCATGGTGACGATCTTCGGACGCTCCACTCCGGTTGAGCTTGAGTTCGGCAAAGTGGAAAAGATTGAGTAGTTGCAGCTTCCAGCTACTAGCTTCTGCTTCTAGCCGGTTCGCTCACCTAGCGGCCTCCGGTTTGACGCGAACGCTGAAGTCGCAGCACCAAAATTCGCAGGATAACTGACCAGCTAAGAGCTAGAAGCTAGGAGCTAGAGGCTGGTTCTGAAGGAACCAATGGCACCTCCGAAGAAAGTAACCGCACAAGTCAAACTGCAGATCGAGGCCGGCAAGGCCACGCCGGCGCCGCCTGTTGGCCCGGCATTGGGCCAGGCGCAGGTCAACATCATGGAATTCTGCAAGCAGTTCAACGCGCGCACGCAGAACAAGGAGATGGCCGGGCTCATCATCCCGGTTGTCATCACGGTTTATGCCGACCGCAGCTTTACCTTCATCACCAAGACGCCTCCGGCGGCGGTGCTGTTGAAGAAGGCAGCGGGCCTGCAAAAAGGCTCCGGCACACCGAACAAGGAAAAAGTCGGCAAAGTGACGGAGAAACAGGTGCGTGAGATTGCTACACAGAAGATGCCGGATTTGAACGCGGCATCGGTTGATGCGGCAATCAAGAGCATCAAGGGCACGGCACGGTCGATGGGCATCGAAGTAGTCGGATAGCCGGTCCGCCAAATTGTCTGCACGAACGAAGGCCCTCCCGCGCGGGAGGGCCTTCTGTTTGGCGTGATTCATGCGCGAAGAAAATCCTCGCCTGGCGGACTATTTTGGCGGTGCCGGCGTGAACACCTCGCGCCTCTGGCTCGGTTCGGGTTTCGGTTTTGGTTTCGGTGCCTTTTTAGCTTCTTTTCTGCCTTTGTCTTTGCTTCCCATGGGTGACAGTGTGCCATATTTTGGGTGGCCGGGAAAGTGCCTTGCAGTAGTCAGGAGCCGGCTGCGAGGCTTCCGCGATTGAGTATCACTCCTTTGCAGGCGCGGCGACAGGCGCCAAGTGGTCGTGGTTCATGATGGCGTTGAACACCAGGCCGTAGGTGCCCAGAGTTTCGCCTCGATAGATGGGATTGTTGCCGAAGAGCAGCACGTTTCCCTGGCCGACGTGCGCGTCGACCACGATGGCGTGCTCCGCGATGGGACCAGCCTTGTCGAGCAGGCCGTCGAGCAGCATGCTCTTTGCATCGGAGAAGCGCAGGATGACATCAGGCCGCATGTCTTCGGGGATGACCATGGGATTGTTGCGCATCTGCTCCTCGTCCAGTTTGCGGGCCTGCCATGGTTCCTGCTTTTGAAGCGTTTCGGGCTCGACGATCTTACGGCCCTGCGGTTCGTCGCTATCCTGCAGAGTGCCGCGGCCAGTGGGACGTTCAGAATAAGGATCCATCAGTACGCGTCCGCCGGTGCGGCCGAGCATGTTGCTGACGTTGAATGTCATACCATTGGCGCTCATGACGGGGACAGAAGTGCCATAGCCAAAGGCCACGGGATTCTCGCGATCGACAAAGACGGTGTTCAGCACCGTACCCACGACGCGGGCCTCTCCGTGAGGCGCAAGACTTACGCCCGGCGCCATGCCGGTATCGATGGCGAACTGCGCCGTGTCTTCGCAGGTGATGAGAAGGCCGCCGTGCGCGACGAATGCCTTGAGATGCTCGAGGCCGTCATACCCAAGACCGGGCCGCATGTCCGGCGTTGAGTCAATGCGGCCGAGGTTCGGCGTGAGGTCGGTTTTCTCCCAAGGCAAGGGGTTGTTCCACATGGGAAGGCCGTCGATGATTTCCTCTGTTGAAGCACGGCCAACCGGGGCGAAGAGGATGACGTCGTATTTGGAGCGCAGGTCGGGTTCCCGGGCGACGGTTTGGGTGCTGATGTAGTCGTAGGGGATGCTTTCGGCGTCGAAGGCGTAGCGCCACCAGCCTTCAGTCTGCGTAGCGAGCCAGGTATGCATCATGGCAATGCGCGGCGCGGCGATATCGTGGGCGGGTACCGAGGGCGTGATGCTCAGGCGCTCGGCATCGAGCGCAAGATCATGGAGTGCGCTGGTGAGCGTGTCTTCTGAAACGCCGGTGATCAGGAGCGATCCGGCATCGAAGTGCTTTTCGCCCGCGTCGAAGGGCTTCTCAACGGCCTGAATTTTCGCGCCTTTGAGTTTGTAGATGAGCGAGAGCAGAGATACCTGACCGTTGTTGGCGACCGCATAGGTTGAGCCGGTGCCATCGAGCTTTCCGGCGAGGGTTTCCGGCGCGTCCACGGGCGTGGTACCGGCTTTCAGGATGGACGTGTCGGTGACGCGGACGACTTTGACATTGAAGAGATCGCTGAACGACCAGCCGGTGTCGTCGTAGGGATGCTTCTGTGGATCGTCGGGCGCCCAGAACTGGTGATCGAGCAGGGCGTCGGCAATGCGCGAGTACGGCTGATCCATGCGCACCACGATGCTGCCTGCGGGGAAGGTGACCTGCTGCGGCTTGTCTCCGCGCTTCTCGCCGGGAACGGCGCATGTTGCTGCGTCGGTGAGTTTCTGCACTTCAACGTGCTGCAGCTTGAGGACTTTGACCAGTTCGACCACGCGATTGTTGTCGGTCGGGGCGAGGGGGATGACGTAGGCGGCCGGCCCGGCGAGGGTTGGTTTCTCAATGGAGCGCTTGCTCTTGAGGTAGTAATTCTCAAGGAAATGATGGGTGTGTTGCGAGAAGTAGGAGATGGTAGAGAGCAGCGCACTCTCTTCGTAGTTGTTGTTGTCGCGCTGCGACCACTCGACCACGGGCAGAGGCGGATTCTGCCGGTACCAGGTGCGGGAGTATTCCTCGGGCGAGAGAATGCGTTTTTCTGTGTCGGCGCCACCGTTGCCAAAGGTCTCATAGAGCCGGCTGATGCCGTTATGCATTGCGGCAAGGAACATGAGGTAGCCGGGGCTCCAGGTATCGAAATCGCCGTGAGTGAAGACGCCGGGCATGCCGAAGCTCTGCATCTGCGCGACATTGTTCCAACCCAGTTCGGCCCATTCGTCAGCGAGGGTGGGATCGACCCAGGCGTTGTAGGGGCCGTCGCCGACGGTGTTGTCGTAGAGAAACGGAACCGATTCGTGGAGGTCGTGGAGCACCTGAGCATGCCACTGGAGATAGGTGTCAAGCACATTGCGCGTCAGATCGAGCGTCATGCCCATGGCGTCGCGGTTGTTGTCGTGCGCCACATAATGGCCCCAGTAGAGGAGGTGCGGATACTTCTCGTCGAGATGAGCGCGATGCCATTTGTAGATGTCGACCATACGGTCGCGCCCGTCGACTTCGACTACCGGAGTGATGAGCACGATCATGTGGGAGCGGATGAACTTGATGTAGGGCGCATCGTCGACGGCGAGCCGGTAGGCCATTTCCATCAGCGCGGTGGGCGCGCCGGTCTCAGGCGAGTGGATGGTGCCGGTGATGTAATAAACGGGGTATGACTTGTCGATCAGGTCACGGGCCTTTGCGTCGTCCATACCGATGGTGCGGGGATCGGCGAGCTGCGCGAGACGCGCATCGTTCTCTTTGGCGCCGGCCAGCAATTCGGGATCGGCGATGGCAGCAGCGATCATCTCGCGGCCCTCTTCCGAGTGTCCGATGGTGAAGACTTTCACGCGCGGGCTTGCCGCCTGAAGCATGCGGAAGTATTTGTAGACGTCCTCGGCGTAGGGAAGCATGTTGGGCGCGCCGGATACGTCACCCAGCACTTTTTCCGGAGTGGGCACGGTCTTCGATGCCGGAAGATAATCGACCAGAGGCGACAGGAACGACTTGTCGGTGGTGTACTTGAGAATCTTGTCGGTGTATTCCTGATCGATGGGTTGCTTTGGGTCGCGGGCGTAGGTGGCGTTCAACTGCTGCGCGTGCAGCGGAAGGTTCACACTGGAGACTGCGGCGGCGCAGAGAATCAAGGCAAGCGGGGAGCGTCTCATAGTCCTCATTTCGGTTAGGTCTTTCCAGGGTGCGGAGCTGGCGGACGGCGATCGATCGTGCAAGCCCGCGATACCGGCGGGTGGCAAGAGCACAATCAACCACGATCCGCTTGAATCAAGCGCAGGACGGTCAACCGCGAACCGGTATCACCAAACTATAGGACACCGTGAAGCCAATTCCAAATAGATCATTGCTGCCGGCGCGCGCCGCGAGCAGCCGTTTTCGCCCGCAGACATTCCTGGGGAAGAACCTCGCCTGCTGCGTTGCGGGCTGCAGCTCGGGGATCGCGAGGGGTCAAAAAAACCGATGTGTGCGCAGTAGGAATGCGGGTATTCTATTGCAGCCCGTCAACGGGAGTTCGGGACGAGGATGGCAGACCAGGACCGAAACGCGGAGGGAAGCGCCGGCGGCCGATGGACGTATGTCATGAGCTGGGTGGGGCGCATCACCGCTCTCATCGGGCTCTTCGCTACACTCGGCGGCGGCATCACGTGGCTCGTGAACCACCACATCCAGCAGAGTGAGCTGAACGCGAAAATGGCGCTTGCCCAGACCCAGGCCAAAGAAGGAGAGTATCAGGCCTCGGTTCAGACCTATGCGGATGTTCTAAGAGCCGACCCGCTTTATCGCCCGGCCCTCGAAGGCCAGTTGAATACGACCATGGAATGGGATGAAAACTTTCATGTTCTCGTTCCCGACGGCCAGAGTGCGACGAGCGCCGCTGGCCCCGAACTGGACCAGATCATGGAGATACTCGACGCCGGACTCGCGCGCGCCAAAGGGACGCGAGCCGCGGATGTGCAAGCCCACCTGGGCTGGGCTCACTTTCTTAACCAGAAGATCGCCGAAAGGGAATACGGAACGGCAGCCGAGCAGAACCTTCGTGCCGCACTCGCGACAGATCCGTCGAATGTGTACGCCAACGCGATGCTGGGCAACTGGCTGCTCCAGACGGATGGAAGCCTCACCGAGGCGATTCAGCACTTCGACGTCGCGGTCGCGAGCGGCAAGGCGCGGCCGCTTGTACGAACCTTTGAGCTTGGGGGACTTATCGATCTCGATCAGAAAGGAGCTCGGGCCAAACTGATCAGAGTGGCCAACGACATGCGCAAATCCAACGAGCCCCTCGACGCAGACGAGCGAAGACGCATTCGCGTCACTTGCTTTGACCCGATCATCGCCGGTCACGGGGAAATGGAAGAATGCCTTACGGCCTTGCCCTCGGATGAGGCATGGGCGACCTATCTCTGGCTCAACAACAATCCCGCGGGGGGAGACGATCGGCCGCAGGTTGGCGAATTCGTATATGCGGACCTGCTGGAGCTGAACGGCAAGAGGCAGGAGTCCCTGGCCAAGTATCAAGCTTTGCAAAAGGAACTGAAGAGTCAGCCGGGCAGCCTGAAGGAGCGGGTCGATGCCGCGGTGACAAGGCTTTCGCGAAGCACGAGCGGCTGACGGCGACCAGAGCCGCGCCGTTTTTTTGCGGGGCGGCCCGCGCGACTCATCGTCAGAGGTTGATGGCTCCCTCGAGATAAAGCCGGGCAGCGCCAGAGATCCTGACTCGATCCCCAGCGACTGTGCATTGCATTCGTCCGCCGCGAACGCTCAGTTGGTGGACCCGAAAGGCTTGCTTCCCAGTGCGTTCCGCCCAGAATGGCGCCAAGGTGCATTGGATTGATCCCGTCGCAGGATCCTCATTGATTCCGGCCGACGGCGCGAAGAACCTGCACACGTAGTCTGAACATGAATCGCCTGTCGCCGTGACGATGGCGCCGCCGATGCCGAGATCCAACTTCATCAAGGCAGAGAAATTCGGTTTCAGGTTTTGTACCTGCTCCGCGTTATCGAGGAGAACGAGCACATCGCGCACCGATCGCAAAACTTCGCCACTCTCCAGACCGAGCGCCGCCAGGAGCTCCGGCCATCCCTTGCACGGGTCGGGCGGCCGGGATGGAAAATCCATTTCAAAGAGGTTGTCATTGCGCTCTACGGCCAATACTCCGCTGCAGGTATGAAAGCGAACCGGCCAATTGTTGTGTCGTCGCCTCCAAAGGACATAGGCAGATGCCAATGTCGCATGCCCGCACAAGTCATCTTCAACTTCCGGAGTGAACCAACGCAGATCGAAGTCGCCATCGGCCCGGGCGACCAGGAAAGCCGTCTCGCTGTGACGGTTCTCTGCGGCAATTTTCCGGAGGATCGAGTCTGCAGGAAATGCAGGCAAAATGCATACTCCGGCTGGGTTGCCGCCGAATATCTCATCCGTGAACGAATCGACATGATAATACGGAACCGACATTCACGCCTCACGGTTACGAGCGCGATTCCATTTAACCGGGCTCCTGGGATGGGTATCTATTGCGGGGCGGGGCCGCGCACCACCTGCACCAGATCGCCGGTGCGGATGTTTCTGGCGAAAGCGTTTTTGACGTCAGCGGCGGTGAGGGACATGTATTTCTTCGCCGCCACGATCGGCTCATCGAGTGGCAGACCGATGCCGGCGCGGGCAAGCAGACCCCCCGCAACCGCGCTTTCGCTGGATTCACTGAGCGGAATGTCGCGCACCAGCATGGTCTTGGCCTGACGCAGTTCGGCGGGAGAGACATCCTGCGTGCGCATCTGCTCGAGGTCCCGGATAATGAGGGCCTTGGCCTTGGAGACATTTTTCGGATCGCAGCCATATTCGACCGAATAGCTGGCACGGGTCTTCGATGCATCGAGACTCACATCAACGCTGTACACGTAGCCAGTGACCTGGCGCAGGTCGTGATAGAGCCGCGTGGCGTAGAATCCGCCGCCCAGCACATGGTTGCCGAGTTGCAGCGGAAAATAGTCAGGACTGAAGCGGTTGATCCCGATTTGCTCGGCCAGCGTGACTTCGTCCTGCACGCGCTCAGGATCGGGCACATTCACGGCGGAAGGCTTGTTGACCGGGACCGGCGGGAGGGTGGTGTTGGGCTTGGGGCCGACGGCCTTCCAATCGCCGAACCATTTTTCGATGACGGTTTTGGCCTCGTCGGGCGTCACGTCGCCGATGACCACGATGGTGGTGAGATCGGGCCGGACCGTGTCGGCGTGGAGCTGCTTTATCTGTTCAAGTGTGAGTCTTGAAACAGTGGCAGGAGTGGCTTCGCGCAAGACGGGATCGCCGGCAGGAAGCAAGGCCAGGTCGAGTGCCCGCGAGGTGCGATAACCGGGACTTTGCAGGTTGCCCGCGATGAATTGCGCCGCCTGCTGGCGTGTGATCACAAATGCCTTTTCGGGCAGAGCGGGGTGGAGTTCGTTGTCGGCAAGCAATTCGACGCCGCGCGAGAAATACTCCTTGAGGACGCTCAGGGAAAACTGGTATCCGGCGTTTTCGTTGGCAGCAATGTCGTCGAGCGCCTTCTGGAACGCGATGCGGTCCAGCGTCTGCGTACCGTAGGAGTACAAATCATCGAGCACGCCGGAGGCGCCGTCCTGGTTCGGCGGCGTTTGCAAGTCGGAGTTATGCTTTACCGATCCCATGACAGTGACCGTGGGGCTGGTTTTGTCAGTGCGGACAATGAGCCGGATTCCGTTGGGCAGCCTGGTATCGGAAACCTGAAGATAATTCTCAGGAGCCTGCACGGTTTCGAGCGGCCCTTTTGCCCACTGCGGCAATTCCACCGGCTTGGTGGGCGCGGAGGTCATCTTTTCGCCGCCGCCAAAGCCTTTGGCCGCAACGGCCTTGCCGCTGGGCACGGGCTTGAGTATTGCGGTGATGGTGCTTGCGTCAGCCAGATATTGCTTCGCCACACGATTCACGTCATCGAGCGTGACTTTGCGGATGGCGTCGACGTCCTCTTCGGGAGAGGTGCGGCCTTCGGCGGCGAGCGCGTTTGACCAGACGTCGGCAAGGCCGGGAATGGAGTTGCGCTCGAACTCGGCCTGCGCAATTTCGCTGCGCTTGGCGGCTGCCACCAGGTCCTCTGGAACACCCTTGGTAGCGTAGTTGCTGAGAATCTGGCGCATCTCATTCACAGCGCTTGTAGCATCGGTCCCCGCAGGCTCGGCGACAACGCCGTAGGCCACGCTGGCTTCGCGATACTGCTCCGCCATGCCAAACTCCGCGGCCAGCGCCTTGCCCGCCGGGACCATGGCGTATAAATCGCCGCGCTGGCTGGCGAGCACATCGGCGAGAATCTGCGATGCGGCGTAGTCGGGCGAATCGGTCCCCGGCATGCGATAGGCGATGAAGCCGAGAACGTAAGGCAGGTTGCTATCGATCGTGAAGGTGTCGGATTTGAACGCTGTGAGGCTGATGGGAGGGCGGGGCGGAATCGCGTGGTTGGGGATATCGCCAAAAAGCTGCTTGATTTTCGCGATCGTTGCTTCGGGGTCCACATCGCCCACAACGACCAGGATCATGTTTGAAGGCGAATACCACTTCGAATAAAAATCCTTGAGCATTGGTCCGGTGGTTTTGTCGAAGGACTCGGTGGTCCCGAGCGGGTCGTGCGAATAGGGAGTGCCCGCGAACATGGCACCGTTCATACGATTGACGAACTTATAGGTCGGGTTGGAGAGATCGCGCTCCACTTCCTGCTCAATAGCGCCGCGTTCCTGGTCCCATTGCGTCTGGGAATCATCCACGTTGTGCAGGCAGGCAGCCTGGGCCTGGAGGGCGACATCCACATCGCTCGCGGGAACGGTTGCGTAGTATTGCGTGATGTTCTGCTGCGTATCTGCATCGTCTTCGCCGCCGAGCAGCGCGTAGATCGCGGAGGTCTGATCGGCGGTCATACCGGCGCAGCCGCGGAACGCCATGTGCTCCTGGGCATGCGCCATTCCCGGAAAGCCGGCTGGAGTTTCGTTGCCGCCGACGATGAAATTGGCTTCGACGGTGGCCACCGGTGCGAGTGTGCTGCGGATGATGACGATACGCATGCCGTTGTCCAGTGTGGCCCGGGTCACGGCTTCGGCTGTCGACGCATCACTGGCGTGTAGATATGGCAACGGGGCGCAAAGCAACATCAGCAGGGGCAGAATTCGCAGTAACCTCACCATGGATCTCCAGTCTTTGTCGGGATGTACCCGGATCAGGGCCGCATCTTGAATTCTAAGATGCGTACCCCGCTGCATGTCGAACGACTATGGGATGAGACACGGCGAAAGTGAAACCGTTTTATGGTGAGTCCCGTCTCAGTTAGCGGGTGCTGCATCAGGCGGAGGCGGTTGTGAATCGTTTCGCGGTGGTTGTAGCGTCTGTGATTCTCTCGTGTACGGCTGCAGTTGGATGGGCAGCGCAAGGTCAGCTGGATTCAACGCAAACGGGGCTTGGAAGAACGGGGCTTGCAAACCCGATAGCGATTCTGCCCGCGGGAACCAAAGTTGAACTGGCGGTGACCAACCCGGTCTGGTCGAGGACGGCGAAACCCGGCGATCCACTCTATATGCAAACCACTTTTCCCGTGCTGGCAGGAGACGGTCTCGCGATTCCTGCCGGGACATACGTTGAAGGCACAATCGAATCAGTGGATCTGCCCACACGAAAGTCAAGCCGGGCCGAAATCCAAATCCTCTTTACCAAAATTGTTTTCGCGGATGGATATGTCATCGTTCTGCCGGATCTGACGGCGACAGGAACGCCTGCTGTAGCGTTGGGCCAAGCTTCCGCAGCAAGCCCCGAAGTCGCGAATTCCCCGCCTCCGCTGAGCGCGGCCAGGGTCACCATCGAGGTGAGCCGCGCAAACGATTTGCTGCTGGATAACGGCGCGCAATTGGAAATGACACTGGGGGCGCCCCTTTCGCTGGATTCGAAGCTCGTGGCGGCTTCGATTCCGCTGACGCAAGCGCCACAGCCTGGAAAATTCAAGTCGGCGACGCTGTGCAGACCGACGCCGGGCTCACCGGGATCGCCCGGCACGCCGGACACGGTGATTCCCGGATCGCCGGGAACGCCGAGCACCACGATTCCTGGTGGTCCGGGAATGCCGGATATTACGATTCCAGGCACCCCTGCGACGCCGGACACCGTGATTCCCGGTTCGCCCGGGACCCCGGGAACATCGGGAACCACTTGTCCCGCCGCCCCTATTGTTGTTTCGAGCGTGCCGGTCACGTTGAAGCCGCCGCAGACGCAGACGGTGGCGCCGGCCAAAACAAATTGAATTGACGGAAGGTTATTTTTCGCTGTCGAACGGAAAAGAGGCAAGCGATGGTTTTCAGAATTGTTGCCGTATTCCTGATCGCTACAGTCTGCGCGGCGCAGACCCCAATGCCGGCTCCCGCGAGGACCGCGGCCGGCGGGCTCACCGGAACGATCACGGTGCCGCCGGGAACCACCATGGCGATGACCCTGATCAGTCCCATCAAGAGCAAGACCAGCAAACCGGGCGATTCGGTTCGCGCGGTTGTGGCGTTCCCGGTGACGGTCGGGACGCAGGTGGCGATTCCCGCCGGCACGTATGTGGACGGAGTGCTGAACTCAGTTTCGATGCGCGATACCCAGACGCACATGCCAAGTGTGAAGATTCACTTCACTGCCCTGCTCTATCCGAACGGATATTCCGTGCCTCTGGATGCCATCAACACGCAGGCGATGCTGATGGATCCGGGGCTGGTTCCCCGGCCGAAGTACGAGCTCGCCGATGCCAGGGACGGCGCGCCCATGCTGGGAGATGGTTTTGCAGAGCCGGGCCAGACCACGCCGACGCTGCCTCCGCTGCCCTCGAACGGACCATCGCCGGGGTTGCTGATTGGCGTGACGGCAGGAGCGAGCGTGGGAATCCTGGCGCTGACACTCGCACTGGCGCACCATCGGGGTGGCGGCGATTACCTGCTGTTCGATAACGGATGGCAGTTTCAGATGGCGTTGCAAAGTCCCTTGACGCTCGATGCGAGCAAGGTTGCGGCAGCGACTTCAATGCCCGTACGTCAGTAGATCAGAATGCGGAGCCTGCGAGGACAGAAAAACGCCACCTGCCGGTGATAGCCGACAGGTGGCTGATTGAATCACCTCCATAGCTCACTGATTTTCCCATCGAGGGACCAGTTAGCCATGAACAGCTTTATTCTCCCGCGGCGGGTTGTACAAAGACCTGCTGCGGCGCGGAGACCTTGGCGACCGGGCCTCCGACCTTCAGGTTCATGTTCTCAACTTGGGATTTACCCTTCAGATTGGTCGTAAAGCCCAATCTGTACTGGTTTTCGAAGCGCACGCGAAGATCCTTGAAGTAGGGTGCGAACGAAACCGGGTTTCCGAGTCCCTCCCAGTAGCTCTTGCCTCCGGTGGCCTGAGTGACTTCTGCCAGCAGGTTCTGGCCGGCGTTGTTCTCGTACATCGTGCGATCGGCGAAGCCACGGTTTACCCAGTAAATGGAGTAAACCACGATGTGAGCCCGGACGGCATCGTTGATTGCGGCCTGAACATAGGGATCGTCAGGATCGTAGCGCATCTCGTAGTAGTCCACGCCATCGGTGACCATGACAACTTCGCGCCGTGCCGCAGGATTCTGCGAAGGCCAGTTCTTGGCCAGTTCTGAGAGGCAGAAGTACGGGCTTGCGCTTTGAGCCACGAAGCCGTTTGGCAGATGCAGACCGCGCAGAACTACGGCCGGATCAGAGGAGAATGGTCCGGTAAATTCAGCTCGTCCGTTCACCATGTAGGCAATGGCCATTTTGGTGTGCGAAGGCATCTCCTTGACGAAGTTCGTGATGTCGGACATCTGCGTTCCAAGTGAAGCGCGCGCTGAACTGTCGATCAGAAGCACGAGCTCCAGCGGGCTGCCGGCGCCGCGCGCGCGGGTCCAACTGGTGACGTTTGAAACTTTTCCATTGACCTTCAACTGCAGGTCCTGTGGCATGATGTTGGATTGCGCTTCGGCATTCTCTTTTGGCAGTACGGTTACGACGGCCTGCCCCTGCCCTTGATCGGGGTTGGGCTCAGAGAAAGCAGGCGCGACCACCACCATGCTTGCAACGGCCATCAGCATAGCCCCGGCGGCCATCTTCAGGCCTGATCCCAGTGATTTCATGCAGTTATCCCTCCGAGACTCAAGATCTTAGCGGCACCATGCCGCCGCCTTGCGCCTCACCTTCTTCACTCTGTTTAGATGCTTTTTGGTCTGATTTGTTGCGGTGGATGCAGTGCCGGCAGGTGCCGGGAGGCCGGGTAGAATTGCAAACCGGCTTCCAATCCGCTATGATTCAACAGTGTGCCCGGATTCCAGATTCGGGCGGTCACTAGCACCACGGCTTTTGGAGTCCTTACTGGACGGGCGGTCTTTTGCAAGACTGTTCAGTCAGACAAACGGACTTCCCGCAAGGCGGGCTGGCGAAGGCGGTGGGAGACGAGGGAAGAATGGCAAAACCCAGTAAAAATATTGCGAAGGCGCGCGCTGCTGTCGTCAAGCCGGCGTATCCGCTGCCTGAGGCTGTAATCCTGCTGAAGCAGGTCAAGTATGCCAAGTTCGATGAAACGGTCGATCTGACCATGCGGCTGGGAGTCGATACGCGCCATGCCGACCAGATGGTGCGAGGCACAGTTGTGTTGCCGCACGGACTAGGCAAGACCAAAACCGTGGCTGTAATCGCCACCGGTGACCGCCAGAAGGAAGCGCAGGACGCAGGCGCGGATTTTGTGGGCGGCGAAGAGATGGTTGAGAAGATCCAGAAGGAGAACTGGACCGCCTTTGACGCCCTGATTGCCACGCCGGACATGATGAAGGTGGTGGGCCGGTTGGGAAAGGTGCTTGGTCCCAAAGGGCTGATGCCGAATCCGAAGACCGGCACCGTGACCCTGGATGTAGCGGCGGCGGTGAAAGAGATCAAGGCCGGCAAGGTGGAGTTTCGCGCCGACAAGACCAGCCTGGTGCATGTGCCCGTGGGCAAGCTGAGCTTTACCCCGGAAAAGCTGGTGGAAAACGCCGCGACCGTGATTACGACCATCGTTCGCGCCAAGCCCTCGGCAGCCAAGGGAAAGTACATCAAGAGCATCACGCTGAGCTCGACGATGGGGCCGGGTGTGCCCCTGGATTCAGCGGTCGCCGATGCGGCGGGCAAGCACTGAGGAGCAGGGATCAGGGAGTCGACGGTCCGCTGATCCTGCGGGCTGCCAGCTGGTCCTGAGTTTTCCTGGAAGAGATTTATTAAGACGCGCCGGTATGGCGCGAAGCAGAGCGAGGCGGAGATTAGAGGATAGGTGGGAACGGGGCTCTGATCCCTGGTCCCCGGTCTCTGCCGGAGCGGAGCGAAGGTAATGGCGATTTCAAAAGGCAAGAAGGCAGAGAAGGTCAAGTCGCTGGCCAAGGAGCTGGAGACATCGACAACCGCGATTGTGGGCACGTTTGCCAAACTGACCGTAGCCCAGGATTTTGCATTGCGCAAAGTGGTACGCGAGGCAGGCGGGAAGTATCGCGTGGTGAAGAACAAGCTGGCTTCAATCTCCAGCGAAGGTACGAAGGTAGAGGGCGCGCTGAAAGGCCTGAAGGGTGTAAGCGCGATCGCGTTTACGTCAGGCGATCCGGTGGCGCTGGCCAAGGGTTTTGCCAAGTGGGTCAGCGAAAATGCCGAGTTCCAGTTCAAGCTGGGCATCGTGGACGGCAAGCTGCTGACGGTGGAGGAAGTGAAGGCGCTGGCAACGATGCCGGGCAAGGAAGAGATCTTTGCCAAGCTGCTCTTCCTGATCAACGCTCCGGCGCAGCGGCTGGCAACGGTTCTGAATGCCACCGGCCGCGATTTGGCGGTGGTGCTTGGACAGGGCGTGGAGAAGGAAAAGTTCGCAGGGGCGGCGTAGCGGCTTCCAGCTTCCAGCTTCGAGCTTTCAAGCGGCGGAAGTGATGGCGGACTGGAGACGCGACAGGCTCAGCGGTTTCCCGGGTCTCGCAAGCGAGATCCGGGGTACCCAAGGTTATGGCTAGGGGCTAGAGGCTAGCAGTTGTTTTTAGGTTTTGGCGGTAAAACAGGCGGGAAGGGCGCGGGTCTGGCGCATCGGAAACTTCCTGGTTTGGATTTGCGGCCGGGGTATCAAATTTCAAACGGTTGAATTGGAGAAGAAAATGGCGGATCTCGCACAGTTGGAAGAACAGATTGTAGGCTTGAGCCTGCTGGAAGCGGCAGCCCTGGTAAAGAAACTCGAAGAGCGTCTTGGCGTTTCGGCGGCTGCGGCGGCTCCGGTGGTCGTGGCCGGCGGCGGTGCAGGGGCGGCGGCTCCGGCAGTCGAGGAAAAGACCGAGTTTCAGGTGATCCTCAAGGACTTTGGCGCGAACAAGATCAACACCATCAAGGCAGTACGCGAAGTCACCTCGCTCGGTCTGAAGGAAGCCAAGGACCTGGTGGATGGCGCGCCGAAGCCGTTGAAGGAGAGCGCGACCAAGGATGAGGCCGAGGCCATCAAGAAGAAGTTTGAAGGCATTGCCACAATCGAAATCAAGTAGTCATGCACTTGCAAGACTCGCCGGGACGCGCTACGATAGAGGTTGCGCGTCTTGCCGGCTCATTCCGTCGCTCCGGAGGAATGGGCAAAACCAGGGCGGCGCGTCTTGAGATCAGCAGAAGGGCACGCAAGCATCCGCAGGCAGGAGCAGGGCCAAGCACTCCGGCTGCGGGATTGAAGCGAGGTTCAAGTGCCCCAGGGTCAATGGGATAAGCGGACATCCCGTTGATGAATGGCGAGTAGCGGGCGGGCGAGCGACAGAAGCGAGCTTTGGGAACGGCGAGAGCAGGGAAAAAAATTTCGAATGGGAGCACAGGCAGCGAGCCGCGCTCGTGAGGGATTGCGTCCTCTCGGGCCTTTTCGTGTCTTTCATTCGCGGGCGGATAGGGCCTTCCGGCAAAATCTACCGTAATTCGCGCAGGTATGTACCAAGATACTTACCTGCATTCCTGCTTCCCCGGTTGTGCGCAGTCTAGCGCAGATTCTCAAAACTCGGCAATGCGCGCGAAATCGTCCCGAAGCGACTCTCCTCAGATACGCGGAACGCGCTTGGCATGGGGACTGCGGCTGAACCGCCTTGCCCAAGGCTGGTGAATGCCGAACGGGACTGGCACGAGAGGTTGGCCCGTCCGGAATATTTTTGATTGCTTACCGTACTTTGCCAGTGCCACGAGACTCAGGCGCTGGCCCGGCATCGCCCAGCACGATGCCGGTTCGACGAGACTCAGGAGTGAAGCATGCCCAACGAGAAGCGCGCGATTCGCAGCAGGCTCGATTTTTCAAAGATTCCAACCGCAACCCAGATACCCAACCTGATCGAAGTGCAGCGCCGCTCCTACGAGCGCTTTCTGCAGATGGACAAGCTGCCCAACGAGCGTGACGACTCGGGGCTGCAGTCGGTGTTTGTTTCGGTCTTTCCGATCACCGACTTTCGCGGCATTTCGCAGCTCGATTTTGTTGATTACGCAATCGGCAACTGGGAGTGCAAATGCGGACATCTCAAGGGACTGCACCATCTGCGCACCGCCTGCGTGCATTGCGGCGCCATGGTCATCACCGACCCGTTCCTTCCCGGTGACGTGCTGTGCCCCAAGTGCGGTACCTATAACAAGAACACGCCGGACTTCTGTAACAAGTGCGGCGACCCGGTGGGTCTGCAGTTGAAGTACGACCAGCAGGAGTGCGAAGAGCGCGGCATGACGTTCTCCGCTCCGCTGAAGGTGACTGTACGCCTGACCATCTATGACAAAGATCCGGAGACGGGCAACAAGACGATTCGCGACATCAAGGAGCAGGAGGTGTTTTTCGGCGACATTCCGCTGATGACGCCGAACGGCACCTTCATTGTGAACGGTACGGAGCGCGTGATTGTTTCGCAGCTGCACCGCTCGCCCGGCGTGTTCTTTGAGACGGCGAACAACCGCACCTACTTCCTGGGCAAGATCATTCCCTATCGCGGTTCGTGGGTGGAGTTCGAGTACGACCAGAAGAACACGCTCTATGTGCGCATCGACCGCAAGCGCAAGTTCCTGGGAACGATCTTTCTGCGCGCGCTTGGCCTGCGTTCAGACGAAGAGATTCTGAAGACCTTCTATACGGTCGATCGCATCCAGCTAGCTGACGGGAAGCTCTATTGGACCGTGCAGCAGGACGCGAGGATCAACACTCACCTGCTCGGCGCGAAGCCGGCGCACGCCGTGCTGCACAAGGGCGAGGAGATTGCCCACAGCGGTCGCAAGGTCACGCCGCACTCGCTCAAGGCAATTCGTGCCGCGAACATCGAGAAGATTGAAGTGGAAGCGGCCGAGCTGGACGGAGCGTTCACGGCTGCCGATGTGGTCGACATGGCCACGGGCGAAGTGATCGTCGAGGCCAATGTGGAACTGACCGCCGACCGGCTGCACAAGGTGCAGTCGAGCGGAGCGTCGAGCTTCGAGGTTTTCTTCCCCGAGCGCGACGACGTGGGTAACATCATCACCAACACGCTGAAGCGCGACTCGGTGCACAAGCCGGAAGAAGCGCTGATCGAGATCTACCGCAAGCTGCGTCCGGGCGATCCGCCGACTCTGGATACGGCGACGGCGCTGTTTGAGGGTATGTTCTTCGACGCGCGCAAGTATGATTTCTCGCGCGTGGGCCGTCTGAAGTTCAACATCAAGCTTTATGAGAACCAGGACGCCACGCAGCTGGATCATCGCACGCTGACGCCGGAGGACTTCTACGCGACCATTCGCTACCTGCTCAAGCTGCGCAAAAACATCGGCGCGGTGGACGATATCGACCACCTGGGCAACCGGCGCGTTCGCGCCGTCGGCGAGTTGATGGAAAACCAGTTCCGCATCGGCCTGGTGCGCATGGAGCGGGCCATCAAGGAAAAGATGAGCGTGTATCAGGAGCTCACCACGGCCATGCCGCACGATCTGATCAACGCCAAGCCGGTGATGGCGGCCATCCGCGAGTTCTTTGGTTCGTCGCAGTTGTCGCAGTTCATGGACCAGACCAACCCGCTGTCGGAGATTACGCACAAGCGCCGTCTTTCGGCCCTTGGACCGGGTGGTTTGTCGCGTGAGCGTGCCGGATTTGAAGTCCGCGACGTGCACCCGACCCACTACGGCCGTATCTGTCCGATTGAGACGCCGGAAGGCCCAAACATCGGCCTGATCAGCTCATTGAGCTGCTTTGCTCGCATCAACGAATATGGATTCATTGAGTCGCCTTATCGCAAGGTGAAGGACGCGCGCATTCTGGACTTTGTTGAGATTACCAACGCGGGCGAAAGCGGCCTGCGCGTCGGCGACCACATTGAAAAGGATGAGGCGATCAAGCTCAATGCCGGGCTGAAGAAGGCCGGCAAGCGGCAGATCGAGCACATTCCGTTCAGCTTCTACCTGTCGGCATGGGAAGAGGACAAGCACACCATCGCCCAGGCCAACATCGAGTTCAACGATCAGGGCGTGATTACGGAAGATCTAGTGAACGCGCGGCGGCAGGGCAACTTTGTGCTGGTAAGCAAGGCCGAGGTGGACTACATCGACGTAAGCCCGAAGCAGCTTGTTTCGGTGGCCGCGTCGCTGGTTCCTTTCCTGGAGCACGACGACGCCAACCGCGCTCTGATGGGCGCGAACATGCAGCGGCAGTCGGTTCCGCTGCTGGTGGCCGAGGCTCCGCTGGTGGGAACTGGCATGGAGGGAGTGACGGCACGCGACTCCGGAGCCGTGATCCTCGCCAAACGCAACGGCATCGTGGACTCGGTCGATTCGGAGCGCATTATCGTGCGCGTCGAGGGCGAGCATCATCCTACGCAGTTGTCGCGCGAGGTGGGTTCGGATATTTACACGCTGATCAAGTTCAAACGCTCAAACCAGAACACCTGCATCAACCAGAAGCCGGTGGTCAGGGAAGGCGAGCGCGTGGTGAAGGGCCAGGTTATTGCCGATGGTCCTTGCACCGAGCAGGGCGAGCTGGCACTGGGGCGCAACGTTCTGGTGGCCTTCATGCCATGGCGGGGCTACAACTTTGAGGACGCGATCCTGATCAGCGAAAAGCTGGTGCGCGAGGACTACTACACCTCGGTTCACATTGAGGAATTTGAAATCGAGGCCCGCGACACCAAGCTTGGACCCGAAGAGATTACGCGCGACATTCCCAACGTGAGCGAGCATGCGCTGCGTGACCTGGACGAGAGCGGAGTGATCCGCATCGGCGCCCAGATCGGGCACGGCGATATTCTCGTCGGCAAGGTAACGCCCAAGGGCGAAACGCAGTTGACGCCGGAAGAAAAATTGCTGCGCGCCATCTTCGGCGAAAAGGCCGGCGATGTGCGTGACGCTTCGCTTACCTGCCCTCCAGGAATTGAGGGCACGGTGGTGGATGTGCGCATCTTCAGCCGCAAGGGGCAGGAGAAGGATGAACGAGCCAAGGTGATCGAGGCCGAGTACGTGGCCAAGCTGGAAAAGAACCTGGGCGACGAAATCCGAATTTTGACCGACGAGCGTTTGAAGCGTCTCGAGGGCATCCTGGGCGCCAAGGAAGTGCTTGCCGATCTGCACGACGAGCGGACCAACAAGCGCCTGCTGACGAAGGGTGCGATTCTGGACCGCGACACGATCGAGCGCATTTCGACCAAGAACCTGAAGCGTATCCGTTACGCCGACAAGGATCCTCGCGTCAACGAGCAAATCGACGAGATCGAGGAGATGACATCGCGGCAGATCGAAGTACTGCGCAAGATCACCAACGAGAAGATCGCCAAGTTGCAAAAGGGTGATGAACTGCCTCCGGGAGTGATCAAGCTGGTGAAGGTGTATGTTGCCATGAAGCGCAAGCTGAGTGTCGGCGACAAGATGGCGGGCCGCCACGGCAACAAGGGCGTGATCGCGCGCATTCTTCCCGAGGAAGATATGCCGTATCTGCCCGACGGAACGCCTGTGGAGATTGTGCTGAATCCGCTGGGCGTGCCTTCGCGTATGAACGTCGGACAGATTCTCGAAACCCACCTCGGCTGGGCTGCTTACAGTCTGGGCAAGAAGGTTGCTGCGCTGGTTCGCGAAAACAGCGATGTGAAGGCCACACGCGATCTCATGAGGAAGGAATTCGCGGGAACGGCAACGCTGCGGCAGCTCGAGGAGCTTGACGACGAAATGCTGCTGCGCGTGGCAGCCGGCATGGAACGCGGTATCTGGTTTGGGACCGCGGTCTTCGACGGCGCCAAGGAAGAAGAGATCAAGGCATTGCTGGCCTCCGCCGGTCTGCCTTCCTCGGGCAAGACGATGCTGTACGACGGTATGACCGGCGAACAGTTCGAGCAGCCGGTAACGGTGGGCTACATTTACATGCTTAAACTGTCGCACCTGGTTGACGACAAGATTCATGCTCGTTCGATCGGGCCGTACTCGCTGATCACGCAGCAGCCGTTGGGCGGCAAAGCGCAGTTCGGCGGGCAGCGCTTCGGCGAGATGGAAGTGTGGGCTCTCGAAGCGTATGGAGCGGCATACATCCTGCAAGAACTGCTTACCGCGAAATCCGACGACGTCTATGGCCGAACGAAGATCTACGAGGCCATCGTCAAGGGCGAAGCGGCGATCGAACCGGGTGTGCCGGAGTCGTTCAACGTGCTGATTCGTGAATTGCAGTCGCTTTGCCTGGACGTGGAGTTGATCAAGCGCGCGGACCTCATTAAGAAGGTCCCCACGCCGGAAGTCGCAGCTGTTGCGGATTGAGTGCAGCCACCAGCTTCCAGCTATTTCGTACGATTCGAAATGCAGAAGTGAAGTGAGCCAGGAGCTAAAAGCTGGCAGCTAAGAGCTAGTAACTGATTTTCAGGGTCCTTCTTGAAGGCGGTAACCGCCGCCTCCCGGGAAAGGAAGGATCCGCTAAGGATTCCCGGGAGATACCGCGGCGAGCGCCGCAAGGGCCGCCAAGGAGGGTTACCTTGTTCCGTTCAAATCCGTTTGAACTCACCAGCCCGATTACCGATTTTGACGCGATCCGCATCATGCTGGCCTCGCCGGAGAAGATCCGCAGCTGGTCGCATGGCGAAGTCACCAAGCCGGAAACCATCAACTACCGTACCTTCAAACCGGAGCGCGATGGACTCTTCTGCGCCCGCATCTTTGGCCCGGTCACCGACTGGGAATGCCTCTGCGGCAAGTACAAGCGCATGAAGCACCGCGGAGTTATCTGCGACAAGTGCGGCGTCGAAGTCACCGTCTCCAAGGTCCGCCGTGAGCGTCTGGGCCACATCGAGCTCGCCTCGCCCTGCTCGCACGTGTGGTTCTTCAAGGGACTCCCCTCGCGTATCGGCCACCTGCTCGACATCTCGCTGCGTGACCTCGAGAGCGTGCTCTATTTCGAGAGCTACGTTGTCGTCGATCCCGGCGATTCGCCAACGCGCGAGCGCGAGATCATCAAGGATGAGACCCGCTTCCGCGAGCTCGACACCCAGTATCGCCCCACCGGCTTTAAGGGCATGATGGGCGCCGAAGCCATCAAGGAGCTGCTCAAGCGCGTCAGTGTTGATGAGCTGGCCATCGAGCTGCGCGAGCGCATGAAGGCCGAGACCTCGCTGCAGAAGCGCCTGAAGTACGCCAAGCGCCTGAAGGTTGTCGAAGCTTTCCGCAAGTCCGGAAACAAGCCGCAGTGGATGATCCTCGACGTGATCCCGGTCATTCCGCCGGAGCTGCGTCCCCTTGTGCCTCTGGACGGCGGCCGCTTTGCGACCTCAGATCTCAACGATCTCTATCGCCGCGTCATCAACCGCAACAACCGGCTGAAGAAGCTGATGGACCTGCACGCGCCCGAAGTGATCGTGCGCAACGAGAAGCGCATGCTGCAGGAAGCCGTCGACGCTCTATTCGACAACGGCCGCCGTGGCCGTGTGCTGCGCGGCGCCAACAACCGTCCGTTGAAGTCGCTTTCCGACACACTCAAGGGCAAGCAGGGCCGGTTCCGTCAGAATCTTCTTGGCAAACGTGTCGACTACTCCGGCCGTTCGGTCATTGTTGT
>DATKPJ010000160.1:0-20741 GCA_035524195.1 Occallatibacter sp.
CTGCTGCTGGTGCGCCTGGCCATGACCCGCAAGTTCGAGCGCGAGTTTGCCGTGGGCCTTGCCGCCCTGGTCGTAGTGAGCCTGGTAGCGGGAATGCTGGCGGAGACGAACGTGTGGATCAATTGGGCGGGGATGCTTTTAGGGCATTGAGGGCACCTGCGGTGCGGCGGACTTCGCTTCGGCACCTGCGGTGCCGGCTGGCGGCGCTTTGCGCAAGGCGGTGGGCGTTTGTGCTCTCCCACCCATGCGCGATACAACCGTGCATGGATGGGGCACCCGGGCACCTGCCTATTTGCTCACGACGTCATAGACATTGAGATGCCGCCCGTCAAAAGAGATTAGCTTGCTACCGTCAGGCGCCATGGCACACATCGCACTGGTTCCCGGCATGATCGCAACTCGTTTTCCATCTTGCGTACTGTAAACAAAAAACTCACTGGGGAGCGCCAGTTCGAGGCCGTCGAACTGACGATATCTGTGCCCGCGCGATACGTAAGCTGCAAGATACTTCCCATCCAGCGAAGTCTCGATAGGAATCACGGTTACCCTATCCATTCCAGCATTGGGGGTTGTTTCACGGAACCAACTCGGCTGTTTGCCGTCAATGGGAACGACACCCACTCCGAAGCGCGAGGCAACGGCAACGCCGTCGCTTGTCGCTGCGATGTCTTCGATCCCTCGCTCGCTACAAGAGGGGGTAGCACAAATTACTCGATCTTTGCCGTCGATCGATAACGCGTGCAATCCGCCATTTCCGCGGTATACAAGCACCCTGTCGACACCAAGCATACCGGCCTGGGAGCGATCAGTATCGCGATCCACAAAACTCCCTTGGACCTGCATCGTCTTTGCATCAATCCACGAGTATTCAACGTTTCGCGATTCGCCGCCTATCGTTATCTCATGACGCAGCAGGAGTTCGTTACCTCCTTCGGTTGGCTGCATCGAAGACATTCCCTCTCCCAACGGTCTCTTGAAGAGTTGATTCCCATCGCTGTCGTAGAAGTAAAGGGTTGCGTCCGCCATTACAGCGTAGCGGTCGTCACTCAGTGCAACGATACGAGCCTCCGACTCTTTCCTCTCTACTACGGAATGCCTTCCGGGCGTTTGCCATTCTTGTCTTCGAATCAGAGCGCCCGTATTCACGTTCATGATGAATGCGGTCATTGTCCCCGCGCCGGTAACCTTAACGGGGCCGGAGGATTGTGTTTGGTAGAGGATCGCCTTGCTGTTGGAGAACATCACCAAATGCGGGGTAATATCGCCAAAGACCAGCTGGACATCATTTCCTTTGACAGGCTTGTACCCATAGTGAGACATGTCTATGGTCAACACCGGGTGTGACAGGGCAGCTTGTGCTTCAGTCCTCTTCATGATCGTGCAGGCTAGTAGAACCATGAAAACCAGTGAAGAGAGGGTGCCACATGAGCAGGGCCCCAAGCGTCGTTTTCCAAGGGGTAAGGCGCTCGCCATTGTTGATGAACCGACTCTCATTTTCGAGCCCTCTTCGTTGCCCAAGGAGGAACTGGTTTCCTCAGAACCTACTGAACTATCTGGTAGTTATTTGGATCCCACTCTGTCCTAACACTTGAGTTGTCGTCCTGCATCATCAGCTGCATAAAATCGAACTCGTCGAAATTGTACTGAAGCTGTTGCAATGGTACAGATACAAGCTGCACCGGGGCACGTGGCACCTGCGGTGCGGCTGACTTCGCTTCGTCACCTGCGGTGCGGCTGGCGGCGCTTTGGCACCTGCGGTGCGGATGGCGGCGCTTCGCGCAAGGCGGTGGGCGTTGGTGGTTTCCCACTCATCCCGTAAACGGCGCCGGATGAGTGGGAAACCCGGCTCATTCCACTCGCGTTGACGCACGTAAACACGTAAACGCCAGTGTTTATGCGGTCGCGCGCTGCATCCCATTGGCGCTGCTCACGTTAACCCCACAGCAACCGCCGGTTCCTCTGCAGCAACCCGCCGGGGGTGACGTGTCATGCTTAACCCGATGCCGGAGGCAGCGCGCTCTTCAATGGACCCGCCCATGCTGCCGGATGGAGCCACTGAAGCAGCAAGCCGCCCCGGAGGACGGCTTAAAGCCCGAGGCTAATGTCCCGAACCGCACGTACTCAGAAACGGCTTATCTCGCGTTGACTCTCGAGAGAGCGCCTGGTCGTATAGCTCAGGCATGGCCTTACGGACCTTCGCAAGCTCGCTGCAGTACCAGTCCGCGTCGTCATAGTCCGGCCAGTTCTTCGTGTCGAATTCAGTGGAAATCTGGAAGATTGATTGGAGGAACGCTGGATGAGAGACAACGCTTCGGAAGGCGGCGCTATAGTAGTCGCGATACATTGGCCGAAAATCGTTGTCCCCCTTTTGATGCGTGAACTCGTTGAGGGCCTCCATCTCGATGTCGCTTCGCGGAAGCGACCGGAGCACGGCAAGGCCACCTTGTTTTTCGTTCAACTGGAAAATTCGCAAAGACCACAACATCCGTCCGATCCGAGATTTTGGGGTATCCGCGTTTGTGATCTTCTCCAGTGTTCCAGCATCAGAAACGCCAAGAATCTTCATCAGAAGTGGGCGCTCCTCATTCGCATTGTTGATCAGGGATTTGACTGCATCCGCCTCCGCCCGAGTCTGCGCCAGCACTTTGTAATCATGGCAGGCAAACAGCGCAACAACAGTCAGCGGTAGCAACAAGCCGAAGAATCGCATTCCAACCGGATACCTCACTGCTGACCGTCCTTCTTCTTGACAGCCGCAGCCGTCGCATTCCATTGCTGTACGTTCTGGCTGTTGTTTTGCACTGTGACGGTCTTGAGAGGGTCTGACTTGGCCGTACTGTTGATCGTTGACATTGCCTCGTCTGTGGTACGGATGCAACCAGCCGTCTTTGCATCGGGCCCGCCCTTGTCTTCCCGTCCTGAGTGCACGCCAGCTCCGCTTAATGTGTCTCCGGTTGCTCCTTTCGCATCAGGGATGTGGATAATCCCGTTGGCTCCAAAAGCACTGTCGGGAGACCCGTTAAGATGCGTCGTTGCGCCATGCTGGTCACCGCTCGCGACCGAATAGGTCCCATCTTGAATTGGGCCATGAGTATAAGCGCCGCCGCCCTCACCCGGAGGGGCGTGTATCGCCACATTGTTGCCCGCGTTCCATGTGCCAATGACCTGCCCGTCTTTGGAAACCAAGGTTATCGTGTGGGCCTGCCCATCGAAGATCAGGTCCGACATGCCAGTGGGATCGGTATGGGCCAACGGATTGTTGGTCACATAGGCATACATGTTCAGATTCTGCGGGTCTTCGATATAAGCTGCGAACTTCTGCTGATCGTCTTTGTCGCCGCGCTGCCAATGAATCCACGGCAACGGGTCGGGACTCATAAACCGTCCCATCGTAGACGCGTAGTACCTGGCCCCGAAGTAGTCGTTGCCAGATTCGGTGTCGCGTTCTTTGCCGGTGGAACGCGGGTGCCAGGAATGTGCACGGGTTGTACATGTTGCGAGGTGCATCGCAGGTGTGCCGGGCTTGATCGTAAGTGTAATCCAGCGGGCTAACTGGCGGCACACGCAGCAAAGGCCGCCCCGGTTGGGAGCGGCCTTTTGTTTTTGCGCCGAAGGCGCGATTGCCTGGACGGCTAGTCCCCGGCGACGAGGTCGGTTTCCTTCTCCTGGTGCCGGTTGACGGGGCTGGCGGCGTTGTTGGAGGCGGGCCGGATGGAGTCGAGTGAGACAAGGCCTTCGACGGGCTTTTCGCCGAGGACGTGTTCGCGATAGAGCTTGGCCATGCGCGCGTTTTCGGCGTCGGTCTTGATCTTGGTGTCGCGCGCGCGGATGCGTTCTTCGCGGGCGTTCTTGGCGATGCCGAGGTTATCGAGCGTGTGGTTGGCTTCGGCGTTGACGTGCTCCATGTTGAGGACGAGCTCGTGGCCGACGTGGGTCATGCCTACCTTTTTGCCGCCGGCAAAGATCTCGTGACGGCCGTGCTCCTCATACCACTTGGTGAGGGTGGAGGTCATGTGCATCTTCTCGATGATGTTGCGCCAGCCCACGCCGGTGTTGTAGGCGCAGAAGCTGATTTCGCCTTCCTGGGTGGCGTAGGGGATGATGCACTGCTCGGTGCGGCGGAAGTCGTAGTTGAACAGGTCCTGGAACCACATGCCGGCGATGAAGAGGAAGTTCCAACGATCCTGGCGGCGCTTCTTGATGTCTTCGAGTGTGCGGTCGCCCTTGACGCTGCCGTAGTTCTTGCCGGTGGCGTTGAAGGTCTTGTCCATCTTCTTGAGCATGTCGGTGATCTTGAAGTGGGTGGGAGCCTGGAAAGGATCGTAGTTGCGCAGGAGCGAGAGGCCGAATCCCATGACCGAGAGCCACTTGCCGCGGGCAGCGTCGTTGACCCTGGCCAGATCCTTGGCGACCTGATCCATGTGGAGGAAGGCGGTGACAGGCGCGGCTTCCTTGGTTTCCTTGTCGATCATCAGCGCCATGCCGATGCCGCAGTTGGGATGGCAGCCGCAGCTTAGCTGGCCCCACTCGGCACTGGGTCCGTGGATGAGATCGGCCCAGTCAGAGAAGGTGGACATGAAGGAGATGGGGAACCAGTCGCGGGCCGGCTCGCCGAGCCCGACCTGCGTTTTGACGTCGTGGGCCATGTGCGAGAGGGTGTAGCGCTGCGCGAAACGGCGCTCGTCACTGATGTCTTCGTCGCGGCCTGTGAACGAAACGGGCTGGAAGGAGAGGAAGCTGATTTTCTTTGGATTGTCGAGGGCGAACTCGATGATGCGGCCCACCTGCTCGTTGTTGATGCCGTTGATGATGGTGGTGACGGGAACGATTTCGACGCCGGCTTCATGCAGGTTGTTAATGGCCTGGAGCTTGACGTCGAAAAGGTTGCCGACTTTGCGATGCGAGTTGGCGGCATTTCCGATGCCGTCGAATTGAAGGTAGACGTAGCGGAGGCCTGCTTCGGCGGCGGCGCGGCAGAGCTCCTTTGACTTGGCGAACTCGATTCCGTTGGAGGCAGCCTGGACGGAGTTGTAGCCGACTTTGCGCGAGTAGGCAACGGCATCGAGGAAGTAGGGCGAGAGCGTGGGCTCGCCGCCAGAGAACTGAACGCTCATCTGCCGCTTGGGCTTGACGGTGATGGCGTTATCGAGCATGGTCTTGATCTCTTCCCATGTGAGCTCATGGACGAAGCCGACCTGGTTGGCGTCCATGAAGCAGGGATCGCACATCATGTTGCAGCGGTTGGTGAGGTCGATGGTCAACACGGAGCCGCGGCCGTTGGTAATGGTCGACGTGCCGTGATGGTGGAGATTCTTGTCGCCTTCGCCGTGGGCGCGAATGTCGCGGCCCGGGAAGGATTCTTCAAGATGCTTGAAGAAGGCGGGGTCGATGGACATGACGTCTTCAAAGTGGCCGTGCTTGGGGCAATCCTTGACCATCAGGATCTTGCCGTCACGCTCGATGATCTGGGCCTTGATTTCGCCGACCTTTTCGTTGAGCAGGACTTCGTGGGGCAGCTTTCCGTCGAGAATCTGCTGGCGGATCTCGGGGACGCACTTGGGACAGAGTGAGTCGGTGGTGCGGGGCCAGCCGAGGGGCGGCTTTTCTTTCTGATAGCTCTTGAGGAGGGGCTTATCGCTCCATTTGGGGGTGAAAGACGGGTTCGGGCTGATGCGATTCAGCCGGTCATACACGACCCAAGCACCCCTGGCCGCGTAAACGGCAACTTTTTCAGCGTATTTGATCGCTTTGGACATAATGGTTGCGATGCTCCTCTTGAAATGTGGTTGCCTGTTGCGTTTGCTCTTCGGGCGGCGGAAGACAGCCAGCCGAAACCGTAAAACCCAGTACAAGAGTAACTTCGCGCGCAGGTCAATCCAACGGCGGTGCAGCGAATGGTGAAATGGGGGGGCGAATGGGGATGGAGGGGGAGTGAATGGAAGGGGGCGGATGCGACGGGACGATTACGGTTTCGTCGACCGAAACGATACAAGCCATCGCCGCCAACGGATATTCAGCCAGCTCCTTCGCCGGCGGCGCCGACACCATCCATTTAACCCCAACGTTCTTCACCCATGATGAGGGGTTGGGGGCCATCCTATTCCTGCGACTTTGCAGCGCAGCTGAAGCCGCGTCTTATCAAAACGTGGATTTTTCCCATTTTTTGACTTGCAGCGTTCGCGCTACGGTGAGCCGGCGGGCTCGGTTCTGGCGACCTGGTTGATGATGCGTTGTACCAGGACGATCTGCACGTGGATGTGTCGCGCGATGTCGGGCAAGAACTCGGTGATGAAGTTGTCGCTGGGTGCAATGGCAAGGCCGGCGGCGTAGCGCGTGGCGCTGGCGGACAGGTCAGTTTGGCGCCCCGGCACATACAGGTTGCTGATCTCGTCGTCGATGGCGAAGCCGACAAGATTGGCATAGTTGATCATGCCGCGGCCTTTGTCGCCCTGTGTCCAGACCACCTGCAGAATGGCGTGACCGATGCGGTGCGGGATGGTGGCGTGAGGCTCGCGGTGATAGTGCGGGTCCTGGTGCACAATCGACGGGATGAGGAACGTGCCGAAGAATTCACCGGTCATGTCCTGCGTGTAGCTGACGCCGACATTCTTGGCGAATCCGAACATGCCGGGTCCGTAGGGCGAGTGGGAATCCGAGCCGACGGCGATGGCGGACTGGCCAAGAATGGTGACGGCGTTGAATGGGTCAAGCACATTGCGCACAGCAAGGCGTGCTTTTTCCTTCGGGGTGAGGGGCTTGACTTGAGGCCCGTTAAGAAAGCGCGCGAACCAGTTGATGATGGGAGCGGGCGGGCAGGGCGGCAGCGGAGCCAAGGACGTTGATTGGGCTGGACCTGCAGCGGACGGCACAGCTTGAATTCCGGCTGCTGAGATGGCGATGGAGGAAGTCAGGGATGCGACGTCCTGGCCTGCGGACTGATTTGTCGACATGACGCGGCAGGGGCCGACGCTGGATTTCTGATGGATGATGTTTTTCGGCTGAGGGGCATTGGGAAGCTGGGCGGTGGGGTTGGACGCTGAAGGGCGTGCAGACTGCCCGGCGGCAGGAAACGGCAGAGATAAAACGGAAAGAGCGAGGAGTGCGATGAGAGATTGCTGCGGGGCTGGACGTCGTTCAAGGATAGGGTTTCGAGCCTCGTTGATGGCAAGAATCGCATTGCACGAAGGCTACGGAAACCCGAAGGCGAATGGCGCGAGTTCGGGAACGGAGTTTCCAGCCTCTCTCGAAGTCAGACGCAGAATTCAGGAGAAAGGTAACTTGGCGGGGGATAAAGAGTTGTTGGGAGTGGATGGGTGCAGCGCGCCGAACGACATCCTTATAAGGGAGGGTGTCAGTGCACGAGTCACCTTGCCCGGTCTCAAGTTTCCAGCCGCCGGCGAAGCGCGCGGTCTTCTGCATACGCTCTACGGAGGGGGTGACGAGGGCGGCACTTGGCGGCGTGGTGGGATTGACGGGCGCGGATGGCGCTCGCAAACTGGGCATGGGGAGAAACGTCATGAGCTCATATCCTCCGCCGCCTCCGCCGCCTGGAATGGGGGGAGTGGGGCAACGCATTGACGAGGCCGTGGAATTGATCGAAATGGAACTGCGCCATGCCATTGCGTATGTGAACGATGCAGTGGTTCCGCAAGTGAGACGGGAGTCGATCACGGCGATGCGCAAGGTGGCCGATACGCTGCGTAACCTTGCCGATCGCATCGAACAACAGAAGGGTTCGCGAAGCTGATGGTGGCAACCGAAACGGATTCCCGGCGCCGGGCCGAGGCCGCATGGGCGGGCTTGGCGCTGGTGCTGCTGGCGGCTACGGGGTGCGGGCACAAGCAGGCGGCGATCAACTATCCGGCGCCACCTCCGCCGGTTGCTCCGGGTGAAGCTGGAACGAACTATCCCACGGAGCCAACCTACCCGAGCCCTCCGCCGCGGTCGAGCGCGCCGCTGGGACGCATACCGGTGACGCCGGCCCCTCCGGGCGGGATCAGCGCGGAGGACAAGGAATTCATTTTGACGCATCGGCCGATTTGGAGCGAAGAGGGCGATGCGGCGTGGTATACGGCACCTTACAAGGGGCGCAAGGCGGCGAACGGGCAGGTATTCGACGATGATGCGCTGACCGCAGCGCATCGCACGCTGCCGATGGGATCGCTGATCGTGGTGACAAATTTGAAGACGCGGCAAGCCTCGGCGATGCGGATTACGGATCGGGGGCCGTTTACGCCTGACCGGATTATCGATCTGACCAAGGCCTCGGCGAAATCGATCGGCATCTATTGGGCAGGCACCGCGCCGGTGCGCATTGATGTATATGAGACACCCAAACCGATTGATACGGGCGGTCGATGGTGCGTACAGATCGGAGCGTTTACGAGCGAGCGCAAGGCCGAGGAATTGAAGGAGCAGCTGGAGCGCAAGTACCCGGAGTCGCATGTGATCGAGTTTCCCGGAGAGAAAAGCTACTGGGTGCGGATCCGGCCGGAGGGCGATGATCGTGCTGAAGCAGAGTTTATCGCCGAGCATCTGCATCCTTCGCAAGGCGATGCCTATCTGACGAGGCTGGACTGAAGAAGCGCCTTCCCGGGTCTCGCTGCTGGTTGCCTGGTTCCCCTTAGAGCGAATCGAGCGAAATTTCATCACAAAGGGCTGTCGTTCGGATCACTGCATGAACTATCCTGACGCGCGTCGCGTGGTGCGCGAGGTTGATGGAGATGAAGAGGCTTGGCGTTTTGCTTCTAACTTGTATCTCCGCGGTGGGGCAGGTCCCCGGCACGGTTAAGGTGATCAACTTTTCTCGTGCGGATCGGGAGCACTGCCGTCTGGTGAGAATTGAAGGCAGGCCGATGCGCGAAAGCTTGTATGGGGGATTGAGTGCGGCGGTAGGCGACCCGGTGAGCACGAAAGAGGGATATTTTCGAGTCTTCGTGTTGGTGAGGCAGATCGGACCGGGAAAAACAGAGGTAAAGCCAAAAGAATTCTTCGCCCTTGATTCGGATACGGCACATACCAGGTTCTCGTTCTATGACAAGGCAGCGGAGGTGATGGAACGCAGAACGGAGGACGTTGCGGAGCTGCACGACGCTAGCGGAACGGAGCTGCCGAATTCCCCGAAGCGAGCAGGGAATTCCGGCTCGAATGCAAGCATCGGCAGCAGCAAGGCGGCAAAATTAGGGCGGCTGAGGAAACCTGATCCGAACGAAGTGGATGGGGAGTTTGGAGGGACCGAGGAGCGTGACGCCGCGGAGGAAGGCACGGCTGTGACTCCTGCGGAGCTGTATCTCAGCCGGAGCACTTTACGCCAGGGAGATTGGACGGAGGGGTTTGTGTACTTTAGAAAGCCGAAGAAATCACGCCTAAACACAGGCGCCGAGGACCGGTTGTCCGAGGTCGATGTTCCGGTCCACGGGGTGGTGTTCCGCTTCAGCCAGTGAGCGTGGCAGCGATTCGCGCGAGTGGCGTGCGCGTGGAGTAAGTTTGCGGAATGGGGAGACGCGTGCGCACGGATTATGATGCGATTCCAACTCGACTGCGGAGGTCGCTGAAGCCCGGTCCATGATTGCGCGGTTTGCGGCGCGGCTGAAGCCAGGCCCCGTTACAAGGCCGGATGATCTTGCGATCAATCGGGTGGGGGATAGAACGGCAGCTTGTCGTTTTTCTCGTTGGCGCGGCGGATGGTGAGATCGTCGAGCAGGAGCGCAGGGGCGAGGACGGTATCGGGCACGTCGCCGGAGTAGTTGGCGACCCAGAGGTCCTTTCCGGCAGCTTGGATGCCGGAGCGAAGGGCGCGCTGATCGAGGTCGTCGAGGGTAGCTCCGCGGACCAGCTGGCGCTTGCCATCGGGGCCGATGCGATAGAGGAGACGGGGCGAGAGGTCAGGGCCCATGGTGGCGACGTAATAGACGCTTTTCACGCCGTTTTCCTTGCCCAATGCAATCAACTTCTGGAAGAGGTCGTCGTCGCTGACCCCATCTCTCGCTGTCAGTTTCATGACGCCGATGGCGGGGTGCGGAGGGCCGGTGATGCCGGCGCGGCCGTGTCCGTTGGAGACGGGAAAATCCTGCACCGGCTCGCGGCCGAGCAGGTAATTCTCAAGGCGGCCTGAGCTGACAAGTTGGACGGGCTGCGCGGGGACGCCTTGCGCGTCGACGGAGTAGGAGCCGATGAGGCCCTTGCCATCGAACGTCTTCAATCCGGGATCGTCGACGATGTCGAGGAAATCGGGCAGGACACGCGTGTGGAGGCTATTGGCGAAGGGACCGTTGGTGCGCGCTTCGCTGCCGAGCGGAGGCCGGGTGGCGGCGACGGCGCCGGCGATCAGGGCACGGAAGGTGTCGGCACTCGCGTCGGCGCTGAGCAGGACGGGTCCGTGATACTCCTCTTCAACCAGCGGGGCATTGCGCAGATCGTGGAGAGATGCAATGAGCGCCACGGCGTGCTTTGCGAAAGCGTCTGGCGAGTCGAGGTCGCCGGGAACAACGCCGGATGATGCGTAGGAGCGGTCGAGGTGCATGCCGTCGGCTGCCTGCGAGCCCACACCAAAGCTTTCCTGGTAGCGGGTGGCGGATTCGCGTACGATGGTGCCTTCGCTGTTGACGATGCGGGTGGTAATGGCTCGGGCATGGAATGCGGCGGAGGAGTATTGCACTTCGAGCTGGTTGGAGCTGACGGAAGAGTTGGTGCGATAGAGGGCGCTGGCCTGGGCTATGCGGTTGTCCCACGCAGCCTCATCGATATGCAGCGAGATCGGGGCATCGAGGGCGATGACGGGTTTTTCGTGGCTGAAATCGTCGGCCTGGGGCGGAGTCTGCACCTGCTTGAGAGCGGCCTGTTTTTGCGCGTAGGCGGCGAGGGCGTTTTTGTAGGCCTGGTCGGTTGCGTTCCATAACGCGGAGCGAAGGGCGATGGAATCGTCGTCGAGGGCGGCAAGCTCGAGAGCGCCGTCGCCGCGCACGCCGGAGCTGTCGATTTTGTAATCGCCGATGAGAACGGTGACGCGGGCGATGCGTGCGTGATTGTGGTCTGAGCCCTCGCCAGCGCCAAAGGAGGCCTTGGTCTCATAGTCCTCGACATCTTCGAGGCGGTACTGGATGAAGAAGGGCTTTTGGAAGCCGGGAAGCTGAAGCCGGCTCATGCTGCGGTCGAGCTCGGTGAGCATGGCGGCGAGAACGGGGTCTTTCATCGCGTCGGCCCGGGTGGGCTGAGCGTGTAGCGAAGCAGCGAGAAGTGCGAGCGCGGCAAAGGATGCGATGCGATTGCGGTTCATCGGGCCTCCTTTGCGGCGGGGGCGCCGGGAATGGGGAGGATGGGCGGTCGCGCGGTGCCCTGAGGCTGGCGCTGGGTTTCGATTTCGCTGAGCAGCATGGCGGGAGCGACCGCGCTCACCGGCACGGTGCCGGATTCCGCTCCGCACTCGCCGTTGAAGACTTCGGGCTTGTCGCCGGTGGCGAGAATGCGCTTGAGGGCAGCGAGCGGGGTGCCGACGATCGAAACTCCGCGAACAAGCTCGTCGGGGCGTCCATCGACGTAGATGCGGTAAACGACAAGGGGAATGACCTGGAAGGCTTGCGGCGAACTGCGGGTGGTGACAGCGAAGCCGGAGGAGATGTCTTCAAAGTAGAGACCGTAGGGTTTCCCGGATTTCTTCGCTTCGTCGATGAGTTGCTGCCGGAGTTGTGCGTCGGTGACCGTTTTGGTGGAAGTGACGATGAGGTTGCCCTGGCGGCCCGTGGGCATGCGGCCGGTCTGGGCGCGGCCGTGGCCGTTGCTGGAGCTGAAACTGGCGATGGGCAGGCGCGACATGAGGAAGTTTTTGAGGACGCCATCCTGGATGAGCTCGACGCGCCGGGCTTTTTCGCCTTCATCGTCGTGGGTGTAGCTTCCGCTGAGCCAGATGCTGCCGAATTTCGTCATCGTGGGGTCGTCGGCCACGGAGAGGAATGAAGGAAGAATGTCTTTGCCGATGTCCTTGGTAAAGGTCTGCCCTTCCTGGTCGCCGCGCTGGCGCTGGCCTTCGAGCCGGTGGCCGAGAACTTCGTGAAAGAAGACGGCGGAAGCGCGGCCGGAGAGGATGGCGGGTCCGTCGAAGGGCTCTGTGACGGGGGCTTTGCGAAGGGCTTCAAGGCTGCGGCCCATCTCGCGGACGGCGGATTCGATTTCGGCTTGCGGAGGCAGGCCGTCGATGGTTTGCGCTTCGAAGGTCTGATCGCGATAGAGGTCCATGCCGTCGTCAGCGCGGGTGACGGCAAGAACAATCAGGCGCGCCTGGAGGTGCGGCTCGACGACGCGCGAGCCTTCGGAGGAGGCGTAATAGTCGGTTTCGTTCTGCACATTGAGCGCGACCATGTTCTGGTAGACATCGGGATAGTCGCGGAAGATGCGGGAGATGTCCCGGACGCGATTTTCCCATGCGGCGCGATCGATGACGATGGGCGGCGCCGGCTTGACGATGGAGACCTGCGGCGGTTCGCTGCTGAAATCGGGCGAAGCATCTTCTTCGCGGGCGCGGACCTGGGCTTCGGTCTTGACGCGGAGGTAGTTGTCGATGGCAGTGCCGTAGCCGTTGTTGGTGCCGAGCCAGAGCGAGCGGGCGAGGGCTTCACGATCCTCACCGAGCGGAAGCTGGAGGCTGTTGACGGCAGAGTTGCGATGATCGCCATGGGTGTTGTCGAGCCTGGGATCGCCGAGGCGCACCTGGATGTCGGCCATACGCACGTGATTTGCAGAGCTTCCGACCAGGGCTCCATATTGGGCGCGGATGTTGACGAAGGAAGCGTCGCTGACGGAGTAGCTGAGGAAGTACGGCGGGAGCAGCTTGTCCGAGGGGGGCTGGTTGGGTGCGGGTCGGCCGAGCGTGGTGAAGGCGCGATGCAACTCGGTGGTCATCGCATCCAACAAAGCGGATTGCTGCGGCTGGGCCGAGGCAGCGAGCGGCAGCGATAAGAGGGCAAAGTGCGCGGCACAAAGTTTGAGGGTGAACCGCGGTGCGGAGGAGGATGATGACATAGAGTGGAAGATCGAAGCTGGGTCCCCTGTAGGTTGATTGTCTCAGAGAAGCGGAGAGCGGGGAAGAAACGATGGACTTTTGCGTCAAGACGCTGGTTACGGTTGGTGTGGCGCTGATGCTGATCTGCGGAGCGGCCACCAACGGCGCCATGCAGAGCGAGCCGGGTAGCCGGCAGGCGGCCGCTGCAGCGCAGCAAGCGCAGAATCAGCAGGCGTATCATCTGCCGCCGGACAAGCTGGCCAAGGCGATTGTGCTGAACCGGATCAGGGCGTTTCTTGATATCGGCGGATCGATCTGGGGCGTAGTGGTGCTGTGGCTGCTGCTGGCGACGCGCGCCGCGGCAAGGCTGGAGGCGTGGGTTGGGCGCGTCGTGCGGGGGCGCTGGCGGCAGGGGCTGGTGTTTTTTACGGCGCTGCTGGTGACTGTGACGGTGGCGAGTTTTCCGCTGGACGTGGTGGGACACGCGGCAAGCTTGCACTACCACATCAGCGTGGAGGGATGGGGAAGCTGGCTGCTGGACAACGCCAAGGCGCTGGGCCTTTCGCTGGTTGTCGGGGTCCCGGTGCTCTTGCTCTTCAACCGAATCGTGAGGGTTTCGCCGCGGCGTTACTGGCTATGGGGCTGGGTGATTGCTGTGCCGTTGATGTTGCTGTCAACTTTTGTTGAACCGCTGATGGAGCCGATTTTCTACAAGTTCGAACCGTTGAGCGAGCATTATCCGAAGCTGGTGACGGAGCTGGAAAAAGTGGTGGCGAAGACGGGGACGAACATTCCGCCGGATCGCATGTATCTGATGCTGGCGAGCGAGAAGACGAATGGGCTGAATGCGTATGTGTCGGGGATCGGCGCGACCAAGCGAATTGTGGTGTGGGATACGACGGCGGGACGGATTCCCGACAACGAAATTCTGTTTGTATTCGGTCACGAATCCGGGCACTACGTGTTGCACCACATCCAGAAATCGCTGGTGATCACTTCGATCGCGCTGTTCTTTGTGTTCTGGGTGTGCGCGGGGGTTGCGGCGTGGCTGTTGCGACGGTTTGGCGCGCGATGGGGCGTGGAGTCGCTGGGAGGCAGAGCGGGATTTGTGGTGATACTGCTGGTGCTGTCGGCGGCGGGATTTTTGTTGCAGCCCGCGGGAAATGCAGTGAGCCGGTATTTCGAACACCAGGCGGATGTCTACGGACAGGAGGCGATTCACGGCATTGTTTCCGATCCGCAGAAGACGGCTGTGGCGGCGTTCAACGCGCTGGGCGAGTCCGGGCTGGACGATCCCGACCCGAACGCGTTTGTCGTGTTCTGGACATACAGTCATCCTCCGATCGAGCAGAGGGCGGAGTTCGCTGAGCACTACGATCCGTGGAGGAACGGCGGGCACGGCAGATATTTCAAGAATTAGGACGAGAACGGTGAGCGGGGCAACTCGTTGGGACCGAGTTGAGCCCAACGCTTCTTAAACCACCGGCATGGGGCGATAGGATATCGCCATGCGATCCTTTAATCTTCGTCATCTTGCGTGGATGCTGCCGGTCTTTTTTCTGTTGGCGACGTTGAGGTTGCCGGCCCAGAATGCGCAGCAGGCCGCAGACAAGTCTGAGAGCAATGCTGCGGCCGCGCCGAAGGGGCGGGTCATACCGAGAGATGAGGGCCCTTCGATTCCCACGCGCGCCGAGATGCTGCGGGGCGCCTACGGTCCTTTTCGGTTGAACAACGATCTGCTGTATTACCACCTCGACATCCGCGTGGATCCGGACCAGGAATGGATCAGCGGCAAGAACACGATTCGGTTCAGGATGCTGAAAGACGGTACGCGCATTCAGCTCGATTTGCGTGACACGCTGCACGTGGACAAGATTCTGCTGGGAACGACTCCGCTGAAGTTCGAGCGGGACACGGGGACTGTGTTTGTCGACTTTCCTGAGGTGCTGCACGCCGGACAGGTGTATTCGATCGATTTTTACTACTCGGGCCACCCCGTGGAGATCGGCCGGTTCGGGGGAATGACATTCAAGAAAGACCCGGCCGGGCGCGTGTGGATCACAACGGCCTGCGAAGGCGATGGAGCGAGCGTCTGGTGGCCGAACAAGGATCAGTGGCGTGACGAAGTGCAAAACATGGACATCAGCGTCGCTATTCCCAACAGGCTGGTCGATGTTTCGAACGGCAAGCTGGTGGGCAAGACTGACCTGGGCGATGGCTACACGCGCTGGGACTGGCATGTGAGCTACCCGATCAATAACTACGATGTGGCGTTGAATATCGGGAACTACGTTCACTTTTCAGATCACTATGGCGATTTGCCGCTGGACTTTTATGTTCTGCCCGAAGACCTGGCAAAGGCGAAAGTGCAATTTGCGCAGGCCAAAGAGATGCTGGAGGCGTTTGAGCACTACTTTGGCGCCTATCCGTTTGAAAAGGACGGGTACAAGCTCGTGGAAGTGCCGTATGCCGGAATGGAGCATCAGAGTGCGGTCGCTTACGGGAACCTGTTCGAGAACGGGTACCTGGGGCGTGACTGGGCGGGAGTGGGAATCAGCACGCGGTTTGACTTCATCATCATTCACGAAAGCGCGCACGAGTGGTTTGGCAACAGCATTACGGCAGCCGACTCGGCGGACATGTGGATTCACGAGGCCTGGGCGACGTATATGGAAGGCCTTTACGTGGAATACCGCTGGGGCAAGGACGACGCCATCAAGTACCTGAACGGCCTGAAGCCGAAGATACAGGATGTGCGGCCGATTCTTGACGAGCGGGGTGTTCGCGCCGAGCCGACGGAGGACCAATACTTCAAAGGCGCGTTGATGATCAACACACTGCGCAGCGTGGTGAACGACGATGCGAAGTGGTGGCCGTTGCTCCACGATTTTTATCAGCATTTCAAATATCAGAACATCATGACGGATGACGTTGTGGCGTATTTCAACGAGCATACCGGCATGAACCTGACGCCGATCTTCAATCAATACCTGCGGCACAGGCGGATTCCGCGGCTTGAGCTGCTGTTTGGCGAAGCTCCCGGCATGGTGATGTACAAGTGGCGCGCGGACGAAGAGGACTTTGCCATGCCGGTGCGCGTGGGCACGCCCGGGAACTGGCAGATCATTCACCCGACAACGACGTGGCAGTGGATGCAGACTCCGCTGACGAAAGACGAATTTGAGGTGGCGACGGACCTGTATTACGTAGAGGTGAACAAACAGTAGTCAAAGTGCCTGGCGTGGAATGATTCGCGGGCGGCGACCTTTTACAATTTTGATTATGCAGTTTCTATCGATTTCGCGAAGACGGACGGATGCGTTTCCGGCGGAGGCTTTTACGCCGGAACTGATTAGGCAGGAAGCGGGGCGGGTGAAGGAACTCTACGCCGAGGGAATCCTGAGACATATCTGGGCGCGCGGCGACGCGGGAGGCGCGGTGATCCTATGGGAGGCGCGCGGCGAGGACGAGGTGCGCGCAGCCATTGAAAGCCTACCGATCTTCCAGGCAGGGATGCTGGGTCTGGACGCGCTGGTTCCGCTGAAGCCTTATGCGGGGTTCGGGCCGGCGAAATGACTCCGTGAGACGCGGCCGATGCGCGGAAATCCCTGGCCGCAGTGTGCTGCTTTTCCTCAGCCGTTGCAGTATGCCCGCACGATTTACACTGAAGTTTCGCTGTCTTGTTTCTTCATGAAGGAGGAAGGACCTGCCATGGCCTATCCCGCGAATTACCGCTATACCCGCGAGCATGAATGGATTGTGGTCGATGGCAACATCGGCACGGTGGGCATTACCGATTACGCGCAGAACTCTCTGGGCGACATTGTGTATGTGGATGCGCCGAAAGTGGGTGATGAGGTGACCGCCGGCACGACCTTCGGTTCAGTGGAGAGCGTGAAGGCGGTGAGCGATCTCTACTCGCCGGTAAGCGGCAAAGTGACTGCGGTGAACGAGGAACTGAAGAACTCGCCCGACAAGATCAACGAGGCTCCGCACGAGGCCTGGATTATCAAGGTGGAGTTGTCGGATCCGGCCGAAGTGGGCAAACTGCTGGACGCGGCGGCTTACGAGGAGTTTATTGCCGAGGAAAGCTAGAAGTAGTAGAAGCTGTTCGCTTTTCCGAGCCGCGCCTGGCGGCATTCGTTCATTCCGATTTTCCTGGCGGAACTATCCGCCATTGGGCTTTTAGCGAGAGGCTAGAAGCTCGAGGCTAGAAGCTGATATGCGCTATTTACCTAAATCGCCGGCGGAACGCGAGCAGATGCTTGCTGCGATCGGTGCGAAATCAATTGATGATCTGTTCGCGATTATTCCTGCCGAGTACCGGCTGACGCGCGACCTGGATGTTCCGCGGCAGATGGGCGAAAGCGAGATCGTGGCCTATTTCAAGGCGGCGGGGCAGAAGAACGCCACAGACTACGCGAGCTTTCTGGGTGCGGGCGCGTACCGGCATTACCGGCCCGTGATCATCGATGCGCTGGTGCAGCGCGGCGAGTTTCTGACCAGCTATACGCCGTACCAGGCGGAGATTACGCAGGGGACGCTGCAGGCGATCTTCGAGTTCCAGACCATGATTGCCGAATTGACGGGCATGGACGTGGCGAATGCCAGCATGTACGACGGCTCGACGGGTGCGGCTGAAGCGGTGATGATGGCGGTGCGTGTGACGGGACGGCACAAGGCCGTGGTGGCGAGGACAGTGCATCCGGAGTACCGAGAGGTGCTGGGAACGTACGCCAAGAACCAGGGCCTTCCGGTTGAACTGGCCGGCTACGATCGGCTGACCGGACGATTGAATCTGGAGGCGCTCGACTCTGCGGTTTCCACAGAGACCGCAGCCGTTCTTGTGCAGAGCCCCAACTTCTTCGGGGTGGTTGAGGATATTCCCGCGATTGCGGAAATTGCGCACAAGAAGGGCGCGCTGCTGATTGTGTCGATTGCCGAGGCGGTGAGTCTGGGCATCGTGAGGCCGCCGGTGGAAGCCGATATTGTGAGCATGGAGGCGCAGAGCTTTGGCGTGGCGCTGAGTTACGGCGGCCCGTTCTGCGGCGTGATTGCGGCCAAGGAGCAGTATGTGCGGCAGATGCCGGGACGGCTGGTGGGGCAGACGGTGGATTCCACCGGGTATCGCGGATATGTGCTGACGCTTTCGACGCGGGAACAACATATCCGCCGGGAGAAGGCCACATCGAATATCTGCACGAATCAAGCGCTGGTCGCGCTGATGGCGACGATCTTTCTTACCGTGTATGGCAAGGAAGGGATGCGCGAACTGGCGGAGCACAACCTGGCGAAGGCGGATTACGCGGCCAAGACGCTGGGCAGGCAAGCCGGGGTGAAGCTGCTGTTTGAGGGAGCGCCGCGCTTCCATGAATTTGTGCTGGAGACGGAAGAGGATCCGGCGCTATGGAGCCAGCGGCTGCTCGACGAGAAGATTGTAGGCGGCGTGGAATTGAGCCGGTGGTATCCGGAGATGAAGAATGCAACTCTGTGGTGCGCGACGGAGATGATGCCGCGCGAAGTGATGGACGCGGCGGCGAGAGTGCTGGCGGCGGGACTGGTGGAGGCGTAGTAGATTTCCGTCGGAGGTACCGATGAGATTCGATTGGCCTGCAAAAACGATGATTGCTTTGTCAGCAGTTTCTGTGGCGGCATACTGGATTGGGCACAGGTGGCTATGGGTTTTGCAAGTTGCAGCGATTCTGGTTGCAGTGGCTTTTTTGGCAATACTCTTTTTCGTGAGGAAGCGCACTCCGAAGCGAAATATAGTTGCCTTCTGGCTGATTCCTTGTACCTGGACGGGGCTCTGGTTCTTGAACGAGTCGATCGAGAAACCTGGCGGGATGATGTCGGTTCTTACAGGAATTCTTTTTGCTTTGAACTTGTTCGTATTCTGGGGAAATCTGAGATTAGGTCGGCAGCCAAGCCATTCCATCTGACTGAATACTGACCAGGATTTGCTCTTTCGTTGCATTCACAAAGAGGTTGATCAATGACAACTCTGGGTAAGGTTCGGCCGCACCAGACGCAGAATGAAGGGCTGGTGTTTGAGAAGTCGTCGCCGGGCAAGAAGGCGTACAGGCTGGCGCCGCTGGATGTGCCGGCGGTCGACGCGAAGGCTCTGCTGGGCGAGGCGCATCGCGAGACGCCGGGCTTGTTGCCCGAGCTGAGCGAAATTGAAATCATTCGCCATTTCACGCGGCTGTCGACGTGGAACTACGCGATTGACCTGGGGATGTATCCGCTGGGGTCGTGCACGATGAAGTACAACCCGCGGGTGAACGAGTTTGTGTCGCGGATCGAAGGGCTGGCGGAGGCGCATCCGTATCGTCCCGAATCGCTGGCGCAGGGTGCGCTGGAGATTGTGGATCTGCTGCAGAAGTGCCTGCTGGAGATTACGGGGATGGATGCCATCACGCTGCAGCCGGCGGCCGGCGCGCACGGGGAACTGACAGGAATTCTGCTGGTGCGGGCGTGGCACGAGTCGAAAGGAAATGCGCGGAAGAAAGTGCTGATTCCCGACTCGGCGCACGGGACCAATCCGGCGACGGCCGCGATTTGCGGGTACCAGGTGGAGAACCTGAAGTCGAATCCAGACGGTGGAATCGATTTGGAGGCGCTTGCCGCGCAGGTGGATGAAGACACGGCGGCGCTGATGCTGACGAATCCCTCGACGCTGGGCGTATTTGAGAACGAAATTCACAGGATTGCCGACATTCTGCATGCGAAGGGCGCGCTGCTCTATATGGATGGCGCGAACATGAACGCGCTGGTGGGCAAGGTGCGGCCGGGCGATTTTGGCGTGGACGTGATGCACCTGAACCTGCACAAAACGTTTTCGACTCCGCATGGAGGTGGAGGGCCGGGTTCGGGACCGGTGGCATGCAAGAGATTCCTGGAGCCGTTTTTGCCGACGCCGGTTCTTGGAAGAAGGGCGGGAACCAGGGAACCAGGAAGCGAGGGACCAGGGTCTGAAGGAACGTCCGGCGAGCTGCATTGGGAATACGACCGCCCGCAGTCGGTGGGCCGGGTACGGGCATTTTACGGCAACACGGGGATGTTTATCCGGGCGCTGGCGTACATTCTGGCCAACGGACCGGACGGGCTGCGGCAGACGACGGAAGACGCGGTACTGAACGCGAACTATATCCGCAACAAGCTTGAGGATCTGTACGAACTGCCGTACAAAACGCCGTCGATGCACGAGGTGGTGTTCAGCGACAAGCGGCAGGCGGCCAAGGGCGTGAAGACCGGCGACATTGCCAAGCGATTGATTGATTATGGATTCCATCCCTACACGGTGAGTTTTCCGCTGATCGTGCATGGGGCGATGATGATCGAGCCGACGGAGAGCGAGTCTCTGGAGGAACTGGACCTGTTTGTGGAGGCGATGCGGTCGATCGCGCGCGAAGTGGAGGAGACGCCGGAGCTGGTGAAGACGGCGCCGCACTCCACGCGTGTGGGGAGGCTGGATGAGGTGCAGGCGGCGCGTAAGCCCATTCTGCGCTGGCGGCCAAAGGAATAAGGCAAGGGGACGGCAGTCTTCTGTCGGATAAAGGACTTAACGGGTCAGGACTGTTACCAATGTGCAGACCCGGATAAGATAAATTGATTGCGTCCGGTCCTTCCCAGACCGGATAATCCTGCCTAGAACACATACGTTCAGCGGGTTGGAAACGCCTCGGGGGGTCGAGACGGCGAATCGGGCGCGGAGGTCGGACGCGACTCGAATTGTCCTGTGTGTACG
>DATKPJ010000161.1:0-56896 GCA_035524195.1 Occallatibacter sp.
ACAAGCCACTCGGCATGCATTACGGTGTCGGACCAGCAGACGACTCCATGATTCGCGAGCAGAATCGTGTTGTGATCCTGCACGAAAGGCAGGACAGTTTCGGCAAAGGCCTGGGTGCCTGGTGTCTCATAACGCGCGATGGCAGCGGGGCCGATGAAGAACTCGTACTCCGAGATCAGCCCCACGGGCGGGGCCGAACCGGAGATGGCAAAGGCCGTTGCATAGGGAGGATGGCAATGCACCACGGCACGCGCCCGGGAATTGGCGTTGTAGATCTGGAGATGCAAGAGCAGTTCGCTGGTGCGGGCCCGGCCTCCGGCGAGGATGTTGCCTTCAAGATCGGACAGGCAGATGTCACCCGCCTCGAGGTCGCGTTTGCTCATCATGGTGGGCGTGCAGAGGACGTACTTTTCGCCGAGTCGCACGCTGATGTTCCCGCCATTGCCGTCGACATATTGGCGCTCCCACAGCTTGCGCCCCACAGCGATAATCTCGGCGCGGAAAGCATCGGCCTCAAGCGAGTGGGCGGCTTCAGCGGGCGTCATTCCGTGTGGAGTCACGCGCATGGCATCCATGACGGCCTGCACGACTTCTCGACCCTGCTCTGCGATGGGGACGGACTGCGGTTCCATGGCGAATCTCCTGCAGGTATGGGGCTCACTCAGCACCCATCAACGAGCCACGCCCTGCAAGATAGGTATAGGACGGGAAGCGGTTCACAGCCCGTGATTTGGGTCACGGATGAACGCCGGACAACGACAAAGCCAGCTGGTTTGGAACGAAGCCTCGAGACGGCCTTAGTCCCCCGCCGCCACCAGCTTGCGCTGCAACTGTTCCAGCGTCTGCCCCTTGGTTTCGGGGTAGAAGAACAGCACCGTGAGGAACTGGATGACCGTCATCACCGCGAAGAACACAAACGGCGCGCCGCGGCCAATGGCTCCGGCGATCACTGGAAACGACAAAGCGATGATGGTGTTCATGGTCCAGTGGCTGGCGTTGCCCACGCCCTGGCCCTTGGAGCGAACGTGATTGGGAAAGACTTCGCCGATGTAAACCCAGATGACGGCACCCTGCGAGAGCGCAAAGAAACCTATATAGACGATCAGCAGCCACACCAGCATGCCCTGGTGCGAGTTCGATGAGAAGACCCACGCGACACCGGCGAGGCAGCTTGCGGTTCCCGCCGCGCCTATCAGCAGCAGCGTCTTGCGGCCCAGCCTGTCGATCACGCTCATGCCCACAATGGTGAATACAAGGTTGGTGAACCCAATGGAGATGGCCTGCTGATCGCCTGAAAGCTGGCTGAAGCCCGCAGCCGAAAAAATGTCGTTCAGGTAATAGAGGATGGCGTTGATGCCGGCAAGCTGGTTGAACGCGCCGATGGAGATGGCCAGAAACAGTGGGTAGCGATACTTCCAGCGGAAAACCGGCTCGCGCGCCGTCGCATGTTCCTCTGCCAGCGCGGCGCGGATATCAGCCAGCTCGCCCTCTGGATTTGGCTCGCCCATCAATTTCAGCACTTCCAGGGCCTCGTCGATGCGGTCGCGCGACGCCGACCAGCGAGGACTGCGCGGGATTCCGAACAGCAGCGCCAGGAAGATTGCGGCTGGAACCGCGGCCACGCCCACCTGCCAGCGCCATTCCGTCGCGCCCAGGTGCATGGTGCGAATCACGTAGTTCGAGGTGTAGGCTACGAGGATTCCGAAGACAACATTGAACTGGAATGCGCCCACAAGGCGGCCGCGCCACTTGGCCGGGGCAAGTTCAGCGATGTACACCGGGCCGAGCACTGACGATGCGCCGATGCCGAGCCCGCCGATAAAGCGAAAGACCATCAGTGCCGGCCAGTTCCACGCCAGTGCGCTGCCGATGGCCGAAATGACATAGAGAATCGCCGTGAGCCGCAGGGTCTCGCGGCTGCCGAGCTTGTGTCCCACAACACCCGCGCCAAATGATCCTACGACTGTTCCGATGAGCGCGATTGCGACCGTCCATCCCTTGCCAAAATCGCTCAGTCCGTAAAGGCGAACGACGGCATCGATGATGCCCGAGATGACCACGGTGTCAAAGCCAAAGAGCAGGCCGCCGAGCGCCCCGGTCAGGGTCGCCTTCATCAGGTTCACATTAGGTCGCATAGTCTCGGGTCCAATGAATTCCCCATCATCCTACAGACCGGGCCCAATCCCCGCAAACCCAAAGCGTCTTAAATTCAGATCCACAACGGGATACAATCCAGAGAGGGCCGGGCGCCGGGCCATCGTTTCGCGCTTCGGATCCGCACAATTCAACAAAAGGATCATTCCCTCATGACCCTGCCGGCTTCTTTATCCCTAGCCCTGTTTCGCGTTCGAATCAGCTACATCCTCAAATACGCAGTGGCTCCAATCGCCATTGCAGCTGCCGTCACCTCGTCAACCTGCTTTGCCCAGAACAAGCCTGCCGCTGCTGCACCCGATGTGCTGGTGCTGAGCAACGGCGATACGCTGCACGGCAAGTTTGTCAACGCGGTGAGCGGAAAGGTCAACTTCCACTCCGATATTCTGGGCGATATTTCTCTCGACTGGGACAAGGTCAAGGAACTGCACACCGGCCAGCAGGTGGCGGTGCTCAAGAGCAATACGAAGGTGCGCGGAAAAGGAAGCGTGAAGCAGGTTCCCATGGGAACCGTTGATGTGGCCGACAAGACCGTCACGGTGCATCCAGCCAATGGGGCAAACGAGGAGACCATTCCGCTAAAGGACGCTGAATATGTGGTGGACAAGACCACGCTGAATAAGGAGCTGTTTCACCATCCCGGCATTACAGAAGGATGGAACGGAGCCGCAACCGCTGGCGCGACACTGGTGACCGCAACGGAAAACCAGTACACGTTCTCGGGAGGCATCGGGCTGGTGCGCGTTGTGCCCACGGTGAGCTGGCTTTCGCCGCGCGACCGGACTTCGCTTGACTTTACGGGGTCATTTGGAAAAATCACCCAGCCCAGCTACACCATCCCCGCTACGGGAACGACACCGGCCATCTTCGTGGCGGCTGTTTCCACCAAGTCGGCCATCTATCACGCGGACGCAGAACGCGACGAGTACTTCTCTCCGCGCTTTTTCGCGCTGGCCCAAACGGCTTTCGATCACAACTACGGCCAGGATCTCGACCTGCAACAGATCTATGGCGGCGGCGGCGGCTGGACTGCGCTGAAGACTCCGAAGCAGGAAGCGGATCTGAAAGCCACGATGCAGTACGAAAAGCAGGGATTCATCAGCGGCGCATCGGCCAACCAGAATCTGGTCGGCTCGACGTTCAGTGCGAGCTACCTGCTGCACATGAAGCTGGTGACGTACACGCAGGGACTCGCCTTCATTCCGGCCTACAACAACTTTCACGCCTACTCCACGAATGAGACGAACACGCTGGCGTTCCCCGCGTACAAACGACTGAGCTTTTCCGTGGGAACGCTGGACAGCTATTTGAACGATCCACCGGTGTCTCTGCCGCCGACCAAGAGAAACTCGTTCCAATTCACCATGGGCCTGACCTACGCCATCAAGTCTTCGTATTGAAACAGGCTCAGTAAACCGATAAACCTAGCCAAATGCAACCCCGGCAGGGTAGAGTTCTTGGCGGTTGCCGATTCCTTCAAGGCGCTTCGTCTCTCGCAAATCAAGGCGCAGCGTGCGTCAGAAGGAACGGCATGTACCTGGAGGAAAGCTCCCATGCCGTTTCACCGCCTTTGTGCTTCAATTCCTGCTTTAGCTTTGATGGTTCCGTTTGCATTCGCGCAACAACCTGCCTATCTGAACACGAAGCTTTCGCCTCAAGAGCGCGCACACGATCTTGTCGGCCGTATGACGCTGGATGAAAAGGCGGACCAGCTTGAGGACTGGGCAACGTCCATTCCGCGGCTGGGAGTTCCCGATTACCAGACCTGGAACGAAGCGCTGCACGGAGTTGCCCGCGCTGGATATGCAACCGTTTTTCCGCAGGCCATCGGCATGGCGGCCACGTGGGATCCCGCGATGGTGCATGCGATGGGCAACGTCATCTCCACTGAGGCGCGCGCGAAATACAACCAGGCACAGCGCGAAGACAATCACCGCATCTTTTTCGGGCTCACCTTCTGGTCCCCGAACATCAACATCTTCCGCGATCCGCGGTGGGGCCGCGGCCAGGAGACCTACGGCGAGGATCCGTTTCTGACCAGCAAAATGGGCGTTGCCTTTGTCGAGGGCGTGCAGGGTGACGATCCTGAACATCCTCGCGCCATCGCAACAAGCAAACATTTCGCCGTGCATAACGGTCCCGAGCCGTTGCGCCACGGATTCAATGTCGATCCTTCGCCCCGCGATCTCGAAGAAACCTATCTGCCGGCCTTTCGCGCGACCGTAACCCAGGGTCATGTCGATTCCGTGATGTGTGCCTACAACTCGATCGACAACTGGCCGGCCTGCACCAACACCATGCTGCTGAAGGATCACCTACGCGACGCGTGGGGGTTCAAGGGGTTTGTGGTTTCGGATTGCGGCGCGATTGTGGACGTCTACGAGGGCCACAAGAAGGCTCCAGACATCATGCATGCCGCAGCGATGGCGTTAAAAGCGGGCACCGATCTTTCGTGCAGTATCTGGACTCCCGGCTTCAATACGCTTGCAGACGCCGTTCGCCAAGGGCTCGTCTCAGAGGACCTTGTCACTCAGGCAGCGGAGCGTCTCTACACCGCGCGCATGATGCTTGGCATGTTTGATCCACAGGGATCAAGCCCGCTGGACAAAATTCCCTACTCCGCCGACGCGTCGCCGGAGCATCGCCAGCTCGCGCTCAAAGCTGCTCAGGAGGCGATGGTTCTGCTCAAGAACGACGGCACACTTCCCTTGAAGAGCGCGCCGGGACACATCGCGGTGATCGGCCCCACCGCTGATCTGCTGGCGTCAATTCTCGGCAACTACGTGGGCACGCCCGTCGATCCGGTCACGCCGCTCGATGGCATGCTGCGGCAATTCCGATCGACGCCGATTGTCTACGCACAAGGCTCCACGCTTGCCGAAGGCGTCGGCGTTCCGGTACCGCGCACCGCCTTTGGCCTTAACAAGGGTTTGAAGACCGAGTTCTTCGCTACGCCAGACTGGACCGGGCGCCCGGTCGCCGTCACCACCGAGCCCGAAGTGCAGACGGATTGGGAGAACGCCAAGCCCAACCCCGAAGTTGACACAGTGAACTACTCCGTGCGCTGGACCGGCACAATATCGGCGCCGGCCCCCGGTCACTACGTGTTTTCGGTCGAGCCCGGCGACGCGTTTCCGTACACGCCGGTCGAATCGTATCGTCTGATACTCGATGGCAAAGTGCTTGGCGAAGGATCGTTACGCGAAGGCAAAGATCTTTCGGCTATGGGCAACTTCAAGGCCGCCCCGGGCGCTTCGCCCACTGCGCCGCCAGAACAGCTGAATATCAAAGTGCCTTCCATTGCGGTCGACTTCGCTGACACAACGCCGCACCAATTCCAGTTTGAGTATTCGCACTCCGGTGATCGCTCCGGCGGCGGCGTCACGCTCAAATGGGAGGCTCCGGCGCAGGCGCAGCTTGATGAAGCTGTGGCACGCGCGAAAGAAGCCTCAGTGATCGTCGCGTTCGTCGGCCTCTCTCCTCAGCTTGAAGGGGAAGAGATGAAGATCGATATACCGGGCTTTGACGGCGGCGACCGAACCAGCATTGACCTGCCCGCTCCGCAACAGAAGCTGCTTGAGGCGCTCGCCGCGACCGGCAAGCCGTTGATTGTTGTGCTGCAAAGCGGCAGCGCAGTCGCACTCAACTGGGCCAACCAGCACGCGAACGCGATTCTCGCGGCGTGGTATCCCGGAGTGGAAGGCGGCACGGCGATTGCCCGGACACTCGCAGGACTTAACAATCCCGCCGGGCGGTTGCCGGTCACATTTTACTCATCGCTTGACGGCATTCCGCCTTTTACCGATTACTCGATGAAGAACCGCACTTACCGTTACTTCACAGGCAAGCCGCTTTGGGGATTCGGCTACGGACTCAGCTACACGAGTTTCAAATACGGGCCGGTCAAGCTTTCGGCAGAGACATTGCGGGCGGGTGAGCCCCTCACGGCAACCGTCACCGTGACCAATGATGGCCAGGTGGGCGGCGATGCAGTGGTTGAAGCCTACCTGAAGACGCCACAAGCTGATGGACCGATTCACTCGCTGGTTGCATTTGACCGCCTGACCATCGCGCCTGGCACCAGCAAGGAAGTCACGCTGAAGATCGATCCGCGTTCCCTTTCCAGTGTGGACGACCAGGGCAACCGGTCGATTTTGGCCGGCAAATACGAGCTCAGTGTCGGCAGCGCGCAGCCTGAAGAAACGCAGGCGAAATCTGAGGCGGCCTTCACGATCGAGGGAACGAAAGAATTGCCAAAGTAAGCCGGCAACAAAACGGCGGCAGAGATTCGTCTCTGCCGCCCAGACGCTTCATGCTGGTTGCTGCTTTACCCTCCCCGTTAAGAAAGGCCCTCTACTGCATGTCTCCCGAACCGCTTGGCGGCGGTGCGTTCTCCTGTCCTGCCGGCGGAGGCGGCGCTCCAGGTCCTTTGCTGTCGGGCCGCATCCTGTCGCGCATCCGGCCGCCCGGTCCCCACTCACGGCGCATCTGGTCGTGGTTCTGGCGGAAATCCTGAACCTGCTTCCACTGCTCGGGCGTCAGCTTGCTGCGAATGGCCAGCAGGTAGCGTGCGTTGGCCTTTTCCAACTCCGCGCGTGCCTGGGCCACCTTGTCGATCTGCGCCAGAATCTGCGCCTCGTTTGGCTGGTCCGCACGAACCAGCGGCTCCATCTCCAATTCAGCCTTTTCGACATTCGCCCGCAGGTCGATCAGCTTCTCGCGGTGTTCCAGGAGGATACTGTCGAACTCCTTCCGCTGCTCATCCGTCAGCTTCAGCCGCTCGACGATTCTCGGATTGTTCCACCACCGTCCCTCAATCCCGTGGCCCGCAAAGGCCCTCTCAATCGGAGGCCGATGCATGTCCATTCCCCGCCCGGGACCATCTCCGGGCATCTGCGCCCAGGCGGACCCGGCCATCAGAATCCCCGTTATCGCCAACCCCATTGCCGATATCGTTCCCTTCATTCCCCTCTCCTTTTCCTTCCAAATCCCCTGATCATCACTTCGCCGTACTCTGAGCCGAAAGCTCTGCCAGCGGTTCCAGCGCGTCGGGAACTTCCTGCGACACGTCGGTATCCACTTTGGCAAACAAATCCGCATCCGCTTTGGCTCGTGCCTGCGCAGCGGCAAGTTCACGCTGCTGCTCGGCGATGCGCGCCGCGGCGATTTTCGCCATCTCCTGCTGATGACGCTCGTACATTCCACCCGAGACGGCACCCGCCACGAGCGCCGATGCGAGCGCCCACCCGGCTGCCAGCCGCCAGGTTCTGTGCACCACTGTCGCGCTCACTGCGCGCGGGCGGTTGAATTCCGCCTCGCTCCACGCATGCACAGTGGCCTTGAAGTCGATCAGCACCTGCTTCAACGCCTGGTCCTGCGCCTCCGACCCGGGCTGGCCTTCCGCGCCTTCTTTGATTTTGTCGTGATCCATCATCTCGCCCCCCCCATCTCCGCGCGCACTCGGGCGAGCGCTCGCGAAAGGTGCGCCTTCACCGTGCCTTCGCTCAATCCGGTTGCTTGCGCAATCTCACTCAATTCCAACTCTTCCACAAATCGCAGGAGAAAAACCGTTCGCTGACGATCGCTGAGGTTCTCGACGGCCTGCCACACCTGCTTGACTCGCTCGCGAGCCAGCAACTTCTGTTCCGCAGTTCGTTCCCCGCTGGGAAGCCACTCGGTAGCTTCGTCCAGGTCCACCTTGTTTGTGGTGGCCTGCCGCCAGAACTGCATCCGGCGATTGCGCCAGTGATCTTTCTGCAGATTGATGGCAATTCGCATCAGCCATGTCATGGCGCTTGAATCGCCCCGAAAACTCGCCCAATTGCGGAACGCCTTCAAGAAACATTCCTGTGTCAATGTCTCGGCCAGGTCCGCGTCGCGTGTCGAGGCCAGCAAAAACCGGAAAATCTGCAAGCGATGGTCGGCGACAACGCGGGAGAACTCCTGCGCGGCAATATCATTCGCCGTGGCCAAGGTCATCGGGTCCACTGTCGTACCGGCCGCCATACACAGGTAGACGCCTGCATCGAAGCCGGGTTTACAGTCCTCACATTGATTGTTACCCAACGGGCGTGCAGGCGTCCCACCTGGCTGTTAAGCTTGGGCAAGGGAACGCGTTAAGCGCCAGCAGAATCCCAGGAAGCTCGCCATGATGCTCGAGAAACTTCGCGAACAGGTTCTCCACGCCAACCAGGAAATCGCGCGGCGTGGTCTGGCTCCCCACACCTTCGGCAATGCGAGCGGGATCGAACGCAGCGGCCCGGAACCGCTCGTCGTGATCAAACCGAGCGGGGTGGACTATGCAATGCTTTCGCCCGCCGACCTGGTCATCACAAATCTGGAGGGCGTGGTTGTCGAGGGCTCTCTGCGTCCTTCCAGCGATCTCGCCACGCACACCCTGCTGTATCGCGAATTTCCCCAGATCGGCGGCGTCGTCCATACCCACTCAGAATTCGCCACCGCCTGGGCGCAGGCCTGCCGCTCGATTCCCTGCCTCGGTACGACACATGCAGATTACTTTCACGGTCCCGTGCCCGTGACCGAGCCGTTAACGGAAGCTGAAGTAGCGGAAGCCTACGTCCACAACACGGGCGCAGTCATCGTTCGACGATTCCGGTCGGCGGACCTCGACCCGGTTGCTGTTCCCGGAGTGCTCGTTGCCGGCCACGCGCCGTTCGCGTGGGGAGCGACGCCGGCAGAGGCCGTGGAGCATGCCGACGTTCTGGAGTACATCGCCCGTCTTGCTTTCCGGACGGACCTGTTGATGCTGTCCGAATTCGAACTGCCCAGGCATATAGGCGAACACCATTATCGGCGCAAGCATGGCCCGAATGCCACCTATGGGCAAAAGCAGTAGCGAACGACTTGGATGGCATAAAATGAAGCTGCCCATTCGGCGGATTGGATTTTAACTCACGCCGCTCCAATGGCCTACCGTTTCCGGTATATGGATTCCTAAAGCTGTAGGAACTCTACAGAATTTTGCATTTTCCACAAAAGGGCTTTGTTTTCCCATGAACTTTTGGTCCGCAACTTCGTCTCTATGTAGCATAGGATCAGGGAATTGCCAAGACTGTTCTGTACCGTCGGGTTACCTCTGAAACATGGCAACCGACTTGCTTAGTATTTTTGTTGGCTTACTTTAGGGACTCCCCGAATGGAGACGAGCCTCTTCAACCGATTGCAGGCGACACTACTGGCTGTGGCTACGGTCGGACTGGTGTTCCTCGCTGTGTTGAATTTCCGCCAGGAGAGTCGATTCCTTCAACCTGAGGACGGAGTCTGGTGGACGGAAGCCTCGAATGGAAAGGGACTCGTCGCCGAAACGGTCCTGCCTCACAGCCCCGGCGCTCGGGCCGGTATCCAGTCGAACGACCTCCTTACCGCCATCGACGGGCAAAGCGTCACGCATCTCTCCGACAAGGACCGCGATCTGTACCTCACCGGTCCCTACGGAAACGCCAGTTACTCGATTACCCGCGACGGCATCCAGCTGGAAGCTCCGGTCATTGTTTCCCCTGAACCGCCTGATCGGAGCCTGGCGCAGGCGTTGCGGATTATCGGGCTGATCTACCTTGCCATTGGGCTTTACGTTCTCTTCCGGCGATGGACCGCGCCACGCGCCACGCACTTCTATCTATTCTGCCTTGTGTCGTTCGCCTGGTACGCGCTCAAGTACACCGGCCTTTTTGACATCCTGGACTGGACTGTCTTTTGGACCAATATCCTTGCAGAGGCACTTCAGCCGGCTCTTTTGCTCCACTTTGCTCTGAGCTTTCCCGAGGAACGCCTTAAGAGCGTTCGCCGCCGTTGGCTGATGCCGCTCGTCTACCTGCCCGGAACTGCACTGGTCGGGCTTTGGGTTACCGCAATTAGCCAATGGGAAGCGACCGAGTTGCTGATGCACCGGCTCAACCAAGCCGGAGCCGGCTACGATGCGGCGTTCTACGTGCTGGCTGCCGTCTTCTTCATGCACAGCTACCGCCGGGCCGATACGCCTATTCTGCGCCAGCAGTTGAAATGGCTCACACGCGGCGCGCTCCTGGCGGTTACACCCTTTACTTTGCTCTATGCGATTCCGTTCCTGTTCGATCTTCCGGTGCCTGGCGTGCTCACCAAGATCGCGGGGCTGTCGCTGGTATTTTTGCCGCTGACGTTCGCATGGGCCATCGTGCGCTACCGCCTGATGGATACCGACCTGATCTTCAAGCGCGGCGTAGCCTATACGCTGGCTACCGGCCTGATCCTGGGCGGATATTTCATTGCGATTGCGGTCGCTGCCGGCGTTGCCCACAATCGCTTGCCTGGTTCGGTACGGGATTGGGGCGAAGGCATCGCGATTGTGCTGGTCGCCGCATTTTTCGATCCGCTCAAGCGCAGGATTCAGGGTTGGGTCGATCGCGCTTTCGATCGCCATCGCTACGACTATCGCAAAGCGCTTGTCGAGTTCGGGCGCGGTCTGAATTCTGAAACCGATTTGAACGCCCTGCTGGCTTCCATCGTCGAGCGACTGCCGCGCACCCTACTGGTGGCTCGGGTTGCCGTGTTTCTGAGCGATGGCCAGGGATTGCTTCATCTCGCCGCGTCGCACGGACTGCCGCCGGAGGCCGAGCCGGCAAAAGATTCTCTGGCGCTCGATTTCATCAACTTCGACCGCGCGGCCGACCACTCTCATATCTTTCTTGAGAACGCCCAGAACGCCATGCATCTGCCAGAAGACCAGCAGAAGACCGCGGCACTTCTCGACCTGAACTACTATCTTCCCTGCCGCGTACAGGACGGCGCGACGGCGCGCACGATTGCCGTGATCGGCCTTGGGCGGACCATCGGCGGCGACTTCCTTTCGAGCGAAGACGTGGAACTGCTCGAGTCGCTGGCCAGCTACATCGGCATCGCCCTCCAGAACGCCAGCCTCTACTCGCAGCTTGAAGACAAGGTGAGCGAATTTGAGCGGCTGAAGGAATTCAGCGAGAACATTGTCGAATCCATCAACGTTGGGATTCTGGCAATCGATCTGGATGACCGCATCGAGAGTTGGAATGCGCAGATGGAAGCGATGTATGCGCTGAGCCGCGCCGAGGTCATTGGGCAGGAAGTTCGGTCCGTCTTCCCTGCGGAGTTTATGGATGCACTGAACAGCGCACGCAACGAATCCGGTGTGCATCATCTCTACAAATTTCCGCTCACGACCCGCGCGGGCGAGCAGCGCACTGTGAACATCGCCATCGCGCCGCTGCTGTCGCGCGAATTTGTCACCGTTGGCCGCATCGTGCTGGTCGACGACATTACCGAGCGCGTATCCCTCGAGACGCAGCTTGCACAAGCCGACAAGCTGAGCTCGATTGGCTTGCTTGCAGCCGGCGTGGCGCACGAGATCAATACGCCGCTGGCCGTGATTTCTTCCTATTCGCAAATGCTTTCCAAGCAAATGCGCAGCGATCCGCGCCTCGGTCCTGTTCTCGAAAAGATTACGCAACAAAGCTTCCGCGCATCCGAAATTGCCAATGGGCTGCTCAATTTCTCGCGCACCTCGACAACCGAGTTTCGCGAAACCAACCTGAACCAGGTAATCCGCGATACGCTGTCGCTGCTGGAACACCAGTTCAAGACCGCGCAAATCCTGCTCGACATTGAGCTCGCTGATCAGTTGCCCGCGATCCATGGGAACCCCGGCAAGCTGCAACAGGTCTTTCTGAATCTCCTCCTAAATGCCAAGGAGGCCATGCCTGGCGGAGGTCACCTGCGAGTGGCAACCCTCGTCAATGGCCACGTGGAGGCGGTGATCGCCGACTCGGGCTCAGGAATCGCGCCCGAACATTTGAAGCGCATCTACGATCCGTTCTTTACCACCAAAACCATGCCCAGGCCTGGCGAACGGCGCGGGACGGGACTTGGCCTCTCCGTCTCGTACGGGATCATCCAGGAACATGCGGGAAAGATTCACGTCGAAAGTATTGTGGGCTCCGGGACCACATTTCATCTTGAGTTTCCATTGATGGGGCCTGCTCGCACTACTCGGGCGGTGACGCCGGAAGCCGATTTTTCAAAGTTCTAGGAGTGAGGAGTGACGCATACCGGGTGTCTGCCAGCGACGATCGACGACGAAATCGGGACAATCGGCCCGGCCCGAAGGATTGCGGCGAAAGCCCGACGATACTTCATTCTCGCCTTCGACGGTGGACTCGCTACAGCCTTCAGCCGCGGCTTCGTCTGGTCGGGCTTTCTCTCACAACGCCATCCGCCTGTGCAGCGTGAACAGGCCCCTAGGAAGTCAGTACATGCCTGAGGTCGACCAGCCTTTCAATCTTTCTACGCCTGCGTCTTCGCCTTCCGCTTTCAACACCAGCGCAAGCATTCTCGTGATCGACGATGAGGCGGGCATCCGCGAATCGCTCGAAGTGCTGCTGACGCTGGAGGGCTACGCGGTGAAGATGGCGGCCGATGGCGAGCAGGGCCTCCGCATTCTGGAACTCGAAAACTTTGATCTCGTGTTGCTCGATCTCGCGCTTCCGGGCCAAAGCGGCCTCGAATTATTGCCACAGATCAAGGAGCGGCAGCCCGACACGCCGGTGATCATGATTACCGCGTACGGAACTGTCGACAACGTCGTCGAGGCGATTCGCGCCGGCGCGGAGAACTTTGTCCAGAAGCCATGGGACAACGAAAAGCTGATGGCCGACATCCGCTCCGCAGTTGCCCGCCACCGCGCCGAAGAAGAAAACCTGCAACTGAAGCGCACTCTCAAGCAACGCTACAATTTCACCAACATCGTTGGGAAGAGCGACCTCATGCTGCGAGTGTTCGACCTGGTTGCCCAAGTGGCGCCCAGCCGTTCCACGGTGCTGATCCAGGGCGAAAGCGGCACCGGCAAAGAGCTCATCGCCAAGGCCATCCATGCCAACTCGCCGCGCAAAGACAAGCCCTTCGTTCCGATCAACACCGGCGCCATGCCGTCCGAGCTGCTGGAGTCAACGCTCTTCGGACACGTGAAAGGTGCGTTCACCTCCGCCGTCGCCTCAAAGAAAGGCCTCTTCGAAGTTGCCAACGGCGGCACGCTGTTTCTCGACGAGATCGTCACCATGGGCATGGATACGCAGGCCAAAATCCTGCGTGTGCTGCAGGACCGGCGCTTCATGCACCTGGGCGGCATCCAGGAAATCCAGGTGGATGTACGCATCATCGCCGCGACCAACGTTGACCTGCGCCAGGCCGTTCGCGACGGCCGTTTCCGCGAAGACCTCTTCTACCGGCTGAATGTCATTACCGTCGACCTTCCGCCTCTGCGCGCCCGCCGCGAAGATGTTCCCATGCTGGCCCAGCACTTTCTCGATTTCTACGCAAACGAAAATGGCTTGTCGCCGCGCCGGCTCTCGTCTGACGCGATGCGCGCGCTGGTTGACTATGAGTGGCCAGGCAACGTCCGCGAACTTGAAAACTGCATTGAACGCGGAGTCGTGCTCTCGTCGGGCCCGGTCATCGGCTCGGATCTTCTGCCCGGTCACATCACCGGCCGGAGTTTCCAGGATGCACTGCTTGAGCACAATCCCAACGCCTCGCTCTTCGACATCATGGAAGACATCGAGCGCCGTATCATTGTTGAAAAGCTTGAGCGTTGCAACTGGAACCAGACCGACGCCGCAGAGCAGTTCCGCATCCCGCTCTCCACGCTGAATCAGAAAATCAAGCGCCTGAACATCGAGATTCGCAAGCGGGGACGAGAGTAAAAAGGCAGCTTCCAGTTACCGGTAATCGCTGGTCTCGGTCAACCATCGGCGCAGAAATTCCTTCAGCTCTCCCGGCGGCTTCAGCCACACATCCGCGGCCGACTCGCGCCATCGCCGCTTCACCAGCACGCTCAAGTGCGGCCCCTTTGCCTCATTGACGGCCCGAAACGCCGCTTCGTCCGTAATGTCATCGCCCAAGTAGGCTACAGGCGTTCCCGGCTCCGCCTCGCGAACAATCGCGCGCACAGCCCCGCCCTTGTCGCGGCCCGACCGCAATTCCAAGCCCGCTTCGAACTCCAGCAGCGTGAGGCCGTCATTACACGCCAGCGGTTCAAAGATCTCGCGCGTTCTCCGCTCGATCAGTTTTGCCGTTGACGGCGCAATGCCGCGCCAGTGCACTACGGCAGCGTTCGGTTTGTCTTCGTAGAGTCCGCCAAACGCATCGCGTCTCAAGCATGTTCGCACTTCATCCAAGATTGCGCGAGCAGCCGGCGAAACCTCTTCCAACTCGCTGCGCCCGTCTTGATACAGCCGCCTGGCACCGTGCAATCCCCACACTTCAACGGGGCGATCCAAGCCCAGCAGCTTTGGAATCTCTTCCGGCGGCCGGCCTGTAATCACCGCCAGGCGGGTTTTGGTTCGGCTTTGGATACTATTTAACTGCTCCGGCACTCCAGCCCACGGCCGGGCTTTGAAGCGATCCACTCGAAAATCCGCCAGCGTTCCGTCGTAGTCAAGCAGCAACAGCGGTTGCGCCGAGCGATCGAACGCCCCGAAAAAACTCTCTATGGTTTCCTTGTCCTTCTTCGAGCCGTTCACGATGCCAGTCTACGGTGCGCCGTACGCTCGCGCGGCTCTTCGGGCAGGGCGCCCATTGCAAGGTCTTCTGTTTCGTCGTAATTCTCCATGCGCAAGTCTCGGAGCGCGCCAAGCACTTGAGCCGCCCATCGATAGATGTTGTGCTCCATTACCTGGCGCCTCATGCGCTGCATGCGCAGCCGCCGCTCGGTCCGGTCCATATCGAGTCCGCGATGCATGGCTTCTGATACGCCCACAACATCATATGGATTGACCAGCAGCGCATCCTGCAGTTCTACCGCAGCTCCGGTGAACTTGCTCAAAACCAGCACTCCGTCCTCATCATCGCGCGCGGCGACATATTCCTTTGCCACGAGGTTCATGCCGTCATGCAGCGACGTCACGAGACACAGATCCGCGGCGCGATACCAGCGGTTCACCTCTTCGTGACTGCATTGCCGTTCGATGAGGATTACCGGCTTCCAGCGGGCAGTCTGGAAACGTTGATTGATGCGTTCCACCGTTTCCTCGACTTTGCGGCGCAGCTCGGCATAGGAAGGAATACGCGTACGGCTGGGAGCAGCAATCTGCACCATCGTCAAGCGTTCCCAATACCACGGATGGTGCTCGATCAATTCCTCGAGCGCCAGCAGACGTTCCACGATTCCCTTGGTGTAATCCAGCCGGTCAACGCCGAGGGCAAGGGACTCCGCGCGCACTCCGAATTCGCGCAGCAGTTGCTGCCTTGCAGTCTGGATCTCCTGGCGCTCCGCCTCTTCGTTCACTGCTGCGATGCCGGTTCGGTTTCCTTCAAATGCCACGCTGACCGGATAAGGGCGGACCGAGCTCAAATGGCCATGCCGGCGCACGGTCATGTGCTCGCGATCCGTCCGGGCCTCCAGCACGCGGTCCACCGTGGAGAGAAAATTATTGCAATGCAATGGAATATGGAACCCGATCAAATCGGCGCCGAGCAATCCATCGAGCAATTCCGCCTGCCAGGGGCAAATGGCGAATGCCTCCGGATTGGGCCAGGGAATATGCCAGAAAATGGCCACGCGTGCTTCAGGTCGCGCCGTCTTGATCATCTGGGGCAGGAGGGCAAAATGGTAATCCTGCACGAAGACGATTGGTTCTGCGCATCCTTCCATCTCCTCGAGCACAGCGGCCGCAAAGCGCTCATTCACGCGACGGTAGCACTCCCAGTCCGACGCCCTGAAGATGGGGCGCGTGTGGGCGATGTGACACAGGGGCCACAGGCCTTCGTTGGCAAATCCGTCGTAGTAAGCCGATTCTTCTTCGTTCGAAAGCCATACGCGGCGCAGTGTGTAATGCGGCTCTTCGGGGGGAACGCGCAGCCGATCAAATTCGTCAACCATCGCCGAATCGGCATTTCCACTTCCGCTCGCAACCCACACGCCGTCGCAGGCACACAATACCGGCTCGATGGCAGTCACAAGCCCGCTGGGAGGCACCACGCACACAATCTCCCGGCCCTCGCGCACGTGCATGTACGGCTCGCGGTTCGATACCACGAATATCCGGCTCGAGGCAGAATACCCGCGCATGTGCACCGCCAGTCTTTCCGCGGTCCACACACTCTCCCTCGCATCGCGGAGTCGCGCCTCTGCTTCAGCCGCGGCCCGCGCGGCCATCAGGCTCTCCGCCATGGTTTCCATTTCGCGCGCCAGCGGAGTGAAGATCCCAAGTTCGTCGTGGCTCCCTTTCGCAGCAGAATCGATGTGCCCCAGGCGAACACGCCGCAAGCGCTCTGCAACCCGGCTGACCGGCCGCATCAGGAACCAGCGCACCATCAGGAAAGTCACCGCCGCGATCAGAATGACAAGAGCGAGCACCCTCCAGAAACTTCTCTGCCACAGTTCATTGCCCTGGCTTCGGATGTAACCGGCATCCGAGATGAGCACGAGCGCGCCTTGCAGCCTGTTTCCATCGTGCAGTGGCAGGACTTCTTCAAGCCATTGCTGCTCCCCTGCATGCCCGAATGCGGCCACATTCGCGCCCTTCTTCAACGACTTCTGGACGGCTGTTCTTTCCAGGGATTTCAGAATCTCGGCAGGCCCATTAGAAAAAATCAGTTCTCCCTGGGGGTCGAAGACGGCGAGCGCCATGACGCCGGTGCGGCTCTTTGAGCGGTCCACCAGGTCCATCAGCGTTGCCATGTACCCGACCGATAAAACGCGCTCAAAATCGGGCTGCAGGCTCGCCCCGATCCATTGGTCTCGTCTTTCAAGATCTTCACGCAGCAAGTGCTTATGGGCCAGCACTTCGAAATAAGTGGATGCGACCGAAACCAGGGTTACACAGGCAGCCAGAGCGAGGATAAGGCGAAGGCGAAAGGAATGCATAGGGCTCCCCTCGGCTTTCTTGAATTGGTACATGCTATCCCTCGCTCTTTCCCTAATTAGATGCGGAATCTATAGGCAGTGGCCACCTGTTTCGGCGACTCAGGATGAATTCGCTCAGGTTACCAAGGCCAAAAGTGAGTCAAATCGCAATTTGGCGATTCAGAATTCAATTGCGGCCCAGTGAACAGGCCCGACCTCATCGCGGCATCCGCCCCATGCGCTATTCTGTGCATAACAGCGGCCGACGCTCATCTCGCGTCACGCAGTTCGGGAAGCGAATGACGGTAGAGACGTTAGAGAAACCTGCAAAACAAATCGTGCTCACCGTGCAGGAGTATTTCCTGTTCGCGTATCGGGCTGTCATGAATCTTTTCCGGCCGCCCGTCTACTGGTCTGACTTCCTCATTCAATCCGACATTATCGGAGTCGGCTCTGCCAAGATCGTGGTCCTGGCTGGATTCTTCACTGGAGCTGTGCTCGCCATTCAATCGGCGGCAACACTGGCCCAGTTCGGTGCAACTGCGATCACTGGCCGATTCGTCGCTATGTCTATGATACGCGAACTGGGTGCAGTGCTTACCGGAATTATGGTTTCGGGACGAAACGCATCGTCCATGGCCAGCGAATTGGGCTCGATGGTTGTCACTGAACAGATCGACGCAATGCGCGCGCTTGGCGTCGATCCGATGCGTAAACTAGTGACTCCACGTGTCTACGCGTGTATCACGATGCTTCTTTTTCTCACCATTGTCGCCGATTTTTTCGGCATTCTCGGCGGAGCGGCCGTTACCGTTTTCATGAGCCACCAGAACGCGACGCAATACTTCTCCATGGCCTATGAATATCTCCGTTTCCCCGACATCCTGCAGGGCCTTGTAAAGCCCGTCGTCTTCGGATACATCATCGCGTCCATCGGGTGTTTCTTCGGGATGAAAACGACCGGGGGCACCGAGGGTGTCGGCCGCTCCACGATTTCAGCAGTTGTTTCCGCCTCAGTGCTCATCATCTTTGTGGATACCCTCGTCAGCCAGGTCATGGTGACCATCTTCAACCGATGAATACGAATCTAGTTTCCGGTGGTTCGCAGCGCGGAGCTGCCTCAGAGTCGCCGCCGGCCCTGGTGTTCGATAACGTTTCGATCTCATTCGACGGGCCACCAGTCCTGCGCGAGGTAAGCTTCACCGTCGCGCCTGGAGAAACCCGCATTCTGCTTGGACCAGCCGGCGTGGGCAAGAGTGTTCTGCTGAAACTCGCTAACGGCCTGCTTTGTCCAGACACTGGCTCCATCCAGCTTCTCGGCCAGCAGATTTCAAGCATGCGCGAAGAGGCTCTCTTTCCCCTGCGCACACGTACCGGCATGGTATTTCAGGAAGGCGCGCTCTTTGACTCTCTCACTGTCCGCGACAACGTCGCCTACCTCCTTATCCAGCAGCTTGTTTCGGACGAAGAGATCGACGGCCGCGTGCGCGAGGCCCTCCGCTTCGTGGGACTCGAGGAAACTTTCAGTCTGTTTCCCGGAAGCCTCTCCGGAGGAATGCGCCGGCGCGTAGCCATTGCGCGTGCGCTCATTCACGAGCCCGATCTGCTGCTGTACGATTCGCCCACCGGTGGTCTCGATCCGGTCACCTCAACCACCATCATCGAACTCATTGTGAAGCAGCGTGACGTGCATCGCACGCCGTCGGTGCTCGTTACACATCGGCTGCAGGACGCCTTTACCATGACCTCGCACCGATTTGATGACGCAAGCAATCGAATGATCCCGCTGCCCAAAAGGCAGACTGATCCCAACACGACGTTTCTAATGCTCAATGAAGGCAAGTTGATTTTCGATGGCAATCTGGACCAGCTGGTCTCAAGCGATGACCCGTTTGTGCGCGAGTTCCTTGAATAAGCCGGCACTTGAATCGTTGAATCTGCATCTCACCGAAAGTAGGGCGCCTTCGGGCTGGTAAACGACTTCCTGTCCAGGCCTGATCCTGCGCCAGCCTCACAACGGCATTGGAATGAACGGAGAGGATTTTTGAGGCAGGCAAAACAAATCATCATCCTCATTTTGATCATTCTCGTTTCCTCACAAAAACGGGCCGCCGCATATTCCCTGCTGACTCACGAACAGCTCATCGACCTTACGTGGAACGACTCCATCGTCCCACTCCTTCTAAGCCGCTACCCGAATCTGACTCCGGCGCAGCTGAAGGAAGCCAAGGCCTACGCGTACGGGGGGTGTGTCATCCAGGACATCGGCTACTATCCCTTCGGCGACCAGTTTTTCTCCGACCTCACTCACTACGTGCGAACGGGCGATTTTGTGGTCAACCTGTTTCGCAACGCGCACAATGCCGACGAGCTCGCCTTCGCCGTTGGTGCGCTCTCGCACTACGTCGGCGACTCCATCGGCCACTCTGAAGCCACAAATCTTGCCGTTCCGGTCGAATTTCCCAAGCTGCGCGCGGAATATGGTCCGGTCGTCAGTTATTCCGAAGGCGAACACCAGCACGTCCAGACTGAGTTCGCGTTCGATATCGATCAAATTGCGCATCATCACATGGCGCCGCTTCCTTACCTGCGTTACATCGGACTCAAGGTATCGATGCACCAGCTCGCAATGGCCTTCTATCAAACCTACGGCATCGCTTCGAGCTACAACGGAAAGCGTCGCGAGTTGATCAATGTTCCCGCATATCGCTTTGCTGTGCGCGCCTTCATCCCCCGCATCGCCTATGCGCTCACGCTTCTGCACCGCAAACACGAGCCCCCGGAACCCGACACTCCCGACGCTAGGAAACTTGACGAGCAGTGCGCCCAGGTAGCCATTCGCAATGACTGGCAACACTACCGCCGGCACGCAGGAATTGGGACCTATGCGCTGGCCGGTTTCATCTTCGTCCTGCCTAAATTCGGCCCACTCAAGTTACTCGACATTAAGGGACCGAGCGAAGCGACCGAAACCGACTACATTCACAGCGTCATAAATTCGACGGCAGTCCTTAGCCGGCTGGTTAGCCGGTTTACGCCGACTGCGCAGACACATTTGTTGACATCGAAACCCGGTGGTGCCGACCCGCCTCCATCGCAACGGCCTTCAAGCAATCCAGCCACCAACCCAAACACGCTCCTGCGATCTGAAGGTCCCCTGCATCCTTTGCCCAATCGCGATCTCGATACCGGTCGCGTGGTACAACCGGGCGGTTATTCTCTTACCGACTCTACCTATGCGAAACTTCTGCACCGCCTCACACGAAATCCGCGCCAGCCGATTCCTCCAGGGATCAAGGAAAATATCCAGGCGTTTTATGCCGATCCCAGCCTGCCCATCACCACCAAAAAGGATCCCGAAAAATGGAAACAGGTTCAAGCTGATCTGGTGACTCTCGCCGCCATACCCACAAGCACGGCGCCACAGCCCTATCCGACTTACGGCGATCAGGACGCGAGCCACTAGGGATTCGCAGCACTTCTCAACCGATCCGGTTATGCCTGAAGTGTTCTGCCAGTTCGAAATTTGCCGCGTCGACCTTTCCACTCACGCGTGCGGGCGCCTCTGCTTCAACGCCCGGCCGAGACGACGCGCGTAGATTGCGAGGTTCAGAATGCAGATGGCTACTGCGACCGTGACAACCAGCCAGGTTGGGACCGCGGGACAGTATAAGATGTCGTCAAGGCAGCGGAGCAGAGCGCTCCCGTTCACCGCCGCAGCACCCGCCCTCGCCTCGAAGTATTCTTCCGCAAGCGTCAGTGGACAAGGCCACGGGCCGACCTCGACGACGATTCCCCATAGTAGAGCAACCGCGTGCAGCGTGCCCCACACAGGCCGCCCGCGTGTCCCCAAAGCCCCGAAGATGACAACCAGCAGCCAGGCCAGATGGACTGTGACAACGAGGATGGCCAGTGAAATCGCCATGCATGCATTCGGTTCCTATGGTACCGCTCGGGTGGCTCTTCAACAGAATGTGCCCAGCGCAATCTCAAGAGACCCACCCCTGCGGTCACCGGTTTCTTTCCCCACCCGTTGCCCATCTGCTAGCCTTTCAGTTCCCGGCTTCCGGAAGAATGGATGGTGCCATCATGGGTTTTAAATTCCAAGGTTTTGATTTCCTTCATCTCGATTCCAGCTTCAGCGAAGACGAACTGCTCGTCCGGCGCACGGCGCGTGACTTCGTCGAAGACAACCTGCTTCCCATCATCGAAGAGTGTTTCCGCACCGAGCGTTTTCCACGGGAACTGGTTCCGGTCATGGGGGCGCTGGGCTTTTTCGGCGCGAATCTTCAGGGTTACGGTTGCGCCGGCATGTCGAACGTTGAATACGGACTGGTAATGCAGGAACTGGAACGGGGCGACTCGGGCCTTCGCAGCTTCGTGAGTGTGCAGTCTGCACTGGTCATGTATCCCATCTATGCTTTCGGTTCCGACGAGCAAAAAAACAGGTGGCTGCCCGCACTCGCCAGCGGCGAAAAGCTTGGCTGCTTCGGACTCACCGAGCCCGGCTTCGGCTCCAACCCGGGCGGCATGACAACAACGGCTCGCAAGTCCGGAGACGAGTACGTCCTGAACGGCGAGAAAATGTGGATCACGTCCGGCAGCATCGCCGACGTCGCCATCGTCTGGGCCAAGGTTGAAGAGGAAGACAACCGGGTGCGCGGCTTCCTTGTCGAGACAGACCGCCCCGGTTTTCGCGCCTATGAGGTGCACGGAAAGTGGTCGCTGCGCGCGTCAATCACCAGCGGCCTGTTGTTGCAGGATGTCCATGTTCCCTTATCGAACCTGTTGCCCGGCTCAGGAGGTTTGAAGAGCCCGCTGATGTGCCTCAACCAAGCGCGATACGGCATTAGTTGGGGTGCAATCGGCGCCGCCATGTCCTGTTACGACACGGCATTGCAGTACGCGAAGTTTCGCAAGCAGTTCCACGGGCAACCAATCGCGAGCCACCAACTCGTCCAGGACAAGCTGGTGTGGATGGCCAGCGAAATTGCCAAAGCGCAGCTTCTCTCGCTCCACGTCGGCCGTCTCAAGGACGGAGGAACAGTGGGCCACGAGCACATCTCCATGGCCAAGCGCAACAACGTGTGGATGGCGCTCGAAACCGCGCGCATGGCTCGAGACATCCTCGGCGCGAACGGCATTACCGAGGATTACCCGATCATGCGCCACATGATGAATCTCGAATCAGTCAAGACCTACGAGGGCACACACGACATCCACGCGCTGATCCTTGGCCAACACCTCACCGGAATCGCCGCGTACTGACGCGAGCTGAGGCTCGCCTTAGCCTTCGTGATGCTCGTAGTGCTCTTCGGAATGAGCCGCGACAGCGACTTCCTGTGAGGCGGGACTTGATTCCGTGGGCGGCTGGGGAACTGAGATAAATGGCGCTAAACATTCCAGGAGCTTATCGAGCATCTCGCCGCGAGAGAGCAGCTGTTCAATCTTCACACGGATTTCGGCGCGCTCTTCCGTCGCTTGTTCAAAAGCAAGATTGTAGCCTTGATTGGGCATTTGTCCTCACCTCGGGGTGATCGTACCACGCATGTAACATCGATTACTCAATAAGTTATCTTGTAAGTTGTGAATAAATGGGGATTAATTCGAAATCCTAATCCAGCAGCTCAAACCAAGCGTCCAGAGCACTGTTCCTGAAGCCGCGCGACTCGAGCTTCTTGATGGCGAAGTAACATTCACATAAGCACTCAGGTAACAGCCATACTAAATCCTAAGTAACATACCGTCGTTTCTCTCGTTGCCAAGAACCGTGCAATTGCCTAATCCACCCTCAACCACAATGCCAATCGGTTTCATCAAGACTCGAGCAGCGACACCTCCCGTATTCCGGCACGTCCACCCTTCACGGGCCTGATCAGCAGCGTCTTCAGCTCCCATGCCGCAAGCGGCACCGTGTGGTCCAGCCCGAGCAACGAGCTACTCAGATGTGCCTCGCCCGGTCTTCCCGCCCGCTCCTGAATTCGGATAATCTTTGCGCCCGTCTCCTGCTCCGCCTGCTTGATCGCGAGCACCCACACCGCGGCGGGCTGGATTTCAAGCATTGAATCCTCCCACGGCTTTGTGCCACCGTGCGTTGAATCCATCACATACTCGGCAGGCGTCTGTAGCTCCTCTGCGCGCCGGTCCAATCCGAGCTCCGTCCACGCGCCGCGTTTGGCCATCAGCCAGAAGGTGCGCTCCTGCCGGCCTTGGTCCTGCCAAGCATTGTTGTCGTTGTGCGGAACCGTTCCAGGATTGTGCCGCGCATATGGTGAGGAGCGGATCATGACCGTTCGAAACAATCCTTCCAAGCAGTCATAACTGTAGGTCTGACTATTCAGAATCGCGACGGTGTAATCTTGGCCGCCAATCCTGCCCTGTACTGCTCCCCAGTCCTGGTAAGGCTCTTCCTGGCCGTTCGTATGCCTCTCCAGCACCTGTCCTGGCACTTTGGCAAACACTCTCGGCTGTGCCAGAGCCGTCGGAATCTCCAACTTGAGCATCTGCTCTTTCTCATGCCAGTCAATCACGAAGCGAAGCTGAACGAAATCGAGACCGGCAAACTGCGCAATGTCGAGAACGATCTCCGAGTCCTGCCACTTCGCGCGCTGCCGTGTCACGCGAGTCACTGGGCCGTCCTCGATCATCGTGGATGAAACCAGCGCTGGACGTCCCAGTTCCAGCCGGAATTGGTCAATTCCATGCGCCCATGTATCGCTCGTGTCGCCAATCGCCACCATGCCAACCGCTCCGGCCAGTAACTCTGTGCCGTCTTCCGCCTTCAACGACGAGATGCCGAATCCTGTTTCCGATATTTTTGCGAAATCGCTGTACGCCTCGCCTTTCGGCGCTTCGCCATGAGCCAGTTCAAACACCTTGTAGCCGCACGGCGGCAGTTCGACCCACGCCGACAGTCGCGGAAAGAACGTCGTCATGCTCGCGGAGGGTCTCCACTGAACAGGAATCTTCTCGCCCCCCTTCGATCGCAGATGCGTGATCGTTCCCGTGCCTTCGGGATTGCGCTCTGCATAATACTCGACGAGCGCCCTGCGTCTCCATGGCAGCGGATTAAAAAGGAAGACCGCGCTCTCGCTCACCGAACTCAGGTCCACTTGCCGGGCCATGGTTTCCAGCGCTTCAATCTTCGCGGCCTGAGCAACTTCGCAGGCATAGCCAAGGCTGTCGCGCACATCCTGGTAATCGGAGTAGAGCGATGTGCCGGCCATCATGTCGTGAAACTGGCAAAACAAAACCTTCCACCAGCTTTCGGCGTATTGCTCTGCCGGATATGCATGTCCAGCCCCGAGATTCGCCACCAGCGAGATTGCCTCGGCCTCACCGAGAAATCGTTCCGCGCGCCGATTCAAATACTTTTCTTCGCCGTTGGCCGAGTAGCATCCGCGCGAATGGTGCTGAAGTTCGCCCTTCACCACCGGCAGCGATGCGAACGCGGGCGACGCTTCAACCGCGGCAAAGAAATCGTGCAGCGTGCTGAAGCGCAGTTCAGGCAGCGTCGGGTCTTTCTGCATCGCCAGAACCTGCCGGATCTGTTCCTTTGTCACCGCGCCGCCGTGATCGCCGACGCCGAAGAAGAGCGCGGCGTGCTCCAATCCCGGCGCAAAGGCTCCTGTTGCCGCTGGACGAATCATGTCGGCGTCCGCGTCGTAGTTGCGCCAGATGCGGCAAACCAGCACGCGCGAGCGGTCGGGCCCCTCCCACCAGAACAGTAGCGGCAGGTTCATTTCATGTTCCTGGGGCCGCATGAAGGAGTAGTAGCCGTATCCCGCGCGTTTCAAAAACGTAGGTAATCCCGCCGCGTGCCCGAACGAATCGGGATTGAAACCAATCTTGACATCCGTATCGAGCGCTCGACGGCAGTACTCCTTGCCATACAAGCAGTGCCGCACGAAGCTCTCCTCCGAAGGAATGTTGCAGTCAGGTTCGACGGGCCAACCGCCCACGACCTCCCATCGCCCTTCTCGAATACGCTGCTGAATCTCGCTGAACATTGAAGGATCAGCGCGCTCCACCCAGCGGTAATGAGCCGAGGACGAATGCGTGTAGCAGAACCCGGGCGTCTCGTTCATGCGGTCGAGCGCGCTCCGGAACGTGGTCAGGACCATATTCTCGCCGTCGCGCCAGGGCCACAACCAGGCGGCGTCGATATGCGAGTGGCCGATGATGTGGATGACCTTCCTCGCGCCCGCCGTCTTCGACGGCTCCTGGGCCATCGCTGGCATCGCTGCAATCACGCCAAGCGCCGCCGCACCCTGCATAAGAAACTCGCGCCGCGTTTTTTCATTCCGCTTTTCTCTCATCTATGGTCTCCGGTCCGGTCCCATTCGCCGCTTCCCTTTTCAAGTTGCCGCAGAATTGCCGCATCGGTCAGCGCAGCCATCAGTGCGGCTACATCGCCGATGCGTTGTCCCAATACGGAAGGAACCAATTCGCATGCCGCCGCGGCCTGCGGCAATGCCTCGGCGGCAACCACTTTGCGCGCCGTGCCCAGTACGCGCTCGCCCAGCGCCACACCCAGCGATCCGAACGCGATCACCTGTGGATTCAGTGCATCGATCAGAAGCGCAAGGCCGCGCCCCATCCACTTGCCAACTTCGGCCGCCACTTCAAGCGCCTGGGGATCATTCGCCACCATCGCTTCCACCACCGTGCGAATCGGCGTGGACGAGTGCCATCGCGCAGGGAACATCTGCGCCGCCAGTTCCACCAGTCCCGCGCCCGATGCGAACGACTCCCACGATCCGCGCTTGCCAAAGCCGAGCGGCCCATCTTCCGCCAGCCGCCAGTGGCCAATCTCGCCGGCCGTATCGCTGGCCCCGCGAAGAATTTGCCCATTCAGAATGAACCCGCCGCCAACGCCCGTTCCGAAGGTCAGAAAGATGAGGTGCTTGAGGTCGGTTCGATTCTTGCCCACGCCAAAGTGAAACTCGGCCAATGCTCCGGCGTTGCCATCGTGTTCAACCAATACGGGCAGGCCTGGAAACGCATCCATGATCCGGGCCTTCAGGGGAACATCGTGCCACCCGGGCAGGTGCGGCGGATTGATGAGGAAACCTTCATCAATTCTTAGCGGCCCCCCGATGGAAACACTGATGGCGCCGATTCTTCGCCCTTCCCGCCGAGCCGTTGCCATCAGCGATTGGGCATGATCGACGATTCCTGGGAACGTGGCTGAGAACGGCTCCGCAGCCCGCGTCGGCAGTTCAACGCGCTGCAGAATCGATGAATCAACTGCTCCTTCAACACAGGCTGTTTTGGTGCCGCCAATATCGAGACCGAGAACCGTACTGCAAACGGGTTGAAGTTCCATCGATTCGCTCTCGCTCTGGCTTCGGAACATTGCGCAAGATTCGCCGGAATTCTACCACCCGCTCTGAGGCATCTGGAAACCGCATGCACGCGAATCGCAGCCCACTTCTGTGGACCAACCTTCACAGACAACACTCGACAACCCCGGCCTGGTGGGGCATAGTCGAAGTCATGCGCAAGCTTACTCAGTCACTCTGCTTCCTGCCTTTTTGTGCATGCCTTGGAATTGCTGCCGCGCAACAGCCCTCTTCATCGCCGATCGTTCTGCACGCAGCGCGCCTGCTTGAAGTGGAAACCGGCAGAATTCTCCAGCCTGGCGAGATACTGGTCGAAGGCGAACACATCCGCGCCGTTGGCACTTCTGTCGATCATCCCGCGGGCGCAAGACTGATCGACCTCGGCGACGCAACGCTTCTGCCCGGGATGATCGATGCGCACGTGCATCTCTTTCTGCATCCCGGCGCAGAGGATCTGCAGACAGTCGAAGAATCCGTTCCCTGGCGCGTGATCCTTGCTGAACAGGCCGCAAGGGACGACCTCTTGGCCGGGTTCACTGCCGAGCGTGACATGGGGACCGAAGGCGCGGGCTCCGCCAGCACCGCGGTACGCGACGCAATCGATAAGGGCATCATTCCAGGTCCGCGCATGCGCGTCTGCGCAAACGCAATCGACATCCTTGGCGGCCATGAAGATGCCAACCACTTCAATCCTGAGCAGCACGTGCTCTCCAACGCCGACCGGGCCAACGACGCGGAGCAGATGATCGAGGTGATGCGCGAGCAACACAAGGAGGGCGCGGACTTCGTGAAGATCTACGAAACCGGCCCAGACCGTATGATCGACGGCGTCCTGCACACTCCCTACCAGTACACTGAGGCCCAGCTCGCCGCTGCGGTTGAGGAGGCGAAGCGCCTGGGCACCAACGTCGGCGTCCACGCCATGGGTGAGCCTGGGACACTCTACGCGGCCGAGGCCGGTGTTGCCTCGATCGACCACGGCACGCAGCTGAGTGACGAGACCATGCGCCTGATGAAAGAGAAAGGCATTTTCGCAGTTCCAACCTTCACCATCTTCGACTACTTTGCGCACCACCGCGGGTCGCAGGACCAGGCAGCAGCCGAAGCCGAGATGCTCGACTACAAGATCAAGGAGTTCAAGAAGCAAATCGCAGCGGGAATCCAATTTGCAGTGGGCTCGGATGTGGGCCCGTTTCCGCATGGCACGCAGGCACGCGAATTGACCCTCATGGTTCAATACGGCATGAAGCCGCTGGCCGTGCTACAGGCTGACATGATCAACGGCGCCAAGCTGCTGCGCTGGCAGGGCCAGATCGGCGAATTGAAACCCGGCTACTATGCTGACATCATCGCCGTCCCCGGCAACCCGCTCGACGACATCAGCGTGGTTGAGCACGTAAAATTTGTGATGAAGAACGGTGACGTCGTACGCCCATAGAAGGCGATTGGCCGCCGCTACACAGCCACCGTAAAGCTCGTCTCGCTTCGCGTCACTGCGTGGTAGAGGGTGTCGCGCTCCACGGGGACGCGGCCGGCTTCGGTGATCAGGCGACATAGTTCCTTGCGCGTCATTCCCTGCGGAGTGGTGGCGCCGGCGTCGTGGTAGATCTTTTCCTCAATCACCGTTCCGTCCAGGTCGTCGGCTCCAAACCGAAGGGCAATCTGCGCGATCTTCGGCGTCATCATCTGCCAGTACGCCTTGATATGCGGAAAGTTGTCCAGCAGCAACCGGCCTACGGCGATCTGCCGGATGTCGGTCAATCCCGTCGTCACGGGCAAGTGATCGAGCGGCGTGTTTTCCGGATGGAATGCGAGCGGAATAAACGTCTGGAACCCGCTCGTTTCGTCCTGGAGATCACGCAGCTTCAGGAGATGATCGACGCGGTCCTCGTCATTCTCAATGTGGCCGTAGAGCATGGTGGCATTCGACTTGAAGCCGAGCTTGTGCGCCATCCGCGCCGTATCAAGCCATTCCTGGCCGTCGATTTTGTGATCGCAGATGATCGATCGCACACGCGCCGAAAAAATCTCCGCGCCGCCGCCGGGCATCGAGTCGACGCCTGCTTCGCGCAGCTTGACCAGCGTCTGCTCGATGGAGAGTTTCGCCCGCCGCGCCAGGTAGGCCACCTCTACCATCGTGAACGCCTTGATGTGAACCTTGGGGAATCGTTCTTTCAAGCCGCGGACCAGGTCGAGAAAATATTCGAAAGGAAGGTCTGGGTGCAATCCGCCGACAATGTGAAATTCGGTCACGGCTTCGGAATAACCGGACGCTGCCGTCTGCCACGCCTCTTCAAGCGCCATTGTGTAGCCAGCGGGATCGCCTTTCTTGCGGCCAAAGGCGCACAGCTTGCAGGCCGCCACGCACACATTGGTCGGGTTGATGTGGCGATTGACGTTGAAGTAGGTGACATCGCCGTGCATCCGCTCGCGAACATGGTTTGCCAGCCAGCCGACAGCAAGCACGTCCGGCGACCCATAAAGCGTCAGCCCGTCGTTAAAGTCGAGCCTCTCACCCGTGAACACCTTGATCCCAATCGCCTCAAGCCGGGAATCATAGGTGTGGAACGAACTCGATGGATCGGAATTCACAGAGACAGCCAGCATTCTTTCATGATACCGGAATCCTCGTGGCTCTTCACCTTTCGCCCAATTCGGGGCCCGAGGCATGCGGCTCCACGAGCACGCCGTCATTCACCGACGCGGCCAGCAGCTTTGCACCCGTGGTGCGCACCGCGCTGAGGCGATAGCCTGTTTGCCACCACTTCCAGTCCAGCGTCCTGGTATCAATCGCATAGACAAAATCGCTGCCTTGCGAGGTTACCAGGATCTTGTCCAGGTGCGGATCGTAGCAAAGGTCATCCACGTCGGTCAGTGGCAGCCGGTGCACCCACATCCAGGTTTTCCCTTTGTCGCGTGTAAAGTAAACGCCCTCGCGCGCGCCCAGCCACAGGGTCCCATCCGGCGAGAATGTGATGCGATGAATCCGGGTAAGCACCGTGGGTAGCCCCAGCGGCCACCAGCTCTCCCCGCTGTCCTTGGAAATCACGACGCCATCCGGCCTTGCCGCAGCCATGATCGAACCGAGCGACGTCACAGAGAGGTATCCCGATACGCCCATCACCGGGCCGCCCTGCCATGTCTTGCCCTGATCCTGGCTGGTAAAGAGACCTCCAGCGGTGGCGGCCAGCCAGACATCGCTCGAGAGATCCATCGCAAACACACGGCCATCCATCTCGCGCGGCTGCTGTTTCACGCGCTTTTCGACGTTCACATGAGTTCCGCGGATCGTCTCGGTGGCTGTCTTCACCAGCGTGTTCTCAATCGTGTCTCGTGCCTGCCATATCGAGGCTCCCGGCTCAAGTCCGAAGATGCCGCTGTTGGTGCCGGCCAGCACCGTTCCATCCGGCGCCTGAGCCAGCGAGAAGACATCGCGCCCATCGAGGCCGTCGGCCATTTGCTTCCACTGCGTGCCGCTGTCTGTCGACACAAACACGCTTCCATAGGACTTGTCATTCACCACACCGGCGAAAATCAGCGAAGGATCGTTGTGGTCCACAAGCAGCGCTTCAACCTTCCGCTCGGAGAATCCTCGATTCGAAGCAGTGAAAGTTTTCGCCGCATCGGTGCTGAGCAACACGCCGCCGCGATCGGTCGCCAGCAGCACGCGGTCCGGATCTGCGGGATTGACATACACGTCGTTTACGATCACGTCCGGCCCGGTCATGCGGTGAAACGTGCGGCCTGCATCAACAGTCTTGTAGAGCCCCTCGGTTGTCCCGGCGTACACCACCTGCCGATGCGTTGGGTCCTGCTCAAGCACCCGAGTCCGGCGCGCCGTTGAGGGAATTCCCGCGATTTTACGAAAAAATTCGCCGCCGTTTTCGCTCTTGTATATTCCGCTGCACGCGCTGACATACACAATGCGTGGCTTATCGGGATCGATGATGATCGAAAAAACATCCGAGTCGTCGATCACGCCGCGCTTGATGTTGTGCCAGGTCATTCCTCCATCCGCCGTCTTCCACGGCAGGTGCCACGTACCCGCATACACAATGTCAGGATTCGAAGGATCGATGGCGAGCGATTCCACTTCGTGAATCTCGCGGCTTCCCACCGGGCTGATCTGCGTCCACACCGCTCCCCCATCCTCGCTGCGAAAAACCCCTTCGAGTGTTCCGGCAAACAGCACCTGCGAATTGGACGGCGCCAGGACAAAGGCGCGAATTGACTGGCCGTGCAATCCCATCTCTTCCACCCAGCTGCGGCCGCCATCCCGGCTCACCCAAAGCCCTCCGCCGCTGTGACCCAGCGCCCATGCGGCCGCGTAGAGCACCGCCGGATTCGCGGGGTCCACGACAATGTGGTCGATCACCAGATCATCCTGCGCGTTCAGCTTCGAAAGGCGATGCCAGCTGGAGCCGCTGTCGGAGGACTCGTAAATCCAACTGTTCGTCGTACCAAGATAAAGATGGCTGGGATTTCCAGGTACAGCTGCGAACGAGCGAGCATCTCCGCCGTCGGGACCAACGGCCGTCCATGGGGACTGCGCCCACGCAGTCCGGCCGGCAACCAGAAGAAGAATTGCGAAAAAAGTTCCCTTCAAGAAACCACATCGGGGCACAGCATCGATGACTATCCGCGCGTACTGCTTCAAGGTCTGCTCCAAGGTCTACTAAAAGGCTACAGAAAAAATCACTCAAAAGGAAGAGGTTGACCGGCATTCCGGTCAACCTCAAAGTAACGTCGTGCGACTTGCTGCTGAATTCCAATAGCGGATCTTTTTTTAGCGCCCATTCGGCGATCAGCCATCAGTCTATTGGTTTTGGTGCGCCTGTCTCACTGCGAGACAGGCGGTTGAACGCGCGCCTCTACTGGGAGGCCTTCGCCCTGTGATGATGCCGTTCCGCCAGAGGCTTCCGCACCTGCGGCTTCACGGTCGACTCATCGACCGGCGTAGTTCCCTGCACATCCTGCGAGAAGTCTGCGCCCGCCGGTACAAGGTAATCTTCCACCTTCTTGCTGTCTTCGGTGCCAGTGGCCACGCTGATGCGAGAGGCATCGATGCCCTTATCCGTCACCAGGTACGCCTTGGCGTTTACAGCCCGCTGTGCCGCAAAGTCTTCGACCTTGGCACGCTTGTGATGGGCTGCATACTTTTGTTCTCTTGCTGTAATGGCTTTTTCCCTGGCATCCGAATTGCCTACCAGGACTGCCTTTGCATCGGCCTGCTTCTGCAGATCAAGCGCGACATCGTCAAGGCACGCCTTGGCTTCATTGTCAACGCGCGTCGGCCGTCTCTTGTCCTTATCGAAGCTCAGCGAGCAGAGCGCCTGCGCATGCGGCTGTGGCGGCGGCGGGGGTGCTTCAATGGTAACCGTCGTATCCGCGCTGGCGGTGTGGCCCTTGTCGTCAGACACCTTGCAAGTTACATCGACAGGCCCAGTTGGCGCTCCGGCCGAAGAGAACGTTGCCGTGTTTCCGCTGCCGCTCACTGATCCCGAAGCAGCCGAGTACGAATAGGTCAGCGGACGGTTCTGCGGACTCACGCCGGTCGCAGTAATGGTGCTGGTCTCACCCGGCTTGATCGTCGTGGGGCTCGCTGAGCAGCTGATTGTCGGCGGCTCGAATTCCTTCACCGTGAAGGTTGCCGTGCTGTCCGCAGTTTCCCAAGGCTTCAAGCCTTCCTTGCCGGGCTTACCTTCCTTCACGCCGCACTTCACCGTATAGCTTCCCGGTGCGAGAGCTGACGTGTTCACCGTGGCCGTGGTGTCATTCCCTGTTACTCCTTCTCCCGACCAGCTATACACCGCGTGCAATTTAGGATTCAGCATGCCGGCCGTCGCGGTCACAGTAACAGGTTCGCCGGGAAATACGGACGTCGGATTGGCCGAGCACGAAATCGTCACCGGTGGCGGCGGCGCAATCGAGCCAACATGGAACACAAGGCCTGCGCTCAGGCGAGCTGCATTGATGTTGGCGCGACCGCCAAAAGTTCCGGGGCCAAAGTCGGCATGCATGTACTCGTAGTCGGCCTGGAAAACCCGGATAGCCAGGTGATGATCGAAGAACGGCGTCTCGTAGTCCAGTCCGCCGCCCGCGGTGAGGTCTGGTCCCCACCTGAACGGGTTGTGATCCGGTCCGTCGATCCGCGCAGCGCCTATCAGGCCGTGCACAAATGGTGTGATTTCGGCAGTAGGATAGCGGAAGATGATGCCGCCGGAATACGTTGTGAAGCCGTCGTCGTTCCCGTGTGTGCCATTGTTGCTGCCATTCGAACTCTGTGTACCCCACTCATGCAGTCCAAACTCAGCCTGGGCTCCAACGTACTTGTTGAAGAAGTACGCCCCGCTGAAAAGACCACCGACGTTGACTGCGTTATACGAAAATGGCGCGACCGTTCCGTCGGGCTGCGGAACCTGCACAGTTCCTTTCGGCGCCAGGTAACTGTAGCCGGCAAAGATGTCCCACCGGGATGGGGAATCCTCCCACGATCCTTTGGACGCCGGCTTCGCCGAATTCTGAGCGGCCACAGCAATTGGGACGATTGCCACACATGCCAATGTCAGAACCCGGCACGATAACTTCAAAGTCTGCGCAAACATTTCCTTCTCCTCCACAATTCCTTCAATGATGCAGGACACGATATTGCTAACTGCGCCGTTTCCTGGACTTGACTCTTCTCGTTCTAGTACGTGCCGCGTTGAAAAACGCGCGCTATATTTCAAGCTACCATAGGTGGATTTTCCCGCGCACACTTTTGCGTGGGGTATATCTCCCTGATATACGTCTGAATTGTCGTGCTAAGCCCGACTTACCCTCGAGAATTCACCTGATCCGAAACGGCAAAGTGACGGTCAACCCGCGTTCAAGGTCCTAAGCAAGCTGCGTGGTTCGCGTTGAATTTTCTCTTGCAGAAGAGTAATTGCGTAGATGAGTTGTTCGGGGCGAGGCGGACATCCCGGAACATACACGTCCACAGGAATCACCTGGTTCACACCTTGCACAACAGCATAGTTATTGAAAACTCCACCTGAAGTGGCGCAGGCTCCCATCGAGATCACCCACTTCGGCTCCGGCATCTGGTCATACAGCCTGCGGATGACAGGAGCCATCTTCTGGCAGACCCGGCCGGCGACAATCATCAAATCAGCCTGCCGCGGAGAAGGACGGAATACTTCTGCGCCGAATCGCGCGATGTCATAACGTGATGCGCCCATCGACATCATCTCAATGGCGCAGCATGCCAAGCCAAAAGTGACAGGCCATACAGAACTTTTGCGCACCCAGTTGACGGCAAAATCAAGCGAGGTCAGCAGAACGCCTTCCGGCTGTTCAAAGCCATAATTCACTTCCTTCAGCTTGGCGCGGTTCTTCGCGCTGCTCTCCAACGCACCAAAGACGTAGCGGTCGCGCTCCTGCGTAGCCCCCATATAACTACTATAACCCTTTCGGTGCCCGTGCGTTGATGCGCGCCGGCTGAACCCGCTCTGTTCACCTGCTCGCCGTCGAGCGTTGAAGGCACAGTTTTCTCCTTCGCGGTCGAAAATCTTCGATGAAAATCCGTGCTCATGCGATATTCTGCAATGTTCAGCAATCCAGCTGATGCGAATTCCGCGTCCGTTTCAACTGCGACGCCGGAGTTCCCTCAAAGCAATGAACGTCGTTCCATTCGTCTCAAGAGATTTGCAGCTCACTCGCAAGTAACCCCTGTTTTTTCTTTGATTCTGACCCGGTGAACACATTTCTTCGGAGCGGACTGAAAATGTCGATTCGCTGTTTGAAGTTCTTTCTTTTGCCCGGTATTCTCCTCGTTACTTCGTTGGCCATCGCCCAGACTCCGGCGGCCGCCACTGCGGCGCAGGCCCCGGCGACGCAGGCCCAGATTGCCGCGCTTCAACAGGCGGTTCAGAACGCGCAAACCAATGCCGACAATTCTTGGATGCTGACCTCAGCCGCGCTTGTGCTGCTGATGACGGGACCCGGCCTCGCCCTGTTTTACGGCGGCCTTGTCCGCCGCAAAAACATCCTTGGCACTATGATGCAAAGCTTCGCCATGATGTGCCTGGTCACCATCATTTGGGCAATTGTCGGATATTCGCTGGCGTTCGGCCACGGCAACGCCTTTATCGGCGGATTCGGACATTTGTTCCTCAAAGGCGTTTCCATCAACCCCGATCCGCAGAATTTCTACGTGCAGACCATTCCCGAGCAGACTTACATGGTCTACCAGCTCATGTTTGCCATCATTACCCCGGCGCTCATCTGCGGCGCATTTGCCGAGCGCATGAAATTCAGCGCCATGGCAGTGTTTCTCTCCCTCTGGTCGCTGGTCGTTTACAGTCCGATGGCGCACATGGTGTGGGGCGTTGGAGGTCTGCTCAACTCCAACGGCGGACACATCCCCAGTCTCGACTTCGCCGGCGGCACCGTGGTCCACATCACCTCCGGCGTTTCGGCACTGATCACCGCCCTTTATCTCGGCAAGCGAGTCGGCTATCCCCACACCAAGATGGCCCCGCACTCGCTCGTGCTCAGCTTTGTTGGAGCCTGCCTGCTCTGGGTCGGTTGGTTCGGGTTCAATGCCGGCAGCGCCCTCAACTCTGGACCGCTGGCCACCAGCGCATTCATCAACACGCACTTCGCAACCGCCACCGCCGCTCTCGGCTGGACCATCTTTGAGTGGTTTCATAACGGCAAACCAACTGCATTGGGAGCCATTTCCGGCGCAGTCGCCGGACTGGTCGCCATCACTCCCGCATCGGGTTTTGTGCAGCCCATGTCCGCGATGGTCATCGGGCTCGTGGCCGGTTTCGTCTGCCCCTTCATGGTCTTCAAGGTGAAGGCGATGTTCGGCTACGACGACTCGCTCGACGCTTTCGGCGTTCACGGCGCGGGCGGGACCGTCGGCGCAATTCTCACCGGAGTCTTCGCCACGCAGGTCATCAACCCGGCCTTCGGCAAGGGCGTCGCCACCGGCGCCATCGACGGCCACTGGGGCCAGATCGGAAACCAGGCCATCGGAGTCGCGATTGCCTGGGTCCTATCGATCATCGGAACCGTAGTGCTGCTCTTTGTCGTCGACAAGGTGATCGGACTGCGCGTTTCGCCGGAGGAAGAATCGGAAGGTCTCGATCTCTCTCAGCATGGCGAGGAAGGGTACGATCTGAATACCTAAGTTTGTTCTTGAAAGAAAATCCGGAGCGACTCCTGCACGGGGCACTTCGGCCTGATACGCTGTCAAGCGAGGCGTTTGCACATGCTTAAGATTGAGGCGGTTCTTCAGCCCTCCAAACTCGATGCCGTCAAGGAAGCGCTGCTCGAAGCCGGCATCGAGGGAATGACCATTCTTGAGGCCCGCGGCCACGGCCGCCAGAAGGGGCACACCGAGTTCTATCGCGGCCGGGAATACACCGTCGACCTTCTCCCCAAGGTCAAGATCGAAATGGTCGTCACCGACGAAATGAAAGACAAGGCCATCGAAGCGATCGAATCCGCAGCGCGCACCGGGCGCATCGGCGACGGCAAGATCTTCGTCAGTCGTATCGACGAGGCCATCCGCATCCGCAACGACGAACGCGGCGAGTCCGCGCTCTAAACCGCATTTCATCGCAGGGCCGCCTTCCGTGCGGCTCTGCCCATTCTCCGATCGACTGTCTGTTTACCCGCGGCCAGCGCCTCCCATCTCCGTCAAAACATCGGGCCGCAGCCGATACCGCGTCGTGGTATTCTCGCTGCGAGGTTTTCCCCGCTCGATCGACAATGAATGCTCCCCGCCATTCCGCTCTGGTTCGCGTCACGCACTGGTTGACGGTCATCTGCTTCCTCGCGCTGCTCATCACCGGTGGCGAAATCGTGATCTCGCACCCCCGTTTCTACTGGGGTGAAACCGGCAACGTGAACATGCATCCGCTTTTCACCATCCCAATACCCGCCTCGCGCGACACCGTCCCCACCGGCTACAACTACGTCATGCCCGACCAGAACGGCTGGAGCCGCTATTTGCATTTCGAAGCCGCCTGGGCCATCGTTCTCACGGGCATCGTCTACCTGGTCGCCGGCGTCATCACCGGCCATTTCCGCCGCAATCTCATCCCCGCCCCCGGTAAGCGCGGCCCGCGCGCCTACTTCGAGCGCCTTGCGCAATATCTGCGTCGCACTCCACCTGACGCAAACGAAGAAGTCTCCTACAACGTCCTTCAGCGCGCCGCTTATCTGGGCGTGATCTTCGTCCTATTTCCCCTTGTCATCTGGACTGGCCTCGCTTTGTCTCCGGGCTTCAATTCCGCGTTTCCTGCAGGCGTCAATTTACTTGGCGGCCGCCAGTCCGCGCGGACCCTGCACTTCTTCGTCTCCTGGGCTCTCGTGCTTTTCCTAGTCGTTCACATCGCCATGATTGCGCTCTCTGGATTCTGGAAACGCACACGCACGATGATCACTGGCCGCGCAACCGCACAGGAGGAGCGTCCATGACCGCATTCTCTCGCCGCAAGATCATTACGAGTGGCCTTGTTGCCGCTGCCGGCGTCGCCGGGCTTGCCGTTGCCGACCGCATCGCCCGCAACTACGGTCTCATTCCGCCTGACGGCGAGGGAATCTACGGCCCGGGCGAGACTCTTACCTACGCCGCGCAGCGTCTGCTTACCCGGCACACCCTGGCACGCGAGTTTCCCCGCAGCATGATTTCGAAGGAGCCTTTCCGCAACGAAACCGCGCCGCCCAGCCAGGCATTCATGAAGCTCCAGGCCGATGGGTTCGCCAACTGGCGCCTCACTGTCGACGGCATGGTCGCTCATCCCATCTCGCTTTCGCTTTCTGACCTGCGCGCGCTTCCCACTCACAGCCAGATCACCGAGGTTGTTTGTGAGGAAGGCTGGTCTTACGTCGCCGAGTGGATCGGAACGCCCCTCTCTGGCGTCCTCGAGATGGCGGGCGTCCTCCCGCAGGTGCGTTACATCGTCTACCGCTCTATCGAGCCCGAGTGGTGGGAAAGCGTCGACATGGCCGACGCCCTTCATCCACAAACCTTTCTCACCATGGGAATGAACGACGGCGAGCTTCCTGTCGGCTTTGGAGGCCCGCTCCGGCTGCGCGTTCCGCGTCAACTCGGCTACAAGAGTGTCAAATATATCGTTCGTCTCACCGCGACTGACTCCATGAAGCACTTCGGCAAAGGCCTCGGCTCCGCATCCCCTGAGGCCGGCTATGCCTGGTACGCGGGTATCTGAACGGCGATTGGCTGACAATTGCCGATCCCGCTCTCGTCTGAACGGCCCACTTGCGGATCGACGGCCCACGACTCCACCTCTGGTTGGTCTGCACATTCAGCGCCGCTCGACCGGCCAATCTTTAGTATTCTGTTAACACATCCGTAATTGCTTCGGCGAACCACACGACATCTCTATGACTCCAGTCGCTTTGGCGGTTGACGATTTACGGGAGCAGTATATCCGCGAGATGGCGCTTGTCCGCCAGACCTGTGAGCGTACTGGCGACGGAACCGCAGCCATCCGCCGGCGATCCGCCGTGGTCGACCGTATCCTCATTGAAATGTGGCGCCGCGCCTTCGCCGGCCAGCCGACCCCCAACGTCGCTCTGCTCGCGCTCGGCGGCTACGGGCGAAAAGATCTCTTCCCCTACTCAGATATCGACGTCCTCTTCGCCTTCACCGATGAAAAATGCGAAGAGCTGGCCAAAGATGCCGTCCGCGCCATCATCCAAGGTATGTGGGACGTAGGCCTGCGCGCCAGCCCGAGCTCGCGCACAGTAAAAGAAGCTTCGCGGTTCGATCCCGACAATCTCGAATTTACTCTGGCAACCCTCGACCGCCGTTTTCTCGCCGGCCAGTTCCCGCTCTACCAGCAGCTTCACCAGTCGATCCTGCCAGGTTTGATGCTGAGCGAGTGGAACACCATCACGCCAAAGCTTGGCGAAATTGCCCGGGCTCGCCACGCCAAGTACGGCAACACTATTTTTCATCTCGAACCGAATCTCAAGGAATGTCCTGGAGGTCTGCGCGACTATCACCTCGCCGTCTGGTTCGCCCTGCTCTTCCACCTCAAGGAAACCAAAGAATGGCCTCGCCAGCGCGCCGGCGTTTTCCAGAGCGCCCGCGGAGACGCGGAGGCGGCCTTCGACTTTCTCGCCGCGGCCCGATGTTTCCTCCACTTCCGCCACGGCCGGGACGATAATACTCTCGACTGGCAATCGCAGGATGAGGCCGCCGCCAACTCCATCGGCCTCGAAACCCGAGGCACCGCCGATCCGGCCTACTGGATGCGCACCTACTATCGCCATGCGCGCATCATCTATCGCCGCGCCGTCCTGCTCATGGAGCACCTGCCCGCACCCGTCAGCTTCTATCGCCAGTTCCGTCGCCGCCGAACGCCTATCGCCGGCACCGACTTCGTCCTCGATCAAGGCCGCATCGATATTCTTCCCGGCGCGCAGTTCAGCGACACTGCCGCCATCCTGCGCATCTTCTCGCTGATGGCCACCCACGGCTACACGCTCTCGCAGGCAGCAGAAGACCGCATCACCGACGCGCTCCCCGCCCTTGCCATCCATGTCCCCGAAGGGCCGTATCTCTGGAACTCGCTCCGCGAAGTGCTCCTCGGACCACACGCTGCGCACGCCCTTCGCACCATGCATGCTCTCGGTGTCCTGGAAATGCTTATCCCCGAGTTTCACGGCATCGATGCCCTCGTCATTCGCGACAGCTACCATCGCTACACTGTCGACGAACACACCTTCCTCACCATCGACAATGTCCACGGCCTTCGCAAGCCCGCGCACGATTACGAACACCGCCTTGCGCAGTTACTGCCTGAAATTGACCGGCTCGATCTCTTTTTGCTTGCTCTGCTGCTCCACGACACCGGCAAAGGCCGCCGCACTGGCGAGCACACCGGGCAGAGCGTTGAACTGGCCGACAGCTTCCTCGCGCGCCTCGACTTCGACGCCGAAGAACGCGAGGCCGTACTCAACCTCATCCGGCTTCATCTTGAAATGTCAAAGGCCATGCGTCGCGACATCTTCGATCACGAGAACGTGCGCGCCTTCGCCGACAAAATCGGCAGCCCGATGCTGCTCAAGATGCTCAGCCTCATGACCTACGCCGACATCAAGGCCGTCAATCCTGAGGCGCTCACGCCGTGGAAAGCCGAGAATCTCTGGCAGTTCTACATGGCCACTGCCAACTTCATGGACCGCAGCGTTGACGAAGTCCGCTATCACGCTGCTATCGATCCCACGGTCCTCAACCGTATTCGCTCCATGGTGCCGCCCGACCAATACGACGACTTGAAGCAATTTCTTGAAGGCCTACCCCAGCGCTACCTCCACACCCGCCTCCCCGAGCAGATCCGCAATCACTTCCAGCTCGCCGCCGAACTCGACCGGGATCCGGTGCAGCTCGATCTCCGCCCCGTTCGCCAGCTCTACGAGCTCACCGTCATCACCCGCGATCGCCGCCGACTCTTCGCCGACGTAGCAGGCGCCCTTGCCGCCTGGGGCATGAACATTATCAAGGCCGGAGCCTTCTCCAACGACGCAGGCGTCATCGTCGACAGCTTCCACTTCACTGACGTTTTCCGAACCATCGAGCTCAATCCCAGCGAGAAAGAGCGATTTCTCCACTATCTCCACGAGGTCGTAGCGCAACGAGTTCCCGTCGAACAGATGCTCGAAGCCCGAGCCCACATGAACCACTCCAGCAACATCAAAGTCGAAGTGGCCACACGCCTGTCCTTCGACAACGAATCCTCCAGCCACTCCACGCTGCTCCAGGTCGTGGCGCAGGACATTCCCGGACTGCTGCGCCAGATCGCGCTCACGCTGAGCACGCATCATTGCAATATCAAGGTAGCCCTCATCGACACAGAGGGTGAGACCGCCATTGACGTCTTCTATCTCACCAGCCGCGGCGCCAAGCTCTCCGCAGAGACACAGGAAACCCTCGCCCGCGATCTCGCTGCCGCCCTGGAGACCATGCGCGTACCGTCCGTTTAAAGTTCGGGCGGGGACCAATGTCCGTCCGTTTTCTTCGCTCTTGACATTATTCCAATACATAATTACATTATGCCTATGACCGATAGGCGTAATGTTGGAATGCCACCTGGAGCATTGCCCATGCTCATCTTGCGCGTGCTTCAAACCAGTTCTCTGCACGGCTATGCGATTGCACAACGGATCCACGTGCTTTCGAGTGAAGTGCTGGCTGTCGAAGAAGGCTTGCTCTATCCCACCCTGCAAAAGATGCTCGTGAAAGGCTGGGTCACGGCCGAGTGGGGAATCTCAGAAACCAATCGCAAGGTGCGTTTCTATCGCCTCACCGCCGAGGGTCGCAAACAATTAAAGGCCGAGGTTGCCGGTTTCGACCGGGCCACGCAGGCTATCCAGGATGTGCTGCGGACTGCATAGAGGAACGCGCAGGGCAACAGGAGATGTCAAATGGGCGAACTTTTCCGCCGTATCAAGTATCTGTTGAACCGGCGCCGCATGGATGCGGAGCTTGAGAGCGATATGGAGTTTCATCGCGAGATGGTAGCCAGGGCCGGGCGCAACAACTTTGGCAACTCTCTGCGCATACGGGAACAGGCGCAGGAGGCCTGGGGCTGGACGTGGCTCGACCGCCTGAGACAGGATCTGAGTTACGCATCGCGCATTCTGGCCAGATCACCGGGCTTCACGGGAATGGCCGTGCTGGTGCTGGCGATTGGCATCGGGGTGAATGTTTCAGCGTTCAGCTTGTTTAACATGGTTGCGCTCAAGCCGCTGCCGGTGCGCGATGCCGACCGGATCGTGCGGCTTGAACGGCGCTCACCGAATAACTCCACCAGCGAAATGCCGTACACGTCACTCAAGTTTTATGAGAAACACGCGAAGACGTTGTCCGCGGTAATAGGCGTGCTAGGCGTGCCTCCATTGCAGGTGGATGAGGATGTGCAGCCGGCGTCTGCTTCGTTTGTCACGCCGAATTACTTTACCGAGCTGGGAACTCCGGCAGCGCTGGGACGAATGATTGACCCGAGGCGCGACGGAGAGGCCGGCAATGCGCCGGTAGCGGTGCTGAGCTACGGATACTGGCAACGGCGATTCGGATCGGATCCGACGGTGATTGGCAGAACCATCCATTTGAACAAGAAGCCGGTGATGATTGCCGGCGTGACTCCGTACGACTTCGCAAGCCTGGGCGGGCAGCATCCTGACATCTGGTTGCCGATGGCGCAACAGCCTTATTTGATCGATGGAAGCAAGTTGTTGATTGATCCCAGCGACTCTGCCGTGCGCATGTGGGGCAAGCTGGCGCCGGGAGTCCCGGCAAAGGCGGCCGAGCAGGAACTGCGGGGGCTGACGAACGACCTGCGGCGGCTGCATCCGAAAGACATTTGGGACGGTGAATACATTGCCAGCTCGCCAGGTGGTCATTTGCAGGTGATGCAGCCGGAGATGTATCAGGTGGCTGCGATGGTGGGCGTGCTCACGCTGCTGATTCTCGCGGTGGCATGCGCGAATCTCGGCGCGCTGATGCTGGCTAAAGCGGTGACACGAGAACACGAAATTGGGATTCGCGTGGCGATCGGCGCCAATCGTGGGCGCATCTTCAGGCAGCTATGTACTGAAAGTTTGCTGCTCGCCATTCTTGGATCGATTGCGGGGTTGGGATTGGGCTTCGTGGTCATCTCGGTCGCGCTGAATGAAACCGACGCTCCAAAATGGTTGAGCGCGGCGCCCGATTGGCGGGTGCTGCTGTTTACTCTGGGGCTGACGTTTGCGGCCGCGATCTTCTTTGGACTTGCGCCGGCATTGCAGATTGCGCGCCAGCGTCAGAAGAAGACCATGGCGCGGCAGACCCTGGTGGCCGCGCAGGTGGCTGCAAGCAGCGTATTGCTGATCGTGGCTGGACTGTTGGTGCATGCAACGCAACATGCGCTTTACACCAATCCCGGCTTCGGCTACGAACAGGTGTTAACGGTGGATCCGCAACTCAGCCAGCACGGTTACACGCCAGCCGCGGCAAAGGCCTATTTTGGCCAGATGCAGGACCGGTTGCTGGAAGTGCCCGGCGTGAAGTCCGTGTCGATGGTGAGACTACCCCCACTGGGACACACCGTTTCTCGCGAGGATCTTGAGATCAATGGCCGCCCAGTGTCGATGTATCCGAATTGGGTGGCGCCGGGATTCTTCGAGACGATGAACATTTCGCTGCTGGCGGGGCGCACGTTCTATCCGCAGGAGAAAAATGCGGTCATCGTGAGCGAGTCGATGGCACGGCAACAGTGGCCTCATCAGAATCCGCTGGGGCAGCTGGTGGGAGACGGAAAACAGAAAGACATGGTTGTGGGTGTCGTGGGCGACGCGCGCATCAACGATCTGAGCAACGATGACGAAGTGGAACAGTACTGGCCGATGCAGGATGCGGATATGGCCAGCATGGCGCTTGTTGTGAAGACTGCCGGCGAGCCGGGCAGCCTGGCGCCCGTTGTAAAGACAATGAGCGAAAGCCTGGATCCAAAGGTATTTCCCGAGATCAGGCAGCTGAGAGTTCTCTATCGCGAAAACGTCCTTACCGTAGAGCGAGTTGCCGCTTCGGTAAGTCTGATCGGATTGGTTGCCGTCTTGCTGGCCGGCGCTGGCATCATTGGCCTGGTGGCTTTCACGGTTTCGCAACGGACGAAGGAGATTGCCATTCGCATTGCCCTGGGCGCTCGGCCGGCTGCAGTACTCAATGCTGTGCTGCGGCAGTTCTTCTGGCCGGTCGTGATAGGCCTGTTCCTGGGGACAGGAATTGCCGCTGCGTCTTCGAAAGTTTTGCGCAAGGGACTGTATGGTATCAGCAACCTTGACCCGCTGAGCTACGCAGGTGCCATCGCAGTGCTGGCCCTGATTGTGGCCGCGTCGGCATTGCTGCCCGCGCGGCGCACGCTGCGATTGGACCTGGCAAAAATCCTGCACTACGACTGAACTCTCATCTTCGCCCGGACCCCGAGCCGGTCACCGATTGCAAAGCATCCGGCCGCGGTCAAAGCCGAGGCCCCGCCCCATCGCCCCGTTTTGAGGCACTCATGATGAGTCGGGGCGTGGATTGCCTGTGCAGTGGATCGGTTGCTGTAATGTTGATGCATGAATAAATCCCTCTTATTTGCTGCGCTCATTACTGCCTCGATTTCGATCGCACAAACGCCCGACCCCATCAAGCTTGTTGATCCGATGATTGGCACCGGGCCCGAGGGACACACGTTTCCAGGAGCCACCGCTCCTTTCGGCATGGTGCAACTCTCACCCGACACACAGATTCGGCCGTTCAAGCAGAGCTACAAGTGGGCAGCCGGATATCGCTACGAAGACACAACTATCCTCGGCTTCTCGCATACCCACTTCTCCGGCTCGGGGCACAGCGATCTTGGCGATGTGCTTCTTATGCCCATCAGTGGCGACAACGTCCCGCTCGAACCGGGTGATATTGAAAAGACCCGGCCTGGATATCGCTCACGCTTTTCGCACACCAGCGAAGTTGCCGAGCCCGGCTACTACAGCGTGTTCCTTCAGGACTCCGGCGTGCATGCGGAATTGACCGCCAGTGAGCGCGTCGGCGTCCATCGCTACAGTTTTGCAGAAGGCGCAAAGCAAAACGTGCTACTTGATCTGCGCAGCAGCATCTATAACTATCCCGGCAAGGTGCTGTGGTCGCGCATCACGATCCATGTGGACGGCACCGTGACCGGAATGCGCATGACCCGAGGATGGGCGCCTGGGCGGCAGCTCTACTTTGCCATGCGCTTCTCCGCTCCCATGTCGGGCCACGCTCTCTACAACAAAGAAGAAGATCCGCCGCCCTATCACGGCTTCAAGACGCCGGGGACATCGCCCGAGGATACGCAAAGCATACAGGGCCGCGGATTGGAAGCTGTGTTTACTTTCGCGCCTTCCCGCGCTCCACTCATTGTGAAGGTTGCGATCTCGCCGGTGAGCGAACAAAACTCAATCGCGAACATGGATGCCGAAGTCCCCGATTTCGACTTTGACAAGGTGCGCCGGAAAACACAGCAGATGTGGCGCGATCAGCTTTCGCGTGTTGAGTTTCATGCCTCGCCAGCAATGGAAAAATCGCTCTACACCGCGCTCTATCACTCTTTGATGGCTCCGAGCATCAGCATGGATGTGAACGGCGAATACCGCGGCCCCGACAACGAGGTTCACCGTGCCGATGGCTTCCATTTCGTCTCCACGCTCTCGTTGTGGGATATTTATCGCGCCGAGCAGCCGCTCATGACGCTTCTCGAGCCGGAGCAGCGCACTAATGATCTGGTTCGGTCGCTGGTTGCTTCCCGACAGGAGAGTCCCTTCGGAATCCTGCCCATCTGGCAGTTCCAGGGGCAGGAGACATGGTGCATGATTGGCTATCACGCTGTGCCCATCATCGCCGACGCCTACATGAAGGGGATCCGTGGCTACGATGCCCAGGCCGCCCTCGATGCAATGGTCGCCAGCGCCACTTACGGGCCCTATGGCAGTCTCGCAGCCTATATGAAATTCGGTTATGTTCCCGTTGACCATGATGATGAAGCGGCCTCGAAGACAGTGGAGTACGCCTACGATGACTGGACCATCGCGCGCATGGCGGAGGCGATGGGCAAGAAGTCAGTCGCCGCGACATTTCAAAAGCGCTCCGCATTCTGGCGCAACAGCTTCAATACGAGCGATGGATTTGTTGAGCCACGACTCGAAGATGGCAGTTACCGCAAGCCCTTTGATCCGGCCAAGGCGGGGGTGGGCAGCGGGTTCACCGAGGGCAATGCCTGGCAATACTCCTGGTATCAACCGCAGGACGAACAGGGCCTGGTTGACCTGATGGGTGGGCCAGCCAAGTTGGCCGCCCGGCTCGATGACATGTTTGACCAGAAGGTTGATCCGGCCACCTACGCCGACGTAGAAGACATCTCCGGAATGATCGGCCAGTATATTCATGGCAATGAACCAAGTCATCACCTTGCCTATCTCTACATGTATGCGGGTGCACCGCTGAAGACGCAGGCCCGGTTGAAACAGATTGTGGACTCGCAATACAAGCCAACGCCTGACGGCCTTGTCGGCAATGACGACCTGGGCCAGATGTCCGCGTGGCTCATTTTCACGTCGCTGGGTTTCTACCCGGTCGCCCCCGGCTCGAACCAGTACGTTCTGGGCCGCCCCTTCGTCGACCGCGCGGTCCTTCATCTGCCCAACGGCAACATGCTGACCATTGAAAGCGCCGGGCTGAGCGAGGATCATGGTTTCGTCAAAGACGTTTTGCTGAACGGCAAATCGCTCGACCGCAGCTACGTCACCCATGAGGAACTCATGAAAGGCGGCAACCTGAAGTTCATCTTCAGCGACGAGAAGGATGCGACGTGGTCTCAGCGCCCGTTACGCCTGCCGTATTCTGACACCGCAACCCGCTAGGCGCCTGGAATTCCACTTCGCGCTCCTCATCCCCTTGCACTTCTACAAGAGTTGACTTATGCTCTTCCTGTAGAAGTTAAGGGGGAGGAGCATTTCCATGGAGCGCATCAATCTTCCGCAAGGCACCCTGGATCTCCTGATTCTTCGAACCCTTGCCCTCGGCCCGCAACATGGCTGGGCGGTCTCTGAACGCGTCCAGCAACTGTCGAGCGACGTTCTTCGCATCCAGCAAGGTTCCCTGTATCCGGCCTTGCATCGCCTGGAGCGTCGCGGCTGGATCAAAGCTCGCTGGGGAGCATCAGAGAATAATCGTCGTGCTAAATTCTGCGAGCTTACCCGGAGCGGGCGGCTGCGGCTTGAAGTGAACAAAGATGCCTAGGAGAAGATGACGGCGGCCATTGCCCAGGTGCTGGGAACCGCGTAGGAGGGTCTGCGTGTTGAGCGATTTGTTCATTCGAACCCGGTCGCTCCTTCGCCGCGACGCTGTCGAGCGCGAACTCGATGAAGAACTGCGTTTTCACCTTGACCACCAGGTGGAAAGATACGTCGCGTCAGGGATCACCCGCGAGGAAGCGTTGCGCCGGACTCGCCTCGAATTCGGCGGGCTGGAACAGGTCAAGGAGGTCTGCCGGAACGCGCGGGGCGTAACCTTTGCCGAAACTCTGGCTCAGGATCTTCGCTTTGGCCTTCGCACCCTGCGCAAGAATCCTTCATTCAGCGCTGTTGCCATCCTGACGTTGGCGCTCGGCATCGGCATGAGCGCGGCCATCTTCACCGTGGTCAATGCAGTCCTCTTGCGGCCGCTGCCGTACGCAAATCCGCATCAGCTTGTCGGTGTGCCTGAAGCCAATCCCAAGGCCCGCATCACGGGCGCCGGCATGTCGTACGAAACGTTGAATGAGTTCCGTGATCACAATCGGGTGTTTAGTGCGATGGCCGGCCTGGCAGGTCACTCACTCACACTTTCGGGAAGCGGAGAGCCTTCCGAGGTAAACACGGTTGTGGTCACGCAGGATTTCTTTACTGTGTTTGGAACCAGGCCGCTGCTCGGTCGCGCGTTGCTGCCCGAGGACGGCGTACGCGGCGCAGCGCCGGTTGTGGTCCTCAGCGAACAACTGTGGCGCAGCCAATTCGGAGCCGATGCGGGAATCGTGGGTCGTTCGATTACTCTCGATCAGCGCTCCTTTGCCGTGGTTGGCGTCATGCCCGCTGCTTTCCGCACTCCCTTTTTCAACCAGGCGAAGCAGGTGTGGATACCGCTCGTGCAGGACCCGTTCTTCAGCCTGTGGATCACGCGACCTCCCCAGGACCACTGGATGCCGGTGATTGCCCGGCTGCGGTCCGGCGTTTCACTTTCAAAAGCGAAGGCGGACGCCAACGAGCTGAGCGCCGTTCTGGCCAGGGAATTTCCGCGGGAAATTGGGTGGAACGCGGGGGTTGAGCCGCTGCAGAGGGAAGTGGTGGGAGACGTGAAAACGCCGCTGCTGATTCTATTCAGTGCTGTCGGCTTTCTGCTGCTCATCGCCTGCGCCAACATCGCGAACCTGCTTCTGACGCGTGCTACCGCCCGCCAGAAGGAGATAGCCGTTCGCATCGCGCTCGGAGCGGACCGGCGAAGAATCGCCTGCCAGTTGTTGACGGAGTGCACCATCGTTGGACTGGCTGGGGGAATGGCGGGAGTCGTCCTGGCCTGGTGCGGGGTGTCTGCCTTCGGTTCGCATCTGCCCTCCGATTTGCCGCAGATCCATCCCATCCGCGTCGACGGATTTGTTCTCGGATTTGCGCTGGTACTTTCTCTCACGGCAAGCTTTCTCTTTGGCCTTGTCCCCGCGCTGTTTGCCGCCCGGTCTGATCCGCAAACCAATCTGCGCGAGAGCTCCCGCGCGGGGCAGGCAAGGAGCTCGCGGAGAACCCGTGACCTGCTGGCGGTTGCCGAGGTGGCTCTGGCGATGATTCTTCTCGTCGCGGGCGGATTGCTGATGCGCAGCTTGATGAGGCTGACGTCGGTTAGTCCGGGATTCGTGCCGGAACACGTGGTAAAAGCTGAAGTCTCGCTGCCCCAGTTCCAATATCAAAAACCCCAGCAATGGGCCGAGTTTTGTGATCAGCTGCTGGCGCGGCTGCAGGCCCAGCCCGGCTTGCAGCACACGGCGATGGCTGCTCCGTTGCCGATTTCAGACCCATTCGTCACTCTTCCTTTTGCGATTGCCGGCAGTCCACCGAAGGCTCCGGGCACCGCGGACACGGCGGACTGGGCCAATGTGAGTCCTGGCTATTTTGGGGTGATGGGAATACCACTGCTGCGCGGCCGTCTCTTCCGAGATTCCGATTCGATGTCATCGCCGCCTGTTGCCGTGATCAGCGAGACGCTGGCAAAGAAATTCTTTCCCAATCAGGATCCGCTGGGCAAACAGCTCATCTTTGGATTTCCGCCCAACGGCAATATTTCGCGCGAAATTGTGGGCGTGGTCAGCGACATACGCAACGAATCACTGGCTAAAGATCCGGGCCCCATGATGTACGTGCCGATTGATCAGGAGCCGATCTGGGGAAGCGAGATTGTGGTTCGCAGCGGGTTGAGCACCTCTGCGATTGCAGCCGCCATTCGGACGGAGACTCACAAGATCGACAAGAATCTCCCGGTCACACATATTGAATCGCTGCCCGACGCAGTCACAGGCTCGGTAGCCGAACCCCGATTTCGCGCCGAGCTTCTGGGACTGTTTGGTTGCAGCGCTCTTTTGCTTGCTGGCATCGGGATATTTGGCGTCATGTCGTTTTCCGTTTCGCGCCGCACCCAGGAGATTGGCACCCGCATGGCTCTTGGGGCCACGCCAGCCAGCGTCTGGCGCCTTGTGATCGGGGAATCGGCGAGGCTGGTAGGCCTGGGCCTTGCAGTGGGCATTCCTGCCGCGCTGGTTTTGACGCGGTATCTCTCGACTCTGCTGTTTGGTATCCGCCCCGCCGATCCGCTCACGTTTGCCGTGGTTGCGCTTCTGCTGACACTGGTCGCGCTCGCGGCGGCCTACTTTCCCGCAAGGCGCGCGATGCGCGTCGATCCAATCGTCGCGTTGCGTTGCGAATAGCAGGGCGCAACGTTTCCTTGGGGGCGGCCCAACGGGAAATTCGGCAGTTTCGGATCCCCGCATTGCGGCGGCATGACACGGCATCTGTCACTCATGACAACAAGAACCGCAAAAGTTAGAATTTAAGCATGCCCGCTCTGATCGATGCCATCGACATCAAGCGCAAAATGTATTTCGAATTTGAAGGCGCGCCCTACTACTGTATGGATGTCGAAGTTTCCACGCCCACCGCGCGCGGCGGCCAGACGCTTGTCCGCCTCAAAATGCGCAACCTGCTTACGCGCGCCGTCTTCGACAAAACCTTCAAGGCCGGAGAAAAGTTCAAGGAACCCGATCTCGAAACCGTCGAAGCCTCCTATCTCTACTCCGACGCCGACGGCTCCTACTTCATGGACCAGGAAAACTTCGAGACCATCTCCCTTTCAAGCGACAAACTGGGCGATGCGCTGGAGTTTCTGCTCGAAGGCGCGATCATCAAGCTCGACAAGTTCAACGGCAACCCCATTGGCCTTCAGCTTCCGGAGAAAGTTGAACTCGCAGTTACCTATACCGAGCCGGGCGTCCGCGGCGATACGGCTCGCGGAGACGCGACCAAGCCCGCGCGCCTTGAGACCGGCCTCGAGATCAAAGTGCCCTTCTTCATCAAGGAGGGTGAAAAGGTGAAGGTGTACACCGAAACGCGGGAATTCGCCGGCCGCGCGTGATTGAACCTTGCGCATAGGCTCGTGAAGTTGCTCACAACCCATGACTGAGCCACTCCGACTCATTCTGCTCGCCGTGGTCGCCTTCATCGCGGCACTGCTGGCTGCCGTCACCGGCTTCGGCGGAGCGGCCGTTCTGCTGCCGATGCTGGTATTCGTCTTTGGCGTGCGCGAAGCCATCCCCATCCTCACGGTCGCCCAGCTCATCGGAAATGCGAGCCGCGTCTGGTTCAATCGCCATGAGCTTCACTGGAACGTTGTGGGATGGTTTGCTCTGGGCGGCATCCCCATGGCACTGCTGGGAGGCGTGCTCTTTGCCCACGCACCGCTCGCAGCGCTCACACGTGTGCTAGGCGGATTTCTCCTTCTCATCGTCATCTGGCGCCATCGACCCAAAACCGCCGCCTGGAAACCGCCGCTCAAATCCTTCGCCCTCATCGGCGCGGGATCAAGCTTCCTCTCGGCGCTTCTGGGCAGCGTCGGGCCGCTTATGGCGCCGTTTTTTCTCGCGTACGGTCTCGTCAAGGGCGCCTACATCGGCACAGAGGCTCTCTCTACTGTGGTTATGCACGTGGCAAAGCTTGTTGCCTACAGGGAGTCGGCTATTCTCCCTCTCCACTCTGTTCTCATGGGACTGGCTCTCGGGCCAATCATGATTTTCGGCTCTTACGCCGGCAAACGAGTCGTCGACCGGCTCCCGGAACGAGTCTTCGTCCACATCATCGACGCAACACTGCTTGCTGCGGGCACCCTCTTCCTTAGCGGATGGAGCAAGCTTTAATCTGCGACTACCAGCGAAAACCAAAACAATTTGTCAGTTCTTTTGCAGGAAGTACGCTTCCACGGCAGCCGATAAAGCAGTGCGATCCAGTTGCGGCGACGTGCCCTGATACCGGGCCGCCCAGCGAACCTGGTTCACAAGGTCGCGCGGCTGACAAGCAAGCAGATCCTGCTTGAGGACGTCACGGATGATCCCTATCAGTTCCTTCACTACCGCCGGCTCGCACTTGAGCCCATGCTCTTCGGCAACCCGCTTGAAGATCTGGCTGAATTGCTCGTCCGATACGGTTCCAATGTGAATCTTGGTTTGTATCCTGCGCAGAAATGCTGAATCCATGATCTCGGTCGGGTTCTTGTTTGAGGCAAACACCACCAGCATCTCAAAGGGAATCTCGATCTTTCTTCCACCGGCCATGGTCAGGAATTCGATCCTGCGATCAAGAGGCACCACCCAGCGGTTCAGCAGTTCCTCCGGGCGAATCCGCTGCCGCCCGAGATCGTCAATGATCAGCACCCCGTTGTTGGCCTTCATCTGCATCGGGCCCACGTAATAATTCGTGGCCGGGTTGAACTGCAGATCCAGCATCTCCACCGTAAGTTCTCCACCCACCAGCACCGTGGGACGATGGCAGCGCAGCCAGCGTTCATCATGATTATCCGGAACGGCCTCTTTTGACTTCCGATGAATGACCGGATCGAATACTGTGATAATCTGCCCATCCACTTCCACTGCGTGCGGAATCCATACCTCATCTTGCGCCAGCACCCGCGACAGCGATTCAGCGGCCGCCGTTTTGCCCACGCCTGGAGGCCCATAAAGGAACACGGCTGCTCCCGAATTGAGCGCCGTGCCGAACTGCGTCAGTGTCTTGTGATCCATCACCAGATGGGCAAACGCCTTCTCCACATCCGCCGGGCCCACGGTTACATTGCGCACGCTCTGCTTTCTCACCTGCTCCACGTAGCTAGCCAGTGAAACGGGAGCGGCGCCCGCATACTGGCTCTGTGATAGCAGTTCCAGCGCTCTCGACCTGCCATGGGAGGTGATGGCAATCTTGGGAACATTGCTGACCATGCCTACGACTTCGCAAAGCAGCTTTCCCCGCATCCGGGTGAACAGATCCTGGGCGACTTCAAAGCTCAAGCGCGTCTGCTTGGAAAGCTCGAACACCGAAAACGGCCCGGAAGCGTAAAGGGTCTTGAGCGCGATGTCTTCCAGAACACCTTCGCGCACTCCCGTTTCAACCAGGGTCCGTGGCTTGTATTCGGGCCCGATAGATTGCACAGGCCGATCCGATTCCTGCGCTAGGAGGAAATCCTGCATTTTTCACCCCGGATGTGTTGCCAATATACGCGGCTGACCTCGATTCCGTCAGCCGTCCTGAAATCATAACCCGGGCCGAACAGGTTTGGTCAGTGACCCAGGGTAACTGCGCATATCCGCGCAGGCCGCCAGGCTGCAATCCCTGCGCGAATGGTCCGCGCGGCATTCACTGCCGGAAGCACGAATCCGCCAAATGGCTGGTTGGTACGCGCCCCATCCTGTGTTTCCTTCATCATTCCGAAACAATCAAACCGCTACGATGGGACAAACGAACGCCGCGGCTTTCCCGATGAAATCACTTGAGATAGGCACGGACCAGGTCGATCAGGTCCTCGGCAAGCTCCGGAGCAATTCTCTCTTTTGCGCTGTCTGACAGGTGAAAACGTATATGGGTCTCCAGTACTTCACCCATAAGGCTGTTCACTCCCCCGCGCACCGCGGCGAGAAGCATCAACTGGTCGCCGCAATCGCCGTTGCTGCTGAGCGATCGCTCCACCGCGTCAAGCTGTCCGCGGAGCCGGCGCACGCGTTGCTGCAGTTTCAACTGTTCGCGCTCATGATGCGACATTTTGATTCCTCTCTTGACAATACCATACCCTGGTATAGTCTATACCGTATGGGGGTAATGACCTGATCGATTTTATACCCCCGTCAAACCCCTGGCCACTGTGAAGGTTTTCCGTGCTCCGCCGCCCGCAATTCTTATTCATCCCGCTGCTCTCGCTTGCCGCGCCGGCCCTCCTGGCGTCGGCCATGCTCCACGCGCAAACGGCGGGGAACGGGGAGTCGACCCAGCTTTCTCCCGCTCCTGGCCCCAGCGGCCCGGATGCGCCTGTTGTCACGATGTTCCCTCACCCTGAAGACAGCCGCTACTGGATCTCGGGTCAAGCCAACATCATCTACCAGGGCCGCCTGCCGTTTCACTCGGCCTACCAGGGTACGAACAGCTTTCGCAACTCCGCGGAATACAAGACATCTCTGCTGGGCACTTTCTATACCGCTCTGCGGCCCACGCGCTCGATCCGCTACAACACCGACCTCATCCTCGACCTTGAAAGCGCAGGAGGACGCGGATTGAGCGAGGCGCTAGGACTGGCAGGATTCACGAATCTCGACGTGGTTCGGAACCCCTATCTAAGCGGCGCCCCTTATCTTGCCCGCTACGAGATACACCAGGTGTTCGGCTTGACCGATAAGACCGTTTCTCAGGAAGAGAACTTCTTTGCTCTCGCCCCCAGCGTCCCTGCGCGACGCATCGAGTTCCGTGTCGGCAAAATGACCCTTCCCGACTTCTTTGACGCAAACGAAGTCGGCTCCGACAGTCATCTGCAGTTCATGAACTGGACGGTGGACAACAATGGTGCATGGGACTACGCCGCCGATACGCGCGGCTACACGGTCGGCGGCATGGCGGAATACGATGACCCCAGTTGGAGCGTCCGCTACGGCCTGTATGCCATGCCCATCGTGGCTAACGGCATCGATATGGACTGGGCATTCAGCCGCGCGCATGGACAAAACGGCGAATTTGAGTTGCGAAAGGGTGTGGTTCCTCACCAGAAGGGGACGCAGAGAATCCTCTTCTACGCCAATCGCGCCCACATGGGAACCTATCGCGAGGCAGTGGATGATTTCCTGAACGGCTCGGATACCGCGCGCTATGGCGTCACCGTCCCCACCATTACGCTGCACGAGCATTTCGGCGCTCTCAAATATGGGTTCGGCTACAACACAGAACAGGAGATCACCCCAAATCTCCGGCTCTGTGGCCGATTTGGCTGGAACGAGGGTCAGCATGAATCGTTCGCTTATACCGAGGTGGATCAAACCGTCGAGGCGTGCGGCGACTACGCGGGAAGCCGCTGGCATCGCCCAGGGGACAAGTTCGGGCTCGCCGTCGTCTCCAATGCCATCAAGCGCGATCACCAGAATTATCTGAAGAATGGCGGCCTTGGCTTCCTGCTGGGCGACGGCAACCTGGACTATGGTCGCGAGAACATTGTCGAGAGCTATTACACCTGGCACGCATGGCGGGGCATGTTCTATTCGGTCGATGTGCAGCACATCGACAATCCTGGTTATAACCGCGACCGCGGCCCGGCTTGGGTTGGCTCGGCGCGGGTCCACGTCGACTTTTGAAGCAGTGCCGGATTCTCTCCAGTTCTCACGGTGGGATGCGACTGATTACAATGGTCCCATTCTCGAACCGAGGTAAGGATGAACGGCAAATTGGGCCGAACTGTGATTGTCTACGATGTCGGCGGCAGCCATATCTCTGCGGCCGTCTGCCGCGAGCCGGACTACGAACTGGGCACCATCCGGCGCGCGCAGTTGCCGGTTGAAGAGACCGTAAAAGCCTTCGTCGGCGTGCTGCAATCGCTGGCGGGCCAGGTGGCCGCGGACACAAATTCCATGGCCGGCGCTTCGCTGGCCATGCCCGGTCCGTTCGATTACGCGCGAGGCATCAGCTTTATGCAGCACAAACTGCCCTATCTGTTTGGCCGCGACCTGCGGCAGGCGTTCGCCGACAGCCTCGAATGGGTTCCCGATCAGATTAAATTCCTGAATGACGCAGCCGCCTACATGCTGGGCGAAATCGGCGCCGGCGCAGCAAAGGATTTCTCGCGCGTCGTAGTGCTCACGCTGGGAACCGGCGTTGGCTCCGGCTTTGCGATCGACGGCACTGTGCAGACCGAAGGTGAGGGCGTACCGCCGGGCGGCGAGATCTGGAACGTTCCGTATGAAGGTGGAATTGTCGAGGACCAAATCTCCACGCGCGCCCTGCAGAAAAGCTATCGCGACCGCACTGGAAATCGTGCCGAAGTGGCTGCAATTGCCGCAGCGGCGACGACAGAAAAGGCAGCAGCCGAGGTGTTCGCCGAGTTTGGCCATACGCTCGGCAAGGCGATCAAGGCGCTGCTCACCGATTTTGCCCCGGATGTCGTAGTCCTGGGTGGCGGAATCGCGCGGTCGGCCAAGCTGTTTCTGCCCGAGGCGCAGAGCGAGTTGGCCGGGCTCGGCATGGATCTGCGCGTGGCAAAGCTCGACGAGAGCGCACCCCTGGTTGGCGCGGGCGTGCACTGGCTCAGGGGCTGATAGGAACTGGATGCAGGCTATTTCCGACCGCTTACTTCGAGCTGTCCGGTTGGGGCGGCGGGTTCTGCGGCGGCGCCGGCAGCGTGTAGATGACCTCGCCGGGACGCGCATAATGCAACTGCTCGCGTGCCTCATGCTCGATCGCATCGGGATCTGACTTGAGGTGCTGGATATGATCCTTCAGGCGGGCATTCTCCTGCTGCAAGTCCTGGATCTGCTGGCGTAGCTGTTGATCGTGGGTGCGCTGCGCTTCCCATGCTGAAAGGCCATGCTTCCCATTCACCACGCCCCAGCCAAACATGAGCGCCAGCGCGATGGCAACCACCGACCCCGCAGGGCGCCACGCCCGCTGCGCCCATTCCACGCAACGCTCGCGAAACGGAACATAGGCCGCCTCTGCCGCGCCTTTCCCGGTTTGTTTATTCGCTTCCTGCATGTTGCCCGCATTCGAATTATGAAAGGACAAATTTCTCCGCTGCTTCCCGCAGCGCAACCATGTCTTTCTCGTTGCGCGCTTCTGTATAGGCCCGCACCACCGGCTCTGTGCCCGACAACCGGTAACAAACCCAGGAGCCGTCCTCGAGAATCAGTTTGAGCCCGTCGGTGCGCACCACGCTTGTCACCCGCCGTCCACTCAGCTCGGTGGGATCCGCCTTCAACTTTTCAGTGAATCCGGCCATACGCTCCGGGGTCAAGCGGAAGTTCTCCCGAACCGGGTAGTAGGAACCAACCTTGCCAAATAATTCCTTCAACTGCGCGCCCAGGCTCTTGCCGCGCGTAGCCACCATCTCGGTCATCAGCAGTCCGGCGATAATGCCGTCTTTTTCCGGTACATGCCCGCGTACTGTCAGTCCAGCCGACTCCTCGCCGCCGATGGCGATCTTGTCTTCGTCGATCAGCGCGCCGATGTATTTAAACCCCACCGGCGTTTCGTAGAGCTGCACTTTGTGACGATCGGCCAGGGCATTGATCAGGTTGGTGGTGGCCACGCTCTTGGCCACGCCGTTGCGCCAGCCGCGCGTCTCCACCAGGTAGTCGAACAGGAGTGCGATCACGTAATTGGGCTGCAGAAAGGTTCCATCGCTGTCCACGATGCCGAACCGGTCCGCGTCGCCGTCGGTCGCAATCCCGATGGAGGCGCCGGTCTCCTTCATCTTGCGCTTGGCGTCGCCGAGCAGGTGGTCGTCGGGCTCCGGCGCATGCCCGCCGAACAGCACGTCACGATAATCGTGGACAGTCTCAACCGGCACGCCCGCCTCGCGCAGCAGGTCTGACGGATATCCGCGCCCCGCGCCCCAGAATGGATCGTAGACCACCTTGATGCCGGAATTCGCAATCGCCTTCAGATCCACCAGTTCGGCCAGCCGCTTCAAAAACCCCGGCTTCACATCGGCGGTTTCGAATCCTCCCCTGGGGGCGTTCAGGCTCGGGATCGGCTCGCTCCAGTCGCCTGCCAGTTTGCCGATCGCTGCCTCAATCTGCTTCGTCACCTCCGGCAGCGCCGGCGCGCCATCGGGCGTGGAGAACTTGATGCCGTTATATTCCGGCGGATTGTGCGAGGCAGTAAAGTTGATCGCGCCCGCGGTCTTGAGCGAGCGCACCGCGTAAGAGATGGCCGGCGTCGGCGCGGCTTCCGGAATTACGATCGGTGTGATCCCTGCCGCGGCCAGCACTTCCGCGGCCGCGCTCACAAAACTCTCGCCCAGAAATCGCGGATCGCGGCCCACCAGCACGCGGGGTGGAAGCATCCTGGCTGCCGAGTTAGCCGTCGCCGCCTCCTCGCCCGTCTGCGGCTGCGTCTTCACATACGCCGCGATCCCCGCCACCGCCAGCCGGATATTGGCCAGCGTAAATTCGTCGGCCACAATCGCCCGCCAGCCCGAAGTCCCAAACTTGATCGTTGTGCTCATTACGGTCTCCAAGCGCGCTCCGCCGCCGCGGGCCGCAAGGTCCATACTGCAACACCTGATCCGGATCGGCAAGCCGCCTGCGTTTCCCTTCCTGGTCAGGAAGAAAGATGTGCTTTGCGACCGATCTTCGGAATACATTGGTTGCAAGAACTGTCTCGGTCGCCGACGCTTCCGAGTCTGCGAAATTCAGGG
>DATKPJ010000162.1:0-18628 GCA_035524195.1 Occallatibacter sp.
ATCGAGATCAACCTCTCGCTTTTTGTCTTCAACCTGTTTCCGGTTCCACCGCTTGACGGAAGCCACCTGCTGCGGAACGTGCTGCCTTACAACGCAATGCAGACATATGACCGAATCCCCTATTGGCTGAGCTGGATGCTGATGATCTTTGTCGGCGGGACCATTATGCGAATGTTCCTGGATCCGGCTCTGAGGCTTGTTTTTTCCGCATTGATCCATCTGTAGGGCTTTCTGGGTGTCGAACGCCCGCGCAAGGTAGCTCCCTATTCTTCCCGGTACAATGGAATGAGCCCCTTTCTTGAGAGATCACACAAAGACGGCTGCATTTTCTGGATGAATCCCGGAACCGATAAGCACAATGCCAGAGCAACCAATTTCATCTTCCGGCGCGCGTGTATTGAGCGGCATGCGCCCGACCGGCAAGCTCCACCTGGGCAACTACATGGGCGCGCTGGCCAACTGGGTCAGGCTGCAGGACTCCGGCCAGTACGAGTGCTACTTTTTCATTGCCGATGTCCACGCGCTGACAACGGAATACGCCGACACATCGAACATTGCGCCCAACTCGAAAGAGGTCATTCTCGACTATCTTGCCGCGGGGCTCGATCCGGCAAAGAGCGTCCTGTTTGTGCAGAGCCACGTACCGCAACATTTTGAGCTGCCCATGTACCTGGGCATGAGCACGCCGCTGGGGTGGCTGGAGCGCGTTCCCAGCTACAAGGAGATGCAGGAAAACCTCACGAACAGGGATCTGACCACCTACGGTTTCCTCGGCTACCCGGTGCTGATGGCGTCGGACATCCTGTTGTATCAGCCCAAATACGTGCCGGTGGGCCAGGATCAGCAGGCTCACGTCGAGCTGACGCGGGAGATTGCGCGGCGTTTCAACCACTTTTATAAACTGGACGGTCGCGAGGTGCTGCCCGAGCCTGAAGTGCTGCTGACGCCTTCGCCGAAGCTGCCGGGGACCGATGGGCGCAAGATGTCGAAGAGCTATGGGAACACGATATTGATCAGCGACCCGGAGCCAGTGGTTCGAAAAAAGCTGAAGACCATGGTGACGGACCCGGCGCGGGTGCGGCGCAGCGATCCCGGAGAGCCGGACAAATGCCCTGTCGGCGATCTGCACAAAGTGTTTTCGAGCGCGGAAACAATGCAGAAGGTGTATGAGGGCTGCCGTTCGGCGGGAATTGGGTGCATTGAGTGCAAGAGCTGGGCCGCGGATGCGTTGGTGCAAATTCTGAATCCGCTGCAGGAGCGGCGGGCGCGGTACAAGGAAGCCGAGGTGCGGAATATCCTCGAAGATGGCTCGAAGCGAGCGAGCATTCGCGCCGAGCAGACGATGGTGGAAGTGCGGGCGGCCATGCAGATGCCACGTTTCTAGTGCGGTGTTCGCCGTTCGAAGATCCAACGACTGCGAGAATTAGAAACCCGAGAACAACATTGACCGATGAGTCCAAAAAACCGATGCCGGAAAAACCTGGTGACCCGTTGAATCCGCCCGAAGGCACGCAGGAGCGCGAAGCGCCGCCGCTGGTATTGACGCCGAAACCGATCGCCGAGCCAAAGGCAGCGAAGCAGTCGGCGAGGACCGACAGACACGAAGAGCAGGCGGAGGAGTCGCCGTTCTCGGTCCGGGTTGGGCAGGTTTACGATGGTCCGCTCGATTTGCTGCTGGACCTGATTCGCAAGCAGGACATCGATATCTATGACATTCCAATTGCGAAGATCACGGCGCAGTTTCTGGCGTATGTCAATCAATTGAAGGCCAGCGATGTGGATGTGGCGGGGGAGTTTATTTACACGGCGTCGCTGCTCATCCATATCAAGAGCAAGATGCTGCTGCCGCGCGCGCCGGCGGGCCCAGATGATGCGGCAGAAGATCCGCGGCGAGAACTGGTGGAGCGGCTGCTGGAACACGAACGCTTCAAGAACGCCGCCCAAATGCTTCAGCAGAAACAGATGCTGGAAGCGGCGAGCTGGACCAACCCCGGGGCGCGTGAGTTTAAAGACGATGCCGACGCAGAGCCGGAGATTGCGGCCGACACAGTGGACCTGGTGCGTGTTTTCCGAGACATCCTGGAGCGTGCGCGCAAACGGCCCACGTTCGATGTGAGTGAAGACGCGGTCACGGTGGGGCAGATGATCCAGTTTCTTTCGCGGCGCCTGGCAATGGAAGACAAGCCAGTGGCGCTGCGACGGCTGTTGAGCCATACGCACTCGGAGAGGGCGTTGGTCGCGATGTTTCTGGCGTTGTTGGAACTGGTTCGTCTGCAGGCGATCCTGTTGCGACAGGATCGGGCTTTCAGCGAGATCTTTGTGAAGAAGAGCGGCACATTCGACAGCGTGATGAACGAAGGCCTGACCAACGCGACGGACGACTGGCGCTGACGGATCTTGAATCCGCCGCATGCAAAGACCCACTCCGTGATTTATTCTGAGCATTCACAATGACTAACGACGAACTGCCCAATTTGACGGCCTTTGATGAGGCCGCCCTCGATAAAGCCTTTGCCGCGCTGGAGAGACAGGCCAGCGAGGAGGCCGCAGCAGTCAACGGCCCGGAAGCCGTCGAGGCGTTTCGTCTGCGCTGGACAGGACGCAAGCAGGGGCGCCTGAATGATGTTTCCACGCGCTGGCTGAAGGGCGCGCCGCCGGAAGCCAAGAAGTCGGTGGGCGAGCGATTCAAGAAGCTGAAGGAACTGGTGGAGAACCTGCTCGATCAGGCTTCTGGAGCGGGGACGACTGACGCCGCACTTGCCGCAGAAGCGATCGACATTACCCTCCCCGGCACGCGGCGGCTTACCGGTGCAGAGCATCCCATTACGCGGACGTTGAACGAGATCGTCGCGGTGTTCGCGGCGCTAGGTTATTCGGTCGGAGTGGGGCCCGAAGTCGAGACGGATTTTTACAACTTTGAATGCATGAATTTTCCGCCTGGCCATCCGGCGCGGGACACGCAGGACACGCTGGTGATCGCCAACCAGGAGCGCCGCCCGCAGCGCGACCGGTTACTGCTGCGCACGCATACCTCTCCAGTGCAGATGCGGACGATGGAGTCGCAGCCGCCGCCGGTGCGGATCGTGATTCCCGGTAAGGTGCACCGCAACGATGCGCAGGATGCCACGCACTCGCCGATCTTTCACCAGGTGGAGGGCCTCTGCGTGGATACGAACATCACCTTCAGTGACCTGAAAGGCACGCTGGATCATGCCATGAAGGCGCTGTTTGGGGCGTCAGTGAAGACGCGTTTCTTCCCATCGTTCTTTCCGTTCACCGAACCAAGCGCCGATGTGCAGATCAGTTGCATTTTTTGCGGAGGAAAGGGCTGCAGGAAGTGCAAACAGTCCGGCTGGATTGAACTGCTCGGCTGCGGCATGGTCGATCCGGCGGTGTTCGCCTTCGCTGCAGAAAAGCAGCCTGCCTATGATCCGAAGAAGATCTCCGGCTTTGCTTTCGGCATGGGAGTGGAGCGGATCGCGATGATGAAGTACGGCATCAGCGAGATCGGGCAGTTGTATGCGGGGGATATGCGGTTTCTGGGGCAGTTTGCATGAAGGTTCTTACCAAATGGCTCCGGAGTTATCTGGCGGAGATTCCGGTTTCGGACACGCAGCTTGCCGAAGATCTGACACTACGCGGCATCGCCGTGGAAGGCATCTACGATCTCGGTCGAGGCAACGGCTCGCTTTACGAGATGGACATCACGACCAACCGCGTGGATGCGATGAACCACTACGGCATCGCACGCGAGGCGGCGGCGATTTACGGGGTCGAGCTCAAGCCGTTCGATACGACGCTTCCGAATCACTCACAATCCGCGCTGGACTTTCCCGTGAAGATCGAGGCCGAAGATGCATGCGGGAGATTCACCGCGCGCGTTCTCCGCGGCATCACGATTGGGAATTCGCGCGACTGGTTTGCGGGCGCCGAGGTTGCGACCTGCTTCAGACTTCTCGAGCAGAAGATGATCTCGAATGCCGTGGATGCGACGAACTTCGCATGGCTCGCCATGGGCCAGCCTACCCATGCGTTTGACCTGGACAAGATCGAGGGCGGCATCCTCGTTCGCCGGGCGCGCAAGGGGGAAAAGCTCAAGACTCTGGACGGCGTCGAACGGGCTCTCGATGCCGAAGATCTCGTGATAGCCGATCACGTGAAGGCACTCGGCCTGGCCGGCGTTATGGGCGGATGGGACACGATGATTACTCCTTCCACGAAGAATGTTCTGGTGGAAGCTGCATGGTTCGAGCCGATGGCGGTGCGCAAGACAGCGCGGCGCCATGGATTACACACGGACGCGAGTCATCGTTTTGAGCGGGGAGCGGATTTCAATGCGGCTCCCATTGCATCGGCGCTGGTGAGCCGCATCCTGCTTGCCAATGGCGGATCGGTCGAAGGCGGCTTGGCGGATGTGCGCGTTCCTGCGTGGGAGATGCATACCGCGAATCGAAAGCCGGTGGCGCTTGCTCTCAGCGAGGTACACCGCATTCTAGGAAAGACTGAGGACAAGGAGGGTATTACCTCGGAGATCGTTAGGGGAGTGCTAACTGCGCTCGGATGCGGACTCAAAGCGGAACTGGCGGAGTCAGGAGAGAGCGGTGGGGCATGGCAGGTTGAACTGCCGAGCTGGCGGCTTGACCTTGAGCGCGAGATCGACCTGATTGAGGAAATTGCACGAGTTTACGGCTACAACCGGTTTGCCAATAGCCTGCCTTCATTCGGCGAGGGCGTACGCGCGCTGCCGTGGGCAGAAGCAGAAGCAACGGTGCGCCGCACCATGCTGGCGGCCGGATTCAACGAAGCGATTGGGACCACGTTTTGTTCGGCTGCGGAGGCCGCATTAACGGCGCCGCAACCAGGAGTCGCGGTTCCACTGGGGAATCCTTTGAATGAGGAAGCGGGTGTGCTGCGGCCGTCGCTGATTCCCGGCATGCTCGCGATGGTAGCCGGCAATCTGCATCGCGATGTAGACGACGTGCGCCTATTCGAATTGGGTACGGTCTTCAGTGGTACATCCGACCGAGTGGATGAGCGTCCGGCTCTGGCCATTGCAGTCACGGGCAGGTTGCCTGTTCAGAGTGCGCTGCATGCTGCGCGGCAGATGGATTTCCACGATCTGAAAGGCGTTGTAGAGCAGGTGCTCTCTCGATTCCAGGCGCGAACCGTGTATTTTGATCGATTTTCACCGGAGGCAGGGCTGATGCCCGCATGGCTTCATCCCTATCGTGCTTCGCGGGTTGTGGCAGACGGCGTTACCGCGGGATGGTTCGGGCAGTTGAATCCCGGCGAGGCCTCGACACGCAAGATGAAGGAAACGGTGCTGGCTGGCGAACTTTATCTCGATCGCCTGTACAAGCTGCCGTTGCGCGAACCGGTGGCCCGCGAGACCTCGCGTTTCCAGACTGTTCGGCGGGATTTCTCGCTGATTGTGGACGAGCGGACTCCGTGGGAATCAATCGATCGTGCCCTGGCTGGGCTTGATCTGCCGGAACTGGCCGAGTGGCGTGTAAGAGAGGTGTTTCGCGATGCCCGGCTGGGCGCGCACGAGTATTCGCTGCTGTTGGGAGCAACCTTCCAGGCAGCGGACCGCACACTGCGCGAAGAAGAGTTGCAGGAGTTTCAGGCGCGGATTGTGCAAGCAGTTGGCCGGACAGGTGCGCGGCTCAGGAGCCAGGAAAACTCTGCGTTCAATGGGCGGTATACTGACACGGAAAGGCCGACAGGCGGAGGTTAAATTTCATGTCGCCATCATTCTCGAAATCCCAGATTGCTGAAGAGCCGCAGCAAGAAATGCACGGTGCGGATTCGCCGTTAGAGACGCCCTCTCTGGTTTTCAGCGCAGATGATTTTGCAGCTCTCGAAGAACGCATTCTGCGTGCGATTGAACTTGTAAAGCGCGAGCGCCAGGCTCGCATTACGGCAGAGGACCGGGCTTCGCAGGCCGAAGCGAGAGCGAGCGAGCATGATTCCGTAGTGGATCAGTTGACCCAGGAAGTGCGCTCGCTGCGCACGGAACGTGATCATGTGCGCCAGCGGGTTGAGCGCCTTCTCGCCCAGCTCGACGCACTCGAATTGTGAGGTCGGTATGGGCAAGGAGATTACTGAGCGGGCCGGGTACACCACGGTCAGCATCTACGACCAAACTTATCACCTGAGCGGTCAGGACCCGGCGCATGTGCGCCAGCTTGCTGAGTATGTTGATTCCAAGATGCGGGCTGTGGCTTCGCAGGGCCGCACTGTTGACTCGCTGCGTGTTGCGGTTCTGGCTGCGCTGAACCTGGCCGATGAGCTTTCGCAATACGCAGGAGCCGACATGACTCTTGGACAAGCGCGCGCGGCCAAATTGAGCGGACTTCTCGATGCAGTGCTGGAAGAGGAGCGGCCAACCGGTTCTTGAGGGCCGGATTTCCGGGCGGAACGCAGTGCTGAAGTTCCCATCCGTTTTGGAACCGGGTTCCAAACAGAGAAAGCGCAAGACGGTATCACACTCTGCCTTGGGCGCACAAGACTTGCAATTCCGCGCGACTATCCCTACTATCCGCAATAGAAGCCGGCCTGCAAAGCAGGTGGGTGGTCAACGCTGGTTGAACCAACATTCAATGAACAGGAGCTCGACTCGTCAATTCGGTTCTGTGTGCCGTGTCCGCCAGTCCGGAATGCCTAATGAACCGCGGGGAGCTCCGCCGTCTTAGGACGGGTTCACCAGCGCATTGCTCACGGCCCAGTGGGCCGGATTTCTACTCTCCTTGCCTGAGAAGATATTCTTCTCTCACGTGTATCCCGTTCTCTTCCACATCGGATCTCTGATTATTCCGTCGTATGGCGTTCTGGCTGCGCTGGGCGTGTTGGTTGCCCTCGTGCTTGGATTGCGCACATCGCGAACGGCAGGAGTAAATCCGAACCATATTTGGAACCTCTGCATTGTTGCGCTGTTCTCGGCTCTTGTGGGTACGCGGATTCTGCTGATCGCTGTGAACTGGGTGGTCGTGCGCAGTCATCCTGCATGGCTGCTGGGACTTGCCATGGTGCATCATCCGCTGCTGGCGGGGGCGGGAACCTTGTTTGCCGGAGTTGCTGCACTCGTGTATGGGCGAAAGCGGAGAATGCCCTTGAGGGATACTGCCGATGCATTGGCTGCGCCGCTGGCTCTCGGATTGGCATTCGAGCAGATCGGGGCGTTTCTGGCGGGTTCAGGTTTTGGAATTGAAGCGAACCTGCCGTGGGCCGTTGTGTACACGAACCCGCTTGCGGCGCGCTGGAGCGGAGCGCCTCTTGGCGTTGCAGTTCATCCGGTGCAGGTGTACGCGGCCGTGGGTTTTCTTGCCATTGCAATTGGATTGCTTGTGTGGCTGCCGCACCGCCGCCAGAGGGGCGACGGGGCAGGTGTTTTCCTGGTTGCGATCGGCACCGTGGTGTACTTTACGGAGTTCTGGCGCGATCCAGAGGGGCGCGGCGTGGTGATGGGCGCGCTCGACGGCCCACAGCTTGCGGCGATTGCACTTGTGATTGCCGGCGCCATCGTGCTCCGGAGGTGCGAACCAGAGAGGATGGGACAGAATGTTGATCCCACGCCGTCGCAAGCGTCATTGCAGGGCAGGGATGTGAGAGGGGCCTCACATGAGTAGCGGGACGCGCACAATTGCCGTTCCAGCCGCGGCCGCGGGCAAGCGACTCGATCAGTTTCTTGTCTCGCAGCTCGATGGCGTAAGCCGTTCACGGGTGCAACTGCTTCTCGAACAGGGCGACGTGCACTTGGACAACGCGCGGCCCAAGGCATCACTCAAGCTGCGCGGAGGCGAGAAGATCCTTATCACTGGAGAGCCGCACCCCGCGCCTCTGAAGGCAATCCCGGAGGAGATTCCGCTCGACGTCGTTTTTGAAGATGATGATCTTGCGGTCGTGAACAAGCCAGCCGGCATGATGGTGCACGCGGGTTCGGGCCAGAGCGAGGACGCGCGCGGCAGAGGAACGCTGGTTAACGCGCTGCTTTACCGGTTCCGGGCGCTTTCGACGACAGGAGGAGAATTAAGGCCTGGGATTGTGCACCGGCTCGACAAGAACACGAGCGGCCTGATCATAGTTGCCAAGAATGATGCCGCCCACGCTGCGCTGGCAAAGCTTTTTTCCAGTCGCCGCATCAGCAAGACGTACATTGCACTCGTGCAGGGCTGGGTCGAGCGTGCAAAGGGCACGATCAACGCTGCCATTGGCCGCGACCCGATACGCCGCACCCGCATGACCGCGCGGGCTACCCAAAACGGCCGTTCCGCCGTCTCTCACTATGAGGTGGTGCGTCGGCTGGACACCGAATTCGGAAAATTCACGATGGTCCGCGTCCGAATTGAGACCGGACGCACACACCAGATTCGCGTGCATATGGCCTCGATCGGGCATCCGGTCGTGGGCGACACGCTGTACGGCGCCGCAGGACAGCTGAGGGCGCTGATATCGCCGGCCAAGGGGCATCGCGGCAGGAATCATTTGGCGGAGGAACCAGAGAGAATCCGGCTGGGACGAAATTTTCTTCATGCCGCCGAGCTCGAATTTGAGCACCCGGTGAGTGGAAAGCTGCTGCGGCTTGAAGCACCCCTGCCGGAGGAACTGAGCGCATTTCTTCGCCAAGTCGAAGGTAACGCTTCCGATACTATGAAACAGAATTGAGATTGATAAAATAGGAGTGATATGAGCCGAAATATCCTTGGCCTCGTACTGTTGATGGCCTTCTCTGGGGCGACCTCGCAAGCGCAAACGCCCGTCGCTCAACCGGCCGCGCCGCCGGCGACCCAGAATTCCGCAACTACTCTCGCCCCCGGTCAGGCTGCAGCCGATCCTGACGCGTCCAACCAACCGACCATCAAAATCGGAGTCAACGAGGTCAACCTCATCTTCACGGTGACGGACAAGCATGGCCACTATATCCCTAACCTGAAACTGAGCGATTTTGCCCTGCTTGACAATCAGCGTGCGCCTGAGAGGGTGAATTCGTTTCGCCAGCAGATCAATCTGCCGTTGCGCGTGGGTATCGTAATTGACGCCAGCACGTCGATTCGATCACGCTTTCAATTTGAGCAGCAGTCCGCGTCAGAGTTTCTGCTGGAAACTCTGAAGTCGAACAAGGATAAGGCGTTCGTGATGGGCTTTGACGTTACGCCCACGATCGAGCAAGACTGGACCGACAATATCGACGCCTTGCAGACAGGGATCAACCGGCTGCGGCCCGGCGGCGGCACCGCGATGTTTGACGCTGTTTACACTGCGTGCCGCGACAAGCTCCTCAGCGAGCGCGGGACAGAACCGGTACGCAAAGCGATGATCCTGATCTCCGACGGAGATGACAACCAGAGCCGCGTACGTCCTGATGAGGCCATCAAGGAGTGCCAGCGCGCCGAAACTATCATTTATGCCATCAGTACCAACTGGACCCCGAGCCGCGGGAGGGGAGACAAGGTGCTTTCCGAAATGGCCGAAGCGACCGGCGGGCAGGTTTTTTTCCCGCCTTCAGTGGAGGAGATGGCGACCAGTTTCAAGAGCATCGAAGAAGAGTTGCGCAGCCAATATGCGCTGAACTACACCCCCGCGGATTTTAAGGATGACGGCGCGTTTCGCACCATTTATCTCTATTGCAACGACCGTCGCTACCAGGTTCGTGCCAAAAAGGGCTATTTTGCGCCGCGGGATTGATCGCGGGATTATTCTGATATTTGAGGGAGCCGGCTGCGTGCCGGCTCTTTTTATCTGGACAGAGCAAATGCTTTTCCCATTAAGGGACGGATGGCCTGCTTGTTCAGATTCTGCCCGTGGCCGCAGGATTGTTTTGACCAGAACTTCCTCTTCGGGTGATCCTGCGATGAAATGAAGGAGGCTCACCTTCAAACGAGGACGCAAGGGCAATGATTCGACAGGCCATATCATGTGACATCTGCGGAACTGAGATGCAGCACGCCCATCATTGGTTCGTGGCCTACGACCGGGGATCTGAGCTTCGCGTCAGCGGCTGGAATGCAAGGGCGCGGATGCGAGGCGGTGCAAGGCATCTATGCGGGCAAAAGTGCCTGCACAAGCTGGTGGATGACTTTATGGCGCGAACCCTGGCGGCAGATTCAGAGCCGGCGCTCACGGAGAAACGGAAGGCAGACTTGAAAGAAGTGGCGCACTCGGCTTCGCGCGTGGATGACAATACGAGCGCTCTGGCGTCTCCCTCCGTGGCGGTCCGTGTTGGCTCGTCCTATCGTTTCGAGGAAGATTGCGAATCGTCAGCGCGGCTGGTTACGCCGGCGGAAAGCAGTAAGCATCAGACGAGTGAGATGGCGAGGGAGTTGCCCAGCTACGCATCGCGCGCATGGCGGTCGCAGGCCTGGAAGCGCGAACAGGAGCGCGAGCAGCGAGAAGCGTCGAGCTCTGCGGGAACGCGCCGCCGTTCGATTGCCTGACGAGGGCGGGAAGGAACGACATTCCGGTTGATTCTTTAACTGCCGAGCATTTTGAGCAGCGCGGCTTCGTCGAGAACCGGGATTTTCAGCTCGTTCGCTTTGTCGAGTTTTGAGCCAGCTTCATCGCCTGCGACGACATAGCTGGTTTTCTTGCTGACCGACCCCGATACCTTTCCGCCCGCAGCCTCGATTTTGGCTTTTGCATCTTCGCGCGAAAGGTTCGGCAGCGTGCCGGTAAGGACAAACGTCAACCCGGCGAGCTGCGTTGAACGCTGTTTTTTCTCGGCGGTCATGACCACGCCGGCGGCGCGCAAGTGGTCGACCAGTTCGCGATTCTTGGCGCGGCCGAAAAATTCGAGAATCGCTTCCGAGATGCGCGGACCGACCTCTTCGACGCGCTCCAGCTCTTCGGCATTGGCCGACATGATGGCGTCGATGGAGCCAAACTCTTCGGCGAGCAATTCTGCGGTGCGCTCGCCAACGAATCGAATTCCCAATCCCATTAGAACGCGCGCAAGGCCGGCATGCTTTGATCGATCGATTTCTTCTTTGAGCGCAGTAGCCGACTTTTGCGCGAACCGCTCCAATCCGGTTAACTGCTCGACAGACAGCTTGTAGAGGTCGGCCACGCTGTGCACCATGCCGCGATCGAGGAGCTGCGCCACGACAACGTCGCCGAGCCCTTCAATGTTCATCACGCCGCGGGCGCCGAAGTGGAGCAATGACTCGCGCAACTTTGCGGGGCAGTCGGCATTTACGCAGCGATGGTCGGCCTCACCCTCTGCGCGCACCACATCGCTTCCACATTCGGGACACTTTTTCGGGAAGTGAAAATACGCGGTTCCCCGCGGGTGCCCGGCGTCTTCAATGACTTCGGCTACCTTGGGGATGACGTCCCCCCCGCGCTCCACCTTGACCCAATCGCCGATCTTGAGTCCCATGCGCTCGATGAAGTCGGCGTTATGCAGCGTGGCGCGGCTCACGGTCGTTCCGCCGATGAAAACGGGTTTGAGCATTGCGGTTGGAGTGAGCTTGCCGGTGCGGCCCACGGTGATCATGATGTCGACCATCTGGGTGATGCCGGACTTTGCGGTGAACTTGTAGGCAATGGCCCAGCGCGGCGCGCGTCCTGTGTATCCCAGGCGCTGCTGGGTCGCGTGTGCATCGACTTTCAGGACCACGCCGTCGATTTCGTACCGAAGTGAGGCACGTTGTTCCTCGGCCTTGTTAATGAACTTCATCATGTCAGGGACCGTGTGCACGCGGCCCCGGTGCGGGTTCACACGAAAGCCGAGGGCAGTGAGCGCGCTCAAGGTGGCATCCTGGCCGGCGGCAAAATACTCACCTTCAACGAGTAGAAAATAGGCAAAGAAAACGAGGCGGCGATTGGCGACGATGCTCGGTTCGAGGGTGCGCAGAGTCCCGGCCGCAGCATTGCGCGGATTGACTGCGGGAGGCAGACTTTGTTTTTCTCGCTCTTCATTGAGGAGGCGGAATCCTTCCTCGGGCATCACGACTTCGCCGCGAACTTCGAATCTTGCCGGCACTTCTGCTTTCTTTAACTGTGCAGCGGAGATGCTGATGGGAACGCTGCGAATGGTGCGAATGTTCGATGTTACGTCTTCGCCGATCTGTCCATCACCGCGGGTCACGCCATGGATTAAACTCGCGCCACCGTGGGCGGCCGGCTCATAAGTGAGGGCGACGCTCAGGCCGTCAAGCTTCAACTCCGCTGTGTATTCAACCGTCAGATTGCCTGCGAGCTCGTGGACACGCCGGTCCCAGTCGGCCAGTTCCTCTTCGCTGTAGGCGTTGTCGAGGCTCAGCATGGGACGCGAGTGGCGAACCTTCTTGAAACCTTCAGCCGGCTTGCCGCCCACGCGCTGGGTGGGCGAATCGGGTGTGAGTAACTCGGGATTGTCCGCCTCAAGCCGCTTCAACTCGTTCATCAGCGCGTCGTACTCGGCGTCGCTAATCTGGGGCGCGTCCATCACGTAATAGAAGTGCTCGTGGCGGCGCAACTCTGTGCGCAATTCCTCAATGCGCTTTGCCGCTTTTTCCTTTTGGGGCTTCTCGTCCATGGGCTGGATTATAGGATGCAAACCGGGACCTAGTATGGTGGAAGGCGAGATATGGAACCGATCACGCATTTCCTCACCGGGGCCTGCATCAGCCGGGCGGGGTTGAACCGCAAGAGCGCCTACGCAACGGTGGTTGCAACGCTGGCGGCCGAGGCTGCCGACATCGACATTCTCTGGGGCTTTGCGGGACCGGTTGAAGAACTGAAGCATCATCGCGGTATAACGCACACATTTCTCGGCGCGCCGTTTGTGGCCGCAGCGGTCGTTGGGACGGTCTGGCTGTTTCATTGCTGGCGCGAATCGCGACGAAAACTCGAGTCGTCGAGTGAAAGTGAGGTTACGCCCAATCGAACCGGGAAGAGAGTGCATTGGGGGTGGCTCTACCTGATTGCGCTTATTGCGGCGCTCAGCCACCTGTTTCTCGACTGGACCAACAATTATGGATTGCGCCCGTTTTTTCCCTTTAATCCGCGATGGTATGAAGGGAGCTTTGTGTTTATTGCAGAGCCGGTTTTGTGGGTTCTGCTGGGTTTGGCTCTCGTGGTTCCCTGGGTACTGGGCATGACGGATCGCGAAATTGGAGCAAAGCGGACGCCCTTCCGGGGGCAGGGCTGGGCGATTTTCGCCTTGTCGGCGATGGTGGTGGTGTGGGGAGTTCGCTGGGCCGAGCATGCACAGGCAGTGGCAATGCTCGAAAATACGCAGATTACTTCGGAACCGATCCTGCGTATTGCGGTTGAACCGTATCCGGTGAATATCTTTCACTGGCATGCCATCGTAGAAACGCGGGACTACTACCAGATGGCTGACATCAACACCCGCACCGGCGCCATGGTAAGCGATGGTCAGCGCGACGTGCTCTACAAACCTACCGATACACCTGCAATCGAAGCCGCAAAGCGGACGTTCCTGGGCCGCGTGTATCTCGATTGGGGGAGTTGGGCCGTGGTGCGGGATCTTGGTCAGGACCCTGTGCAAGGGATGGATCCACCGCAACTGCCGCCCAGGAGAACGTGGACAACGGTCGAATTCACCGATCTGCGCTTCGACTATGCGTTTCGAGGCGAAGGCAGGCTGAAAGGGCCTCCACCTCTCAGCGGTTGGGTGTATATCGTGGACGGGCATGAAGACGCCGGTGAGGCGATGGACGGCCGCGAACAAAAATAGGAGCCGCCGCAAGGGAAAGTACCCTCAATGCTCTTTGCGGCTCGGTTGAAAAATTGTTCATGCAGCGAATCGGGTTCGAGTTGACCATGTGGCCCAGGGCACCTCAGAATGGGTATATTGCTTCCATCGCCCGAAGGGTTTCTCTCCGGGAGAATCTTCATCAGAGGTGTCTATGGCCGCTTACCTGCTGCTGGTTGTTGCTGTCCTGAGCCGCGTAGTGCCTCATCCCGACTGGCTCAACTTTACCGCCGTGGGCGGCGCGCTGCTTTACTTTGGCGCGCGGCGCAACTGGCGCGAAATGATTGCCCCGCTCGCCGCACTCATCGCGACGGACTACTTCCTCACGGTCTACACGTATCACTATGCATTCCGGTGGCAGGCCTACGCGACCACTTGGGCGTGGTACCTGGCAGTCATGGCACTTGGTTGGATCCTGCTTCGCAGCCGTACTACATTTCTGCGTGTCGCGGCAGGGGTGGTGCTCGGGCCCACGTCGTTTTTCCTGGTGTCGAACTATGCGGTGTGGGTTGCGGGCGACATGTATCCCCGCACGTTGACAGGACTCGGAGCCTGCTACGCCGCGGCGATTCCGTTCTACCGCAACGACCTGATTTCCACGGCAATCGTTGCTGGACTGGCTTTCGGGGTGCCTGTTCTGGTGCGACGCTTCAGCGAGGATCATGCGCAGACTGCGCTGGCAAGCAAGTAAGCGGCCGGATCTCTCGGGTTTTCAATCTGCAAAAGCTGAATCTGTCGGTGCTACTCCTCCTGCCCCTTGAGCGGGGCCTTGCGCCGCCCTCTAAACCACCACCATCCAAACCCTGCCACTGCCAGCCCGCAGGCGACGAGAAACGCCGTCAAGGCATGGTGTGCCACGATGTCCACTGCGCTGGGTCCGAGCTTCAGCACGAGAAGGGACAACAGCATCCAGCGGGCCATCCTGCCGCAAAATACGGCCAACATAAACGGCAACACCCTCATTTCAAACACTCCAGCGGCAAAGACAAACACTTTCCAAGGCGCGGGTGGAGGCAGCATGGAGGGGATCATGATGGCAAGGAACTCCTGCCGCTCAAATTTGAGGCGGAGCTGTTCAAAGCGGACGCGATTCACGTGTTTCAGCAGGAGAAGTTCGCCCCCTCCGCGACCGATCCAATAGGGGAGCAGGCCCCCGACAGCCGAGCCGGCGGCGGCCAGCATGCAATAGATCCAGAACTGGCTCTTGTTGTTCCACACCCATCCGGCAATGAAGAGATCCATGGGCACCGGAACGGAAGATGAATCGAGGACCGAAGCAAGCGCAGCGCCCCAGAATCCCAGCCTGGAAAGGAGCGCCACGGCGATCTTCCATTTGGCTGCTAAATTGAGGAAAAACTGCTTCAAACGGGTCCCTTTCTGGCTTGCAAACCGTCCATCCAAAAGAATCATTGTACGGTCCCGCATAGGTGTGCCCCGGAGTTGCCAGTTTTCTGAAGGGTGAGAGAATAGATAGGAAGGAACCGCAGAGGGGTTGCCAGGCGTGCCCCGGATGGTCCTGCTGGACGAATGCCGATTACCGAATCCCAAACTAACGCGACGCAGCCTGGTGAATCCCCAGCAGAGACCAGCAACAAAGTGGCGGATGGCTCACTGACGGAGCCGGAGAACGGGAAGCCCCGCGCAACAGTTTCCACTTCTCGCTGGATCGACTACGACACCCACGAATTGTTGCAGATGATCAGCGAACTCGAAGACGAGCGACGGTGGGCTCGGCTGCGCGAGGGACTCTGGCTTGCGATTCTGATTCACTTGCTGGTTCTCTCGGCGATTACGTGGATTCCGAAATACGTGTTCAAGGTCCCGCCGGTCATCGATCCCTTTCAGGCGATACAGCAGCGTAAGGACCTGAGCTACCTTGATTTGCCTCCCGATGCACTGCGGCAGCTTCAGCCCAAGGTGAAGATCAAGCCGGTTCCGGAGAAGGCGCCGCAGATCGACAAGAAGACACTGGAGGCCCTGAACAAGCCGCCGGCGCCGATTCCGGATACCGCAAAGCCTCCGGTGATTGAGAACCCGGTTCAGCCGGCGCCGAAGCCCGTGATTCCGCCTAGTCAACAGTCGCAGTCTCAGTTTGAGGCGCCGAAGCCCCAGGCGGTTCCGGCGCGGCCCAATTTCGCCATGGGATCGGCCAATCCAGCCGATCAACTGCAACAGGCCATGCGCGACGCGGCGCGAAATCCGGGGTATGGGACCAATGGCAATCTACCGTCGGGCGATGGGCTGTCGAGGCATCCGGGAGCCGGCACAGGGGGCGTCGAAGTCCTGTCGGATACGCAGGGCGTTGATTTTTCCTCATGGCTGATGAGATGGCACCATGAAACGGAGCGCACTTGGGATCCTCTGATTCCCGACGAGGTGAATCCTCCGATTCTGAAATCGGGAGCAGTACAGATTCGATTCAAGGTGCTTCCGAATGGGAGGATCATGGACGGCAGTATGGTTCTGGAAGGCCGTTCGGGCGATTCCGGCCTGGATCGTGCGGCGTGGGGCGCGCTTACGGGATCGAACTATCCACCGCTGCCGAGAGAGTTTCACGGTCCGTATCTGGAACTGCGGGCGCTGTTTCTCTACAATATGCAGCCGCCGCAACAATAAAGGGCGGGCAGTCAGCGTACAGGCCAGCGCACCGGGTCATATTCAGGGACTTCAGAGAGCCTGCGTTCAGGGGATGTGAAAGCCTCACTGCCTGACGGCGGTCCCTGCGGCCTTTTTCCCGGATGAAGGAAGATGCCGTCCTGTTCAAGTAGCGCGTCATACACGGGCGTGTGGCGCCAATAGCGCGCGAGTGCAAAGGCGCTCATGTTCGCGATCATCAGCGGCAAAACCAGCCCATAACCTCCCGTCATTTCAAAAATGATGAGGACGGACGTCATGGGTGCGCGCACGATGCCGGCGAATACAGCTCCCATGCCCACAACCGCGAAGGCGCCGATGGAATCGGCGGAGTGATGGAAGACGTATACGTCGAGGTAGCCGACAGCGCCTCCGAGCATGCCTCCCATGTAGAGCGCTGGAGCGAAGATGCCGCCTGCGCCACCGCTTGCATAGGATGTAACGGTCGCGGCGAGCTTAAGTACGCAGAGAGCGGCCATGGCGGTAATCGTGAGCCCGGTTGCGCCAACGAGCGCCAGAGTGAGGGTCTTGTAGGGATCGCCTGCGATTCCATTGACGTGGAAGAACAGGATGGCGACTACGGCGAAACTTCCGGTGGCTGCGCCGCCAAGTGCCGGGTGAACCCACTTGGGCACCGAGGTGAGGCGTTTGAACCAGGCGCGCAACCAGAGAAGGGAATCGGTGAAAGCCACAGAAACAAAAGCCGCGAGCAGGCCAAGCAGCGCGTACCAGATTAGGGAGGAGTCATTACCCAGCTCGTAATGCTTGGGCACATGGAAGATGGGATTTGAGCCGAGGACACGGTTTTCGACGACAGCCGCCAGAGCCGCGGCAACAATGACGCCGGACAGCATGGTGGGATCGAGGTTGCCGATGAGCTCTTCGAGGGTAAAGGTGACTGCGGCAATCGGGGCGTTAAAGGCCGCCGCGATTCCTGCCGCCATGCCGACCGAAGTCATGCGGCGGCAGTTTTTAGGGCTGAATTTTCCAAAGCGCGCCAGCAGGTTGCTGACGCCCGCGCAGATATGGACGGTAGGGCCCTCCACGCCCAACGATGCACCCACACCGAGCTGAAGGACGCAGAGCACGAATTTGCCGACCGTTTCCTTGAGCGAAACGTATCCGGAGCGGGTGGTGAAGGCGACCTTTACCTGAGGAATACCGCTGCCAGCGGCCGCCGGGACCCAGTAATAGAGGCCAAGGCCTGCGACGAGGCCGCCGAGTGCCGGTGTAAGCACCGTCCACCAGATCCAGGAGCGTCCAGGAGCGGAGGTGGCGTTGTTGATGAACCATGATTCAACGATTGCGCAACTGATGTGGAAGGCAACGGCGGCGGTGCCGCAAAGTCCTCCGGCAAGGATGGTGAATGCCAGCAACCGTTGCCGCTCGTTGGGCATCCGGCGCATGAGCCAGGCGGTAAACCGAAAATAAAGACCGACCAACCCTACCCAGTATTTCAACTTGCCTGATGACCTCGTAGAAATGCGGTGCACATGACGGAGTATTAGCCCTGCACCTCCAGTATAGGTGCAAGCTCATCAGGGCCGCTCAATCTGAAGTGCATTTCGCTGCCTCGCTTCTTGTCAGAGGAGGAACACCGCCAGGGGCTGCCGGATCAAACTTGAACGAGCAAAACGGGTTCTGCCGTTCCTCAAGGAGGCTTTGATTCCCGGATTTCCAGGCAATGGAGCTTCGCGATAAAATTCTGGTGAATCAAATGAGCCGCCGTATGACCATTCCTGAGGCGCCAACCCGAAAGCGGTTTCGCCGCGGTCGCCCCGACCGTGGACGTGGTCTTTCCGGCTGAGTAATCTATCCCCGTTGAAAGTTCTCCAGGTGGACGCGCGCGTAGCAGTTGCGCTGTCCGATGAGTCCGCAGGGCTGAGCCTGCGTTTGAATATCAGAATCGATCCGCGACCTTGCGGACGGAAAGGTCTCCCCGATGGATAGTTACATGAGCCGTGCCAAGCTTGCCTCAGGAAAAGGCTCCTATACGATTTTCGGACTGCCAGCACTGGTAACACGCGGCTTCAATCTGGCCCGGCTGCCATTCAGCCTGAAGATCCTGCTTGAAAACCTGCTGCGGCGCGAGGATGGCGTGAATGTGACCGCCAAGGATATCGAATTCCTGGCTAACTGGGATGCCAAGGCCGAACCGAGCCGCGAAATCGCCTACATGCCCGCGCGCGTACTGATGCAGGACTTTACCGGCGTGCCGGCGATCGTGGATCTGGCCGCCATGCGCGATGCCATCAAGACATTGGGCGGCGACCCGGAGCGAGTGAATCCGCTGGT
>DATKPJ010000163.1:0-22326 GCA_035524195.1 Occallatibacter sp.
CTGTCGCACATCGGATTCCCACCGAAAAGCCGTGCAATTCACAAGCGAAGAGGGGCATCGATTCGGCCTACACTTTGAGGTATGGCCACCATTCCCGACCTGACCCTTGATGCGGGTCTGCCCGCGAACATTGACGCTGAAAAGACAATACTTGGCGCGATCCTGCTGGATAACGCCGCGCACTCAGAGGCGGCGGAGAAGCTGGAGGCGGACGATTTTTCGCTGGACTCGCACCGGCGCATCTTCTTGCGCATGAGCGAGCTGATGAACTCGCAGCGCGCCGTGGACATTGTGACGCTCGCCAACGAACTGGCTCGTTACAAGGAAATAGAGACGGTGGGCGGTGTGGCTTATCTTGCGTCTTTGACCGAAGGATTGCCCCTGCGGCCGGTGATCGAGGAATACATCCGGATCGTCAAGGACAAGAGCCTGCTGCGGAAGCTGATGGGGATCTGCGCAGCCGCGATTTCGCGAGCGGCGGACCAGAGTGAGACGGCGCTGGAAGTGATTGGAGCGGCGGAAACGCAACTGCTCGAGGTGAGCGAAAAGGGGATCACCCACGGACTGCAGGCGCTCGACCTGATTGTGCAGAATTCCTTTGGCACCATCGACAATCTCTTCCGTGAAAGCCGGGAGGTGACGGGGCTGGCGACGAACTTCAAGGAGTTCGACAATATGACGAGCGGGCTGCAGCGGGGCGAGCTCATCATTATCGCGGCGCGGCCATCGATGGGAAAAACGGCGCTGGCGATCAATATTGCGCAGAACGCGGCGGTCTTCAGCAGAGCGACGGTGGCCGTGTTCAGCCTGGAGATGAGCAAGGAAGCACTGTTGAGACGCATGCTCGCCTCGCAGGCTTGGGTCGACCAGCGCAAGCTGCAGACGGGCTTTATTCCGCGGGAAGACCAGGCCAAACTGCAGCGGGCTCTCGAACAACTGGTTGAATCGCACATCTTCATTGACGACAGCGCGGGCATCTCCCTGGCGGAGATGCGGGCCAAGTCGCGCAGGCTGAAGCAGAACACGGGGGGATTGGACCTGGTAGTGGTGGATTACCTGCAACTGATGTCGGCCACGCTGCCCTCGGCGGGCGGCAAGCGCTACGAGAATCGTACCCAGGAGGTCTCGGCGATTTCGCGAGGCCTGAAGGCGCTGGCAAAGGAGTTGAACGTGCCTGTAGTTGCCTTGTCGCAGCTCTCGCGCGCCAGCGAGCGGCGCGGCGAAGACAAGCGTCCGATGTTGAGCGATCTGCGCGAGTCGGGATCGATTGAACAGGATGCCGACGTGGTGGCCTTCATTCATCGCGAGTCGTATTACAACCGCGATGAGGAGATGACCAAGGAAGAGAAGGCGGCGTCGGAGATTATTCTTGCCAAGCAGCGCAACGGGCCCACGGGCACAGTGAAGTTGAACTTTATCTCGCGTTATACGCTGTTCGCCGACCCGGATTCCCAGCACGAATTGTAAGGCCGCGCGTCTGCGGCAATTTCGTGATTACTGGGCTGAGTCGGCGTTTGCGCAGGATCGTCGCTCCGTGCCGGTCTAAGTTTCGTTCAGGATGAGCGCGACACGGCCGACGATGAGGTCGTGGGGCGATTCTCCGGGAGCGGGTTCAAGGATCTCCACGGGGAACGCGATGTTGTGCGGCCGCAGGATGAGCCGATCGGAACTGAAGCCGACATAGCGAATTGCGAGACGGGCGTCGTTGCGCACGGCGTAGAGCGTGGCGCGGGTTGCCCGGTAAGGAATGAGCGAGTTGTAGTGCCGGTCAATGACCGCGATTGCGTCGGGCAGTATGAGGGGGTCCATCGATTCCGCGTCGGCAGAAGAAATGCGCACCGAGACGAAGCGCTGTCGCGTGTGGCGCGCCGTCGTGGTGCGGGGCCGCAATGCCTGAAGGGCGCGGGAGGGAAGCTGCAGCACCTCCTGCACCGCGGAGGGGCGAATCAGGGGCTCGAAGAGGGCGGCCGCGTGAGAGACAACGGGAATGGCGCTGATTCCTCCCTTTGCCGAGGCGGTCGCGATTGTGCGTTTTGATGGCAGCAGGTCGGCGACAGCGATGCGCTGCGAGGCAAGAATGCAATCCATGGCATCGAGTGAAAGATGGGCGCGGTGGTGGAGAAAGTTCGATAGATGAGATTGCCCGAAACCCGTTTGCCGCGCCAGGAGCGAGACGCTGAGCGTGCCGCGTTCAATTCTGCGCAACAGCTCGACACGGAGATGATCGTGCATCTGGGAGAAGTTCATCTGTGCAAAATCCGGCGACAGCAAAGGATAGAAAGAGTCCAATATTGGCTACAGCAATGCCCATTGTGCGAATTTGCCTGCAAATTCGCGATTGAAGCGGAGAGATAAAAGCTCAGGGTAGGGAATGGGCAAGCACACGTTGACGCGAAAGAGTCATAGCTCTAGAGTTGCCTTACTGTATCTCGCATTAGCTTTATAAGAATCTTCGAGGGAACGTCTTGATCGGCGCAACCTTACGAGGGTTGTAGTACGCCTTCTTCAGTAACCGGTGAGTATTTCGGCTGGAACTCTAACCCGAAGCTCCTCAATGCGTTGCGGACCGTGACGATCCGCGGCGCGGGCGTGTGCGAGATGATTCCATGATCTGCGCGCTCGAGACATGACAAGTAACGAGAGAACCAGGGCAGCAAGAACGCAACAGGGCACAAGACTCCTGCATTGCCGGGCCGGGTTCTCGTCACCCCGCAAAATAAGAGCGAACAACTGCGGGTTTGGACCCCTGGGAGAATTCGTCATGGAAATGCGCGTGCATTTGAAGATTTGCGAAAGCTGCGGTTGCCTTTGGTATCGGCCACAGAGCCATGAGGGAGTGTATTGCAAAGGATGTGAAGTGAAGCTGAAGGACTTTCCTTCGCCGGAGAGCCGGAAGAGACGCGGGCGGGTAGGACGCAGGCCGCTGATGAAGGTATGGGCAGTGGCGGACGCGATGGGAGGTGCGTATTGAGCGCTGCACTGGTGTTGCCGGAGATATGGGCGGAAGCCAGTCTCGGAGATGGATGGCAGATATGGGCGGCGGAGAAGCGAGAGGAGCATGCGGATCTGCAGGCGGTAGCCGCTGAAGAGGAAGAAACGCATGAACCATCGGCAACCCAGGGGCTTGGATTCTATCGCAGACATACCGAGACCATGCTTCGGCGCTACCTCTACGCTTCAATGCAGGTGGGGAGAGCGCCGTCAATTCTTGCCGATCCGGTGGCGCGGGGAATGGTTTCGTGCCGCACGGTAAAGACATTTGAGGACGCTGTGATCTTCGTTCTCGATGTGGAAAGATGCCTGGACAAGCTGGACGTATTGGACAAGCAACTGCTGAGCCGCATTGTGCTGCAGGATTACACGCAGTACGAGACAGCAGCCCTTCTGGGAATGAGTGTTCGATCGGTGGGCACGAAATACCGGCAGGCGGTCGATCACCTCACTGAAAAACTGATGAAGAACGGGCTCCTTGTGATTCCGCACTCATGATCATTCCGGGCCGCCAAGAAGGAGAGGAGCGCATGTGCGCTCCCCTCTTTTCATGAGCCGAGATTGCTGCTCAGTGCATGGCTGCGCCGCCCGCGCCCTGTCCGGGCTTGTTCTTGCTGAGGAGGAAAGCGAGCGCGATCAGACCGAGGGACATCCACGAAAGCTCCATGTAGACGTCCTGATAGCCCTGCATCTGTGCCTGCTGGTTGAGCTGGTTGTAGATGTTGGCCATGGCGAGGCCGGCGGCATTGGTGCTGCCGAAGTGACTGCCGAAAAAGCCGGAAAGTGCGTCGAGGTGCTGTTGGAAGGCCGGCGTGCCGGGGACCATGGAGTTCTGCAGGTGTTCCTGGTGCCACATGGCGCGGCTCGTCACCTGCGCATTGGTGATGGCGATCAGGATGCTGCCACCGAGATTACGCACGAAGTTGATAAGGCCGGCGACCTGGTTGCTTTCTTCCTTGGGCATGCCGACGTAAGCCGCGTTGGTGATGGAAATGAAGCAGAAGGGCAAGGGCAGCATTTGTACCACGCGCAGCCAGGATGCCTGGGCGAAACTCATCTGCAGCGTGGTGACGTTGGCCGCGATGCGGAAGGTGATGACGAACAGGATAAATCCGGCAACTGCGAGGGTGCGGGCGGAGATTTTGCCGGTGGCGAAGCCGGCAAGTGGCATCATGATGACCAGCGCGACACCACCGGCAGTGAGCGCAAGACCGGCAGTTGTGGCGTTGTATCCCAACAGTTGCTGCATGAATTGCGGCTGCAGCACAGTGTTGGCATTGAGCACGCCGCCGACGAGCATCATGAGAAAACAGCAGATGGCAAAATTCTTGAAGCGGAATAACTTGAGGTTAATGAGCGGGGTTTTCTGCCGCCATTCCCAGAGAACAAGCGCAATGAGCCCGCCAACAAAGAGGACAGCGAAGAAGCGGATGAAGCCGGAAGAGAACCAGTCGTTTTCTTCGCCCTTGTCGAGCATGATCTGCATGCCGCCCATGGAGATAGTGAGGAAGGCGAGGCCAAGGTAATCCATGTTGCGGAGCCGGGAAGGATCGGCCTTGATCCATGGCGGATCTTCGACCAGGCGGGTGACCAGGAAGAACGCGAGGATGCCGACGGGAATGTTGATGAAAAAGATCCAGCGCCAGGAGAAGTTGTCGGTGATCCAGCCACCGAGGGTTGGGCCGATGGATGGTGCGAGCACGGCGACGAGGCCGTAGAGAGCGAATGCCTGGCCGCGCTTGTCGGGCTCGAAGGAATCGGCCATGATGGCTTGCGCCATCGGCTGCATGCCGCCTCCGCCTGCTCCCTGAATGATGCGGAAAATGAGAAGTGCGGTGAGCGAAGGGGCTGCGCCGCAGAGAAAGCTGGCAGCCGTAAAGATGAGGATGCACAAGACGAAGAAATTGCGCCGTCCCATGAGGCTTGAGATCCATCCGCCGAGGGGAAGAACAATGGCATTGGAAACGAGATAGCTGGTCAGGACCCAGGTGCTTTGATCCGTGCTGGCGGCGAGGCTTCCTGCAATGTGAGGCAGGGCAACATTGGCGATCGAGGTGTCAAGCACTTCCATGAATGCCGCGAGGGCCACGGTCATGGCGATCAGCCAGGGATTGACGCGCGGCTTCCAGGCCTCGTGGGGCAACTCGACCTGCGCCGAAGGCTTTGCGATCGCTGGGCGACCCGCGGCGGCTGGAGGTAGGGGTCTGCTGGTGGACAAAAAAGACTGCTCCTTCAAGCGTGTAACCAGGAATCATGGAACCGGGAATCGTGCAACCGGATGTTGGCTGGTTGGGGAAACGATCAATTGCGGCGCTTGCGGCGCCCGGCAATCCGTCTCAGACAGTAGATGAACTCAGCATACCAAGTATAGATTCTGCCGAGGGTGGGCGAGGTTCAGGAATCTGCCCGGCCGAGAGCGACAGCTGCGGCGGGTGCGTCTCACCCCGCGGGAACTTCGGAGGCTTGCCGAGCGGGGGTGCGCCAGCCGATAAGGGCGATAGCAAGGGCGATCAACTGCATGCATACGATGAAGGCCACACACGCGGGCCATTTGCCGAGCGCCCAGAACGCTCCCGGAACCACGCCGGCAGCCGTTCCGCCGAGGTAATAGCAGGTGATGTAGATGCCGGCGGCTGTAACACGAGCGCCGCTGGGAGCTGCGACGCGGAGGTTGGTGCTGTTGGCGGTTTGGGCAATGAATACGCCCGAGGAAAGGAGTGCCAATCCGGCAACGATGGTGGGCAGCGAAGGCGTCAGCGTGAGGACGACTCCGATGATTTCGAGGCAGATGGCTCCGCCGATGCCGGCGCGGAGGCCCACACGGGTAATGAGATAACCCGCAACCGGTGTAACCACAAGTCCGATGAGATAGACGAAGAACAACGAGCTGAGAGCGGTAGTGGAGAGACGATAAGGAGCGGCTGCGAGATGGAAAGTGATCCAGGTGAAGACGCCGACGAGCGAGAAGAGCTGATTGAATCCAACAGCAAAGGTGGAAACGAGCGGGCGGATGCGGAAGAGGCCCTGCACCTGGTAAGGAAACGAAGGAAGTTCGTCGAGCTTCTGTTGGGGGATCGTGCGGGGCCGGCCGCGCGGCAGCCATGCGGCAACGGCTGCTGCTCCGGCGACGGCGGCAGCGCCGAGGACGAGAAAGCTGACGCGCCAGTTGAACCAGTCGGCGAGTATGCCTGCGGAGACACGTCCGGTGAATCCGCCGAGGGCGGTTCCGCTGACATAGAAGCTCATGATGAGCGCGACCTGCTCGGGCGGCCACTCTTCCCCGATGTACGTGATGAGCACGGCGATCACGCCGGGCACGGTGATGCCCTGGAGGAAGCGCCAGAAGATCAACTGCGCGAGAGAGGTGGAGGTGGCCGCGAGCAACGTGGGAATGGAGATGCCGACAAGCGACGAGACGATGACGGTTTTGCGCGGCAGGCGCTCGGTGAGTGCCCCGAAGACGGGAGCCGAGATGGCGACTCCCAGAGTTGCGGCGGAGACGGTCATGCCCGTGACGGTTTTTGAGGCGTGGAAGAGCTGCGCGAGCATGGGTAGGAGCGGCTGCGTGCAGTAGAGCTCAAGGAAGGCGCACACGCCGCACAGCGCGACGGCGGCGGTGGCGAGATGACCGGGCGCGGGGCGATGTGGAGGGGCGGTATCCAATCAACAGGATATCGGATGGGAAGCGCACTCAGGCCGGGATGATGGGAAGGATTTAACCTAGACAGTAGATGCAATCTGGTTCCCCAAGGCCACTGCGGCGAGGCGTCGAGGCATTTGCTTCGCGCGATTTCAGGCGATATCAACTGGCGCGCAGCGCGGTGATCCTAGGAGCCGAGGCGCAGGCGGTCGCGGTGGCGTGGCAGGTGTACTCCATCACCCACCGGGCCATCGACCTGGGCTACACGGGGCTGGCGCTGTTTCTGCCGGGGCTGCTGTTTCTGCTGCCCGCGGGACATGTGGCGGACCGATTCGACCGGCGGCATGTCATCCTGGTGTGCTATACGCTGCAGGTGTTTTGCACGCTGACGCTGCTCGAATTTGCGCGCGAGGGGATGTATCGTGTCTTTCCGATTTATGTTGTGCTGTTCGTGGTCGGCACGGGGCGTGCATTTTCAGGGCCGGCGAGTTCCGCACTCGTTCCCCACCTTGTGCCGGAAAAGCATTTCGTGAATGCGGTGACGTGGGGCAGCGCGATTTTTCAGTTTGCCAACTTTAGCGGTCCGGCGCTGGGCGGGCTGCTGTATACGTTGCCGCTGGAACGCATGTGGCCGGGAACGCATCTCGAAGGTGCAGGCATCGTCTACAGCTTTACGTTCTGCACGCTGCTCTGTTTTCTGGCTCTGGTGGGCAGCCTGGAAGTGCGGCTGGGGAGGATGGAGCATCGGGCGGCATCGATGAAGGTGCTGCTGGCAGGGTTCCGCTACGTGTGGAGCGCGCGGCTATTGCTGGGAGCGATTTCGCTGGACCTGTTTGTGGTGCTGCTGGGCGGGGCGGTGGCGCTGATGCCGATCTTTGCCAACGATATTCTGCACACCGGGCCGCGGGGGCTGGGTATGCTGAGGGCGGCTCCGGCGGTGGGCGCGCTGACCATGTCGCTGATGATGGCGCGGTTCCCGATCGGCCGTCGGGCGGGGAAGCGGATGTTTCTGGCGGTGGCGATCTTCGGCGTGGCGACGGTGATTTTCGGGCTTTCGCGAAATTTGTGGTTGTCAATGGCGGCGCTGGCCGTGGGCGGCGCCGGGGACATGATCAGCGTGATCATTCGAGGATCGCTGTTGCAACTGGCGACTCCCCCGGAGATGCGAGGCCGGGTGAGCGCAGTCAACTCGCTGTTCATTGGCGCATCGAATGAACTGGGCGAGTTTGAAAGCGGACTCACAGCACAGTGGTGGGGCGCGGTGCGGGCGACTCTGCTGGGCGGAGTGGGAGCGCTGGTGGTGGCCGCGGCCTGGGCAGGGCTGTTTCCCGATTTGCGCAATGCCGATGAGCTTTCGGCGGATGCGCTACGACGCAGGATCGAGCCGGCAGAAGCTCGCGCTGAACTCTAAGGCACGAACTGAGATGATTGCAACAAGGGGCGAGGAGGGTGCGTGAAGGCCTGGAAGATTGTTCTGATTCCGACAGTGATCACGCTGTTGATTGGCGGCATTTATCTGTTTTCGGTGTGGAAGCACCGCCAGAATCCCGGAGTGACTGCGCAGAACGAGTCAAACGACACGTTGAGCAAGGACGATCTGGTGGTGATGAAGCAGTATTTCCCACAGCACTTTGATGACCTGGACCGGCTGGTGGGGACAACGGTGTGGATGAAGAACGGGTACACAATGCCGTACTTTCCTTATGCGAGCGGGCGTGTCGAGTTCGCCAAGAGGGTGGGACTGATTCCGCCGGTGCAGGCGTTGCAGATCAAGAAGGTGATCAAGGCCGCGCCGCCGGCGAGCGTCGACGACGGCATTTCGCACGGAAGCAGGCAGGCGTTTGCGGTGTTTACGGAGCCGGGGAACAAGGATGAGTACGCGACTCCGGTCGGTGTGATCGACGGCAATCAAGAGCAGTATTACACCGACATGCTGTTCTTCTACGACGATCCGCATACGATTTACGACTACTGGCCGAAGGATGTGTGGGCGGCCATTGAAGCGCACCAGGTGAAGCCGGGGATGAGTGAACTGGAAGCGCGCATGGCAGTGGGGCAAAAGATGCAGACGGATGGACAGACGGAAGGCGACCGGACCGTCACCTATAGTCAGGATGGCAAGAAGTGGACAGTGACATTTGTGAAGGACAAGGCGACCGAGATCAAGGAGAGCTGATCCTCAGGAATTGTTGTCGCTTCCAGTCCAGTGTCTGCTCGCCTACCGAATCAACGGAATATACGCTCGCGTGTTTCCCTGGTACTCCAGAAACTCTTCCTGAAAGTACTCTTCCAAAAGCCGATCCTCGGCGCGCACGCGAATCTCGATGCCGATTATGAAGAGAAGAATCCCCGCGACGAACATCGGCCACCACGTGTACGCAAACCCAGTGGCGAGCGCCATGCCCAGCATCGAAGAATAAATCGGATGGCGTAGGCGCGCATACGCGCCGGTTTTCACCAGTTCATGATCCGCGCTCAGCGCAGCTTCATATCTCCAGTGTTTGCCTAGACGCCGCGTCGCCGACCACACCAGCACAACGCATGGTGGCGCCAGCAGCATCGAAACCACCAGTTCCCCAATCGGCTGCTCGAACCCAGCCGGGCGTATGTAGACAAAGAGGCACGCGAATCCAACGAAATTCAGAAAGATGCCCCACCGCGATGCCGGAGCGCGCACCACTTTCTCATGTCCCGCTGCCTCTTTTCGCGGGCGCACAAAAGCCAGCGACCACGCTACCCAGCAAACTGCCAATTCTCCAAGAGCAATCCACTGCAACCAGAAGCGCACCGTTTCAAACATGTTTGCGGACTGATTCAAGAAACCTCCGGTCTTCGTCGCTGAGCGAAGCCTTATCCAGTAAATCGGGGCGATTAGCGAGCGTCTTGCGCAACTGCTGCTCGCGCCTCCATCGGCGAATCTGCGCGTGATCCCCATTCAGCAACACTTCGGGTGTGGCCAGTCCACCAAACTCCGCGGGGCGTGTGTAGTGCGGATAGTCCAGCAATCCGCCCGCGCCATGCTGCGATCGCGGCACGCCTTGCCCATCGCGGGCAATCTCGCAGTCGGCCACGCCAAAACTCTCAAACGCACCCGAAGCCTCATTTCCCAACACCCCGGGCACCAGCCGCATGACCGCATCCACGACCACCGCTGCGGCCAGTTCGCCACCGCTCAACACATAGTCGCCGATTGAGAGCTCCATATTGCAGTAGAGCTGGTTGATGCGCTCGTCCACGCCCTCGTAGCGGCCGCAGATCAGCACTACGCGCTCCAACTCCGCGAGTTCCCGCGCCAGCGCCTGCGTAAACGGTCGCCCCTGTGCCGATAGCAGCACGACCAGTGTCCTGGAACGATCGTCCTGAGCGGAGCCGCTTTGTTCAGCGAAGCCTGGGACCTGCTTCTGACTGTCTTCGGGAGGATCCATCGGCCGAATCCCCAGCGACTTGAGCGCCTCCGCGAGGGGCTCGGGCTTCAGCACCATGCCTTCGCCCCCTCCAAACGGGCGATCGTCCACGGTCCTGTGCCGGTCGTGCGTGAACGCGCGCAAATCGTGAAGGTCCACCGTCACCAGCCCCTCCGCCTGCGCACGGCGCACAATGCCGTGCTCAAATATGCCCGCGAAGAATTCCGGGAAAATGGTGACAATGTCGAAGCGAATGCTCATCTTTCCCGATGATATCGGGTTTGCGTGCAAGAACGACGGGCAATCCCGTTCCAGATATGCCGGCGCTTGAGCACGGCACAACTCAAGGAGAGTGTGGTCTAATACAGGCCAAAACCAATATGCCCGACCTTGAAAGTCTCTTGAATCGCTGGCAATCCGGTGGAGTCATCGACGCAGCGGCTGCCGCCCGCATCCGCGCCTTTGAGGCCGATCAGGCCGGTCCGGCTGCGGAAACCTCCAGGCGCATGGGCTGGCAGGGACTGGTCGCGCTCATCCTCGGCGCAATCCTGCTGGCTTGCGGAGTGGTGCTCTTCGTCTCCGCGCATTGGGACCAACTCGGCCCCAGCGCGCGCTTTGCGATTGTCCTCGCCATGGTTGCTGTCTTTCATGTGGGCGGCGCCATCGTGCGCGAGAAATACCATGGCCTGTCGACCGCATTGCATGCTGTGGGAACCGTCTCAACCGGCGCAGCCATCGTGCTTGTCGGCCAGATTTTTAATATCCAGGAGCATTGGCCTGCGGCCATCCTGCTTTGGGCCATTGCTGCCGCAGCCGGATGGGCGTTGCTCCAGGACGAGGCCCAGCAAGTTCTCACCCTGCTCCTTTTCCCGGCGTGGATTGCGTCTGAATTCAGCTATGCCGCCGAATTCCATATCGGGGCTGACACCTATATGGGCCGGCTTCTCGTAGCCTGGGCCGTTCTTTACCTCACCCTGTTTCTCGGATCGAAGCACAAAATCGTCCAGGGAATTCTGTTCGCGGCCGCCGCCATTTCGTTCCTGGTGGGAATTGTCATCCTGCTGCAAAGCTGGAATTCATGGTCCGGGGCCCAGACCTTCCTCCCGCTGCGCACCCAGGTCTGGGGCTGGATCGACATTGCCGCTCTGCCGCTCATCTTTTCGCTGTTCCGCCTGCGCAAGAGCCTCGTTCCCGTGGCTGTCGCCATTGCCTTCGGCATTGCCCTTCCGTGGTGCAACCACACATGGCGCGAACTCTACAATTACGGAGCCGCGCATGGCTCCTATGTGCGCAGCGAACCCAACTTTGCCGCTTACGCTCTGGTCGCGGCATTCTGCATCTTTCTCATCTGGTGGGGCATGCGCCTCGCCAGCAAGGCGCTCGTCAATATCGGAATTGTCGGCTTCGCCATCACCGTGGTTTGGTTCTACTTCAGCGACATCTTCGACAAGGTCGGACGGTCGCTCGGCCTCATCGGCATGGGCGTTCTTTTCCTTGCCGGTGGCTGGGCGCTTGAAAAGACTCGCCGCAGGCTCCTCACCCGCATGGACCAATCACAGTCAACACTGGAGGAAGCGCAATGAAGCCGGCCAAAACATCCATCGCGCTGCTTGTCATCCAATTGATCCTCGTCACTGCGGTTGCCGCGAAGTATCTCTATCAGCGTGCCGCCTGCCCGCGTGTCTGGACCCGCACCGTCGCCTACGATCCGGAGATGGTGATGCGCGGCCGCTATCTCAGCACGCAACTTATCGTGGATGGCTGCGCAAGCACGCTACCTTCTGGGGAAAATGCAATCTACCCGCGGGACGTCAACGGCGTGCCCCATGGATCGAAATACGCGATCGTCGCCCCGCAGGCCGTGCACTTCCAGGCCCGTCTTGCAGTCAAAGACAACAAACTCGTCGCGATTCGTCTTGCCGACTCGGAGGAAGACTCGAAGGGTGTGTCGGTGGGCGCCTGGCCAGGGAACTCCTGCGAGAACATGCGTCTTGATGAGCCCGTCGACTTTTATATTCCGGAACACGCCGCCGACCCCACCGCCCGCCGGTTTGGCGAAGAACTCTGGATGGAGGTGACCATTCCTCCCAAAGGTCCGCCGCGTCCGCTGCAACTGGCACTGAAAGAGGCGGATGGAGCCTGGAAGCCCCTGGCTTTTCAATAAAACTATCGCCGATTCAGATCTGCCAGGCCCTCAGGCAAAGCCATTTCGACGCGCTTTCTTTCGATATCGATCCGCCGCAGATAGCTTTTCGCAAAGGGAACAATGATCTCGCTCCCGGGGCTTCTTACGATCAACATCGCGACAGGTCCTGCGGTCCGGTCCACGTCCTCGATGGTGCCGACTTCAAGCGGCTTGCCATTTGCCAAATCCACCAGAACGCACCCGATCAGGTCGCCCACATATGCTTCGTCTGCGCCCAGCTTTGCCCGTTCCGACCGCGGGATCGCCACACCCAACCCGGCCAGTGCTTCCGCTGCCGAAATCGAATCCACTCCGGCAAAATGAAGCACAATCCCACCCTTGTGCAGCCAGTGGTTGACCAGTTCCATTTGGCGCGGAATCGTCTGCCCGGGAGTGACCTCTTTTTTGCGCGGACGCACCTCCGCATCGCTCTCAGCTACCAGCCAGAGGCGTCGGCGCTCGGCAAATTTTTCAGGAAAATCGGTGAGAATCTCGGCGAAGACCTCGCCCTTTCGCCCTTGCGGCCGGCGCAACCTGGCCAGCCAGACCCACTCGTCCCCGGTTTCAGGCGGGATCATCGCAGCACCTGCAAACTCCCGGCATCTACTCTTCGTCGTCCTCTTCGAGGATGTCGAGAGTATAGCGGTGGTGCAGCTTCATGCTGACCGCTCCCAGGATCGTACGCACCGAACGGGCGGTCCGTCCCTGCTTGCCGATGACCTTGCCCACGTCTTGCGGCGCGACTCGCAGGCGAAGGACGGTGTTTTCGTCCCTGTCCACGGTGTGCACCTCTACGGCTGCCGGTTCATCCACCAGGGCTCGCGCGATTTCGCGAACCAGTTCATCTACTGCCACCATATCAACTTGGGTCATGCACTTGCCTCTGACCGTACGAATCCAAAATAGCTTCTTGGACCGGTGCGCGAATAGTAGCACACACGCACTGAATCGTCAGCAGGTGTGTGCGCCGGGCTCGAAGCCCGGCCGGGTCAAATTCAGGGGAAGACTTCAGGCGGCGACGGGGGCCGGAGCGGGGTTCTTTGCCACCAGCTTGGCCACCGTGGGAGACAGTTGCGCTCCCTTGCTGCGCCAATAGTCGATGCGCTCGCGCTTCAGGTCAACGCTGGCCGGGCTGGTACGGGGATTGTAGGTGCCGACCACCTCGATCGAGCGGCCATTACGGGCGCGGTCCTTCTCAATCACAACAATGCGGTAATACGGCTGCTTGCGGGCGCCAACGCGCGCCAAACGAATCATGACCACGGCGGTTCAATTCCTTTCAGATTCCTGCGGTTCTGTGAACTTCCCCGGCGAACTCCCTTTAATTCAAAGGCTTCCGCCTTCAGCGGGGTGCCTCGATGCTGCCGGAGGCCTGTTCCAGTGTGTTCGGCAGTAAAAAGGCCGGACAAAAGTGTCCAGCCATGCAAGACACAACATCTAAGTATCGCTGAAAGTGCAGTTCGGGGCAAGTCATCGCCCTCAAAAAACCGTCTCCGCGAGCCAGCCGAAAATTCCCGCCGCGCGGTTGTTCGATCCGCAGACGAGAACGATACTAAGATCAAGCTCCAGTGCGCGCTGGGGCTGGGAGCCGAACCGAAGATGTGGCCTTTCAACTGGAAGAGAGTGCTGAATCCGAAGTACCTGCCCATCGGCGATGCCTGGCGGGTGGCCGAAGGCGAGCACAACGGCAAACCCATGATCGTCCGTATGAATGCGGTCTATCGGGCATTCAAGGGCGTGCGTGGATACGATCACCAGGTCGGGATTGCCATGCCGCTTCTCGACCCCGAACCCTCCGGACTGCCTTCAACTACCGAAAATGCGGTTCTCGACGAGATTGAAGATTCGATCTGCGACCTCTTCCAGGAGTCCAACGAGTCACTCTTTGTCGCGGTCATTACCACAAGCGGCATGCGCGAGCTGGTGTTCTACACCCGCGATCCCGAAGAGGTGAAGCGGAAATTCGAGCGGGCCAAGTGTCACGCCAACGGCCACCAGATCCAGCTCATGATCCAGCCCGACAGCGAGTGGAAAATCTACGAGAGGTTGATCTAAGTCAACGCCAACCCCTAAGCTTCCATCGCCTCTTCGAGCGCCTCGGCTTCCGGTTCCGGCTGCAACGCATACAAGTCTTCGCGGGTCAGGGGCAGTCCGCTCTTGCCGTGGTCAGGCCGGCTCAGTAGTACCTGGTAGACGCCGATATCGCCGCGGCGAAACGCCGCCGCCGCGCCGGCCATATAAAGCAGCCAGATGCGATAGGTTGTCTTCGAGACGTGCTGCAGCACTTCATCCGAATGCCGCCTTATTCCTTCGACCCACTTCCTGAGGGTCAATTCGTAGTGTTCGCGAAGATTCTCTACATCTCGTACTTCAAACCCCTGCTCCTCGGCTGCGGTCACGGTCTCAGAAAGCGTAACCAGGCGCCCGTCGGGGAAGACATACCGATCGATGAAGGAGCTATCTCTGATGGGAGAAAGGGGAGCCCGCGCGATGCCATGGTTCAAAAACAGCCCTCCTGGCCGCACCAGGCGGTAGGCGATCTGGAAATAGAGTGGCAAATTGCCGAGACCCACATGCTCAAACATGCCGATGCTGGCAATTTTGTCGAACTGCTTCCCCTGGGTTTCCAACTCACGATAATCGCGCAGACTGACCTGGCATGCATTCTCCAATCCTGCGTGCTCGATCCGGCGCCGGGTTGTCTCTGCCTGTTCGCGGCTCAGGGTGATCCCCTCCGCCATGGCCCGGCGCTCGCCGGCGGCATGCAGCAGCAGGCTGCCCCAGCCACAGCCAATGTCGAGAAAGCGCTCGCGCGGTTGCAGGCGCAATTTGCGGCAGACGTGCTCCAGCTTCTGATTCTGCGCGTCGTCAAGCGAGTCCTTCGCATCGTGAAAGTACGCGCATGAGTAAACGAGTGTGCGTCCCAGCCAGGGCTCAAAAAAGGCAACCGGCTGGTCATAGGCTAGTGACGTGCCGTTGCGGGTGTGCGAATTCGCCGCGGCATGCTTGAATCGCTGTCCAACGCCGCGGGCGCTTCGCGCCAGTTTTTCGGAGACTCTCTGTTGTAGGGTGCGAGGGCGATTCAACAGGTGCTCCGAGATCGAGAACACCGAGAAAATGTCCCCCTCCACATCCAGGTCACCATGAATAAAAGCTTCGCCCAGGCCAATCTCGCTGGGCTCGGCAATCATCGTGTCCAAGGCTCTTGGGTTCTCCACAACGATGGTGCAGGCCGGCATCTGATTCACGGTTGAGAACCAGCGAGCTCCGTTCCACAACCGGATAGAAAACGCCGGTCCTCGATAATCCGCGAATGCTGCACTGAAAACACCCAGCGTATTTGCTTCGACAAGACCCGGCATATGAACATCACCCTTTCCATCTGGATGAAGGCCCATATTTCTGATTCCAAGCCATTTGGGGGAGCAGCAGAGAATCGTCGCAAACCGGGAATCGGAAACCTGAACCAATGGAAAAACCGTTCCAGATGCGCACACGCATAGCTTTCCTGGTTGAAGAGTACTCCGGTTTTTCGGCCGGCTCATGTGGATTCTGCTAAAAGTCTTCTCCAATTTCTAGGATTAGGGGTTTTCAAAAAGCTGTTCTTCTCGTGAGGGCGAGCGGTTTCGACTTAACTCGATATTCCAAGTTGCTCCAGGCAGGATTTACGTTGTGGGCAACTTCTTTTTAATATTTTTGTATTACGCAATTTGCAACCGGCGGGAGCAGTGAGGCTAGAAGAAGCGCTATAGAAATGAAAGCACCGAGAATACAAATCCAACCGATCATATACGCGATATATGGGTAATGCTTGTACTTGAATTTCAGATCATTGTCTCCCACACTGTGATTTTTCGCGAGCTTTACGATCGTGCCGCGCCATTCGTCGCACTGTTTAGTTACTTGACCATCCAGAAGCGCCCCATAGAGTCCCATCGCCAGATAAAATCCGATTGCAAGCGCAGCGTATATCCGTTGATGTTCTCCGAAATGAGGGCTAATTTGAGCACCTTTTATTGCCACTAGGAACGAGCCGAAGACGACGAATGGGCCAACTAAAATCGTCAGTGCAACTCGCGATCGAAGCGTGGAAAGATAGGCAGACTGCGTCTTGATCTCGCTCGATAAATGCTTGATTATCTCGATACGACTGTCTTGGTCGATGCTGTTTTCGTTCATTGATAACGCCTCATTTTTCGAGAAACGCAGTTTATCATTGTTCGCGGTTGGCTTCGGTTTGTTTTTTGTATGCATTGGTGAAACTGGGGAAGCACTGTCTTGCACTTGTTAGGCGCTTCGGCGGCACTGCTTGAGCCAGTGTCACTTGGCTGATAAAGATCATGCACTTCAGTGAAGACACCTCATCACGCGGGGAAGAGAAATCGCAGCATCGGCCGCACGCGTTTCGCCCAGCTTGCTTCGTCATGCGTTCCGTCCGCCACACGCTCGAAATGCATCGTCTCGCCGGGGCGCCAGCCATTGGCCTTCAGGCGGCGCGCAATGTGCTCCACGTCGCGCAGCGTGCGGTGGCCCTCGCGGTCGCCCACGTCGAGCCAGAGTTTCGGGCGTTCCCAAATCTGCGGTGCCCGTTCGTTCAGGTAGCCGAGAATCGTCTTGTGATTCCACCACACGCTGGGCGAGAGCGCTGCCAGCCTGCCGAAACATTCCGGGTGGCGCAGCCCCAGGAACAAGGTCACCAGGCCGCCCAGCGACGACCCACCCAGCCCTGTTTCTTCGCGATTCTGCCGCACCCGGTACTGTGACGCGATCCACGGCATCAGTTCCCGCGTCAGCATCAGCCCGTAGCTGTCTGCCTCACCGCCGCCCATTTGCCGGCTTTGATCGGGCGTGTACTCGGCCAGCCGCCGCTCGCCCGCGTTGTAGATGCCCACAATCACCAGGGGCGCCACTTCGCCCGCCTCGATGCACTTATCCGCCTGCTCGCGCATCTGCCACGTGACGCCGGGAACGAACGACGTCCTTCCGTCAAAGAGGTTTTGGCCATCCTGCATGTAGAGCACCGGATACGCGCGCTCCGGCTCCTCGTCATACCCCGGCGGAACGTAGACGATCAGGTTGTGCGTGTCGGGCAGGTAAATGCTGGGAAAGTCGTGATGCAGCCGAAGCCGCGGGTGCGGCGTGTCTTCACCCGGTGGCGGCAGATTCTCTGTTGTGTCTTCCGTCGGTGGTCGCTCCAATTCCCATCCTTGCCGGGCCCCGTGATCTCTCGACAAGCCAGGGGCTGGTCCATCGCTGCTACAGTATCAAGAAAGCCTCGCTTCTCCCAATTTGCCCTTTCCAGGAGAGATTCGCGCCCCATGAACCGTGAGTATCACAAGTGGTATTCCAGCCGACTTGGCCGCGACATGGAGTTGCTCGTCTTCGGCCACGCGGGTCTGCCCGTCCTCGTCTTTCCCACCTCGGGTGGACGCTTTTACGAGTTTGAAGACCGGCAGATGATCGCCACGCTCGCCGGCCGCATCGACGGCGGCCATCTTCAGATTTACTGCGCCGACTCCCTCGACATGGAAAGCTGGTACAACCGCAACGTGCCTCCGCGCTGGCGCATCGCCCGCCACATGCAATACGAGGACTATCTCATTCACGAGGTCCTTCCGCTCATCCGCCTCAAGAACCATGATCCGCACCTGGTCTCGCTCGGCTGCAGCTTTGGCGGCTATCACGCCGTCAACATCGCGCTCCGCCATCCCGATTTGTTCACCGGCTTTCTTTCCATGTCCGGCGCGTTCGACCTTTCCAACTTCCTCCATGGGTACTACGATCAGGATTGCTACTTCAACCTGCCCACGCACTACCTTCCCAACCTGAGCGATCCCTGGTATTTCGATCATTACCGCCGCAACACCTACATTCTCGGCACGGGCTGGGACGACCAGTGCCTCGGCCAGAATCAGAATCTCGACCGCATCATGAGCTCCAGGGGTATTCCCCATAAGCTCTATACCTGGGACTCATGGAACGCCCACGACTGGCCGACCTGGCAGCGCATGGTGCAGGAATACCTTTGAGCAGGCACCGTCGCTCGTGAATAAATCAAAAGCCTGCCAACGGTAGCGGAACATTGGACCGCCTCTGTGGGAAACCTTTGCAATCAAATACGTTGCGCCTTCGCACCAAGGTGCGAAGATAAAGACGTCCAATTTGTCAGGAGACTCCTTCATGAGTGCACTCAATCCCTATGCCAGGTTTCTTGATGGTCGCGCGCTCGAAGTCATCCTCGCGTCCACCCCATCCACTCTCTCCAGCCTCATCCGAACCATCGGCCCGGAGAAGGCAAACCTGTCACCCGCGCCGGGCAAATGGAGTCCTGCACAAATCGCCTGTCATCTCGCTGACTGTGAACTCGCCTTTGGCTTTCGCCTGCGGCAGACGCTTGCCGAAGACGACCACGTCATTCAGCCCTTTGATCAGGAGAAGTGGGCAGAGCCTTATCCGTACATTCCGGCCGCGCAGGCCCTGGCAACCTTTGCCGCCTTGCGCAACTGGAACCTGTTGCTCATCAAACTGGGTCTGCCGGAGCATGCGTCCAAGTCCGTCACACATCCCGAACGCGGCAAGATGACTTTCAAGACCATCGTGGAAACCATGGCCGGCCACGACCTGAATCACATCAGCCAGCTGCAGAGATTGGTCTAGCTCACCGTCGCCGCGCTGCGATCTGCAAGCGATCTGGAATCTTCTGCGGAGCGCCCCGTCATCGCATACAGAATCACGCGTGCTGTCGCTTCCTCGCCCTCGCAGGATGAAATCAACAGGTCATAGAGATGCGGATTGTTCCACGCCTTCGCGAATCGTAGTTTCATGTAGTGAGCCCGCTCTTCATCTACTGCGCGAATCCGCTCCTCGATGTTGACGCCGGGCCCCAGGCGCGTCCGCAGGCGCTGAATCCGGTCTTGAAGCGGCGCATATACATAGACGTGATACGCATCCCGCCTTCGCTGCAGGATGCATTGCGCGCCGCGCCCCACGATGACGCAATTTCCGTCTGTGTAAGCCTGCTCCACGATCTGCCGCGTCAACTCCGCCATGATGTCAGGATCGAAACAGGTCTTCGCGTCGGGAACCACTCCGGCCGCCAGCGCTGCTCCGCGCATGGCGTGCCGATTCATCCGCGCCAGCCAGCCCTCGACGTGCTCGTCATAGCTGCTCACCACGCCTGGTTCCACATGCGAAGCGCAGGCGATCGCCTCGATCAGCGCGCTGTCCAGCAGCTTCCATCCCAGCGCGTCTGCAACTGCCTTCGCAACCCGTCCTCCGCCACTTCCAAACTCCCTTGAAACCGTCAATACGCGGTAATTCACAAGCGCCTCCGGTACCGCTTACGGTCTCACCGTACCCCTTCGCGGTCCGTGAGTCAGTGCCGAACAACACACTTGCGGCCAAAGGCCATATCTACCGTAAACTTATGTCGGACTGGCCTCGCGGCCCGCTCCGCTGCCGCATTTCGAGGAGGGATCAGCGCATGAAAAAGATCGGCGTCCTGTTCGGTATGGAAAACAGTTTTCCCGGCGCGCTCGTTGCCCACATCAATGAGCGCAACGTTCCCGGAATTCAGGCCGAGTTCGTCGAAACCGGCGCCGCCCACCTCGACAAGCCCGCGCCCTACGCCGTCATCGTCGACCGCATTTCCCACGACATACCGTTCTATCGCGCCTTCCTCAAGCATGCTGCGCTCAATGGCACGGTCATCATCAACAATCCCTTCTGGTGGTCGGCCGACGACAAATTCTTCAACTATTCGCTGGCCGCGAAGCTCGGCGTTGCCGTTCCGCCCACCGTCATCCTGCCCCACAAGAAGCACCCCGAAGGCACGACCGATCGCTCCATGCGCAATCTCGAATACCCGCTCAACTGGGACTCGGTTTTTGCCTACGTCGGCGAGCATGGCTTCATGAAGCCCGTCGACGGCGGCGGCTGGCGCGACGTGCACCACATCCACAGCCGCGAAGAGTTCTTTGCCGCCTACGACACTTCGCACCAGCTCTGCATGATGTACCAGAAAGCAGTCGACTTCAACGAGTACTTCCGCTGCTACGTTGTTGGTCAGAAGAAGGTCCACATCATGCCCTACGACCCGCGCCGTCCGCACCATGAGCGCTATATTCAGAACCCGCCTGCCTACGACAAGAAGCTCCTCGCGCGCGTCGAGAAAGACGCGCTTACGCTTTGCCAGGCGCTGGGCTATGATCTCAACACCGTCGAGTTCGCAGTCGAAAACGGAATCCCCTACGCCATCGACTTCATGAACCCGGCGCCCGACGCCGATCTCCACTCCGTCGGCCAGGCCAATTTTGACTGGATCGTCCGCGAGGTTGCCGAGCTCGCGCTCGCCAAGGCTCATACCGCACCGCAGCTCCTCGACCTCAAATGGTCCGCCTTCCTCGGCGCACCGACGCCAGAGCCGCGCGCCAGGAAAACTGCAGCCAAAAAATCGGCGGCGAAGAAGGCCACTCCGAGAAAGCAAACTCCTCCAACAGCCTCAGCCTGAGCCACCAGTGCACTCGGTCCCTGGTTCCTAGTCCTCACGCAATCTTTCGAAACGTCAGGTTGATCCGGTACGGCCCTGTCAGCGGGTGGCTCCCCGGCTTCAACGGCTGCACGCCATGAAAGCACATGCGCGACGGCCCTCCCCACACGATAACGTCCCCATGTTCCAGCAGGATATGCCGCGCCTTGTCGGTGCGCTGCAACCCTCCGAAGAGAAACACGCACGGCAATCCGAGCGACACTGAGACAATCGGCTGCTCAAAATCCCGCTCATGCCTGTCCTGATGCAGGCCCAGCTTGGTCCCCGCCTGGTAGCGATTGATATGGCACGAGTCCGGCCGGAACCTGGGAAACCCGGCCCTCACTGCCGCCCGGAGCGCAAATTCCCTGAGCACCTTCGGAATCGGCGGCCACGGTCTCCGGTTCTGCGGATTATCCGAATCCCAGCGCCTCTGAAAGGCCGAAGGATCACCGCAGTCCGTTACCATGACCTGCATCGGGAGCCCGCTTGGCGTCGCCGTGCGATGCAGCGGAGCAGCAGCCACAATTTCGTCCACGGCAGCAAGAAACTCGCAATCCTGCTCGAGCGCCAGACCGCGCATCAGCACGGCTCCCGCCGCAATCTCCTCGTACGTCGGTTCCGTATCCAAATGGGTAAAGAGGTTCATCGCACGGCCGCATCATAGCGCAAAAGCGAATAAAAAGCGAAACAAATTTCATTCATTAGCACGACCCGGCCGCAACCTGACCGGGCAGGCACCAAGGAAGCTATTACATCAGCCTTCGAGTTCACGGGGCAGGATGGGCTGAAATGGATGCAGATTGCGCAGATCCGCTCAAAGCCACCACAGTTCAAGGTTGGCGACCGCGTCCGGGTGCTCTACACGGCTTGTCATCCTGAGAGCGCATGGAGCAACACATTCGGACAGCTCTTTCTCGTCTCTGCCTTACAATCAGCGCAAGCCGTTCCAGAGGAACCTGCCATGCGTCCTTCCTTCTCGCTTGGAATTGAAGAGGAGTACCAGACCATCGATCCGGTTACGCGCGACCTGCGCTCCCACATCCAGACCGAGATGCTCGCCCAGGGCAAAATGCGCCTCCAGGAGCGCGTCAAGGCCGAGATGCACACCTCGGTCGTCGAGGTCGGCACCCGCATTTGCCGCAATATCGACGAGGCACGCGAAGACATCTACGAGCTACGCCGCGAAATGATCAAGCTCGCCCGCGAGCACAGCCTGCAGCTTGTTGCCGGCGCCACCCACCCCTTCGCCGATTGGCGTACGCAGGAGATTTATCCCGATCCGCGCTATCACCAGGTGGTCAAAGATCTGCAACTCGTTGCCCGGGCCAACCTCATCTTCGGCCTCCACGTCCACGTCGGCATCGAAGACCGCGAAGCCGCCATCCGCATCATGAATTCGATGCGCTACTTTCTGCCCCACATCATGGCGCTGGCCACCAATTCGCCCTTCTGGCTCGGCCTCAACACCGGCTACAAAGGCTACCGCGCCAAAGTATTTGAAAATTTTCCCCGCACCGGGATCCCCGACGCATTTTCGAGCTACTCCGAGTTCGAGAACTACGTCAGCCTGCTCGTC